>CAZMVZ010000001.1:0-129331 GCA_964570065.1 uncultured Candidatus Poseidoniales archaeon
CATGAGTGAAGAAAGCGATGACAACATAATTGAAACAGAGCGAGTTAGGGTGAACTTCGGTGACTTCTGGGCACTGAAGGGAGTGGACATCAAGGTCAGGAAAGGCGAGATAATAGTCATCCTGGGGCCATCGGGGTCCGGGAAGTCCACATTCATAAGGACCCTCAACCGACTCCAGCCCCACAGCGGTGGGACGATCAAGATCGATGGCATTACCGTCGATGAGGACACAACGGTATCCGACCTGAAGTACGTTCGCTCGGAGATCGGGTTCGTATTCCAGCAGTTCAACCTCTTCCCCCACCTCACCATAATGGAGAACATCACGCTAGCCCCAATGAAGGTAAAGAGAATGCCAAAGAGGGAGGCCGAGGCGAGGGCCATGGAGCTGCTGGAGAGGGTAGGAATCCCCGAGCAGGCATTCAAGTACCCAAGCGGCCTTTCAGGTGGGCAGCAGCAGAGGGTGGCCATTGCCAGGGCCCTAGCCATGGATCCGAAGATCATGCTCTTCGACGAGCCGACCTCGGCTCTCGACCCAGAGATGATCAAGGAGGTCCTCGAGGTCATGATAGACCTGGCGAAGCGAGACATCACGATGATAGTGGTCACTCACGAGATGGGTTTCGCCAAGGAGGTCGCTGACAGGTGCATCCTCTTCGACGAGGGGCATCTGATAGAGGAGAACACCCCCGAGGAGTTCTTCTCGAAGCCGAAGCACGAAAGGACCAAGCTGTTCCTAGAGCAGATCCTCTAGGCCTTGGAGAGCCACTGGGAGACGCCGTCCAGTATCGCCCCCCTGAAGGTGAGCAGGCTCAGGCTCGGTCCATTCAGGCCTATCTTCAGGGTCGCTCCCCTGGTGAAGTGGGTCTCGCCCCACCCGTCGCTGACCACGTAACCCCTGTGCATGTCACTGGTGATCACGGTAGGCTCTCTGACCCACTCCCAGTAGGATCCATCTGCCGACCTGTCCGCACGAGGGAGGTCCCTGGCAACGTACAGGTAGTGGTCGTCAATCTCGCTGGCCGGGAAATCGACTCCCTCGATGTTGGCGACGTGCCTGAACCAGGCCCCCTGCCCCACGAAGGTTGAGAATAGGCACCCGGAAGAGTGCTGCATCGAGTCAATCCCCCCTCTCTGGAGCCTGTACTTGGATGGCTGGTACTGGTGAGTGTTGGCGACGAGGAGGTCATTTAGGGCGGGATCGCATCGTATCACGTTCCCGCTCGTGGTCTCGATCTCGGCTTGAAGGCGAGGCAGGACGTTGACTATCGCCTTCCCATCCAGGGCAGCCCTAACGTCCTCGGAGAACGTGCTTGGGTCGCTGCCCATGAAGAATCCGTACGAACCCCCGTTGCCCTCGACACGCGGGTGGCTGTTCACCCCCATTACCGGGGTGTTCTCGTCGACCGAGTGGGCTATCGACGTCAGAGTCCCATCGCCACCCAGCACGATGACCAGGTCGGGCTCCACGAAGTCGGCCCGCCTGACGGTCTCCCTTGCGGTGTAGCCAACGTTCAGCCCCCTCTCTGCCACGAGATCGTCGAGCACTCGCCTGACTTCCTCAAGTGACCTGTCGTGGACTTCCTCGAAGTTCTTCTTGTAGACGACGAGGATGTCTCCGCTCATAGTTGGCCTCCCTCGGCAATCGCTCCACGTGCCCTCCATATAGGGGCCACGCAAACCGACTCACGCCCAAAATCCATTGAGGAACGCATATTTGGGCACCCATTCAGCCATCGACGTGCTCAGACCCGTCCTGCTGTCGATATTGTTCTGCATCCCGACGCTATCCGGCTGTCTGGAGGTCGAGAGGCCCTGCCCAGAGGGCACATGCTTCCCCCTCACCAGCAGCGCGTTCAACTCCATCCTGGATGAGGTCGGGGAGATAGACGCACTGCAACTGGCCGAGGAGTACGACAGGCTCAGCGTCAGCACCCTATCCAGGTTCACCGAATCCGGAGTCAGCGGGGAGATGCAGTGGAAGGTCGAGAAGGACGACGATAGGGAACTCCGGCTAGTAGTCAACTCGGTCGTGGTCGGCGGGGTAGGGGTGGTCGGTTACGAGATCTGGGACGGCGGTCCGGACACCTACACCAGGACCTCGGATCACTGGATGAAGGGGAGGGACATGGAGCCGAACTACGAGGACCCCTTCCTGGAGATAGCGAGGCTGGCGACAGAGGACCCCAATGGGAGGTGGCCGCCATTCAGGTACGACGTCTCCCAGTTCTCAGACCTAAGTTGGACAATAACCGGGGACGCCATGGAGTCATACCAGATAGCCAGGGCAACCAGCGGCCCGGATGAGATTTACTTCGAGATACATGGGCTGACTCCGAGGATAGTCGGCCTAACGATATACTCGGAGGGTCTCAGCCAGGAGGATGTGACATTCTCCATGTCCATCGCCACTGAAGACTGGGACCACGCACTCAGCATCGACTACTACCTTACCATGCTCGAGGGCAACTCATACCTGGACATGAGCGGACTGCCTGAGTTCCCACGGGCTCCCGCCCCATTCATCCCAGTCCCAGACCAGCAGTCGGTCACAGGCGATACCACCACGGTCACCGGGACGGTCCCCGGGGAGATGTCCCACGAGGTATCCTTGTCTGAGGTGGAGATGCACGTCTTCTCAGGAGGCTCTTCCGTAGCGAGCCTAATGCTCAACGACGGCCAGACAAACATCTCCTCCGAGGACGGGACGTGGTGGGACCTAGCATGGACTGACTCCAGTGTCCCGGGACTGCTGTCGCAATTGGACACATTTTCCATTAGGACGAACTCGGACGAGACCTTCGAGATCCGAATGTTCGATCATTGGGCACAGGCTTGGACCGATTATGGCAACTAGATCCACTCGTCGTTGGGTGCAGTCAACTCGCTATCCGCATCCCCGGTGTTCACGACCCCTTTCGGCTCCACCAGCATCACCTTGCACTCAGTATCGGCACAGGGCTTGTGACGCACTCCCTTCGGCACAACGTACATCTCGCCCTCGTCGAGTTCCACTGACCCGTCCTCGAACTCGATCCTCATGCTCCCCTCGATGACGATGAAGGCCTCGTCCGTGTCATCATGCTCGTGCCAGACGAACTCCCCCTCGATCTTCACGAGCTTGAACTGGTAGTCGTTCATCTCGGCTATCACCTTGGGAGACCACTGTTCCGAGAAGCTGGAGAGCTTTTCCCTGAGGTTTACCTTGTCCATCCCACTCACTTCCCGGACTGAGTCGATGTATTCAACTGTCGCCCCTGCCAATAATTCGATTAGGGCGGACTAATCACAAGGAACATGGAAACAGGACTTGGGGGCAAGGTCGTGCTAGTCACAGGCGGCGCCGGAGGGATTGGCCAGGCAATATGCAGGAAGTTCGCTGAGGATGGAGCCAAGGTGGCAGTTCATTTCCACACTTCGTCCGAAGAGGCCGAGTCACTGGCCGCGGAGATCGGTGGAATCGCAGTCCATGCCGACCTTAGGGTGCCCTCCCAAGCCGACGAGATGGTGGCAGAGATCGTCTCGCAGATGGGGGGGATAGATGTCTGCGTGGCCAATTCCGGATCATATCCCCCTGAGCCCAAGCCAATGTGGGAGATCGACGAAGAGAGGTGGAACTCCACGATCATGTCCAATCTGGGGGTAACGGCCAACACTTCCCGCTCATTCCTCTCCCATGCGTCGACAAGGGGTTCCGGCTCCCTCGTCCTTGTTGGCTCAACAGCAGGGGTCTATGGGGAGTCTGGTCACTCGGACTACGCTGCCGCCAAGGGAGCGATAACCACGGGACTCCTCCTGTCACTGAAGAACGAGGTCTCACGATTCGGTTCCATGAGGGTGAACGCGGTCGCGCCTGGATGGACCCTCACTCCGAAGAAGGAGGAAGGAGGGTTGGACGAGGAGGTGGCCGAGAGGGCCAAGTCGACGATGGCTCTCAAGAAGCTGGCCACACCTGAGGACGTGGCCAGGGCCATTGTCGTACTTTCCTCGGACGAGGTGTCCGGACACATCACGGGACAAGTGATCGAGGTGGCAGGCGGGATGGAAGGAAGACTAGTTTGACCTAATCGAGGACAGCCTCTTCCACAGGTATGCCGCGATGGCCAGCAGCGCTATCGCCCACCCCGGAGTGATGATCAGAACAGCCACCGTAGCAGCAATCTCCTCCAGTACGAGATCACCCCTCGCTCAGGAAACTGACCCCAGTCAGGTCCTCGCTCACTTCCCAGAGCCTCCTAGCAACGGCCTCATCACTCGCCTTGCGGTTGATCTTGGCCCTCCCGGTTCGACCCCTCATCTCGATAACACCCGTCGGCCCCCAGTACGGGTACTCCAGGGCGCCCTCCTCGGTTGCAGCGTAGAGCGTCGCCTCGGCACCCCTCTTGGCCGGGATTGCCACGAAAAGATTCAGGAATCGCCAGAACAGCGAGTGCCTCTGCAGGTCAGTCGCAGAGTATCCCGGATGGCTGGCTATCGCCGATACTCCAGAACCGCTCCTCTCTAGCCTCCTGGCCAACTCGAGAGAGAATGTCAGGTTCGCAATCTTGCTCTGCGAGTAGAAGCCCCACTTGTTGTACCTCTTCCTCTCTCCGTTCAGGTCGTCGAAGTCTATCACGCCTGGGTTGTGTGCGATGCTCGAGACGGTCACCACCCTGCTTCCGTCTGTCTTCTCCAAGATAGGCAATAGGTGACCAGTGAGTGCGAAGTGTCCTAGGTGATTGGTTCCGAACTGCAGTTCGAAACCGTCCTTGGTGAATGACTTGGGGGGGATCATCACTCCAGCGTTGTTGATCAGGATGTCTAATTGAGTCGACCCCGAAGCGAAACTCTCCGAGAATGATCGCACGCTGGATAGGTCCGCTAGGTCAAGGACGGAAGTCGAAACCTCTGAACCGGGGAACTCTCCGAGTATCCTGCGCATCGCGACCCCGGCCTTCTCTTGATTCCTGCATGCCATGATCACCATTGCACCCCTGGAAGCCAGAGCCCTTGCCATGTGGAATCCTATGCCCGTGTTGGAGCCTGTAACTATGGCGACTTTCCCACTCTGGTCTCCCATCATGCCCTCGGACCACTTCATGGGTCTGCCCCAAATCGCACGACTATTTCACAGATGGGTGGAAGTGTCCAGGCCCTCCGTCAAACTTGATGGGCCACTCCCTATGCCCGGCTCATGGCGAACCCCAGGATAGAATCGGATGAGAAGGGGCATCTGATCGATATCCTCTCCACCCTGCATCCAACCGCCAAGAAGAACTCGCTACGGAGGATGATCGATCACGGACGGGTCCTCGTAGATGGTAACAAGGCATCGCGTGCCAAGGAGATTGTACACAAGGGATCCATCGTAGAGACACTTTCCCGTTCGGAGGGCGATGGCCCGACAAGGAAGGATGATGGCATCCCCGACCCAGAGGTCTTGTACGACGACTCCGAAATACTGGTCGTCAACAAACCCGCCGGTCTACTCTCAGTCGCCACCCCCAGGGGGGAGGCCGACACCATGTTCGATCGGGCTCTACTCTGGGCCTCCAAGAACCACTCGACCCGTGTCCATCTCGTTCACCGGCTCGACAGGGAGACCTCGGGCTGCCTGATTCTGGCAAAGTCTATGGATTCCAAGGACATGCTACAGAGGCAGTTCAAGGACCGCACGATCGAGAGGATATACCATGCCGTCGTGTTCGGCAAGCCGAGCTCCGAGTCCGGGGTCCATAGGGCACGGGTCAAGGAGACGAAGGACAAACGAGTCCGCCTGATCCAGGAGGGCGAGAGAGGGGGCAAGGAGGCAATAACCAACTGGAGCATCGAGCAGACCGGACCGATTCACACGTTGATTAGGATCAAGATCGACACAGGAAGGAGGGCCCAGATCAGGCTCCATATGAGCGACATGGGATGCCCGGTTTCAGGCGACACCCGTTACGGCCGTGGAAAGGCAAGCGTGAACCGACTCTGCTTGCATGCCTCTTCACTGGGATTCGAGCACCCCAATGGACGGAGGATGAGGGTTGAGAGCGAGATCCCGCCCAAGCTTTTCTCCGAACTTAAGCGGAAGTCACTGTGATACGAAGCCCCTCGGCTCGTCCCAAATTCAGTTACTGCACCCCCAAGTCGCCCATTTCTTACTCTCCATACTAAATAGGGCGCGGAGGGCGCGGCCGATTAGAGGAGCAGATTGGTTCGATTTTCAGATTTAGGGGTCGAGCCAGCATTGGTCGACGTTTTGCGGGAAGAGGGCATAGTGGAGCCCTTCGAGGTTCAACGGGAGGCGATTCCAGATGCGATGCTCGGAAGGGACGTTTGCTGTAGGGCCCCGACAGGATCGGGGAAGACGCTGGCCTTCGGGCTTCCATTGATCTCGCGGACCAAGGAGGCCAAGTCGAAGAGGCCGACCTCATTGATACTGACTCCAACCCGGGAGCTGGCGGAGCAGATCCGTAAGGTCCTGCAGCCTCTGGCCAGGACATCCGGTCTAGGTGTACTCTCGGTTTATGGCGGGACTCCATACAAGGGGCAACTCAGGAGTCTGAAACAGGGAGTCGAGATCCTCGTGGCTTGCCCAGGGCGCTTGATCGACCTCCTTGACAGGAACGCTCTCCGTCTGGATGACGTCGGCATTGTGGTCCTAGACGAGGCCGACAGGATGGCCGACATGGGATTCATGGAACCAGTCTGCTCGATACTAGACAAGTGCAGCACAGACAGGCAGACGATACTCTTCAGCGCCACTCTGGACGACGATGTCGCCGAGATAGTCTCGTCATACCAGACTGAACCAGCTAGGATAGGGATAGGTCCAGAGGAGGTTAGCATGGACAGCATGCAGCACCTATTCTGGAAGATCAACTCCAGGGGGAAGGCCGATCTCTCGGCCTACATCACCGAGAAGTGCGGACGCAGCATCATCTTCTGCCGAACTAGGGCTGGAGTTAATCGCTTAGGGGACGAGATGAGCGAGATAGGGACTTCATTCACCACTCTACATGGGGGGATGAACCAGAAGCAGAGAGACAGGTCGATGCAGAAGTTCAGCGCCGGACGTTCCCGGGTTCTGATAGCTACGGACGTCGCTTCACGTGGAATCGACGTTACAGACGTCAACTGCGTCATCCACTTCGACCCACCGGATGACGGCAAGGCGTACAAGCACCGAAGCGGAAGAACGGCGAGGGCTGGTTCGACTGGCACCGTGGTCTCCCTTGTCCAGAGGTCCCAGAACAGGAAGTACAAGAGGATCCAGCAAGATGTTGGAATCAAGTGCAGGTTCACCGAGCCCGACGTCGATATCCTTGAGGAGAGGGAGTTCGTCATGGCACCCCCTGTGAAATTCAGGGGCGGCAGCAATTCCAGGGGCCCGAAGAACAACAAGAGGGCCCGAAGGTCAAGGAAGAGCAAGCAGTTCAGGTCCTCCAACCAGGGCGGCAACAGTAACGGCCACCGAAACGGCCACCGAAACGGTCGTCGCAAGGGCAAGCACAAGGGCAAGAACAATGGCAACTCCCCAGTCAAGTACAAGGACAAGCGCGGGGGAAGGAGAGGGCCCCCGAAGAAGGCCAAACCCCGGTCATAATCAGCGACTATTCGACCGTTAGATGTCTGTGATCAGTTCACATTCTAATCATCTCCTGCCTTCATAGAGTAATCGGTTACTTGTAGGAGGGTCTCTCGCGAAGGCTGTGGCAAGGGAGCTAATCCGACTCGAAGAGGTACACCGGGCCTTCGGGCCACTCACTGTGCTCGAGGGGGTCAACCTCAGAATCGACGAGGGCGATCGAATTGGCGTCATCGGTCACAATGGCTCGGGCAAGACCACCTTGCTACGTACCATCAGCAACCAGGACCAGGACGTAGGCGACATCAATTTCGCACCTGCCCTGAGGCTCGCCTTCCTTACTCAGGTCCGTGACATAGACGACGACGCGACCCTAGGACAGGAACTCAATCGCAGGGGGAGGCAGTTCCTCGAGCTGGAGGACGAGATATCCGAGATCGAGCGGAGGATGGAGGAACCCTCCTTCTACGACGGGGACTGGCAGCCCACCATGGATAGGTACCAGGAGCTGCAGAGCCTAATGGCCCGCTCCGGAGGGAGCGACGTAGCCGGTCACGCGACTGAGATACTGAAGGCCCTGAACCTCGATCAGAGCTCCATGGAGGTCCCCCTGAACTCCCTCTCCGGGGGAGAGAGGGCAAAGGTCGCCCTAGCCAGGCAGCTAGTAGGGCTGGACCAGATCGACGTCTTCTTCCTCGACGAGCCCACGAACCACCTGGACTTCAACACCCTGGAGTGGCTGGAGAGGTTCCTCAACGGGTTCGAGGGGGCATTGATGATCGTTAGCCACGACCGATACTTCCTAGACAAGGTCTGCAACAACATTGTGGAGATACAGGACGCCCACACCAAGGGATATCCGGGAAACTACACATCATACCTCAAGCAGAAGGAGATATTCCTCCAGACCCTGAATGACAGGATAGAGAAGACGCAGAAGGAGATCAAGAGGCTGCAGGGCGCCATGCAGTCGATGAAGAGGTCGAACAAATTCGACAAGTCGGTTTCCCAGAAGCACTTCATGATCACTCGCGCCCAGAGGGAGCTGAAGTGGCTCAAGTCGATCAAGCCGAGGAAGCGACAGAGCCTGAAGTTCAACCTTCAGTCCGCCGAGAAGAGCAGCCTGGACGTCCTGGAGTTCCGGGACGCCAACCTGTCATTCGAATCACTGACTAGGCCGATACTGGAGGATGTCGGGGTGAGCGTTAGGAGGGGCCAGAAGATTGGTGTCATAGGCCCGAACGGCGTCGGAAAGACGACGCTGCTCCGCCTCATAACTGGGGATCTGGGACTAGACTCCGGCGAGCTCGAGATCAGCCCGGGGGTGCAAATCGGCTACTTCCACCAGGACCACAGGACCCTCAACTTCGACCTAACGCCCACCGAGGTGGTCCGCAGGCTCAAGCCGAGGATGGACTACGGCGACCTCCGGGCTCTGCTCGGGCAGTTCCAGTTCACCAAGGAGATGGTGACCACGCCACTCAGCAAGCTCAGTGGCGGAGAGAGGGCCAGGATTGCCCTGCTCCGCCTCCTGCTGGAGGAGAACAACATGCTCCTCCTAGACGAGCCGACGAACCACCTCGACACGGATGCAAAGGAGGCTTTGGAGACGGCACTGGGTGAGTTCGACGGCGGGATAATCACAGTCAGCCACGACCGGTACTTCCTGGACAAGGTTTGCGATACCATCTGGGACCTGCAGGGGGATGGAAGCATCGTGGTCTGGCCGGGCAACTATTCAGAGTACAAGAGCCGCTCCATCTCTACCACGCATAACCGCTAGTGTGCCAAGAGACTCCATTCAAGTAGAATGACTCAGAGGAGCGGGCATGCTTCGATTGGTCTACTTCCCGTCCCCCGGCAGGGCGGAGGCGATTCGCATCGCCCTCTCGCTCGCGGGAGCTGATTGGGAGGACGTATCCATCGACGGCGCGAGCTTCCAGGCCATGAAGGAGGACGGGCAGTTGCCATGGGGCATGGTCCCGGTCCTGCAGACCCCAGATGGGACCATAGCGGAGTCATCCGCCATACTGCGGTACGCCGGACGCCTGGCGGGCCTTGTCCCCGAGGACCAATACCAATCTGCCAAGGCGGACGAGTTCATCGATGGCATGGAGCCATTGTCCAAGGCCCTGGACTCGACCTTCGGGATCTCGGACGTGGACGAGAGGATCAGGCAGAGGAAGGAGGTGTTCGGACCCAGTGGTAAGGGGTCCATGAACCTCCTGCTGCTCGAGAGTAAGGTGGCCGAGTCGGAGACCGGCTGGGCAGCGGGGACTGATGACATGAGCATAGCCGACCTGAAGCTGTTCGCCGGCCTGTTCGGGCTCTTCTCTGGGAACTACGATGGCATCGATGCCTCCGTGTTATCGGGCTACCCCGGTCTCATCGAGTACCACGGCAAGGTATCCACGGATCCTAGGATACAAGCGCACTATGCCGATGTTGGCGAGGGCGACATCCGCTGGACTTTCCTCCCCGGCGCCTTCGAGGGGCGGTGACAAACGTGTTAGGGGCATTGCTAGACTTCGCCCATAGCGAGGCGGTCGCTTACATGGGGATGGTACTCATCCTGAGTGCGTTCTTAATGGAGACCCGTGACATCCTGCACAGCAAGGCTGCCCCCTACCTGGGGCTGATGGCACTGGGCTCCGGACTGCTCGCCATACGCGCCTACCTGATCGACGAATGGGCATTCTTCATCCTGGAGGTCGCTTGGTTCGCTGCTGCGGCATTGGGGATGTGGTCGCTGTGGTCATCCCTAGGGGAATAGGTTCCGTGACTCCCATCTTGCTAGTTGGGTGTGATCAGCTGATACATCAATGAGTTAATCTACCGAATTCACTAGTTGGCGCCAATGCTGCCGTCATTCAACGTTCTTGGGGGTGAATTGGATGCATGCTCGGTCAAACCGCTCACTGGTTGGTATAGGGATGGCTGCTGCAATACCGACCGCAATGACCGCGGTTTGCATACGGTGTGCTGCATGGTGACCCAGGAGTTCCTGGAGTTCGCTCGCTCCCAGGGAAATGACCTGATAACCCCGATGCCCGAGCACGGATTCCCCGGCCTGTCACCCGGAGACAGGTGGTGCGTTTGCGCGCAGACATGGCAAGACGCTGCTGATGAGGGAGTTGCCTGCCCGGTGGTGATCTCATCCACTCATGAGGAGACTCTGCAGGTCGTCTCCTTGGAACTACTCAAGGAGCATGCAGTCACCGAATAGGGCATTTCTGATTCGATAAAAGTAATTATTGGCCCCCATATCCGTGATCAATGCCTCTCAAGGACCAGTTGACGGAAAACTTCCTCGGAGTCGTCTCCGGAATCTCCGTCGTGGCGATGATGGTCATGGCAACTTCATTCTGGGCCTTCTCCGGAGATGGTGTTTCCGTTCCAGGGGGCGATGACGATCCCGAGATCGAGCAGATACCCCCTCCTTCATTGCCGAATCCATCTTCGGTAGTGGATGACATAGAGGCGCTTGCCGACTTCGGCTACCGCAAGATCGACACCGTAGCCCACGCCAACGCGGGCGACTTCATCGAGCTTAGGATGACCGACCTCGGTTACGATGTGGAGGTACAGGAGTTCTCCACCGCCGAGTGCGGCTACTGCAGGAACTACGTGGCGACCTATGAGGGGCTCGACCCAGACTCGTGGGTAGTGGTCGGCGGCCACTACGACGCGATATGCTACTCTCAGCAGGTCGTCATCGGCATCGAGTACCCCGGATGCACGTCCGAGGGAGCCTACGACGACGCCACGGGAGTCGCATCTCTCCTGGAGCTCGCCCGCCTGATGGCAGAGTGGGGCGAGACGCCCGAGCACACCTGGAAGTTCGCCGCTTGGGACTACGAGGAGTGGCAGGGCAGCGGGTCCGCAGAGGGTGGCGGGATGGGCAGCCTTCACTTCGTCGAGAACCTGCCAGAGGGCGTGGAGATCGCCACCTACGTCAACCTAGACATGTACGGACTCAACTGGCCCGTAGAGACCCAGGCCGCCAGCCAGCTCAGCGGCTGCGACGAGGACTACTACCACCTGTACCTGTTCACCTCGCCCGTGGACGACTGGTCCTACTACACGGACAGGGGGCTCAACGTCACCGACGGCATGGTGGAGAACGCCTCCGACCTGCAGTTCAGGCTGAGTTCGGTCCTGTACAACGACCTGTCATACCCGATGGATTGGGTCCAGGTGATCGACGACACGAAGGGCAACTCAGACCACTACAACTTCATCATGCACGGGTGGCCAGCGACCTGGTTCAGGGGGATGCACGAGTTCATCCAGGAGACTGGCGACACGTGCGAGCAGTCTCCGAAGCACGCTCCCACGGACAGGATGGACGTGCTATACCAACTGTCCGGAGGGAGATCGGGCCTCGAGTCCGGCATGCAGACCGGACTGGACGCACTCGCATTGCTGATGTGGAGCGACGTCCAAGGGCAATGGTAGCAGCATTTCCTATGATTCGTACTCGTTCCTCTCACCGGGGTCTTCGCTGAGGTACTGGACGAACTCGTACTCGTTACCATCATGGTCGAAGAAGTAGTATCGGTGCCTGTGTGGGTGGTCGACGTAGGTGGCACCCTGCTCGTACCCAGCCTCCAGCAGTCGTTCGGCCAGTTCCGAGGCGTCGGTGACGACGAAGCCCATGTGATTCATCCCGGGATGGACATACGGCCTGTGTGGCCCCCTCTCCGTGGCTCCTCGATCTTCCACGCATAGGTAGGAATCCTCGGTACCGACGTGGACCCAGCGCTGCGCCTTCTCCCCGCCCCCGTCTCCTCTGATGCTGAACTCAGGCATCGCGGTCAGGAGGAATCGAATGGTCTCGTCGACGTCAGTGGAGGTGATGTTCAGGTGCTCGAGGTATGGCTTCATGGGGCTGGAGAGCCAATTCCGCTTATGTTGCCATCGGTAGCCTCTGTTCCTAATTATGAACTAGTCTTCTGTTCCGGGAATCGCTCCACTAGCCACAGGAAGCAGATGTAGAACACCACTGGAGCCACCACCCATACTGCTTGTGGAATCAACGTGTAGCCCGGGGACATCGGCGCGGAGCCGGGTATCGTGGGTATGATCACAGGGTTCCAAGATAGTGGCTCGTAGATCCAGACCCTGCCGTTGAACAGGTACTCCACCAACAGCTCCTGGAAGATTCCCCATCCGGACATGATGCCGAGCTCCTTGCGATCGAACCCCTGGAACAGGTCCCCGCCCAGCCAGCGATGGCAAAGGTAGACCCCGAACATGAAGATGGCCCCATCCCAGATGGAATGGGAGACCTTGCGCGGCCATCCATCTAGACCCCATGGCCATTCCACAGCTCCATGGAGGAACTCCGGCCCGAGGAATAGGAATGTGAACTCCCAAGTCGACCCGATCAGTGTTCCGATCCAGAATGCATAGAGGTAGGAGAGGGGGATCTTGCCTGTGCGATGCAACCAGTGGAACAGGGCTACGAAAACAACTGCCAACGTGAAGTCGGCAATCATCAGGAATGCTGCTAGAGGCCCCATGTCCCTCTGAGGGCGCTTGGGGTTTATTTCTCTAATGTGCAAAGATGATGCTTCCTTTCGAGGTAGCCCATGGGGCAGGATTGAAGCCATCCAGTTCTAGCGGAGACCATGTCCGAGGCACGTCACCCGCTGGCCCGACTCATGACTCAGATGAGTGATCATAGGGGGACGATCATCCTAGCATCGATATGCTCGATCCTGAACAAGATATGGGACCTCGCACCACCCGTCCTGATCGGGATGGCCATCGACGTGGTCCACCAACAGGAGGAGTCCTTCCTGGCCGAATACGGTTACACCGACCCTTGGGTGCAGCTTCAGGTCCTGGCTGGGATAACAGTGGCCATCTGGGTCCTCGAGTCGCTCTTCCAGTACTTCTACGGGGTTCTTTGGAGAAACCTCGCCCAGACGGCGCAGCACGAGCTCAGGATGGATGCCTACAGGCACATCCAGGACCTTGAGATGCAGTGGTTCTCCGAGCAGAGCACCGGCGGGCTCATGGCCATCATGAACGACGACGTGAACCAGCTCGAGCGGTTCCTCGACCACGGGGCCAACGACCTCCTGCAGGTCGGGACCACGGTGATAGTAGTCAGCGGGATCATGTTCTCCCTCGCCCCCGAGGTCGCAATTCTCGCGATACTGCCAGTACCGATCATCGTCGGGGGATCGTTCCTCTACCAGAGGAGGATCGGGGTTCGCTACACCGAGGTGCGCAAGGAGGTCGCCGAGCTGAACGCCATCCTGAACAACAACCTGCAGGGAATCACCACGATCAAGTCATTCACAGCGGAGGAGAGGGAGGCTCAGAGGGTTAGCGAGGCATCCCAGTCGTACAGGGACGCCAACAGGTCTGCCATCAGACTCTCCGCATCCTTCGTCCCCCTGATCAGGATGGCCATCCTGTTCGCCTTCACGGCAAACCTTCTCGTGGGCGGGAAGTACGCCCTCGAGGGCAAGATCGGCCTCGGAGAGTACTCCGTAATCGTGTTCATCACCCAGCGCCTACTCTGGCCCCTAACCAGGCTGGGGGAGACATTCGACCTCTACCAGAGGGCACTCGCATCGACAAGCAGGGTCCTCGACCTCCTCGATACCAAGGTGGGGGTGGTCGAGGGCGAGACGAGCCTCACCGAGGTCGACGGCGACATCCGGTTCGAGAGCATCCATTTCACCTACCCAGGCAGGGAGGACGTGCTCAGGGGCATCGACCTCGACTTACCGGCCGGCAAGACGGTCGGACTGGTGGGAGCGACAGGCTCTGGCAAGACGACCCTTGTCCGACTCCTGCTCAGGTTCCACGACCCTCTAGAGGGAACCGTCACCATGGATGGCCATGACGTCAGGGAACTCAGGCTCGACTCTCTGAGAGGGGCCATTTCCCTAGTCAGCCAGACCACGACGCTGTTCCCCGGGACCGTGAGGGACAACGTGCTGTATGGCCGTCCAGATGCCTCCGAGGAGGAGATCGTCGAGGCAGCGCGCATCGCAGAGGCCATCGGATTCATCGACGAGCTTCCAGAGGGATGGAGCACTAACATTGGGGAGGACGGCCATCGCCTTTCAGGTGGGCAGAGGCAGAGGATCGCAATCGCTCGAGCGGTCCTGAAGGACGCTCCAGTCCTTGTCCTCGACGAGGCAACGAGCAACGTGGACAACGAGACCGAGGCGGCCCTGCAGCGCTCGATAGAGAGGATTTCCAGGGACCGCACCACTCTTATCATCGCCCACAGGCTCTCCACGGTCAGGAACGCGGACACCATCGCTGTGATGGAGAGGGGCCTGATCACCGAGATGGGAAGCCACGACGACCTTGTGTCCCAGGAAGGTCTGTATGCGAGGCTATGGGCAGTCCAGACAGGGGAGGCATCCGAATGAGCCAAGAGGGGAACGTACCGAGGCTGACCGAACTGGCCGAGACCCTCGGGATGGAGATCACCGAATTCGGCGAGGGCTCATGCGTAGTCGAGCTAACCGTGGGGGGGAAGCACCTGAACATGGGGGGGGTGGCTCATGGCGGGGTCCATGCTACTCTCCTTGACACGGCTATGGGGGGAACGCTCGTCTCGATCATCTCCAAGGAGGAGTGGTGCGCAACTGCTCAGTTGGACATCTCGTACCTTAATGCGGTCAGCAAGGGGGAACACATCGTAGCAACGGCAGAGGTCATTCGAAGGGGCAGAAACCTTGCCCATGTGGAGGGCAAACTGGTCAATGGGAAGGGCAATCTAGTGGCTACGGCCAAGGGTACGTGGGCCATCTGGGAGGCTCGCCCGAAGAGCAGAGGCGGTTGATTAAGGCCCATGCAGGCGTCATATTCAAGAGGGGTAATATCCTCTTGCAATCATGGCGAGAAAGGACTCACTTACATGGTTCATGCTGGGAATCGCGCAGATACTAATTGGCGACGCAATTGCTGGAGAAATCATTGGGCCACTAATCCAAGCGTCTGGAGGGGGGACTTTAGCCCTCGGGATATACTTCCTCCTGTTCGTCGCACGTCACGACGAAGAGTTCTCCGAACTATACAGCAAGGCCGAGAAGACGATCTTGCAAACGGATCCAGCTACTGGTAGGAAGGAACTAGTGGACGACTCCCCGAAAGGGGTCAAGGCGGCTTGGTACGCAGTGCCTGTGGTGATGACATTCATAGGCGCGATGGCCTGGCTCGTTGGCTGAGGAAGCCCGATGTCTCCCAAAGAGGACGACACGATCGTCGACAAGGTGATTGGAAACCCCGCATTCGACCAGATGTTCGGTTACCACATCTTCTTCAGAAGAGCAGCCATCCCCGTCCTCCTTTTCCTGATAGGGCTATTTTCTTACTCGATATTCGACCCATTCCTCTCTTCCCAGAACACCCTCACAATTTCCTTCGTTATCGCCGGACTCTCACTGGGGCCGATTCTGAACCTAGAGCGATACATGGGCTCCATATTGTCTAAGAAATGAGGCTCCCTTGCCACCCGTTCCGCCGAACAAGTCAAATCTTACCCATCGCACGCAGTGGACATGGTAGAGTTCAGTTTGTTTGATTTAGTTGGTTTTGGGGATGCAACGGGGGTCGAACTGCTCTTCGCAGCAAGCGCGCTAGTGGGCGGGATTCTGTTCGTCCTCTACTTCTTCCTACTGATGATAGGGGGAATTGCAACCGATGTCTTCGATGGCCTGTTTGGCATAGATGTAGACCTAGGGGCGGATGCCTCGTTCAAGGCTCTCACTTTCCAGGGCATCATGGCCTTCTTGATGTTCTTCGGCCTTGGTGGACTCTACGTTCTGAAGTCAGATGGGGGGGCCAACTATGCCATAATCGCGGGAGGCATAGCAGGAGGGGCATCGATGTACGCAACAGGCAAACTATTCGAGCTCTTCGTCAATCTACAGCAGGATGGGACTACCGAACTGGTTGAGGCAATCGGATCAAAGGGACAGACATACCTGAGGATAGCCGCGGATGGAGTAGGGCAGGTCACCGTGGAGGTTAACGGTGCCCAGAGGACCTACAACGCAAAGTCAGAGGACGGTGCCGAAATAGCAACTGGCGACTTCATCGAAGTGGTCGATGTCATCGGTGAGGTATTGGTAGTAAAGAGGATCTAATTACTCATTGAAATTTCCTAGTCCCACTATCCCACCAGGGGCCATGACGGGTAAGCATTCATAGGTGACCAACCCTTCATCTGGAATGAGTTGAGCCAATGGCAACGTCAGCAGATATACTAGGAATAATGATTTTTGCAGTTGTACTGATTCTTGTGGCTGCTGTGATGTTTTTCGCACAGCGATACAAGAGATGTCCACCTGACCAGATAATGGTGATTTACGGTCGTACGGAAAGAACTGCGGACGGACGCCCGAAACCATCCAAGGTCCTGCACGGTGGCGCCGCCCTAGTATGGCCCCTGATTCAGGACTACGCATACATCTCGCTGAAGCCTATGACAATCAGGATTCCCCTGGAGAACGCCCTGTCTCAGCAGAACATCAGGATCAACGTTCCCAGCACATTCACGATAGGCGTCTCCACAGAGCCATCGATAATGGCCAATGCAGCCGAGCGTCTTCTTGGCTTCAAAGTGGAAGACATAGAGGAGATGGCCAAGGAGATAATCTTCGGTCAACTGCGTCTCACCGTCTCAACCCTAACAATCGAGCAGATCAACCAAGACAGGGACGCGTTCCTTGAACTGATCCAGAGAAACGTCGGTGCGGAGATGAGGAAGGTCGGGCTTTTCCTGATCAACGTGAACATTGTGGACATCACTGACGAGGCGGACTACATCGCCAGCATCGGAAAGAAGGCAGCTGCATCTGCAGTAGAGCAGGCTCGAGTCGACGTCGCCGAGGCAGAGAAGAGGGGAGCCATCGGGAAGGCCGAGGCCGACCAGTTGCGAAGGACGCAGGTAGCAGCCGCAGATGCTGAGGCGGAGAAGGGAGAGAAGGCCGCTGAGGCCGACAGGCGTGTTTTCGTCCAGGAGCAGGAGGCACTGGCAATAGCTGGCGAGAACGCTTCCGCAGCGGAGATCGCAAGGGTCAACGCAGACTTGGCAGAGCAGGAGGCCATTGCGAAGCAGCGAGCCGACGTAGCCACCGCACAAGCCGAGGCCGAGATTCAGAAGGCGCTTTACCAGGAAGAGGAGCAGAAACTCAGAGCGAGCGAGATTGCCCGCGAGAAAGTTGCCAAGGAACAGGTCGAGATCGCCGCAGAGGCAGAGGCAGAGCGTCAGCGCCGAATCGCCCGTGGTGAGGCCGACGCAATCCTAGCCAAGTACGAAGCAGAGGCAAGTGGCGTCCAACAGGTCTTGGATGCCAAGGCACAGGGTTACAACAACCTCGTTGCAAGTGCAGCGGGCGACCCTAAGGCCGCAGCAACCCTCCTGATGGTCGAGAAGATCGAGGCCATGGTCAATGCACAGACAGAGGCAATCCGCAATCTGAAGATTGACAAGATCACAGTTTGGGACAGTGGAAACGACGCTGATGGAAACTCGGCTACTAGTAACTTCGTAAGCAGCCTGGTCCAGAGCCTGCCACCAATCCATGACGTAGCCAAGATGTCCGGAGTCGAGCTCCCAGACTACTTGGGTTCGATGACAGACGATTCCAATGAGTCTTGAACGTTAGCGGAAGTAATGGCATGACCGAAAGCGCGGTTGTCGTGGAGGGGGCCAGAACCCCATTCTGCGAGTGGCTAGGCGGAAAGAGAGGTGACGGAGGTCCAGGTGGAAGATTAGCATCCGTGTCAGCAGAGGAACTGGGCACCATTGCTATCAGAGGTGCAATGGAGAAGTCCGGAACCGATCCAAATACCGTTGAACACGTAGTAATGGGCCATGCGCTGCAGACTTCCGGACAAGCAATTTTCGGAGCGAGGCATGCTGGACTCAGGGCAGGAATCCCCCAGGAAGTCCCGATGCTCACCCTGAATCGTCTTTGCGGAAGCGGAGCCCAGTCGATTATCAGCGCGACCCAGATGATCATGCTGGGTGAGGCCGAGGTAGTTGTCGCAGGAGGGATGGAGAACCTCAGCCAGGCTCCACACGTCCTAAGGGGGATGAGGGGGACGTACAGGCTCGGCAGACCCCCTTCCGCGGGGGAAGAAATCCCACAGGACATGGAGGACTACCTATTCACAAACCTGGTCGACGGGGTCAGTGGCTTGTTCATGGCTCAGACCAGTGACGAATTATGCCGTAGGAAGGGCGTTCTCCGAGAGCAGGCTGACGAGTACGCTGCCATGAGCCATCAGAGGACTGAGTCCAGCATTTCATCCGGAATTTGGGAGGACGAGATAGTTTCAGTCGAGACTCCAGATGGAGTAATTGACCATTCTCACGAGGATCACGTAGTCCTCGGAACGACCATCGATACCCTCTCGGGTCTAAGGACCCACTTCGGACCAGACTCCCTGGTTACGGCAGGCAATGCGTCTGGTGTCGTCGATGGCGCCGCTGCGGTCGTGGTGAAGTCTGAGTCTCGAGCAGAATCTGACGGTGACGAACCACTGGCAAGAATCGTCTCATGGGGGATAGTCGGT
This sequence comes from uncultured Candidatus Poseidoniales archaeon, assembly GCA_964570065.1. Lineage (GTDB taxonomy): Archaea > Thermoplasmatota > Poseidoniia > Poseidoniales > Thalassarchaeaceae > UBA36. The sequence goes on from CAZMVZ010000001.1 coordinate 19,118, forward strand.
CTAGAGCCCAGCATCATGGCTTACGGCCCGGTCCCCTCCAGCCATAAGGCGATCGAGAATGCAGGCCTGACCGTCTCGGACATAGACCTCTGGGAAATCAACGAGGCATTCGCAGGACAGGCAGTAGCCTGCATCAAGGACCTCGGGATAGATTATGACAGAGTCAATGTGAATGGCGGTGCCGTGGGACTGGGGCATCCCCTAGCCGCAACCGGAACAAGACTTGTCCTGACTCTTTCTCACCAGTTGAAGAGAACTGGTGGGCGTTACGGGGTAGCCACAGCCTGCATTGGTGGCGGACAAGGAATAGCCGTAGTCTTAGAATCTCTTTAATTGGCGGCGAACCTAGTGTCGGAGGGGTTTATCCCTAATCGAAGAACCCCTTGTTCATGAGCCATATACCCGGGACCGGACACGCAACTTCAAAGAGAAGCCTAGTGAAGACAGTAACTTGGAGGACAATTGGGACAATTGATACCATCATCATTGCTAGAATTATCACGGGTAGTTGGACTGCAGGAGCAGCCATAGGGGGAATCGAGGTCTTCACCAAGATGGTGCTATACTATCTACATGAGAGGGGATGGAGTTTTGTCGACTGGGGTTTGGAGGATGTCGAGCCAATAGACCCCTCTTCTATTGTGGCAGTTTCACATTCGTAGTAAAACACTGATATTGACCCATTCGAACCGCTTAGGTTAATTGCCATATGCTAGGCCCCGGCCCTGATATGGCGATGGGTATGTACACTAGGGAACGCGTTCTGGCAAAGACATTTGTCTGGAGAATAATAGCGACTTTGACAGGAGCAGCGGTAGCTGGAATTCTGACTGGCGAGTTAGAAACAGCGGGATGGTTCATCGTGATCGAGTTCCCGTTGAAGATGGGTTTCTACTACGTCCATGAGAGGGCTTGGGAAGCAGTGGAGTGGGGAGTCGCCGACGAACCAGCGATAGGACCTACTCGCGGATGAACCAGTGTTCCTTCCTAGGGGGTAGTGGTCGGTTCATCCACAGGGGCCTCCTCTCACCACGAGGATGTACTTCCTTCTCCTTGGCCATTTCGTTCCACTTCTTGTAGTACTCAAACGACTTGTTGGTATCGACCTCTACGTCTCCGTAGTTCTCTCCCTCGACCGGCCTTGAGATCCTAACCTTCTGAAGCCAGCAGTGAGCACCGCTGATCGGATCGGGCTGAACTGCATGGGTGATGTTCTGATGCACCCCTCCATCCCTCCACCAGACTCTGTTGGTGTCCGGATCGTCGGACTCCCACGGCCTTACCCCTGTGACTGTCCTCATCCTCATCCTACCCTCTCCCAGGTCCTCTATCTCGACCTCGTTGGTCATGTACCTGTTGCCCGAGTCCTGCTTCCTCCTCCATCTGCCGATGTGATGCGAGCATCCGATAATCCCCGGCTTTATGCCCTCGGTAACCCAGACCTTGTCAATGAACCAGCCTATCTCGGTCTCGACTTTGAGGAGGTCACCCTCGCCGACACCTAGCTTGGCGGCATCTTTCGGATGGACCCAGAGGGGATTCCTATGGGCTATCTCTGCAAGCCATTTGGCATTGGCGGAGCGAGAGTGGATGTGCTGAGGTAGTCGGAAGTTCGGGAGAAGGCAGTATTCGTCCTCTCCCTGCAGGTTTTCCGGATGCACGTGGCTCATTACTCTGTAGTGGGGGATGGAGTGCTCGGGATAGCCGAACTCGACCATGCTATTCGAATAGATCTCCTGCTTACCGCTCGGAGTTGGCCACCCATCCACCTCGTGCTTGTTGTAGGTGGCTTCCTCGATCAGGAACGCACCGTGCTTCCTCATGTAACCAAGAGGATCAGTCCCCTCGGCCGCCGCTGCCTCGGGAAGCCCCGGTATCCTCTCGAACATGTACTGGTAGTATTCGTCGATGGTGATCCTCTCTCCCTCTCGGTACGGGCTCATGAAGTGCTCCCTGATCCCCATCGTGCCATCGTCTATCCTCCATGAAAGCTCGTTCCAGAACTCGTCCTCCTCCCACACCTCTCCGGGGTTGACCTCGTGAGTGAATTCTACTTCCTTGCCCTCTCTGCGCGCATATTCCCTCAGCACCGGTTGTCTGAACGCTACCCACTTGCCTGAGCTGGTTGCATATGAGTTGACGTCGTGCCTCTCCGAGGCATGCCCCATGGGGAGTACGTAGTCAGCGAAGAAGGCAGTCTCGTTCCAAGTCGGGGTCAGAGCCACGTGGCATCCAACGGCATCATCGTTCTGTAGCATCTCGATCCAAGAGAATCCGTCTGGATAGGTCCAAACTGGGTTGAAGACTCTAGTGAAGTATACGTCCATCTCTCCCCTTCCGTCCTTGACCAGGTGAGGCAGTATGTGACTCATCTCGTAGTGGGACATCGTGTATTCTGGTGGGAAGTGCAACTCGTTCCACCCATCCGGATCGGGGGGGACGTCGAAGAGGTCAGGCTTGTACTTGGACCACGAGTTGGGAGAGGTCCCCCCTTCGGTCCCCACGCTCCCTGTTAGGACGTTAAGCAGATGCAGGGTCCTGCTGACTTGCCATCCACCGAGATTGCCTATGGCAGCAGCCCTCCATACGTGGGTAGCAAGTCTGCTTCCAGCATTTGCCACGATTTCTCCCACTTCTATTACCTGCTCTACTGGGATCCTGCACTCCTTCGCCGCGAACTCGGGAGTGTACTGGGAATACTCCTCCATCAGAAGCTCGATGAAACGATCGAACTCCCGAGGCTCTTCTGGGTGGTCCGCCTCCAACCACTCCTCCCAGTTTACCCAGTTCTCCACGAAGTCCCTGTCGAACAGCTCTCGCTCCAGGATCATGTTCGCCCAGGCTAGGAAGAGAGCCGACTCCGATCCGGGCCAAGTCGGGAGCCAATGGTCAGCCATGGCTGCCGTGTTGGAGAGTCTCGGATCGATTACGATGAGCTTGGCCCCATCCATCATCCCTTCCAGAATCCTCTGTGCATGTGGATTGAAGTAGTGTCCAGTCTCCAAATGTGATGAGGTTAGAAGGATCACCTTTGCGTTGGCGTGATCAGGCGATGGCCTATCGTGACGATGCCAGAGCGCATAACCGGTCCTGGCCCCAGCGGAGCAGATGTTGGTGTGGCTGTTGTGCCCATCGACCCCCCAGGCCTTCAGGATCCTGTTTGTGTACCCCTCGTGCCCCGGACGTCCGACGTGATAAACGACCCTGTCCTTGGCACCCGTCTTCAGTGAGTCACGTATCTTGGTTGAGATCTCGTCCAATGCTTCGTCCCATGATACCCTCTCCCAACCGCCCTCGCCCCTCGGGCCAACTCTCCTCATTGGGTGGAGTATCCTCTCGGTGTCATTGATTTGGTTGATCGTTGCAGGGCCCTTGGCACAGTTCCTGCCCCTGCTACCGGGGTGGTGTGGGTTCCCCTCGAACTTAGACACCTTTCCAGAGTCCTTGTCCACGTACGCTAGAAGGCCGCAGGCGGACTCGCAATTGAAGCAAGTGGTTGGTACCAAAGAGTACCGCTTCTCGACCATCTTCGGCCACTCGTTCGCATCTAGCTCTATGTGATCGTGCCATTCTTCCGGTTCCGGGAAGTGCCTCAGGGAACCACTGGCGCCGACTGCATTCGGCCTGTCCAGATTAGGGATGATTCTGAGTCTCTGAGCCACCTTCTCTATGAATGTCTTACCTATGCTATCACCTCACAACAACGGCTCCATCTGCGGCTTCATGACCAATTTATTGTCATGGGCCAGAATTCCAACGAGGACCGTCCCACCCAATACGAAGGCGAGTGGCTCCATCAAATAGAGGGGGAAGAAAACTGCAGCCCCGATTGCCAATGTCTCGACGAGGAATTTAGCGGGAAGCAGTGAATCTTCTGACCAGGACCTGCCCTTGGCCTGCATTAGCAGCCAAGCCGTGTAAACTCCGGTCAGCAAGGCAAGGGGCACGCCGACAATTGCCAGATATGTCAGGAAGGACCTGTCCAGATCCAGAATCATGACTCCAGCACTCAGGGCCAGAACGCCGCCATAGCCAGATAGGATGTATGCTCCCTTCACTAGCCAAGAGTCCCAATTAGGCCTCAGCATCACGTATAGGAACCTCTCTGGCCTATCGAGATCGATGACGAGGAGGAGCCCAGTGATGGCAAGGAACACGATCCCGACTCCTATGGTCATCGCCCAAAGGTCATCGCTCATCTCAACCAACCCAGAAAGCATTGCTAGAATCGCCACTACGTAGGTTCCCGCTGCTATTCCCTTCGTCCAGATGTAAGTAGACACCTCCCACCCCCATAGGACTCCTTTGCTGGGCTGGTCGTAACTTCGCTTGGCTCCACCTGACTCTTCCGATAGTCTTTCCATCACATCTCTGATGATTGCCTGGTCTCGGGGGGATGACTGCTTAGCCTTCTTTTCCAGAGCCAGTTGAACGATCATTGACTTAGTGTCCGCCTCGTCCAACCTGCTGTCTGCGTACTTTGCGAAGTGTCCGACCCCGAATGCCTGCTCGGTCCACATGCCAGAACCAGTAACATCGGTGGCGTATGGGTCTAGCATCTCCTCGCTGGCATCAATGTAGTACAGGTTGGGGATCGCGCCCGACTGGGGCTTCCTCACAGTCGTCTCATGAGAGGCTACTAGGTTGGAAATCGCAGAGTCGGGGTCATCCAAGTCACCCGAGACTATGGATTCAGTAGGGCACACAATTACGCATGCGGGCTCGTAGGAGTGCTCGATCCTGTGCGCGCAGTAGTTGCACTTCGCGGCAGTGCCCTTGTTTGGGTCGATATAGAGGGCGTCGTAGGGACACGCCTGCATGCATGACTTGCACCCTATGCAACGCTCGTCATCGAAGTCAACTATCCCATCAGCCCTTGTGAAAAGAGCTGTAGTTGGGCATATAGTAGTGCACGGAGAGTCCTCGCAATGATTGCATCGATGGACGCTGAATTCTCTTGTTGAATCCGGATATGTTCCCTTTTCTATGTACTTGACATGGGTCCTGTTGACTCCGATTGGGATATCGTGCTCAGACTTGCAGGCTACAGTGCAAGCGTGGCACCCAATGCAAGTCTTGTTGTTTATCACGAATCCGTAGTTCGTCACTATTGTTGCGATGAGGCTTAGGCGCTAAATGGTTCTGTGTCAACCAAGGAGCATTCCAAGAATTGCCCCGCCTGCAAGCCAAGCACCCGCCCACGAACCTATATTGCCCATTGCAGTAACCATCAGAACCTTCCCAACACGGTTCTTCCAGAAAAGAGACACCTCATCAAGCACCAGGAAGTCCTGAGCGTCCTTCCCTGTGGGGGATGCGACCTTCAGCTGCGTGTATCCGGCGAACCACCCAGCCGCCAGAGTCGGATTTAGGGATGTTATCGGAGATGCAATTGCCCCTACCAGGATAGAGAGCGGATGCCCCCTGGCGATTAGGACCCCGATCCCGGCCCCCACTGCATTCAGGATGAGCCATGTCTGAGCAGTCTGCTTCAGAGCATCCATCTCCCCATTCGCAACCATCCAAGCAACAGCCCCAAAGAGGAAGATGGGGATTGCAGCCATCAGCAGTTTGGGCCAGATGGACTTCGGCGGTTCCTTCCCCAACTCAGCCAGCCTCGATGTGGTTTCTATTGCAGGCTCCCCAAGGTAGTGCGCAACCCCGCTGAGGTGGCCAGCGCCGATTACTGCCAGGACCTTCCCCTTGCCTCGTATCTGCTGAATCCTTCCTGCTAGGAAAGAGTCGCGTTCGTCAATCAGGACCTCTCCTGCCCCGGGCGCAATCTCCCTGGCTTCCTCCATCATGCTGCTGAGCAGGTCGGAGTCCCCAAGCACCTCGTCTATGGAAACATCATCATCGTCCTCTTCCCACAGCAGAGCGTTCAGAATTCTCCATTTCTCTATAATCCCCATCTTCCTCCAGGCCCTCCTCAGGGTGACAACAACGTCCCTGTCGATCATTTCCACCGGGACTCCCGATTCCTCGGCAGCGTTAACTGCAGCCAGGAGCTCTGCACCAGGCTTCTCTCCGGATGAAAACCCCATCCTCCTCTGTTGGGCCGCGAGTGCTGATTGTAGGAGGATCATTGCCGACCTCCCCTCTTTGATTATCTTCAGAAGGTCTTCAGATTCTAGTGAGTCTGGTTTTGTCAATGCAGCCATCCTTGACGGGCAAAGTTCCACCGCAACCAAGTCAGGCCCCCATTCTTCGATTTGGCTCCGAACTAGGTCCACAGATTCACTACTCACGTGTGCAGTTCCCAATAATCTCAGGCTATCATCGATATCGATGATGTTGTTGCCTTCGTCTGACATCTGCTCATCTCACCGCCTTCATCGCCGAGAAAGAATCCGAATGCTCTGTCACGTCATGGACTCTGATTATGTCGACCTCTTTCTGCATGGAAACCGCCGCTATACCTAGAGTTCCAGCGAGCCTATCGTCGCTACTTTCCCGGCCAAGAAGATCTCTAAACATGCTCTTCCTACTGACTCCCCACATCAGACCCATTTGTCTGTCAGGGACAATCCCCCTTCCCGAAGAGAGCAGCGCTAGGTTGTGATCCAGAGTTTTTCCGAAGCCTATCCCGGGGTCAGCAACTATGTGCGATGGGTGGACGCCTGCTTCGACTAGTCTGCCTGTAGTTTCGGCTAGGTATGACCTCACTTCATCCACCACATTGCCATACTTGGGGTCATTCTGCATGTTTTCAGGTAGTCCTTGCATATGCATAACGCATACTGGGCACCCGAATTCGACTACCACGTCTATCATTCCCGGATCCCCCACGCCCGAGACGTCATTCACCATATCAGCCCCGAATTCCAGAGCCTGACGTGCAACCGCAGCTCTTCTGGTGTCTACGGATATGCATATATCCGGCAGTTTGGCCCTGATTCCCTCTATTGCAGGAACAACTCGCCCTAACTCGTCTTCTACTGGCACCGGATCAGCACCAGGCCTCGTCGATTCCCCTCCCACGTCAATCCACTCAGCTCCGTCTGCAGCCATTCTGGTTGCCACGGCAACTGCCTGTTTGGCGTCTGTCGACCTCGAATCGGAGTGAAATGAGTCTGGAGTGACGTTGACAACCCCCATAATCCTCGGAAAACCATCCTCTCGGCGATTTAGCATAGGTCGCCAGTCGGCCATATGGGACTCGCAAACGACGATTGCTTTATGATGTGACGGAGGGGCAATCGAGCGATGGTTCTGGGCGAGGATGCTTCCCCAGAGGTCTCAGAGCCACAATCTGCGCAAGACCTAGGAGACTCCCATGATCCGGAGACCCTGTTCATCCTTGACTCAATTGTACAGAGGCTAAAGCCTCGTGATGCACACCATGTTAGGGACATGATTACAGAGCGAGGCAGAACCTCCGGAGCTCTATTTCTTTCAAGTGCACTATGGTGGTGGATTACTATCAGTAAAGGCTCGGAGAAAGTCAATGACTCCCTAATCCCACCCTCGACTCTAGGCTCTCTAGACTTCGAAACAGTCAGCATGATCATCCCGGCTCTCGTCGTTGCAGCCATCCTCTTCACAGGAATCGGGAGGGAGAGGGGGAATGCCACAATGTCACAGATCGGTGGTGGTCTGGGGGTCCTTGCAGCGTTCTACATCATCGAGCCAGCGATGATGAACTGGGGCGAGCTCGAAGGAGATGCGCTATTCGCAACTGGCAGGGTCCTCGTCCTTGCGGTGATGGTAGGATTCGCTTCACACATGATGTTTGATGCCCTTCTTCTTCAATGGGTCAGAGCCAGCATGCTGAACATGGGAATCGACGTCTTCCCATCCGCTGGAACAGATGCCCTAGAGGGTCATGCTGATGAGTCACCCCCTTACGCATGAGCCATGAGTAACGAGATGCCACCCAGTCTGTCCGTGATTCGGCTGGGGCACCGACGTGAAAGGGACAAGAGGATAACATCTCATCTCGGTCTTACTGCTCGGGCTTTCGGGGCGGACGAGGTTATTCTCGCAGGAGACAGGGACCCCTCTGCGCTGGAGACATGGGATTCAGTGACAGAACGATTTGGAGGGGAATTCTCGAGTAGGTTCGAAGAGAGCCCAATGTCATTCCTCCGGAAGCAGTCTGAGTCTGGAGGGGTAACAATCGTCCATCTCACGATGTACGGAAGCCCTTGGGGGAAAACCATCCCCAGTATCCCCATAGACAAGCCTGCCTTGGTGGTCGTGGGTGGGACAAAGGTTCCAGCCGAGGTTTACCACTTGGCTGACTACAATGTTTCCGTTGGGAACCAACCTCACTCGGAAGTAGCTGCTCTTGCGGTATTTCTGAACTCTTGGCTAGGTCCCGTGGACAACGACTCAAAGTTCTCTGGAGCTAAGATGAAAGTCATCCCATCGGCCAATGGAAAGGTCGTAATCAACGATGTTGAAGAGTGAATTTGTGATAGCGGAAATTCCTATTCTCTGTCAACCATTAAGAATCGTACTTGGGCAGCCTTGCTGATGTCGGAGAGTCCAGCAGACGGGGGCTTCTGCCCCGGCGCTGGTATTCGTGGCGTTGATTCTCCTCCAACCTTCCCCGATGCAGCGGATCCTCTCCTCGATTCTGGAAGCTTAGAGCATCCTAGTGGCTCCCGGGGAATCCTACTACTTGCCGATGGAACGAGGTACGAGGGTCGGCTATTCGGCTCCGAGGAAATCGCTGAGGGAGAGTTGGTTTTCACTACTGGAATGTGTGGATATCAGGAAAGTCTGACAGATCCATCCTTCGCCGGGCAGGTCCTAACTTTCACATATCCGCTTCTGGGGAACTACGGAGTCCACCCAGGAATCTCCGAGTCGTCTTCGGTCCATCCCAGAGGGGTCGTCTGCAGGCAACACATGACGTCTCCTGACCACCGTGACTCTGTGGGAAGCGTGCATGACCTATTGGTCGCTCATAACGTTCCTGGGATAGAGGGAATCGATACACGATCTCTAACCAGGAGGGTAAGGGAGCATGGAACTCTTCTCTGCGTGTTCGGACCTGCTGAGAGGCTCGAGGAAATGGAGGTGATTCTTACGGAACTAACCCCTCCTGATACGGAAGACTTGGTCGCCCAAGTAACCTGCGAGGAGCCTACTCTGCTCAATCCTGGGGCCGAGGATGGCGAAGGACTTCCACTACCACGCCTCGCTGCCATCGACTGTGGTGTCAAGCACAATATTCTGAGGGAGCTTTGCACTCGGTTTGAGGTCGTCTGGTGTCCCGCTGAGATGCCTCTAGAGGAGATTGTCCGAGACTGGTCTCCCGACGCTCTCTTTGCGTCCAATGGGCCTGGTGACCCAGCCCACCCGGGAGCCGCAACAGATGCGAGGAGGAGTTTAGCAGCCGCCGTTCGACAGGGGATGCCAGTAATGGGGATATGCCTAGGGCATCAACTGATGGGACTTGCAGCCGGACTAAGGACGTACAAGCTGAGATATGGTCACAGAGGGTCTAATCAACCAGTCATGGACTTGGAGACTGGGAGAGTCCACATCACAAGCCAGAATCACGGATTCGCCGTCGAGGATCCAGTACAGGGTATGCTCGCCCCTCACCCTAGTGGGGCTCGCTCTGAAACTAGTGACAATGTACTGGGTGCCGAGTTCAGAGTCCGACACGTCAACTCCAACGATGGCACAGTAGAGGGGCTTGACCTATTGGACAAACCTGCATTCACAATCCAATTCCATCCCGAGGCTTGCCCGGGACCGCATGACGCCTCATCACTATTCGACAGATTCCAGAAAATGGTTGCAGATCATCTCGAGAGTCCGGAGGCGGAACTAGTAAGCAAGGAAGGCGGCTCCTGATGCCTCGTCGTGATGACTTGAAGAGGATCCTCATCCTTGGCAGCGGTCCTATCCGTATCGGTCAGGCAGCAGAGTTCGATTTCTCTGGTTCGCAGGCCTGTCGAGCACTCCGTTCAGACGGTTACGAGGTAATTCTTGTCAACTCCAATCCCGCAACGATTCAGAACGACCCCGAGATGGCAGACAGGATATACATAGAACCGCTACTGCCAGAGGTGGTAAAGCGAATCATGGAGGCTGAGAAGCCAGACGCACTCCTAGCAGGAATGGGAGGTCAGACAGCCCTGAACATAGCGTCTGCTCTCGCTAAGGACGGAACTCTTGACGAGTTAGGAGTTGAGTTGATCGGTTGCAACCTTGCTGCGATAGATGAGGCTGAGGACAGAGACCTCTTCAAGAGGGTCTGTGAGGAGATCGACCTTCCTGTCTGCAAGGCCATGGCTTGCGAATCAATAGAGCAAGTCATCGCAGCCGCAGAGGAACTGGGCTCCTTCCCATTGCTGATTAGGCCGGCTTTCACCCTAGGTGGGCTTGGTGGTGGTACTGCATTCAACACTGGCGAGTTGGTTGAGATAGCGAGCCAAGGAATATTGCACTCAGCAATTGGCCAGGTACTCATAGAGGAGAGTATTCTAGGTTGGCAAGAGCACGAGTATGAGGTAATGAGGGACAGCTTAGACAACGCAATCATCGTTTGCACGATGGAGAACATCGATCCGATGGGCGTTCATACAGGCGAGTCGATCGTAGTGGCGCCACAGCAGACTCTTTCCGATCGCGACCACCAGGGACTTCGAGACTCGGCTCTGAAACTCATCAGGAGGCTCAACATCAAGGGCGGGTGCAATGTCCAGTTCGCAGTCGATCAGTCCACTGGGGACTATAGGGTAATTGAGGTGAATCCTCGTGTCTCCCGCTCCTCTGCATTGGCTTCGAAGGCCACAGGTTACCCAATCGCAAGGATGGCAGCCTTAATCGCGGTCGGTTACACCCTGGACGAACTGCCCAATCCAATTACTGGCGAGGGGACGACGGCCGCATTCGAGCCAACTTTGGACTATTGTGTTGTCAAGATTCCTAGATGGCCATTCGACAAGTTCAGAACTGCGGACAGGACTCTAGGGACTTCGATGAAATCTACTGGAGAAGTAATGGCCATTGGGCGTTCCTTCGAGGAAGCATGCCTCAAGGCATGGGCTAGTTTGGAGTATGACAAACCCCATCCAAGGCCATTGACGATGTCCGATGCTTCCGATGGAGAGACAATGGATGAACGGGCCGCTGAGAGACTCCCAACCGCACTTCACGAGGATTGGCTCCGAATACCTACGGATAGGAGGCTCGGAGCTGTCATTGATGCGTTTCGTAGAGGGTACTCGATCGAGGATGTGAGGGATCTGACTGGTGGGATTACGAGATGGTTCCTCAGAAGGTTCGAGAGAATTGCGGCGATAGAAACAGAGATCAGAGCGGCAGGGGAGATTGGGATGCGCCCAGCCGAGATACCCCAATCAGAGATGAGTTCCTGGAAGGGGGCTGGATTCACCGATTTGCACATTGCGGATGCGCTTTGCGGCTTCCCCGAGAGCGGCTTCAAGAATCTCCCAACCGGACAAGATGAAACCGCTGTCAGGATGAGGAGGCACGAACTAGGGACACATCCACGATATCGTATGGTCGACTCGTGCGCCGCAGAGTTCGCTGCAGTCACCCCATACTACTACTCGACTTATGAGGGGGGTTCGGCGGAGTCGGGAGTGGATTACGTCCCGGGATTAGCAGCCTCCGTCAAGCAGAGGATAGCCGTGGTCGGCTCAGGCCCTATCCGAATCGGACAGGGAATCGAGTTCGACTACGGATGCGTGCACGCTGCCGGGGCGATTCAGGACCTAGGGCATGAGGCGATAATAATCAACAACAACCCAGAGACGGTATCCACTGACTTCGACACCAGCGACAGGTTGTACTTCGACCCACTTACCCTGGAATCTGTATCAGAGATCCTCCTCAGGGAGGATGCAAATGGGATCCTACTCCAGTTTGGTGGTCAGACTGCAATCAACCTGGCACTCCCACTATCCGATGAACTCCCACATCTTTCCTCCATGGGTCTAGAACTTGTGATGGAAGGCACATCTCCCGAATCAGTAGACGAGGCAAGTGATCGTGAGAGGTTCGAGGAGTTCGCGCTACGATGTGGTCTGAGAATGCCCGATGGAGCGACTGCAACCACTCCCGAGGGAGTGAGGCATGCAGCTAATGAGATCGGGTACCCTGTTCTTGTTCGCCCTTCTTATGTCCTCGGAGGAAGAGGGATGGAGATACTGGCCAACTACAAGCAGTTGGAGTCATACATGAGGGATGCGTACCTCTCATCAGACAGGCCCCTTCTGATTGACAAGTATCTCGGAAACGCAATGGAGCTAGACGTTGATGCCGTCTGCGATGGTGAGGATGTCCTCATTGGGGCAATAATGGAGCATCTCGAGGAAGCGGGGATTCACTCTGGTGACTCAACTTGCTTTATCCCTCCGCAGAACGTACCAGATGACATCCTCGAGCAAGTCGATGAATGGACTAGGGTGATCGGACTGGAGCTCGGTATCCGCGGCTGCTATAACATCCAGTTCGCAATTCATGATGGCCTATTGTACGTTCTCGAAGTAAATCCTCGGGGATCTAGGACGTTCCCCTTCGTAGCTAAGTCTACAGGAATCCCACTTGCTAGGATAGCTGCGAGGGTGGCCCTCGGAGAGAGGTTGTGCGATCTTGAGGTGCCCGAGGCACAGACCGATGCTGTCTGTGTAAAGGCGCCAGTATTCCCATTCATCAAACTTCGTGGTTTGGATCCGGCACCGGGCCCCGAGATGAAATCTACAGGCGAGGTCATGGGTTCTCACGTCAGAGCCTCAGCTGCTTATCTCAAGGCAAGACTTGCAACAGAAATACCCGTTCCGACCGAAGGAGGGGTCTACATAACCGTGAAGGATGAAGACAAGTACGCAATGATTCCACTAGCGGAGAGCCTCAGGGAAATGGGATTCACTATTTTCGCTACTAGGGGTACTTCCAGAGTTCTCCGTGGCGCGGGTGAGCTGGAGGTCGAGACATGCTACAGGATTGCAGAGGGACGTTCTCCAGATGCCTTGGATTTGATGCGCCAAGGGAAGATACAACTCGTGATCAACACCCCTAGATCTACTGGCGGGGCCATTCTAGATGGCAACATGATGAGGAGGCTTGCTGTAGAACTCAACATTCCATTCGTCACCACCATGGCAGGTGCAAGAATGGAGGTAGAGGCAATCAAGGAAGCCCTCCTGGGAGTCCCAGAACCACGTTTACTAGATATCAAGTCCCTCATTTAGAGCAGCAGTTACTGAATCAGGGTTGCCCCAGTTTCAGTCCTGAATATCTTTCCGTCTTTCTTGGTGTGGACTGCCATCACAGCCTCAGTTGTGCCATCTGGGAAGTCCATAACCGAGTGCTCGACTAGAATATCATCGTTCTCGTAGATGCATCTCGGTTTATTGATCACTACATCTTCATTGGCCATCATGCTAGCCATCATCTCACTCATCTGGGACCTGCCAATTGTTGTCCCAGTTTGGTGGCGGACGAATTCGTAGTCTTCGTGTAATGCCTCCGTGTAATGCGTTGCGTCCCTCTCTTCCATTGCCTTCATCAGTAGTTCGTAAACTCCCATGAGGGCCGGTCCAGTATGGTGAATTTGAGAGTTTTCTATATCAGTGCGAACCCGATCAGTAGTATTGGAAGGAGTAGCAGAGCAGTTACCAAGTCATCCTTAGGATTCACCTGATCTTGGTTCTCCCTGTAGTAGATGAAGGCCGGTGGGTAGAAAGTCAATGTGAAGAGGAAGATTACCCACCATGGGAAACCGCCGAGGAGTCCTTCCCAGTCTGTCCACGCCTTTACGAACCACTCGGCGAGTGATAGCAAGATACTCACTAGCACGTAGAAGGAGGATATGGCAACTCCATGAAGAACGACGATGTATCCCTCTTCCCTTTCCACCCTATACACTTCCGAGGAGGGATAGAACCCCTTCCCTTTCCATCTCGAAGAGGAGGGAGGAAGCCTTGGGCCCGTGACTCCTGCCAATTAGGGCCCAGTATATCGAGGAATACCCCTTCCTTCTTGGGATCCCCGAAGATTCGCAAGCATCTGCAATCGACTCATTGATTCCCTCATCCGACCATTCGCATTCAGACAGTAGCGTGGAAAGCGCAGAAAGGAATTGCTTGCTTCCCCCATCTAAATTATCCCTGGACTCATCACTAAGGGCCATCTTGATCTCAATCTTCGCATCTTCGGGGAAGTGTGGACCCTCAATCCAAGTCCTCATTCTTGCTAGCCGGACCACCAGTGATTTACCCGGTTCCCCCTTGATATGACCGGACCTGTTCAGAGAGGTCCAGACATCTTCATCGGAGGACTTGATCTGTGCGAGCATTGAGAGGTGCCTGAATGAGACCCCGCCTATCGATTCACGGGGATCAGAACCAGATTCAACTTGACTCAGCCTGATTGCACCGCTTTGGGTCCGGGCTGCAACCAACTGTCTTTTTGTCATCCCCGAATCCTCATGAGCAGGGTTAGAAACCAGTCTCTCATACTCATCAGCCGTGCGGAAAAGGGCACTTCCAGTATCGAATTCTATATGTCTATTGATCTTGCTTCTCGCGATAACATAGCGAAGAATCTCTGGGGGGACCAGGGAGAGGGCCTCCATCGGGCCAACGGTGAGGCCTGTCGAGCTGGACATTGGCCCCATCCCCTTCAATTGGATCCATTCGTAGACAATTTTGTCTGGAGGATCGCCACCTAGGAGCCTGCAAATCGGAATTCCAGTGTCGTAACTTCCTCCAGAAGAGCCATGGTCCTTACCGGCTGGCTCGCACGTGATCCCGTGAATCGCCCATCTGGCAGCCCAGTCGATTCGCCATGGCATCTTACCCTCGGCCTTCCTGATGTCGGACTTCCCCTCAATTCCATGTGAGTCTACCCAGAGAACAAATGGATTCTCGTAGCCAGTCACAGTCACTCCATCGAGGCTACCATCCGATCCCATTGGGTTGAAAGGGAACCAGTCGTCAGCTAGCTCTCTCCCTGAAATGTCCTGAATAATGCCCCTGATCTCTTCCTTCTTTGAGATTGCTAAGTCGATGTATTCGGCGAATCTCCCGGATTCGTAAGTCTCGTGATTCATCACCACCTCCGGGCGAACCCCAATTTCACTCAGAGCGTTCAGGAACGGGGCAAGGAAGTGCTCGGCGTAGGTTTCCTCACCATCACCTGGTTCTCCATCGGGCCTAGGAGCTGGGATGTACGCTAGTGGGTGGCCAATGAATCTCTCATATTCGGGCGATAGGAATTCATACACCCTCCTAAGTGGGTCCATTGAGTCGACGATGAAGATGTATTCCGATTGAATGCCCGCATCCAGGCATGCCCTATGTATCATCTCAGCCGAGAGAATCTCCCTCAGATGGCCGATGTGGAATTCGCCGGACGGCGTAATTCCCGAGGCTGATACCTGCTTCCCTCCACGCTCGATGAGCCTTTGTGCGGTATAATCCGCCCAGTGCATGTGCCACCTCAGACCGTCGCTGCTCGAATCAGCGCCCTCAATGGCACTCCATCGACGTCATCGTCCCAGGACTTGTTCACAAGGACCATGCACATCTTGACATCGGCACCCGAGGCCTTGAGGTCGGATGCCGTCTTCTGCATGGTCGTGCCAGATGAGTATACGTCATCAACGATGATTACCCTTTTGCCATCGATACCGGCATAGACTTCTGAGAGATGCCCGCCAACTTCCTCGTTGATGCTTCTTACGACTGCCATTTCCAGATCCATCGTCGAAGAAATTGTCTGGGCGAAAGCGATCCCGTTGATGCTAACCCCAACAATGGTGTCGACTTCTTCACCCACCATCTCATCGATGATGTCGCAGAAAATGTATGAAACTGCCTCTATACGATCGCCTTTGACAGCAATCGACCTCCATCCGACCTTAACGTCAAGCGGTTTGTCATCTACCTCGTAGTCACTGGCAGAGAGCCACTGCACAGTGGTCTGAGACAGCGAAAGCTCATCCGCTATTTGTTGGGTGTTGAGTCCGCTTGATCTGAACTGTTCGACCTTGGACCTTAACTCATCTACACTTAGGTGCATCAGTCGATGCCAGCGTTAGAGCGCTATGAATCCACCGGGGGTATTCTTTGGTGGATGTTGTATTTGTCATATTCAGAATCTGCCGGTGCTTCCGAATCCACCCTCCCCTCTAGCAGTATCCCCTAGCTCTCCAACATCAACTTCTGAGAATTGAACATCGGGAATCGGAGCAATCACTAGTTGGGCAATCCTCTCTCCTGATTTCACCTTGTAGGACTTCCCCTCACCAATCCATGTCATTAGGACGAACAACTCGCCCCTGTAATCAGCATCAATTGTCCCTATGCTATGAGGCAGGATTAGTCCTTTCGAACCCAGTGATGACCTAGCCCTAACTTGACCCTCGAAACCCTCTGGAATAGCAACTCTTAGCCCAGTTCTGAGCTTCACACTGGATCTGAAACTCACAACAGTGTCCTCCAAGCAGTACAGATCCCATCCAGCGGCGTGATCGCTTCCCTTAGTAGGCATCTTTGCATGAGGGTCAGTCTTGGCGACCTTGACGACGGGCGCCTCATCCACATGTTACCGAGCTAGAACCGGTCCTTGACCGTTCCCAAGCCTCCCGGTGGGGTGAAAAGCCCCCCTATTCTCGGATGGTCATGTCGAACCGCGGATACGAGGACCTCTTGGATCGTGCTAGGGAGAGGATTCCCAAGGACATCAGTGAGCGTTCTAGGTGGACAATGCCACAGCCAGACATCATGATCGAGGGGAGCCAGACGATTCTTCGAAACTTCTCAGAGATTGTCGATGCGATGGATAGGGATGCAAATCACGTTTTCCAGTACCTGTTGAATGAACTTGGAACCTCAGGTAGCAGAGAGCAAGTCAGAATCATGCTGAAGGGCAAGGTCCCCCCCAAGAGAATCAAGGAGAAGATTGTCTCCTATGTCAAGACGTACATCCTATGCGGTGAGTGCAAGGCTCCCGACACCAGGTTCATGCGAGAAGATAGGACGACCCTGTTGAAATGTCAGGCATGCGGTGCTACAAGGCCAGTACGCCTGTAGTCACTCTGGCGAGAAGTCCAATAGGACCTTTCCTCGATTTTTCCGATTATGAATGTGCATCTGTGCATCCGCCACTTTCTCGAATCGCCACACGGAGTCGATTACCGGATCTATCTCTCCTTTCTCTAGCATCTCGGACAACGAAGCAAGATGCCCCTTGAATACCGACTCATCCTCCAAGAGGCCCATATGGACTCCGAAAACAGCTTTGTTTGAGGTCATTAGCCGGATAGGGTCGAATCTGGGCATACCCCACCACATTTTCAGTTCGGATAGCCTCGATCTCTTTTCGCCCTTTACCACTGCAGATGCTCCGAAGTAGTACAATTTCCCCCCCTTCCTAAGGGACTTGTATGACCTTAGCAGGTGACTTCCACCCACGGGATCGATGGCATGGTGCACCCCTCTGCCATCGGTCAACTCCTTGCAGACTTCCTCGAAGTCTTCCTTCTCCCTATCTACGAATACCATTCCCATCGATTCGACAAATTCCCTCTTGGGGGTGGAGGCGGTTCCAACTACCAATGAAGCTCCAAAGGACTCGCATATCTGTGCTACTGCAGTCCCCACCCCGCCAGCAGCGTGATGGATGAGTACCGAGTCTCCCTCGTTAATTCTTCCTAGGTGCACTAGCATATGGAATGCCGTACCATAGGTGACTGGAATCGCAGCAGCTTGATCGAAAGAGACCGAGTCCGGAATGGGGATGACCCTTCTAGCATCCAGACAGACCTTTTCCGAATATCCTCCGAAGCCGGTCATTGCCAGGACCCGGTCCCCTTCCTTCAGAGTGTCCACACGGTCCCCTACACCAATTACTACGCCCGATGCCTCATATCCAGGTGTGAATGGGAAGTCTGGACTAGAGCCGTATAGCCCCTGCCTCATCATCAATTCTGCGAAGTTCACCCCTGCCCTATGGATCTCGACGCATACTTGGTCGCTCTCCGGAACGGGGGCCTCCTCTTCCACGATCTCGATTATCTCGACACCACCAGCCCTTGGATAGACAATTTTCCTCATTCAGATCCCCCCTTTCTATTTCTTATCCATTCAAAGTCCTCTATGGGAGGTATTCTCTAATTTCTTCTAGTCCCTTCTTGTTCTTAGATGGCACCCCTCCCGTGGGGTACCCGATCTTGATGAAGCCAATTATTCGCTCTTCATCGGGGGATGCTCCGATTGCCCCATAAGACGCCTTTGAACGAGTAATCGCACCAGTGCTCCACTGTGATCCGATGCCATTTCCCCACAGTGAGAGGACCAGATTGTGTGTCGCACATACCGTTGCCGCATAGTCTTCCTCCTCTCTAAAGGAATCTTGAGGGCTCAAAGCACTAGTAACACAAATTAGAACGGGAGGCGATAGAATCTTGTCGACTGCCTTGGAAATGCCCGCCTCCGAATTCTCCCCATCGGGGACTTTCTTCTTCGCCAGTCTTTTGACTTCGGGAATGATTTCTTTTCGGACCTCATCCCCCATTACGTAGAATTTCCAAGGATGGGTATTCTTGTGACAAGGGGCATTCCTCGCTGCATCAAAGGCCAATTCCAGTGCCTCTGCACCTACCTTCTTTTCGCTGAACCTGTAGATGGTGCGCCTTGAGGTGAGGACATCTTGGAATTCGGACATTTCCCTCACCGTTCGATTGAATCGAACTTGGAGGCTAAAACGAAGTCTGACTCGGAAAGCGCGTCGATTTTATGGGTGAAAATTACGGCCACCAATTTACCCCATCCGAGATTGAAATCGGCATGATGGGATTGCTCCTCGCATATGGCTCCAAGTGCGTTGGTAAATTCAAGAGCCGATGCAAAGTCTGGAAAGGTCCAGGTCCGGGTGATGTGGTGGTTCTCTACTAACTTCCAGTCGTCATGTATCTGAACGAGGAATGCATTCGCCTCTTCTTCGCTCAAAGGCGGGACACCCCCCTCGCAAGGAACACAGTCCATGGCAGACAGATTATCCAACTATTCACCCCCAGGATAGATTGTTTCCATGACCTTCACTGGTCTTCTCAGCCATCTCGTGGACTTCTGACCTTCTCTTCATGTCATCCTTCTCGAATTTCAGTAACTCTTCGTCCTCGATGTATGTTTTTCTCAGATGCGTAACAAGCCTAACTTCAACAATAGCGTCACGGGAGATTGATCTGAATTCACCATTCTCATCCAGTATGTCTATCGAAGAACTCCTCCCGCCAACCATCATTCCACGTACAAATGGGTCCCTGTCATCAGGTAGCATCCTCCTGTCTAGGAGCATCTCAACCAAATCGTCCTTTCTCAGGCCGTATTTCCTGTCCAGGAGAGGACCATGGAATACATCACCAAGATCATCTAGACTTGGAGAGCCATAATCCTCGAAGAAACTAGCAGCCCAGGGGGGCAACTCAACTTCTCCCCCACCTCCAGCTGCGTCGGACACATGCCTTCGTTCCGGCAGTCATAGAAAAACCAGCGGGTCGTCCATGGATGCCAATTGGCTCCAAACATTACTAATGATTGAAGTGCGATACCGTGGCGGAGTCGACGGAGGTAGTTGCTTGGCATCGGTGGAATGGAGGTCGATTCCGACTGTACTTTATCCTCAGGAGATTCTTGACAAGGCATTTGGGAGGGCGAGCAGTCAGGCGGATTTAGTCGAAGATCCGGACAAGTACCATCGAGTCAGGAAGCAGATGAATCGGATGGTTCAGTCTGCTTGCGACGTCGCGACAAAGACCCTGAACTCGTACGTGGATAGATGGCCTAGCCTAAACGCGTTACCTGAGTTCGACCAGGCTCTTGTAGATGCAGCAGTGGGGTGTGACGATTACAAAAAGAATCTCGCATCATTGCAATGGGCCGCCGAGAGGTCTCAGAGGATTTCTGGAGAAGCGCAGTCAAAGATACTGAGGCTAAGAGATATTGACGGATTTCACAAGGCAAGGAGACACGCATACGGGCGATTATCTTCCATTATCGACCAGATCTCACCTCAGATTTTGTGGTTGGGCGAGGCTCGAGACGTTCTCCGGAAACTTCCCTCTACCGACCCATTCGAACCATGCATTGTTGTGGCTGGATCGCCCAATGTCGGAAAATCAGCATTAATTGGTGCACTTTCCAGTGGCGAACCACAGGTCGCATCGTACCCTTTTACGACCAAACAAATCCATCTTGGACATTTCACGCATCGGCGCAGAGTGTACCAGATGGTGGACACCCCCGGACTTCTCGATAGGCCTATGCCTGAGAGGAACCAGATCGAGATGCAGGCTATTGCCGCTCTGGAGCATCTTGGCGACGTCCTATTGTTTTTGATTGATAGGACCGATGATTCGACAACCCCGGTTGCCGAGCAGGAGCATCTCCTCGAGGAGGTGCGGGGGCTCCTGTCCGACAGGAGGGTTCTTGTCGTCTCTACGAAGTCCGACCTCATCGAGAATAAAGGCTCCTCTGACGACCACAGCATCAGCTCAATAACCGGGGAAGGATTAGAGGAACTAAGGTCAGATCTGATCGAAATTATCGATGCCGATAGGGTAGAAGATCCACTGACTCTTCCAGATCATTGGCCCCGTCAGGATGGGGGCTAATCCATCCAAGAATCATACGTGCCACGAATTGCCGCAGACCACGCAGTAGAAGTTGTGCCCACCATAAGACTCAGAAAGTCCCGAGACGTCAACCTCAGAGCCGCAGTTGGGGCATTTTGTCACGCGCATACACTCTCCAATACGGATTGGTTATTCAACGATACTGAGAAAAACTCACTTCTTGCCTTTGATTCGCTTCAGCAGGTTCCCAATCGGAAACGCCATCTCCCCAGCTCCAAGAAGAAGCAGTCCAGAAGTGCCAGCGAGGATAATCTCAACGAAATTTTCCAAGTGTATGCTCGAGGTCATCTCGACCATCTGGGAATCGAGACCAGCCCCCTCATAACCAGCGGTAACGAAACGGTAGGAACCAGGCTTGACCCTGAAACTCATCGAACCGTCATTCTGCGGCCCTCCTGCCACTAGGAACTCGCCAATCTCTTCCTCTGTGCACATGGTCAGGCCAGTCGAACCATCCGGGGGGCACTCTTCCGCCGCCGAGGAATCTACTACCCCCAGCCACCCCCTGTCCGGCTCCTTCCACTCAACATCAAGGGTTATTTCCAATAGCCCGAATGCCCGTGGAACTTCCATATCCTCAGTCGTCATTCCGACATTGCACCCAGCATCGCCATCCGAGCAAGGGACGATCGGTACTTGGTTCCCTGTTGCCGGCGTCTGGTATCCAAATAGGCTCAGTACGAGGATCAAAGCGCATAGTAATCCGACCAACATCGGTAGAACGGAAAGGATTCTGACCATCATTCTAACATGCCCCTGGATTCAACGTGATTTAACCTGACGCTCCCATGATGATTTGAAATGCAAGTAGGCCAACGAAAAGCGCAATCCCGAAGTACATCAAGAAGGTGAATCTCTTCCTTGATTTCTCACGCCTTTCAAACATTGTTTCACAACCCTCGTCACCGCATATCGCAGGTTCGCTATCCAATGAGATCGGCTTCCAGCAAACGGAACAATGCCTGTGCGGCTCTATGCCAACCCTGGATCTGGACTTGCTGCCTCTCTTCGAGGCTGCGGCATGAGCCTGCTTCGCAGTCCTCTTCGCCGCCTTCAGAATGGTGTCTTTCCTACTGGTCATTAGCCCCTCACCCTAGTTCCCTCGAAATCATCCCCCTCGAGTGACATCTTGATCACTTGAGTATCCCTGCCGTCAAGCACATCCAGAGGGAGTCCATGCTCAACTGCTTCCCCCACTCCTATTGGATCAACTACCTGAGAGGTCCCTGCCTCTGCATGTTCTGGGGGTCCCACTATCTCTTGCAATTCTCTTAGTGTCAGATAATCGAAAGATTCTGCTTCAGGATATTGGCTGGGATCCTGTGAATAGACGCGGGCTACGTTCGTCGCGATTACACACTTTTCTGCCTCACTCTGTATAGCCAACCTAATTGCAACTGCATCTGTAGTGTGCCCCGGCTCAGTACCCCCCATCACGACAACGTCACATTTCTCCAATTCTAGAACCGCTTCTCCTGTGCTTTCCGGAATCTTCCTCGATACTGCCAAACCGCCTTCGGAGAGTGCTTCTCTGACAATGGTGGCGTTGAGCCTCGTCGCGGCAATTCCAATCCTGTCCAAGTGAGATACATCTTCAATAAATGGCTTGGCCAATTCAATCCCCTCTCTTGCTGGAGCGCCACCCCCAACTACCAATGCCACCTTTGACCCAGATTCCACACTTGCTACAATTACTTCGACCATACTCTGTAACCAGTTGTGCCTCTCTTCGACTTCCGGCCTAAGCAAGCTCCCGCCGAGCGCAACAACAACCGTCGCCATCGACCATAGGTTGGCACCTTGCCTTTCAATACGTATGCTCTACTTGCGCTGAAGGGTTGAAATGCCGCCTGTGATGGCAAATCACGGAGGAGTAGCATGTCTGACGAGATAGCGCAGCAACAGCGTAGGCTTCGTCTCAAGAAGTCACTTGCGGAACTATCCGGAATGAAGGGCATGGGAACCGAGTTGGTTACTGTCATAATCCCACCTGACAGAATGATTAGCGATGTTCGCCATCATCTCGGAAATGAGGCCGGTCAAGCAGCAAACATCAAGTCAAAATCCACGAAGAAGCATGTTACTGATGCCATAGAATCAGCAATTTCTACACTTAATCGATACAAGACGCCAGGAGAGGGCGGAATCGCAATTTTCGTCGGTCACGTTATCGTCGGAAATAACAAATCAAGGCTGATGTCGACTGTGATCGACGATCCTCCTGAGCCATTTCCGTCCTTCAGATACAGGTGTGACTCAACCTTCGAGATCAGTCAGCTGGAAGAGATGCTCATCGATAGAACTTCATATGCTCTTTTTGTCATCGATAGATCGGAGGCAGCTTATGGGTTGGCTTCAGGAAAAAGACTTCATTGTCAAGAGCATATCACATCACTAGTCCCTTCGAAGCATGGCAGAGGTGGGCAATCTGCACAAAGGTTCGAGAGGCTGATTGAGGAGGCAGCTCATAACTTCTTCAAGAAAGCAGCAGAAAGAGCGTCAAACTACTGGCTCCCGATGGTCCAGGATCTGAAAGGGGTAATTATCGGTGGGCCAGGGGCGACAAAGGACTTCGTTGTGAAGAATGACTATTTCCATCACGAAATCAAGAAACTGATCGCTGAACCTTTCTTTGATGTGGGCTATTCGAATGAGAGTGGCCTGAGGGAGTTGATTCAACGTGCCGGCTCAACAATGGATCAGATAGAGTTAGATGTCGAACGCACAATCGTCGATGAATTCTTGCAGGAGGTGATGAAGTCAAACCCAAAGGCGACTTATGGGGAGGTGATGATTCGTTCCGCATTGGACCAAGGTGCAGTTTCCACCCTTCTTCTCTCCGAGGCACTAACAAAGAGGAGGGTCACCTGGTTTTGTAAGGGGTGCAAGAATGAGTGGGTAACCACTCATGAAAAGTCATCCGCAATCCCTATTTGCCCTGAGTGCAAATCTGAAAAGGTCATTGAGGACGAGGACAATTCAATGGATATCATCGATGAACTAACGATATTGGCCGGACACACTTCTGCAAAGGTTCGACTAATCTCACTGGATACCGAGGAGGGTTCGACCCTCCATACTTCTTTCGGCGGAATCGCCGCACTGTTGAGGTACCAAATTTCTTGAGGTGATTTGAATTAGAGATCTAATTGATGAGATGGCCCCAACCTTCTCCAAAGCCATGAAATCACTGGAAGTAGATGACTCAGTCTGGCTTCCGTTAATCGGAAGAGCAACGGTTGAGGATCACGGGGACGTAGCGCTTCCATGCCATTCTCTGGCAAGTAGGTTGAGAAAATCCCCCCAGGATATTGCAGAGCAAATCTGCATGCTCGTCAAGGAAGATCTAGATCCGTTTGCAACCGTCTCATCAATTAGTGGATTCGTGAACGTTAGTGCAAAACCAGCATGGCTATCAAATTCACTTTCCACTCTCATCTCCGATCACAGATTGGGCATCGAGTTGGAAAAACCACTCACATTCGCTATCGACTATTCGGCTCCAAACGTCGCTAAGGAGATGCACGTCGGTCACCTGAGGTCGACTGTAATAGGGGATTCAATTGTCAGAATGCTCGAATTCAAGGGACATAGGGCGATTAGGGAGAATCACGTAGGTGACTGGGGTACCCCATTCGGTATGTTGATCGAGCATCTTCTAGATCTCGGCGAGGATCAGGCGGCAAATGAGTTGGGCGTTGGTGATCTGGACTCATTCTACAAACAGGCCAGGGTCAAATTTGTCTCTGATGATGAGTTTGCTGATCGATCGAGAAGCAGGGTTGTTCTCCTTCAAGGAGGAGATCCAGAGACGCTTCGGCTCTGGAGGGTTCTGGTTGACGAATCAATGAGGTATTTCAACGAGGTTTACTCAATGCTAGGAGTTCTACTAACCGATGAAGACATCAGAGGGGAGTCAAGCTACCATAACTTGCTTCCAGAGGTCGTTGAACGACTCAAGAAAGTGGGGATCCTGGAGGAGAGCGAGGGTGCAGATGTTGTTTTCCCGGGCGGATGGGTCAATCGCGAAGGGGAGCCACTTCCAATGATAATCAGGAAGGCAGATGGGGGCTACAACTACAGCACTTCAGATCTGGCATGTATTATCGATAGAGTCGAGAGACTGGGCTGCGATGGATTCCTGTATGTAGTAGGTACTCCCCAGAAGCAGCACTTCGAGATGGTCTTCCAAGTCGCAAAGCAAGCTGGGTTCATGAACGATAATCATCAAGCTGTGCACGTTAATTTCGGCTCGGTTCTTGATACAGATGGAAAGGTTCTGAAGAGCAGGGAGGGGGAGGTCATCAAACTCCATGATCTCCTAGAAGAAGCAATCAGGAGGGCAGATGATGCAATCAATGAGAAGAATCCAGAATTGGTCGGGGATGAAAGGGACCAGGTTGCTCGGACCGTGGGTATTGGCGCCGTCAAGTACGCCGACCTCTCCACCGAGAGAACGAAAGACTACGTTTTTGATTGGGAAAGGATGCTATCTTTCGATGGAAACACGGCCCCATATCTTCAATATGCATATGCCAGGATATGCAGCATTTTCAGAAAATGGGGTGGTGACCGGGAATCCCTCCGTGACGTTGTTTTTGTCCTATCCAATGCACAAGAATTGACTCTTTCCAGAAGGCTTGCAGAGTTCCCCTCAATTTTTGATAACTCATTTGACACATTCAGCCCTCACAAACTTTGTACTCACTTGCATTCAATCGCCTCAGCATTCGCTTCATTTTACGAGAATTGCAATGTTCTGAAGGAGGAGGATGAGGATATTGCCAACAGCCGTCTAGCATTGTGTGAGCTAACTGCTCGAGAACTCCAACTGGGATTGGGGATAATGGGAATCGATGTTCCGGAGAGAATGTGAATCTAGGCATGTTCAAAATATGCAGCCTCTTGCCGTCTCCATGGTTAAAGTAGGCGATAAGGCCCCTGATTTTACATTGAAGAACACCTCAAAGGAAGCAGTAACACTATCCGACTATCGTGGAAAGACTGTGATTTTAGCATTCTATCCGGGAGCATTTACGGGGGTTTGCGACAAAGAGATGTGCTCATTTCAAGAAAACCTTACCATTCTGAACGATTGCAATGCGACTGTATTTGGAATCAGCGTAGACTCCCCTTGGGCCAACGCAGAGTTCGCGAGTAGATACAACTTAGAATTTGAATTACTTTCAGATCTGGATAGGGATGTCGTCGAGTCATACGATGCAAAATTTGTCGGGCTCGGTGGTCTCGATGGTTATGTCAGTGCAAACCGAGTAGTCATAATAATCGATACTCAGGGAACAGTCCAGTATCGTTGGGTCGCTGAAAATCCAGGGGTCGAGCCAGATTACGAAGCAGTGGTTTCTTTCTGTGCTGCTTAGCCCCATGCTAGGTGACGAACCAGAGAACCGTAGATGATCCCCGAAACAGCTAGGCTCTCTTCGTTGAATCGATCCATGTTGTCCAAGTAGGTGTGGTATTCTGACGAGCCGGAGCCATAGCACATCATTGCCAATCCAAACTCATCCATCTCTTCCTGGTGTATTCCAAAAACGAATGGCGCATGGTCAGAGTTGTATGGCATCTGCTCCGATGCAAGCTCCCTAACGCTAATGCTGTATCTTTCGTACAGTTCTGGGTGGGACTCAGCAAACTCGTCAACCAAACCCTCTATGTGTTTAACATCCGTTGCACTGTTCCCCTGCAGAATCACTCCGGAGTTCCTCTCGGCATCTACATGGTTCATATCGAGGTTGATGTACAGTCTTAGGTTATCCTCCAGCATTTCCCTATGCTTGCTGACCCATTCCGAGGAGCCCCAGAGGCCTTCTTCTTCCCCACCCCATGTGCAGAAGTAGATCGTCAATCCAGGTTCTCCCAGTTCTTCTTGCAACAAGCCGAATTGCCTAGCCATCTCCATCACAGTGGCGGTTCCTGCCGTATTGTCCACAGCTCCTTGCCCATTGTATACGGTGTCATGATGGGAACCAATTACGACCAACTCATCGGTC
This sequence comes from uncultured Candidatus Poseidoniales archaeon, assembly GCA_964570065.1. Classification (GTDB taxonomy): domain Archaea; phylum Thermoplasmatota; class Poseidoniia; order Poseidoniales; family Thalassarchaeaceae; genus UBA36. The sequence goes on from CAZMVZ010000001.1 coordinate 45,758, forward strand.
TCGCCCTCGATAATCCCGCAAGGGACATGGATGTTGCCATTGTTCTGGTTGTCAACCTCAATTCGGAATTCTAGCATCCCTTCTGAGTTGACTACCTGGTCACGGATAGACTCACCGACGCTCCTCGAGACCATTACGAACCCGATGTCGTAGGGCCTTTCCTCAAACTGAGTGATATCCAGAGATTTAGAGTAGGGGACGCAATCACCAGATACCAACTCATCACAATTTTGTCTGGAATTTACCGTAATCAGGCCTCTCAGTCCATTCTCTTGGGCCCGCGTCATCAGTATTGTGTTGCTCTCGGTTCCCGGCTGACCATTCTCGCCATCCAACAGCCATACCAATCCAATGCCATTACTGGCAGCACTCCAATCCTGTGTTTGATTCCCCATGGCCAAGTCAATCACGTGGACATCACTGCTCGCTGGAATATTCACGCTTCCGCTGTATCCCTGGACGACGAAATCTGACCTGTGCTCGAATTGCACCTCATCTCTGTCCAAGTCCGCAACAGAGCAAGGTGCTGGACCCCCGAAAATTCCCCCAACGTTACCAGGTAGGCAGATCATCATTTCGAATGTGTTGCCCATGTAGTATAGTGGAACCTCGAACTCTTCGAGAGTAGAGGGCAATCCGCTGTTCGAGAAATTGGTCTTGATCGATTGTGCAGCATTCTCCTCTTCCACAGTTCCAGAAAGCCTCCCCCCCCAGTCAGGATCTCCGAGGTCAACCAGCCCTTGGGCATACGCCCTAGTTTGGTTGGTGTCGAAGTCAATTAACTCGTATTCTTGCTCTCCCTTGATCCATCTTGCTAGGTCTTCCCCGAACAAAACCCCGCCTCCCGCCGCACCGAGGACGATCATACCTACGACGATAATTGTGGAAGCCGGCTTACCAAAACTAGGCGACCATTCAGTCATGTTATGGCAATTGAACTCTTTCCACCACTATTGAACCCATTCCAGAGTCGGTCATGTTGGGCATCAATCTTCAGCTCCGACCTCTTCGCCAGTCCATCTTTTTCCCAAGGAGTGCTCAATGTCTAACTGGTCCAGTATCCTTGCCACTACAAAGTCAACTAGATCCCCAATGCCTCTAGGTGAGTGGTAGAATCCTGGACTTCCAGGAAGGATGACGACTCCCCACTCGGAGAGGTTGTACATCGCTTTCAGATGAGGAGTGGAGTAAGGGGCCTCCCTTGGAACTACGATCAGTTTCCTCCTTTCCTTCATTGCCACCAAAGCACTCCTGGTTGCAAGGTTGTCACTAATTCCGGCAGCGATTTTCCCAATGGTTGTGCCACTGGCCGGACAAATAACATACGCATCGAATCTAGCAGACCCCGATGCTGCTCTAGCAGCAAGGTTCGCATTATCTTCGAGATTCACACCTTCTCTATCAGCCAATTCGCGAGGGGTGATGCCGCATTCAAGATCCAGATTAATGGCACCAGTGCTAGTGACTATCAGGTTCACAGACCACTTGTGTTCGACCAGCGCTTCAATCAGTCTGACGCAGTACTGCGCTCCCGATGCCCCAGTAAGTGCGACAACGGCCTCAGGCATGCCATCGCGGCATACCCCCATCCATTCAATGGTTTCCCAACCTCACATCGACTGTTCCAGGCACTCTGCAAGGAACTCATACTCTTCGACGCTGTTGTAAAGTTGCGCTGATATTCTGATGTATCTCCTACCATGGTGCCTCCATGGGAAAACAGGGACTTGTATCCCAAACTCATCTAGAAGGTAGTTGTGATAGGGGTCGCCCTCCATGCTCATCGGCCCCACCTCTTCCTCCCCGGGCATCTCCACTGAAGCTATCGATGAGACCAATGAGTCAGGAACTGGCTCCGTGGTCCCGAGTGCCTCGCAGAGAATCTTCCTCCCCTCTAGTGCCAATGACCGGTTTCTTTCCATTATCTCCGGCCATCCGCCTTCGACGAGGGCACCTAGGAAATCAATCGCTAGTGGTATGCATAGCCAAGGGGTCGGGTCTTGGGTCCCCGGCCACCCAAACTCAAACTCGAACTTTTCTTGGTCGGTGCCTTCGAAGCTGGCACCGTGGCTTATGCTTAACGGCCTCACCACATTCTTGAGATCAGACCTAATGTGGAGGAAGGCAGAACCCTTCGGAGTGCAGAGCCATTTGTGGCAATTCCCTGTGCAATAAGCAGCATCAAGATCCCTGAGATTCAGAGGAACAATGCCGGGCCCATGTGCCGCATCAAGGAGCACATCAACTCCTGATGACTGCAACTCTAAGACGAGCCTTTCGAAGGGCATCCTTAGACCTGTGGCGCTAGTCACGGTATCCACCATGGCTAGGACTGTTCGTTCGGTAACAGAACTCATCATCAGGTCTACGATTTCATCCTCTTCCTTTATTCTGAATGGGACTTCTACAACCACTGTCTTCGCACCCGCTCTTTCCGTAACGAAGTCGACAGCATTCCAACATGCCTGGTAGCTGTGGTTGGTGACTAGTATCTCATCACCGGGATTTAGGACAAGGCTTCTGAGTACCGTGTTCACCCCTTCTGTGGTATTCTTCACGAATGCCATCCCCTCTGGATCCGCATTCATGAATTCTGCAAGTTTTTTTATCGAGGAATTGATCATAGGGATGTAATCTCTTTCAAAGAACCTGACCGGGTCACTCTCGATGGTTTCCCTAAGTCTACTTTGCTCTTCAAGAACTGCTATGGGCGTTGCTCCGAAGGAGCCATGATTCAGAAAACAGGTTTCTTTGGATAGCATCCAGTGCTCAGCCAAATCACTTCTCGGGGGCCTGTTCACACCAGCATCTCCGGACTCCAATCCACAGGGTTATTCGGTACCCTTCCAAGATTTTCCTCGCAAGTCAGTATCAGGCTCTCCTCAACTCTCTCGAAGTTAATTGTAAGCCCCCGGTCGTCTTTATTATACCCCAGTTTCGAAAGGCTGGTGTGAGTGCCTGCGGGAATGCCACAGCATTCCAAGTCCTGCACTCTGGACCCGGGAGTGTCTATGTTGATCGACATCCCATGGCGACTAACCCAATGGAGGAATGATAGACCGATTGAGCAAATCTTGTGCCCATCGACCCATGCTCCTTGCATCGCATCATCCCTGTATGCGGAAACCCCGCATCCGGCAAGGGCCGCAATCGCCCAAGATTCCAGCCTCCCAATTATCCCTCTGATGCTCTGATCACCGACTTCCCACTTTACAATCGGATATACGACAAGTTGACCCGGTCCATGCCAAGTAATACCCCCGCCTCTGTCTGTGAGGCAAGTTGGATACCCATCAACGACGACATTGTCACGGACTGCCTTGGGTCCAATCGTCACTACCTCTGGGTGCTGTACGAAGATTAAGGTGTCACCAACCTCGTCTGCAATCCTCCTTTTCTGGAGATCCTTCATTGACTCAGCCATTACTTGATAGTCTACTATCCCGCACCTTAGTACGTCGATTCCGCCCATTCGACCCCTCAATTGATGTGGATGGCATGCCCTAGGGTCTTGAGTACGCTCTCGTGGAATGCCTCTGACATCGTTGGATGGGCATGAACAGTCCCTGCCACGTCCTCAAGTAACGCTCCCATTTCCAGGGCCAACACGAACTCAGCGTGCAACTCCGCCACGTGGCTGCCCACTGCTTGAACTCCTAGGATAACGTGATCCGACTCTCTGGCTGTCACTCGGATGAAACCCCCCGTCTTCTCGGCCTCTAGGCTCAATGCTCTCCCATTTGCAGCAAGCGGGAACTTCCCGACAATGATTTCCTCGCCCCTTTCTTTGGCTTCATCAGGAGTAAGGCCGACAGACACTATCTCAGGTTCCGTAAAGACGATTGCGGGGATGGCTACCTTGTCGAATTCTCGTTTATGACCAGCGATAATCTCCGCCACCATCTCCCCTTCTGCACTAGCCTTGTGTGCAAGCATCGGCTCTCCTGCGACGTCCCCAATTGCGAATACCCCTGGAACCGATGTTCTGCATCGCCTATCGGTTCTTATGAAACGCCCCGAACCATCCATCCTAATCCCGGTGTTTTCCAATCCCCATCCTTTGGTATTGGGCTTCCTTCCCACCGTGACTAGAACCTTGTCCACCTTCACCTTGTGCTCAGTTCCATCTTTCTCAAATGTCAACTCGACCTTTTTCGATGCCCCCTTGCCCTTGATTTCGACACCTCTGGCCAGTGAATCGGTGTGGACTGAAACCTTGTGCTTCTTCAGCCATAGTTCCAGTGGCCTCCTGATCTCCTTGTCCATAATCGCCAAGATGCTACTCATGCCCTCTACTACAGTAATCTCAGAACCCAGCTTAGCGAACGCGCACCCCAATTCGAGGCCAATATATCCTCCTCCTACAATTGCAACACTCTTCGGCAGTGATTCTAGGTCCAATGCCCCGGTAGAGGATAGGACAAACTCCTCGTCACATGGCATGAATGGCAAATCTATGTGGCTAGAACCAGTAGCGATGATGATGTTCTCTGCTTCTATCTTCACACTGTCGTCACCAGTATCGACGGTGCAACTCTTGGGGCCATCGAAACTGGCCCATCCCTTGATCAAGTCAGCTCCAGCTGCTTTGAGAAGACCCTCCACGCCCTTGTTCAATCTATCAACAATGGAGTCCTTCCAAGATACTAGCCCCCCCATGTCAACTTCAGCATCACCTTTGACAAACAGGCCCATGTGGCCCCCTTCAGCAGAGTGCTGGCGAAGGGACTCAAACCTCTCTGCAGCGTGGATGATTGCCTTGCTTGGAATACACCCTCTGATTAGGCAAGTCCCTCCTGCCTTGTCACCCTCCACGACAATCGTGTCAAGCCCCAGTTGTGCTGACCGTATTCCCGCCACGTATCCTCCCGGTCCAGCTCCAATTACCAAGACCTGGCACTTGCGTGATTCTGCCATCTGAGTCCCTCACATGAAAATGAGTGCTGGATTTTCCAGCATTCTCTTGAGGTGCTGAATCAGGGAAGCCCCGTCTGCCCCATCGACCACACGATGGTCAAATGCGCTTGAGAGATTCATAATCCTCCTAACAACTATCTCCCCCTCCCTGACAACAGGCATCTCTCTGGCCTTGTGTACGCCGAGGATAGAGACCTCTGGATGATTAATTATCGGAGTAGCCCCCAAGCCACCCTCGCGCCCCAGGCTTGTGATTGTGAAAGTGGATCCGGTAAGCTCGTCTAGACTGGCACTCCCATCTCTCGCAGATCCGGTTACTCTCTGCATTTCTGATGCAGCGTGCCAGATGTCCATAGCCTCAACATGCTTTACCACAGGGACATACAAGCCACGCTCAGTCTGGGTCGCAATTCCCAGGTTCACTGCTCCCTGCCTGTTAACAACGCCACCCTCGTCATCGAAGTGTGCATTGCATTCGGGATGTTCAGGCATAATCTTCGCGAGAGCCAGCATGATGAATGGCAGGTAGGTCAATTTCGGTTGCGACTCATCTCTTGTCGAGTTGAGAACTTGCCTCAAAGACTCTAGCTCAGTAATGTCGACCTCTTCGAAATATGAGAAGTGCGGAATCCTGCTCTTTGATAGGCTCATTTGCTCAGAGATCTTACGCCTCAGTCCTACAACCTTCACTGGTGTGACTTCTGTCCTCCTAACTGAGTAGGCCATAGGCGGGGCACCCGAAATTGCTCCACCAGCGGCTATGAATGCATCCAAATCAGCATGCCTGATCCTTCCAGCCGGACCCGACCCTCTAACGGTTGACAGATCCACGTCGTTCTCTCTTGCACGCTTCCTAACTGCAGGACTCGCCAGGACTCGTCCGGTTGACGGCTGAGTTGGCACCTTGGGAGCAGGGGCCGGAGCGGGAGCAGGGGCCGGAGCGGGAGCAGGGGCCGGAGCGGTATCCGATGTGCCGCCATCACCGTCGGCCACTTCCTTTTCACTTGCTGACTCTTCCCCCCCAGTGTCGATCTCGAGTAGAGTCGTCCCGACTGCAATCATGTCGCCAACTCCTCCGCTTAGGGAATCGACTACTCCGCTCTTCGGGGATGGAATTGTCACGGTTGCCTTGTCAGTCATCACATCGACAATAGGATCGTCCTCGGAGACCGAATCGCCAACCGAGACGTGCCATTGAACTACCTCCCCTTCTACTACTCCCTCTCCTATATCGGGCAACTTAAACACGAAATTTCCCATCTTACTCCTCCTGTGTTTTCACTATCGCCGCTGCGATTCTAGATGGTCCGGGCATGTAATCCCATTCAGTAGTATGGGGGAATGGCGTGTCCCATCCAGTGACCCTCTCGATGGGAGCCTCAAGGTGGTAGAAGCACCTCTCCTGTATCGAAGCCGCCATTTCCGCACCGAAACCACTGGTCTTAGGAGCTTCATGGACAATCACACACCTACCCGTCTTCTCGACCGAACTTACGATCGCCCCCCTGTCCCAAGGAATCAGAGTCTGCAGGTCAATTAGATCGCATGATACCCCGCTGTCACTGATTGCTTGCTCGCAAACATGGACCATGGCACCCCATGAGATTACTGTGCAATCGCTTCCTTGTTGTGCCAACCTCGCCTCGCCAAGGGGGATTCTATATTGGCTCTCGGGAACTTCGGCCTCTGGATGATCAGCCCATGTGGGTACGTTGTGGGGGTCTCCGTAGAATGGCCCACGATAACACCTCTTCGGCTCGAAGAAAACGACAGGATCATTGCACTCAATTGCACTAATCAGTAGACCCTTTGCATTGTAAGGGGTTGAGCAGTAAACCACCTTTAGTCCGGGCGTATGGGTGAATTGAGACTCTGGGGACTGTGAATGGTGGTGCCCGCCCCTAATGCCACCACCTGCTGGGGTCCTGAGTGTGACCGGGGACCAGAACTCCCCTCCCGACCTGTGCCTTATCTTGGCCATCTCGTTCACAATCTGATCATAAGCCGGGAAGATGTAGTCAGCAAACTGAATTTCCACTACTGGCCTGAGTCCATTTAATCCCATTCCAAACGCGGTTGCAGCAATGCCCCCTTCCGAAAGAGGCGAGTCGAAAACACGATGATCCCCATGCTTCTCTTGCAACCCATCAGTTGTTCTGAATACCCCTCCAAAGTATCCGACGTCTTCCCCGAAGATGATTACATTAGGATCGCTATCCAGCATATTGTCGAGAGCGCTGTTTAGTGACTGAATCATATTCATGTTTGCCATATTCAGCCTCCCATCATCTCGTCATGCTGCTCTCTCAGGTGCCAAGGCATTTCTTCGTACACCTCTGTGAAAATAGTTTCCGCAGAGGGATATGGTCCGTTTGCCAGATCTCCGAATTTTACCGCCTCCTTGTAAGCATCAATAACCTCTGAGTCGATCCTTTCCTCCAGTTCTTTGTGTCGCTCCTCACTCCACTCTCCCAATTTTATCAGGTGTCCTTTCAGCCTATCCACAGGATCGCCACCAGGCCACTTAGTATGCTCTTCCTTGGGCCTATATCTGCTAGGATCGTCACTGCTGCTGTGTGCTCCCGTTCTGTAAGTTAGAACCTCGATGTGAGTGGCCCCAGAACCTGCAGCAGCTCTCTCTCGTGCCCACTTGGTCACTGAATATAGCGCTAGGAAATCGTTTCCGTCTACCCTAATTGAAGCAAGCCCGAAAGGGATACCCCTCGATGCGAAATCCCCCATCCCAGAAGCGAAGTTGGAATGAGTCGAAATTGCCCATTGGTTGTTTACCACATTCAGAATTACAGGGGCCTTGAACACACTTGCGAAGTTTAACGCATAGTGATAATCCCCCTCAGCGCTCGCCCCATCTCCTATCCAGGTAATCGTCACCTCATCCAGTCCTTTGTACCTTGATGCCAACCCCACCCCTACGGCCTGGCTGAACTGTGTTCCAACAGGGCTGGAAACAGAAATGAACCGCCCCTCACGATACGAATAGTGTACTGGCATCTGTCTTCCCTTGATGTTGTCTTCTACGTTTCCAATGCAGTGGCAGATCATGCTAACCATCCCCCTGCCTCTGACGAATTGAGCTCCCGGCTGCCTGTAAGTTGGAAAAATCCAGTCTTGCTCCTCCAAAGCCATTGTTTGGGCGATAGCAACTGCCTCCTCTCCCAATGAACGCATGTAGAATGACAGTAGACCAGTCCTCTGCATTTTCATCATCCTATCGTCGAAGATCCTCAATCTGACCATGTGTTCCAAGCCGGTTCGGAGTTTATCTGCAGAGAGTCCTGGGTCCCATTCCCCAGAGGCATTTCCATCGTCATCAAGGACCCTGACTAGGCCCTTTGCTAGGTCCACTGTATCTTGGAAATGACAATTCTTGGGATCGGGCATCGGGTAATCGCCAGGTTTCCATGGCCAGTTTTCGAAACTAGATTCCTCCCCTGGCCTGAATGGGGCGTCTGGAACGTGGATTTTCCCACCAGTGCCCTTAGTGGTCATGTTTCACTCCTCCCTTATCATGAATTATCAACCTCTGCAACAACCAATCTCTTCTGTGACAGGACGTGACTAACCGCAGAACCCGTAGAGTCTCGTGTGACCACCGGCTCGCCACCCATTGCTTCCTCCCAAAGAAGTCCTGCTCTGTAGCTAGACCTAACCAGGGGTCCGCTAGCCACAGCACTGAAACCAAGATCCCTGGCGAGGCCATCCCAGTCTGCAAACCTGTCTGGCTCGGGAAACCTGTCTACTGGGAGGTGCCTGAAACTAGGCTGCAGATACTGCCCTAGCGTAATCATGTCTACTCCAGCCTCGCGAATCATCCCCATGGCCTCTTCAATCTCTTCATCCGTTTCTCCTAGTCCGACCATCAGGCTAGTCTTCGTAAGCAGGTCTGGGCGGATTTCCTTTGCTTTCCTGAGAATTTCTAGAGATTGCCCGAAGGAGGCCCTTTGATCTCGAACTATTTTGTCTAGACGAGGCACGCACTCGACATTGTGTGCGAAAACCCTCAGAGGCAGACCATCCAGCATTTTCTCGAGTGCGTCGAGATTTCCGTCTAGATCCGAACAAAGCAATTCCAAACCAACATCTGGATTCTTGTTGGAAACCTCTACGATGCAGTCTCTGTAGTGCATTGCTCCTCCGTCTTGAAGGTCATCCCTGTTTACCACAGTAATAACTGCAAAGCTAAGACCCATCCTGAGAACTGCATCAGCCAACTCTTTGGGCTCTTGCGCATTTAGTTCTGGAGGAGTCTTAACGGTCCCGACCGCGCAGAATCTACAACCTCTAGTGCAAACTTCACCCGCCACCATGAAGGTCGCAGTTCCTCGACCCCAGCAGTCGTGAACGTTCGGGCACCGGGCCTCCTCGCAGACAGTATTCAATCCATGAGCCACCACATTGCCCTTGGTGGCATTGTATCTCGACTGAGACTGACCAGTCGGCAGCGACGTCTTGAACCATGAGGGAAGCCTCTTCCTCATGTTTTTCCTTTTTTCCAGGGGGCTAATCTCACTGGTGCTGTCACAACCTCCGGACGACTCTACTTCGGAATCGATGATTGGCAACCGCCTCTCCATCGTTATCAGCGGATAGAAGAACGACATTAACCGTTCTCATTGTGAAGTCCCACTTCTTGTGAGCAATCGGTAAAGTGTGTGGTCCCCTGCGGAATGTATGCGCGGGACGGTATTGGTAACTGGGGGGGCCAAAAGGATAGGCCGAGAAATCTGTCTGAGGCTTTCAAAAGAGGGATTCTCAATCGCCATCCACTACAGAACTTCCGAACAAGAGGCGAACCAACTGGTCGGGGATATCGAGTCCAATGGTGGAAAGGCCAAGTCTCTACAATGCGATCTAAATGATTCTGATTCCGTGAGGGGATTAATTCACAAGGCAAACGAATCACTTGGCACTGTAGTGGGAGTTGTAAACAACGCCTCCTTCTTCTCTTTCGACAGGATTGAAAGCCTCTCAGAAGAACTGTGGACTGAACACATGAAGGTAAACGCATTTGCCCCCCTTGTCCTAATCGCCGAGTTGTCAAAGTCTCACCAAGAAGCCTCATGGGTCGTGAACGTTTTGGATTTCAAGGTCGAATCACCAAATGCAGATTATCTCTCATATACGGGTTCAAGATTCACAATGTACGGATTGACCTCCGCACTTGCAATTGATCTCGCCCCAAGAATCAGAGTTAACTCGGTTGCACCAGGGCACGTTCTAACCAGTGACGTTCTAGACGCAGATTCGCTCAAGGTAGTGCAGTCCCAATCCCCACTTGGGTTCGGACCTTCTGCAAATGACGTGTCCGAAGCAGTATTCTTCCTGGCGAACTCCCCTTCAATCACAGGTCAAACCATCTTCGTTGACTCGGGTGAGCGCTTTAGACAGATGGGAAAGGATCCGGCATTTGACAAGGAGGGAGAAAATTGACAATCACAACTCACCATCTTAGTCCCATAATCGGAAACCTCGAGTCTAATGGATGGACAACATTACGACTCGAAGACGTGGTAATGGATCTGGACATAGGTGCACACGATTACGAGAAGGGGGTGAAGCAACCGGTGAGATTTGATATCGAAGTTTTGCTCGAGGGCGCAGACTCCCCAATCAATGATCAAATTGGAGACGTTCTAGACTACGAGTATCTCTATCGCTCAATAGAAACAGCCACTTCTAAGAGGAATACCCTCATGGAGACAATTGCCTCTTCAATACTGGATTCCATACTACTTCCAGAGAGTGTTGTAGCCGGAGTGGTGTGCTTGACCAAGACTTCCCCCATGGGCTTTGATGGTAAGTTTGGCTGCACTCTGGCAAGAGTAAAACGCGAATTTGAGAATTAATGGTGCAGGGGATGGGATTCGAACCCATGAAGCACTAAGCACCGGAGCTTAAGTCCGGCCCCTTTGACCAACTCGGGTACCCCTGCAGCCTAACGAGCATCGACTTTCGATTTCAACCGAGCGGACAATAACGTGCTATAACCGACGCATCCACCACTCTAGACTCCCGAACTCTTTAACATCCCGGATGCGGCGCACAATCGTGCGAAATCGCAACTCCCGCCTCTCTGTACGTAAAACTACACTGATCTCACTGTCATTGGTGTTATTGATGCTTATTCCCACTGGCTTCGATTTGGAATCTCCAGAACTTCCCGATTACAAGGTATTCAATTCCTCAGAAAGTGCACCAGATGCCAACTTGTACAAGCTATACTTCGTACAACCGGGACAGAACCAGACTGCTGGAATGGACGGATTGATCAGTACTAAACCGCCTGAGGGGAACGCGGATCAGGAAGTGGCAAGCGCATTGGATGACGATGTCCAATTCATGACCATTTCATTGATGTCATCGATGGAATTCTTTGGGAGGAAGTTCCATGCAAATGACTCGTACTACATACCAGTTGAGCTATTCCTCAAGTCTGAAGGATCTCAGAATTCAAATGTCGATTGGACAGTTTCCGTTATGACTTCTGAGAGAACCATTGGCTCCACAACTTATTCCGGTTCCGTATGCTCTTCATCATTTGGCAGCAGTTGCGATTTTGATCACGAGATTATCGACGTAGGGATAGGCAATTCCGAATCATTCCAAGTTGGGAAGAACGAGCGACTGATAATCAGGGTTAGAGCCAGCATGTCGGGGTGCGACAGTAGCGACAGCCCGTTCGGCGGATCTAGCTGTTCTGCAGATGTCGCATTCAACAACATCGATAATGAGCCAAACAAATTCTCCAAGATGGAGGCAAATGGAAATGCACTGATGAATAGCATCATCGTAGTCCAGAGGGAAGGTGCAAACATTGCTGATGGTTCCGTGATAGATTGGTACCCGAATGACATTGTCGAGGACAGGGAGATGCAGTTCTCAATAGATGCAATCAGCGCATTTGGGAGGGCGGATATTTCAAGGGTTGACATCCTGATGAGGGGCCCGGATGGGAACTATGAGGTCGATGAAAGAATAACTGGTGACATGGAGGAAATAGAGGATTCCAGCACAGGAGTCTTTGGCAAATTCCTTTTCACCTACGATAGTGGACTTTCTCCCGGGGAGTATACTGTATTTCTCAGGGTCCGGGATGTCGGTGGTAACGAAATTGAAATCGAGCACGAACCAATAGAGATGCATCAGTTCGGAGTGTCACTGAAGCACAGGTTCGATCGTTCAGTTGAGTACTTCGCCCCGGGTAAGGTCACCCCCGTCCCGATGGTTCTTGTCCATAGGGGGGACTCCACCAAGTCGATGAACGTAGAACTTGAAGTTTTGACCAATTTGGGCAGCTCTTGGTTGGTTGAGTTCGACTCCCCAGCAGGATACGAGATGAGCTCTGGGGGTACGGTGATTAATCCAACTGTGACTCTCACAGCACCCGATGATCTGACCGGGATGCCGAAGAAGATTGAGATTCGAGCAGTCGCTGAGGCCGATGTGGATGGGGTTATCTCGGTTGTCCATCAGGATACGCTCGTACTAAACGTGGAGAAGATTGACGTCTACCAGCCCCCGGTAGTTTCAGTCTGGTCCGAGGATCACAAAACACCGATAGCTAACTCTTCCAGAGGTGATGCCCTGGATTCGACCATCCCCAGATTCGCCGAGTACGGGGAATTCAACCCATTTATTTTGGAGATTTTCAATACTGGTTTTGATGCCGATACATTCAGGATCGACATTCTGAAGAGGTCGAAATCAATCTTCCAATTGCACGATAATCTAACTGGGCAGAGGATACTTCAAGATGAGGGTGATGGGACTTTCCACACTCCTTTACTGGAGAGGCACAGCACCAAGGTCCTGATTCTGGGGGTTAAGCCAAGCCTAGACAGGGAGGATGAGGATATCGGGGAGATTGAGATAGAAGTAATCAGTGGAGGAAATGCCTCTACCACAACTACTGTTTCATTCACAATCCAGAGAACATTTGGGATAAGGGGGGAGGTCTCACAGGATTGTGATGGGACGCCTCTAGGCCACATGAAGGTGGCACTTTGTGCGCCCGGTCAGGATAGGCCTGAATTGGACTTCAGGGCGCGATTGACGAATAGTGAGACGAATCTGGAAGCAGCATCATGGTGGTTGCTTCAGAACCCCGCATCGTTGAAGGAAAATACCGACAGAAACTCTGCTTATGGCCAATGGGATTTCAGAATAACAAATTCGGATGGAGAATCAGTTCCTCGAGTATCCCTTGGGCCCGGAGACTTCACAGAGGTCTTCATCAGCGTAACCCTGACTAATCAGGTAGAGGTTGGGAATCATACTGTCTACCTGAGGATTGTTGAGGATATAGAAGAAGACGAACCAAGATATTTCGATCTTCCTATGACCTTCGAAATTGAAGCCGACCAACCAATGTTGGAGATTGTTCAGGTTTCCCAGAATACTAAACTTGCACCTGGAAATGACTATTCTATCCAGATGAAAGTGAAGAATGAAGGAAACAGTCCAATGACCGTTCTGCTTGAAGCTGACGTAGACGAGAGTGGGTGGGATGTGAGCATCGGTGGCCTTTCGGGTTCCCCCTTGATAGAAATTGAAGCATTTGACGAGGCCACATTTACTGTCGAGGTTTCTGTGTCTAGTTCGGCAAACAACGGAGATTCAATTCCGATTTCAGTTACTGCCACCCCACTAGACACAGAGCAGAGTTTCCCGGAGTCTCTAACCGCCAAGTTCACTCTTACGGCAATAGTAGAGATCGGGTCTTTCGTCGATATAATTGTTAACGAAATGGCCCATCCTAGGCCAATCACTCTTGTTCTGGTATTGGTCAGTGTTCTATTGCTGTTCGCTGGTATTCAGAGCAGGCTCAATAGGAGAAGGTGGGCAGCACAGATGAGGATGCTGGAGACTCTATCTGACGATGAGGTTGAAGTCCAAGAAAACACTCCTGAGATTCCCGCACCAGTAACCGTAGAGGAAGAACATAGGGGCGTAGATAAGTACGACGATGACGATGTCGAGCTGATATAGTCTGCAAATGTACGAACGACGCTCCATTCTTCTTAAGACCCAAAGTTAGCGGCCTACAAAACGAGACTGGCATCTATGCATTTAGCAAATCCAAATTATGGAGAATCTGGGCCCGCGGCCAAGAAGAGATCAGCCTCACTTCTGACCTTCTTGATACTAATGTCAGGGGGGGCCTCCATGCAATTAGCCGTCTTCGAGGCCTCTGCTACTGTGAACGACCAGGATGCAGACGGACTCCCGTATGGGATTGAGTTCCTGATCAACACTCAGCCACAGGATTGGGACTCGGATAACGATGGGCTCCCTGATGGATGGGAATGGCAATATGGTTTAGACCCCCTATCGTCATCTGGAGATAACGGCTCCACCGGAGATCCCGACTCCGACGGACTCACAAATCTGAACGAGTATCTTTACGGAATCCCCTCGGGTTGGGATGAGCCATCCACTACGAACGTCCTGGACAATGGAGTTTGGTGGAATGGAACTATTCCTGTTTCGAACTGGGACGAGGAGAGCGCCATGCAAGTGATTCAGGGTTCTGGTTCAGACGGTGCAGACGAGGATCCGGTAGGAAACATCTGCACAGATACGTTCGACAACGATCACGATGGAATGGTTGATTCCAATGATCCAGACTTCGATGGGGATGCCGATTGCAGCTCCAATGATGATGATGGAGACGGAATCGAAGATGAGGATCCCAATGGTTGGGATACCGATGGAGACGGGATGCCAGATGGGTGGGAGGCAGCAAATGGCCTTGATCCGACCTCGAACTCAAACCAAGATGGGACTTTTGGGGACCCAGACTCAGACGGGCTATCAAACATTTACGAGTACGTCAACCCTGCATGGGGGACTAGGAATGGGACGACATTCCCACCAACACAATACTTCAGACCCGGGCCAATCAACATGACGATAACTGAGTCACCCTGTAATCCAGTACTTTCCCTCGGCCCTGGGGGGTGTGGAATCTTTACCGCCGAGGTCGATGGCATTACCCAGACCGACCCACAGAACAACGACACCGATGGAGATGGCCTGAATGACTCCCTGGAGGGACTCATCTTACTTACTGACCCAACCTCTCCGGATACTGACTCGGATGGAATTCTCGATGGAATCGAATACAATGGCTCGTATGGTGATCCGGCCCAGGGATCAGACCCTAGGGATAACAACACGGACGGAGACCATTTGGATGATGGAGACGAAGATCTGAATGGCAATGGGGTGGTTGATCCAGGTGAGACAGATCCAACGAGAATCAACGACGAGGGCGATTTCGATGGTGATGGGCTGCAAAACTGGGAGGAGAACAACTCCTGCACTCTATGGAACGTTTCCGACTCAGATGGAGGTGGAATAAGTGATGGAGACGAAGGCTTCCCCGGGCAGACCGATCCGTGTACATCCATTTTCGAACTTGTTTTCACAATTATTTCCTGGGATGGAGATGCCGACACGCTAACCATCAACTCCACAGAAGGGATCAATCCAGATCCGGTGGATTGGAGGGGAAATGCGCCAATGGCTTACTTCGTATCCCCCAATGGAACTCGGACCCCATTCAGCTATGCCTCCCTGGAGGCGCCATCCTTCCTGAAAGGGGTGGATACAGAACCCCCAACAGGCGCAGCAACGATTCTGTTCACCAACGGCTCTTGGTGTTGGGATGCTTCTGTCAATGCCACAAACGACCCATGGTGCGATGATGACTACAAGGACTCGGATGGAGATGGTCTCGCAGACTGGGAAGAATTGACAGCAGCTTGGGGGTTCCTATCTGACCCGACACTATACGATTCCGATGGAGACGGCGTCAATGACCTATCCGAAACTCTGAATCTAACTGACCCAAGAGAGCCCTGTCACAATCTCCTAGATTCCGATGAGGATGGCCTCAACAACTACTTCGAGAATACAACGGGATGCTCAATGATTTTTGGAATCGGGGGTTTTGGATTCGGAGGCAATTTCACATCTGACGTTTGGTTCACTCTCTGGAACGTAGCAGATACCGACAATGGAGGGGTCGAGGACGGGCAGGAATATCTAGACGGGACAAACCCTCAAGACAATCCTGATGACGACATCAACCCCCTCGATACTGATGGCGATGGCATACCTGACATAATCGAGCAGGATATAGGAACTGACTGGCTTGACCCAGATTCCGATGGAGGGGGAATCCCTGATGGGGAAGAATGCCCCGAGGATTTCTGGGTTCTGGACTGCATAGGGTCTCCCGGCGATCCTTTCGATCCTATTGATGACATACAAGAGAACGCACTGATGTTCACTGCTACCAATAGTTCCGAGGGACTAGATCCAACTGTCAAACACTACTGGAGGTGGCATACCTATGACTTCTACACCGGGGTTTCGTGGGGCGTGAATAGCACCCTCGTGGGCAATACCCAAGTTACTCCGGAATTCTCAACAGAACAAGGGGTGGCAGACCAGTCTTTCTGGAATCACTCAGGACCACTATCTTGGGAGATAGTTTTCGATGAAGCTGGATACATCGGTCCCGGACAGGAACTAATACAACCTCACAATGTGGTGAATTACACGGCATGGGTGGATAGTTCCGCCGGTCTCAACTTCTCGAACTACACTCGTGACATAATCGTCGATAGTGCCGTCATCGAAGCTCTATACGTCAACGCTCCGGAGGTGGTATTATCCGCTGTAATTCGTGAGAATTCGACAGCATTCGCCGATTCCGATTACGGCAAGGATCTACCTCCGGACTTCATGAACAACTCAGGTTTCGTCGCTAACCTTACTCAGGATGTCATAGACCAGTCGGGGGCTATCTCAGCATGGGACAAGGTCACTGCTATCCAGAATTTCATAGTGAACGGTAATGAAACAATTTCTTTCCTAAGGAATCACTACGGTTCGGGTAGGGAAAGCGGTCTTGGGATAGATAGTGATGTTTCACATTGGATTCTAAATTCATCTAGGGAAGGAGACTGTGATGAGTTTACCTCGGTCTTTGTGACTATGCTTAGGATGGCAGGTATCCCTGCACGCAAGGTCACTGGCTTTTCAGGTGGCTCATGGGATGGCAAGGCATTCAAAGTGTACGGAAAAGACTTCACTAGATGGGCCGAGGTTCATCTCCAGACCAATCAGAACCAGGGTGAGCTAGATCTTGGTTGGATTCCCTTCGAAGCTTGTCCCCCGATGTCTGAAGTAAGGATTAATGTGGAGTCTTGGGGGCCAACGTCAGTTGAGAGGAATACAACGACATCAGAACACATCTGGGTCGAGGGGACCTTGGAGTTTGTAGAGAACCAGACTCTGGTGGATAACATATCACTCTCAATGTACCTTGTCGAACCCAGTCAATCCGAAGAGGTGCCCGGAAGTGCCGCCATTCTGGAGCACGTGGTGGCCAATGTTACAACGAATGAAAATGGCTCATTCAATCTAACAGGACTTCCTCCTCAAATAATACAACCAGGTTTCGGATCTCTGGTGATCCTTACCACCGAGATGGGATATGTCGGCATCCAGGGAATTTCCATGCCGTGGCAAGTCAATATCACAGATGACGTATCCTTGTCTATTACCAGTCCAATTCCAGTAGGTCAACCAATGCTTGGGATTGGGGTCAATTCTTCAATAACCGGACAACTTTCTTGGGCAAGTTCACCTTTCTTGGACCCTTCAATTGTGGATGACCTGCAGGTCGTTCTGAACTACTCTTCGGATGTAGATGGCGAAGTTTCGGTTGTTTCCGGTGTATCCGGAGGGGGATATTACGAGTTCATAGTACCAATCGACGAGACAGAACCTCTTGGATTAATGGATGCTGCTATTTCATTCCAGGGTTGGCATTTCGAAGATCTGAACAATGCCACCCTCCCTTCTTACCACGCGCTTCCGGGTATCCTGCCCTTCAAGCTGAACATCACGCTATCTCCAAACCTAACAGTAGGGATTCAGTCCCAAGGACAGAATAACTCGATTCTGGAGATTGGAAGCAATATCTATCTGAACGGAACAGTACTCAGTAGAGGCCCGTCTCCTTCTCCGCTGAATGGGACATTGATTCTAGAGATGCGAAGAGCTGATCTCTCTGGACCATTCCAAGAGTTGACCACATGGTACCTCAATGACTCCTCATGGGGCTCCACTCCGGGGGATTTCTCAATCGCTTGGCCCTTCTCTGCCTCTGACGTCCCCCTCCCTGCGGGGCCGGTTGATGTACGTCTGCAGTTCGACTCCGATGACTTGAATTCGAATGACCAAGAACAATTTGTCGATGTCTACGGAATACGGAGCTTCGTTGTTTTCGATTACGAACTTGCCTTCGCCATCAGGGGCAGGGAGTATGCCGTTGACGTATTACTAGAGGATCACACTGGCTCGTCTTTTGCTCCATTTGATGGCGAATATACCTTACTTTTTGATGGGGACCTCGTTTGGAACGAAACCGATCCTGACGCTGGACGGGTAACTCCAACCTTCACTCCATCTTTTGGCATGATCCCGGGGGACTATTTTTGGAACCTCAGCTATGGTGGCTCCACTTGGCTCAGCCCCAATTCTACATCAGGTCTTCTAAGGGTCCGAGGAATGGGCAATGCATCCGCAAGTGTCTCTAATGATTGGTCCGTCAGAGGATCGACAAACTGGATCTCTGGATTCGCAAGAGATATGGTGCTGCAGAACCAGATTACCGGAAACAACACTTCCGTAACTGTGCAGCTTCTGGTACCCTCGACCCTACCTCCCACTCCAGGCGGATTCCCAGCAGCCCCCACGATCTACAATATCGCAAACGGTTGGGTGGACGAAGCAACAGGTGCATACAATCTTTCATTCGAGATTCCACAGGGTATTCCTTCTGGCGTATACGAGATTGATGTCACTTTGAGTTTCTCTGGTAACCCTCCAGAAGGAGGAAGCTACTACAACGCAGGAGATCCAACAACAATCAGTTTAGGCGTGCAGACGGAGTTTGTAGTCGAGACCGACCCCCAGTCTTCGATAGTTACTGCCGGGGAAGAATTGCTCCTCCAGTCTACTGTAACGGATGTTGAGGACCCAAATGCAGAACTGTCTGGTGTGTCTTTGGATCTCTACTTCGACTGGGGTGGGCCTCTCCAGACAATACTCCAATCTGGAACTACTAACTCTGGAGGAATTGTCTCCTTCGATCCAATTGTCCCGTCCACCGCTCCACCCGGATATTACGACATTAGGGTTCACGCGGCTGACGATCTTTCTGATAACCTCACAACGCCCGGAGCGGGAAGATGGCTCGGGAACGAGAGTTTCGTGAATCTAACTGTACAGGTTGTCAGCTCAGTTGAGATTACCTCAATTCCTTCCCAAGTTACTGCACTACAATCCTTCAACTTAGTGGGCAATGTGATGGATTCAGTAGTTGCCAATAGAACCGTAGACGGACCAGTTGGCATCAATGTATTCTTCCTTGACGAACCAGAAGAACTTCTAATTAATAATCAAACTACGAATATTACTGGAGCGTTCAACCTCATAGTTCCAACCGATACCCTCGGAAACGGTGTCCTCAGAGGAGACAGGACCCTAGTCGTTAGCGTAGTCAATGGCTCGACACCGTTCTACCTGACTGGCAACGGGGATGCATCGATACTAGTGGTGGGGGTTTCCCAATTCGTAGACTCAAATCCGTTTGTGAATACCATTGTGGACCGTGGCGAATCAATCACCATTACGACTAGGCTAGTAGAGTTCAGCAACAACGAGAATCCACTTTCAGGCTTCGAAGTGTGGGCTCGTTTCCACGATACTTGGCTCGATCCGGGCGTAACTGCTGCTGATGGAAGTATTGCCTTCGAATTCGAAGTCCCTCATGACCACCCTCTGGGGCTCGTTAATGTCACCTTTGTCTTCAACGGTTCCGTTGACCTCCACCAAGCAGTGCTGACTCTGAATACCATCACAGTGAGATCTACAGCTACCATGGTAATAGATCCGATAACTGCAAACCCGCTTCCAGGAGAATTCTTCAACGTCACAGGCTCTTTGACATCTAGTAACGGATCGGGACTATCTGACAGTTCTGGCAATCCTCTGAATCCAACACTGACATTCTCAATTGACGATGAATCCAGTACGTTCATAGTTTCCCAGGTTACATTCAATGCCGATGGAACTTGGTCAGCAGAACTTAGACTCGACTTGTCATTCCCCCGAGGACCACATGGATTGGGTGTTTCTTTTACACCCCAGGTGACATATTTCTCCTCAGCATCTGGATTTGCTACCTTCGATAGCAGGGGCTTTTCGGTTCTAACAATAGAAAGCCCAGATGACCTTGATCCCGACAACAGGACAATCAGAGGGGAAACTTTCGATATCTCTCTCTCCCTGATAGATAACGCGGGCGGGCCTGTGATATCTGCCACCATAGTGGTAAGAATTGACAATATCACCGTATGGGGCGGTCTGACTGATCCTAACGGTACCGCTTCAGCATCAATACTGGTTAGGCCAGACAGAGACCCTGGGCCAATGGTGGTCACAGCAACATTCTCAGGAATCAATGGTACTATTGGCCTTCTTGGTGATGTGTCTTGGACAAGGCTAATCGTCCTGGCCCCCACGAATCTAGTGCTGAAAGAAGCATCCTCTCCCTCCATAGCCGGTGGGTCTGTAACTCTGGTCGGTTCACTTTTGGATGAAAGGGGGCAACTCCTGAAGTCCGAGGGCAACACCAGTGGTGGGCTGATTCATCTGTACATTGATGGGATTGACGTTGGGCCTGCTTACACCACTTTCTCCAATGCTACCACGGGGCAGTGGTCTATCACATACCTAATTCCTTCAGAGATGGACTTCGGGCCCCATACAGCTCGAGTAGATTTCCTAGGCGGATTTTCTTGGGTAGATCCTATGGGCCAAGGTGACTCCCTCAATCCAGAATACTACTTGGGTTCCTCTGACACAATGGCATTCAATGTGACTCAACCAACTCAAGTGGTAATTTCCACACCCCCTGAAGAAATTGACAGGACAGAGGTAGCAGTAGTAGAAGGCGTTCTGACGGATGGCGTCGGCCGAGCCATCCCAAGTAGAGATCTCATCATGTCGGTAGATGGGCAGGAAATAACATCAATATCGGTGGACGGAAATGGTTCGTTCACAGGTTTTGTCCCAATTGCGTCAGACATGTCACTGGGGCCGATTGTTATCGGCATAGCTTTCGCCGGGGAGGATTTCCTACTTCCATCAGAATCATCAGTGGTATTCACTGTCTTTTCCCCAGTTTTCGTCACAATGGATCCAATAGGGCCAATTGCCGTGGGTGACTCCTTGTTGATTTCGGGTTCTGCCAAGGATAACTTGGAGGATGGTTGGTTAGGGAGCCAAACAATCGAGATCTTTGTTGATGGTGTACTGGTGGGGATAACTAGTAGTCAGGAGACCGGCAATTGGTCATTGGAGTGGACGATCCCCGATTCAATGGATATTGGGAACCATTCGATTTCTGCAATTTCTCCAGCACAAGGGTTCTACAGGCAGGGCATAATAGAGTCGAATTTCACCGTCTCTTACCACACCTCAATTTCACACCAGGTCGAACAGACGTATGTGACCAGAGGGGGGCATTGGAACTTCAGTGGCAGACTTTTCGAATCTGACACTGGTTTTGAGCAAGGACTTGAGGGTAGGGAGATTTCAGTATTATTGGATGGAGCCCCTGTCGAATTGGTAGTTACCGAAGAGGGCGGTTTCTTCTCCTACAGCCATAGGGTGCAATACGCATTGAGCAGAGGTTCTCATAACGTCTCTTTCCTGTTCGGTGGCGAGTTCCTCTACCTCTCCACAGGTTCCGTGTCGCAGGTGTTTGTCCTGTCAGACATCGTAGTCGAGGTACAACCAATCACCAACACGATTATTCGAGGCGATGCATCTCCATCCAGCTCGATAATGATACAGGGGCTTGTAAGGGAGTTGGGAGGCGAATCCGCAATCTTCGCCAACCTTTCCATGAGCCTAACATGGGGTGAATCTGACCTTCCAATCACTTCCGGGCCTTGGGATAATCCGAGTACGATGAACTTCCAGATCAGAGCAAAGGCCCAGGAATTCATGCATCCAGGTGAGAATGTCATCACTATAGTAGTCGATTCAGACCAGTCCAGGTTCCTGAATGGTGTTTCCAAGGAAATCGAGATTCTCGTGATGATAGAGGTTGACTTCGTATACTCTGAATTGGACCTCTCAAACGGCCAGAGGGTGATTAGGGGGACTGTAAACGCCACTGCTAGGGATACCGGCGCTCCACTGGAGGGACTTTCCCTAACCGCTAGCCTGATGAATGGCAGTACTACTCATTTTTCGGTTTCTAAGCTAACCGGGGAAGATGGTGTCTTTCAGTACGAATTCAAGTCAATGGCCCCATTGCCCGCCTTGTCTGAACAATCTCTTCCACCAGAGGGATGGGGTCTCCTAAGCGTGATGATTGGCTCGGACTCAGAGTTCATCGATCCGGGAAGCCTCGCTCTGCTGCCCTCTTCTGGCGTCCCAATAACTTACGAGAAACAAGAGGGTGACTCTCTCTTTGGCAGTACATATGTTGCACTCGGTGCTCTGTTGGTAGCAGCAATCGCCATCGCAATCGGCGCCATGGCTTTCAATACGAAGAGGAAATCAACAATCAGGGATCTAGCCAAGGTTCTGGGCCAGACCGCAGAGATGCTGGCAGCTGGCGATGAATATCGCCGAGCCATCTTCCTATGCTACGAGAATATGTGTTCAGTCCTAATGCGCCGGGGTTTCCTACGAAGGAACTTCGAGACAGTTCGAGAGTTCGAGTACGCAATCAGAGAGGCTCTGCCAATCAGCGAGGCTTCCTTGGTGCCCCTGGATAGAATTTTCGAGGAGGCCAGATACTCAAGTCACGTTCTTGGGGACTCTCATAGGGACAACGCACAACTAGCTCTCTCTTCGGTCATGCAGGAGATTGAGGCGATTCAAGACATTCCAACGAGGGATTTACAGTTGGAGATTGAGGAGTGACTCAATCCAACTTGATTGCAATGAATTCCCCTTCCCAAATTGCCCCTGAAACACGCCTCTCCTTTGGTAGCCGGAATGACCTGATCAATCCTCCAAACCTCTCTGGGGAAATAACTCTGACAACCTGAGAATCATTGTCGTTCGTAGTCTCGATGGTAAACTCATTCTTGTTGGTAGTTGGCAAGGGGATCCTAATCTCAGATTCCGACCATTCTCCTCCGAACTCAGAGACAAACTCACCCAAAGTGGAAACAGACTCGCTCAGGACTCTCGACTCGATTTCAGAGACTACCGAGTCATGCATCCCCATTACTTCAGAGAGATGGGGCAACTCATTTAGGAATCCTCGATGCATGGACTCTGCATCTGTATCAAGGCCTACTTTCAGATCGGCCAGACCACCAATTGACTCTATTTCTGCATCAGATTGGACATCAACCCTGGTCCACTCCATGCATTGCCCAGTTACCCGACTCGCATGAACCCATTGTAGGTCAAATCTCGAAGAACGCCTTGACTCGTTCTGCAGTTCTTTCGGGTTTCGATGTTCGCATCTTCTGCATCGAAGGCATACAATCGCTGACCCTCCTCTCTAGAAGCCTCTTCTCCAGAAGTACCACAATCGCCCTGTCCTCCTTCTTCCTAATTGGCCTTCCAAGTGCCTGAAGAATACTGTTTACAGCTGGCTGTAGACTTGCGTACTTCCATGCCCTATTCCTGTCATACTTCTTCGAATAGTACTCTAGCAAGGCATCTTGTTTGGCGCTTGGAGGTGGCAAAGGCAGACCAACGCAAACCAGAGCACTCAGAACATTTTCCGAGTAATCAACCCCCTCGGAAAGCTTCCCACTCAGGACTCCAAATAGAGCAGATCCTCCCATTTGCTTATGCTCATAGAGTTTAGAGATCAAACTCTCTACTCCCGACTTACTCATTCGCTGCTCTTCCTTGATAATTTTCTTTGGGCTCCAACTATTCTCAAATTCCCCATGAATCCTATCAAGCATAGAATAGCTGGGGGCGAAAATTGCAACATTTCCTTTCGTGTTGTCTATTACCGACTTTACATGGCTAATTATTGATGAAAAACTCTCCTCTCTTTCAGTGTACTTGCTTGTCACATCACTTGCAATTAGTACTGGCCTATTGCCCAAGGGGAAACCAGAAGAATACTCAATGCATGAAGAACGAATCCTCGGTATTCCTAGTATCTCTGCGTACATTTCTGGCGGGAATAGCGTTCCAGACATCAGTATGGAACCTAGACATTGTTCGAAGATTGGTTCGCCAACAACACTCGGGTCAAGTAGATGACTAGTCACCCTTGGCTCATCAAGAAGTTCATCGAAGACTAAGGCCAATGCGGAATTTTTTCTATATCTGATACAAATTTCCAATATCTCAGCAAGCCTCGTGCAGTCGTTCTGTTCATCTTCCTCCGAATCCTCATCTTCTTCGATTACGACCGACAACAATCGTGCAATCATCATCCTCAGAAGAGATATATCGTCTTCGGGATCCTCTTCTAGAATCCCACCTATGGCCTTTGAAACAACATCTAGGAAATCCTGAGTAGCCACCCTTACGTCGTCTCCTTTTGTCCGTTTATTCTCGGCTTTCTTTTCTTCGAACCATTCCCTCAGACCTGCATCATCCCTCAATGCTCTGATTTGCTTCTCCAGAGATTTCGCTTCTCTAAGCTGATTTGATTCAGGCATCTCCAAATCCGCCTCCCTTTTCTCCATGCTCTCTTTGTATTCTTCGACATCCGACAAAGCTCTTTGGAAAACTCTCTCGGTAACTCTCCTCTCAAGGCCACTCCTAATTCGATCCGGAAGGTTATGTGCCTCATCGACGATAAGAATTGTATTTTCCAAATCTATGCCCATTACTGGGAGTGAAGCATCTCTGACGCCCTCTACGAAAACATGGTTGTAGTCGCAGACGATTACTCTAGTGTTTTTTGCCGCCTCTCTTGCAGTTGCCCATGCGCACACATCCGTCTTCCTGACTCGCTTTAGAACCTGATCAACATGCCGTGGCTCAGAATGGATGAATTCTTCCAAATCCCCCCTTAGGAACCTCCTCTCTGACTCAGTTACTCCTATTTCGCAATTGCATTTCCCCGTGGACCTGTCCACTACTTTGCACATGCCCTCTCTCCCAATGATATCAACTACTTTCACTCTGGAGAATCCAGGTGGCAGCCTCTTGTTGATTTCACGAATTGTGTCAACAACAATCCTGTGTTGGGATTGCCTCCCTGTCAGAAACATAATCTTTGGAATTTCTGTGTTCTCACTTTGATTTGCAGCATTGAGTGCGGATGCCAGTGCTGCCGCAGTCTTGCCAATCCCCGTAGGTGCTGCCGCAAGTAGGAACCCCCTGCCCTTCAATGCGTCAATACCATCCGAGATCATCCCTATCTGGGACTCTCTAGGAGTATCATGAGCGAAGAAAAGACTGCTATTGGACACTCCTCCACCAGACATGGAGATGTACTGGGAAATTGACCGTCCATAAGTTTGCATCCCAATTCATAGCATTCCATCTGGTAAGATTCGGGTTGCCCCGCACGCGTGGTGCGGGACGGTGTGTGTGTTGAGTTCTAACTCTGATCTGCTTTCCTGGGGATACGAGGGGCTTCGCTGGGGTCGTAACCAACTGCGTTGCTAAGCTTCTTCGCCCTGTTTCTGATGTTTCTCAGCCCGTTGCCAAATCTCCTGGCATCGCTTGATTGGTGGTTGGGGGAGCGGACACGCCGCTCCCCCGAGTTCTCTCTGTGCATCCCAACTTCGCCCATATCTCTCTCTCCTAAGCGTTTGAATCCTCATCGTGTCTGAAGCGCAACTCATCCATGCGCTTTCTCAGTAGGTCCACTACCGTGGCCCCTTCGATCATCTCCTTGCGGATCATCTCCCTTGCCGATTGTCTTAGGACAACATCCGCCGGCTCACCAACAATCTTGCAGTAGTCTCTCAGCCTGACAGTTAACTCCGGGCCTAGGTCCACTTCCACTCGATCCCCCTTTCCAGGAAGGGGTGTCGACAGCATCCTCCTCACTGCCTCTCTAATCACGTCGGACCTGTTTCTCATCCCATCGAAGCCCACGAGTCTGTCTAGTTCCAGGAGGTGATCCTCTGGAATCCTCATCGAGACCATTGGACTGTTGCCGGGCACCTCCTGTTCCTCCTGAGTCTGCCAGAGACGCGTACAGGATATAATTGTATTGCAATTGAAATGCAAATGAAATACAATAACGATATTATTGAAACATCCTATTGATGGCCCCTAACGAGCGATTCAAGGCACATGGTCTTCTGGCATCGCATGGTGTATCTGTGAAAGTCATCAATGATGCCATACATGGCCAATTCAAACTGAAGGGAGTTGCCCAAGATCTCCTTTCCACTCCTGAGATGAACAAACTAAGTCACATTAAGCAACTGGGTTTGGCTCATTTGGTTTTCCCCGGCGCTCACCATACTAGGTTTGAGCACTCACTTGGGGCCTCGCACATCGCAGGAAGAATGGCCGACTCCCTTTCAATGGAAGATATCGACACGGACACCCTGCAGGTTGCTGCTATGCTCCATGACGTTGGTCACGGCCCCTACTCACACACATTGGAGCATATTCTGGCCGATAGAGGGGGGATGGATCACATGGAGGTTACGAAAGGAATCATCCTCGGGGAATATGACGTAATCGTTGATGGAGAAGGGGAGTCAATAGACGAAAGGAAATCAATTCCTGGTATCCTGGAGGATCACGGCCTAGATCCAAAGCTAGTTTCCTCACTTATCACCGGTCCCGACGCATCAGGAACAGAGAGATCGTTGCTTAGTTGGACGGAGGGCAGAGAGGATTTCTCTGGGGAGGATAAGACATTGGCACAACTTGTTCACGGGCCCGTAGATTGCGATCAACTGGACTATTTGCTGAGAGACTCACATTTCACAGGAGTAAAGCATGGGGTGGTTGACCACAACCGTCTAATTGAGTGCCTACGTAGTCAGGGTGGAGACATTGTTGTCAAGCAGGGCGGCCTTTCGGCACTAGAGGGAATGTTGGTGGCCAGAGGGCTAATGTACAGCGCGGTTTACTTCCATAGAGTTACACGAGTAACCGAGGTAATGCTTTCTCGTGCCGTTGAGAGGGCAGGGGATGCATTGCCAGACTCTATCGATCTTCAGAGGAGAGTCGACGCGGAGATTTGGGGGGCTCTTGACAAGGCGGGTGGTTTTTCCAGGGACATGATTACACGACTCAAGTATCGGAACCTGCTGAAAGTTTGCCTGAGTCGTAGGAAGGACGATCTGAGTCCTGAGCAGATTGAAAGACTCGCATCAATAGCCAATGAATTGAGTGTTAGGAGGGAGATAGAGGATGACATAGCATTCCGTGCAGGTATGGAACCAGGATATGTTGCAATCGATGTCCCAAGTGTGAAACTCCTTCTCTCAGAGCCTAGAATGGCCCAAGTCGATGTCAAGGTAGTTGGCGATGATGGCAAGACGCGATGGCTCAAGGAGGTCACCCCCATGGCCGAAGCACTGAGAAAGAGGCAGGTCAGTCAAGAAGCAGTCTACGTGATGACTTTGCCAGGGAACGAGAAAAGAGTAGCCGAAATCGCTAATCAGATACTGTTCGAATAACGCCACATTACCTGATTGCTTACTTGGAACATTCAAAAGGGGAACAAAGGCAGGGGCGCTCGCCCAATAAGGGTTCAACATAATCGTTGGTGACCAAATGGACAATGCGATAAAATCAGTTTACGAGACAGTGAAAGCAAGAGACCCAGATCAGCCAGAGTTCCATCAGGCCGTCGAAGAAGTGCTCGACAGCCTAGGGCCGGTGATTTCTGAGTACCCTGATTACATTGACGTGGTCCAAGGTATGGTTGAGCCAGAGAGAGTAATACAGTTCAGGGTACCATGGTACGACGATGAGGGAAAACTCCACGTAAACCGAGGTTTCAGAGTCCAGTTCAACAGTGCGATTGGACCTTACAAAGGAGGCCTTAGGTTCCATCCAAGTGTCAATCTTTCAATTCTGAAGTTCCTGGGATTCGAGCAGGTGTTCAAGAATAGCCTAACTGGTTTGCCAATGGGCGGAGGAAAGGGAGGTTCCGATTTCAATCCCAAGGGGAAGTCGGACTCAGAGGTTAAGAGATTCTGCCAGTCATTCATGAGCGAGCTCTGGAGGCATATTGGAGCTAATCTCGATGTTCCAGCAGGGGACATCGGAGTAGGTGGCAGGGAGATTGGATACCTATTCGGAATGTACAGGAAAATGGCTAACGAGTTCACTGGAGTTCTAACAGGAAAGGGACTCTCCTATGGGGGTTCTCTAATCAGGCCAGAGGCAACGGGATACGGTTTGGTTTACTTTGCAAGAGAGATGCTGGCAACCAAGGGCAAGTCGTTCGATGGAGCAACAGTCGCAATCAGCGGTTCGGGTAACGTAGCCCAGTTCGCCTGCGAGAAGGTCCTAGACCTAGGCGGCAAGCCAGTCACCATGTCAGACAGCAGTGGCTACATCTACGATGCTGCTGGAATCGATCGCGATAAGCTTGATTGGATAATGGATCTAAAGAACAACAGAAGAGGGCGAATGAAGGAATATGCTGAACACTTTGACGGAGTCGAGTACACAGAATCAAAGCCCGAGCCAAATCATAGCGAAATCTGGAGTACCAATGTCGACGTTGCTCTTCCTTGTGCCACTCAGAACGAGATAAACGAAGCAGAGGCTCAGATGCTCGTAGAGAACGAAGTAATTGCGGTGGCCGAGGGAGCAAACATGCCATGTACTCCCGAAGCAGTCGAGGTTTTCCACGAGAATGGCATTCTCTTCGCACCAGGGAAGGCTAGCAATGCAGGGGGCGTCGCAACTTCTGGTTTGGAGATGAGTCAGAATAGCCTGAGAATGAGCTGGACCAGGGAAGAGGTCGATCAGAAACTCGAGGGCATCATGGTGAATATCCACAAGAACGCTTTCGAGACTGCTGAGAAGTATGGCATGCCAGGAAACTACGTCGCTGGTGCAAATATTGCCGGTTTCCTGAAGATCGCAGAGTCTACGATGTCTCAGGGAATTCTCTGATACTCCTCATCTGGGTCCTCTTCTCTCTCATTGTATATTGAGAATAGAAAGTAACCCCCTGCAGAAGCTGCCATTACTAAGGCGATTAGGGCAGGAATAATTGTGAAACCAGCTTCTTCATCGACCATCGTCCAATTCACACTCTGACTCGTCGTCTGCCCACCTCCGAATGCTAACTCATCCACGAGTTGAGTCGGTGTCAGAATTCTGCATGAAATCGAGTCCTCACCTGGAACCGAAACCCTCCAACTGAAAGAAATCGTAACCTTCTCCCCCGGTCCTATTACTGCGTTAGGGAATGAAGGCGAGATTTGCGCAGTAGCATCGGTACTGACATCCTCACAATTGATTGCCAATGATGCAGCAGCAGACCCAGAATTGGAGATTTCGGCATCAACATTCACAGAATCGCCTACGACGGCTTCGCTCAGTGCCCCATCTTCTCCGACCACAGAAAGACTATCCCAAATCACCATCGGAGTTCCGCTTTCCACCATTACTTCAGAATCCCAGACAAGTTCGAATTGCCCCCCTCCATAGTCTCCTATGCCTGACTCCTCTGGATTCCATGCAGTTCTGTAGTCTGTAATGGTGACAATCGCCTGCTCACTCCAGATCGGGTTTTCCTCCCAAGTGTTGTCTTGCGACCATGCTATCTCGACCACTCTCTCCCTCCCTCCGTCGATGAAGGAAACCCCCATTTCGTTACTGAAGTTGGAATAGCTAGGAAATTTGTGCATCCCGGTGATATCGTATGTGACGAACATTGCATCGAAGGAAAGACTCTGACCGGATATCCTCCTCTCCCACTTGTCGGTTAATCCGCCGGAACCGCTCACCCCTTCCCCCCAGATGATTGATGAATGTGCCTTGGCCCTGACGTCATGATCATCTGTACTGTTTGTGAATTGCGTATTTCCCCCTAGGTGAATTCCTGCATCATCGCTAGTCAATATGATTGGTCCTACCCTATCAAGAGATGAATCGTTGATTTGAATAATTCCTGATGAGGAGATATGTCCTCCGAATACTGATGAGGCGATCGACTCCATGTAACCCTCAATATCGATAGTGAACCCAGGTTCGCCATTAATCATCATATTCCTATGCGAGAAATCTGCAGCATCGGACCAGACCCTCTCTTGGCTACCCCTCTCAACACTGATCTCGCCAAGAGAAATCGGATGGCAAAGCGGACCAGTAAACCCCACCCACGTATCAACCGGGCCGTTTCCGAGAGGAATGAAATCCTCATCGCCACTCAGGTCCTTAGTATCGTTTCCAAAATGAGCAACCACGCCGTCCAGCGTGAATCCTTGAATCGGTCGTACATACATCCTAACATTCTGGTCAGAGGATGAAGAGGCCAATACTGCTGACCTGTTCCCTTCGTCACAATATCCGAATCCGACCAATCCAGATGGCGGTTGGCTTGCACTTAATCCAGAATTCTCTAGAGACAAAGAGGATGATGAATCGACGTAGATATTGACTCCATTGCTAATATCTGCTTGCGAATTTACGAAAGATAGTGAACCACCGTTTACCACTCTTACATTCTGTGAAAGAGTCATGTCGTCCGACCAAGTCATGTTCGACTCGATGATGATGTCATCACCTTCCGCTACAGCATTAATCGGAATGAAGGTCACTGAGAATAATAGTACGAGGCACAACATAATCGGATTTCTTCTGTTCATTGCCAATCCGTCCCGACGGAAGGACATGAATATCACCCCTCCGGGCTCAATCAATCCACAGATTTTCCACTCCCACAATCGTGCGAAGGTTCATCCTCCGATTTTCACTGCCAGAGGCATGTCATCGGATTCACTTCCTTGGGATGACCCCCTAATCGCTCCCCTTCTGGTGCTCTGGCTATACCTCCCAGGATATCTTTCCAACACTGCAGCAATGCTAGGGGGGAAGTGGATTCCAGATTTGACAGGAATCCCCGTTTTCACTATTGATGGAGGCAGGGTGATGTCAGATGGGAACAGAGTTTTGGGTGATGGAAAGACCTGGAATGGCCTAATTGGAGGGACTATAGGAGGTGGTCTATTGGGGATCCTAACTCATTCAATTGCGAATGGAAATACGGTTGATTCTGCTCCATTCCTCGACCCCCTCTCGACATATGGGACGAACTCATCGGAGATCTCGGATGCGTGGTTCTACTTTGGAGGGGAATCGGTTGCCGCATTTACCATCGGATGCGTACTTGGATTGGGGTGCATGGTGGGTGACTCAGCGGGTTCCTTCGTCAAGCGAAGACTCGGGCACAAGAGGGAAGGAAGCGTCAGCTCAAAGGCCCCGCTGCTTGACACAATCCCTTTCGCGGCCTCTGCTTTCGTCTTCGGGCAATTCCTACTCGCACCATCCATTGTGGGTAGCCCCGAACTACTGATGGGGATGGTAGTACTCCTATTTGCAACGCCAATTCTACACAGGTCCTTCAACATCATTGGATTTCGATTGGGGCTCAAGTCAGTACCATACTAGGCAACATCTCATGTGCAATCCATTATCACTAGAATAGCGAGCGCGAATCATGGTCGGAATGGAAGTAATGGTGGTTGGTTCCGGTGGCCGAGAACACGCATTGGCGCTGGGGCTTTCTCAGAGTGATTCCGTTTCTTCAGTCCACTGCACACCTGGAAACGCTGGGACATCGATGGTTGCTACCAATCACGATATCTCGGTTTCTGACATCGAGGGAATCGTCAGTCTAGCAAAGGAGTTGATGGTATCATTGGTTGTTGTTGGTCCCGAGGCACCACTAGTGAATGGACTATCAGATAGGCTAAGACAGGAATCAATACCCAGCTTCGGACCTCATTCCGAAGGGGCACTCCTAGAAGGATCCAAGACTCATGCAAAGACGATTATGGAGTCACTCGGAGTTCCAACAGGGAGATTCGAGAGGATTGACGAAATTGACTCAATAGAGTCCAGCTTGGAATCATTTGTACCTCCATGGGTCATCAAGAGAGACGTACTCGCGGGAGGGAAGGGAGTAACTGTTACCTCTTCAAGAAAAGAGGCGCATGAAGCACTGAGAAATGGGATTGAAACAGATGGTTTTGTCCTCATGGAAGAGCATCTTTCAGGAGAGGAGGCCTCAGTCCTAGTGATTATGGACGAGTCTGGTTATGTGATGCTTCCAGCAAGCCAGGACCACAAGAGAGTCGGAAATAATGACGAAGGCCCAAACACCGGGGGGATGGGTGCATATGCGCCCGCTCCAGTCGCAACACCATCAGTATTGGCCAGGACAAGGGAAGAGATAGTAGAACCAATGCACCACCACCTAAGAAATTCCGAGATACCCTATCGTGGCTGCCTATACGTCGGCCTGATGATCGATGAGAATGGAGCTCCGAATGTTGTCGAGTTCAATGTGAGGCTGGGAGATCCGGAGGCTCAGGTCACCATTCCGTTGTTCCAGTCAGATTTGGGACTGGTTCTTCTTGCAGTTGCGCAGGGAAATCTTGCAGACATTGACGTTGAATTCAAAAAAGTCCACGCTGCAACAGTTGTCTTAGCAGCAGAGGGATATCCTGGGGATGTTGTTTCGGGTAGGCTGATCGAGGGCTGGGATGCAACAATAGAAGAAGGACAGGTTCTCGGCTTTGTCCATCTCGCCGGAGCAAACAGGAAGGATTCAGGAGAACTAATCTCAACTGGGGGGCGGGTACTCTCGGCAACTGGAATTGCGCCTACACTTGGCGAGGCGTTGGAGGCCTCATACCAGATAATCGGAGGAATCGAACTGGAAGGCTCCCATTATAGGGAAGACATCGGTTTCCGTGCACTTCCGTGATGAAAAATAGCACCAATCTATGGGTTATCTTTCCAATCCGTTCTACGAACGGTTAAAACAAGCGTTTTGGTCGGCGCGATGCTGAGTCATTGGCAAATAGGTCCGGTGGATGGGATGGAACAGGAGAAAGATACCCTTCAAGTTGTTCAATTCAACAACCTTGCCGCGCCTGTTGCTATCACTCTGGCACTACTTGGTTTGACTATCGTCGCTTCCACTCTGGAAGGCAGAGAAGTAGGCGGCGATTTCCTCTATACAGCCATCCTGATCTCACTATCAGTGTTAATTCCAGCATGTATTGGCAGGTCTTCCTGGCTGATTCCTCTTGATTCCGGATCCCTGCGTGTCGGCGCTATCACTCTCGCGGTATCGCTCATAGGAATAATCGCAAATTCAGCAGATCCAGAAAATTTCAACCATATGTTCGTTGCCACATTCGTCTTCGTTGGATTCGCTTCAGCCGCCTTAAACGAATCAGAACGATTTGAAGAGTCTGCAACTCTCCTCTCAATAGTTCTGGGGATGCGTCTTGCGGCATTCTATGCAGGAGGACTCATCATCGCTCAAAGTGACTCTCTTGCTGTGATAGACACCGTCAGGGAAGCAATCGGAGCTGCATTCTTCTCATTCTGGCTCTCTTCAATATCACTCGGTTTCCTTGTGATGGTCGGACTAAGGGGGGCAATCGAGAATCGGGGCAAGGGGAATCTAATGGCCAATCTTCCAAACATTAGGGAGAATCCAGAGGTGGGAATATACGCGTCACTAGTATTCGCTAGTTTCTTGGTTCCACTAATCTGGATCAGCCAGATTGACTCTCTCCAGGATTTCTCTCAGCAGAACCACATTGGATTGGCATGGGCATCATTCTCTGCATTAGTGATCTTCATTCATGCATTCTTCAGAGCAGAGGGATGGCACGTATTGGGTGCACTTCTGGCAGTGAACTGGATTCTTTACTCCATTGGCCATATTCATGAGATTGGTAACGAACTACCATCCTTATTCTCCGAGGACGGATTCATTGGCTCCTTCACCTGGTTCTTCCTGTGGTTCTGGATGACCTTCTTCACACTCTTCTTTGCTTCCAGAGGGGTTTTCGGAGATATCGCCCCTAGAAGGGAGAGGAGTGGATTCAGAGTCTGGTGGGATGTCAACTCCTACGTAGTGATGGTTACTCTTGCCTTCTTGATAGCACTCATCGTGAGAACCGCATGGAACGTAATCCCGGCAATGAATGCGAATGGAACCGGGCTATGGGACATGACCGGTGGTTCCGATCCTTGGTACATGAAGAGAGT
This sequence comes from uncultured Candidatus Poseidoniales archaeon, assembly GCA_964570065.1. Classification (GTDB taxonomy): domain Archaea; phylum Thermoplasmatota; class Poseidoniia; order Poseidoniales; family Thalassarchaeaceae; genus UBA36. The sequence continues at coordinate 79,955 of CAZMVZ010000001.1, forward strand.
AGTGGACTACGTTATTGCTGAGAGGAGCCATCTGATTTTCGATCATGATAGGGCTTACCCAGCCGGGGGGATTAATCCAAGGCCCCCGCTCTTCTCTTGGTCCCTAGCACTAGGTGGTTTGGCTCTCTCTTGGATCCTTGAGATCCCAGCCGACCAAGCAGTGTGGTGGTCCATGTCTGCTCTACCAGCAGTCTACGGCGCCCTCATAGTCCTCCCAATTGCTGGGATAGCCTCACGCGCACACAGCAGGAGGGCTGGCATAATTGCAGCATGGCTGATAGCACTAATGCCGGGTCACATGAGCCGCTCAACATTCGCGATGTCGGACCACGACTCCTTCGCAATGCTTTTCCTGGCCATAGCATTCTACTACTGGATCAGGGCGATCGGGCATATCGATCACAATAGAATCTTCAAGTCAACTAGCACAAACCCTCTGTACATTATTGCAGGAATGAGGGAGACGTGGAAGAGGAACCCTTCATTGATGGCGAATGCATCAATGGCCGGAATCGCTTTCTCAATCATGGCCCTTGGGTGGAAAGGATTCGTTTACGGCCCGGGAATCCTCTTCCTTGCTTACTCATTCCAAGTTGCGATTAACATTTTCAAAGGAAGGGACAGCCTTCAATTCACCTCTGCGGCTCTTCAAATGATGCTAGTCGCAATCCTCATTCCGACTCCATTCTATGCCTGGCCGGGGATGAATCTCCTTTTCGCACCCAGTGGAATGCAGCCTATGTTCTACATAATCGGGTTCACATTCGCGATGGGATGGGTGTCTAGCTCATTCAGGGACAAGCCTTGGCTGTTGGTAGTCCTAGGGGGAAGCGCATTATTCGGTTCGATACTCGCTTTGCTATACATTCTCCAAGTTAGGGATCTTTTCAATGGGTGGGACATTCTCTTTACCGGTGGTTTCTACTTCTCCAAGAACAAGATATTCGGCACTATCGGTGAGGCTCAAGCTCCCGAGAGGGGCGTTCTTTTCGCATCCTACGGCCCCATAGTGGCTCTAATCGCAATAGGTTGCGCATTCTTGCTACTGTGGAGGGGCAGTAGGAAGAACAAGTCAGATCTAACTCTTCTTGGACTCTGGACCATTATCGCCACATACATGGCATGGTCAGCCGGCCGTTTCATAATCAACGCCACCCCAGTAGTCGCAGTAGTGGGTGGAATCGGTATTTCCATGCTATGGGGGTCAGCAAGTTTGCCCGCCTTCACCAAGGTATGGAGGAACTCCGGGATCGGAACTCCAAGGACCCGTTTCAAGTCCCTATGGCCGGCCACCAAAGCACGTCCAGGGGTTCCGGCCATGGTCATGGTTTTGCTCCTCATCACATCTCAACACGCGACTTATGGGATCGATGCTGGAATCCCAAGAGGTGATCAGTCTGCGAACGAAATCGACCAGAGCCTATACGACATTGTCCCGGACATACTGAGGCAAGACTTGCTAGGTCTCTTTTCAGTCATGAATAGCGATACGTACGACCAAAGCGATTCTGGTCTATGGTACATGGGTACTTTCGGCCCAAGCTTCAATTCACAGGGCTGGAACGAGGCATACGACTGGCTCTCCCAGCAAGATAGCGAAACACCATTCAGCGATCGTCCCGCCTTCGTTTCCTGGTGGGACTATGGTTTCCAAGCCCTGGCTTCCGGACAGCATCCCACGGTTGCCGACAACTTCCAGTCTGGAATACCAAACAGTGGGGCAATGCTACTATCAGGGGGCCAAGAAGATACACTATCTCTGTTCATAACAACCCTGGCGATGGGAGACAAGAGCATCAACAACGGCCAACTCGGTGAATCCTTCCTATCCGTCCTAGAGGGCCACATGACTCCAGAACAGGTCCAGGAGTTCGAAGCCATCACTTCCAACACCAACAAGGGGTTTGTCCAAGACCGCCTGATGGCCGTAGTTGCGGAATATGGAGATGCCGAATTGCTCCAGGGTGAACCCCTGGACAGCAATGGGCTGACATGCCCCGATCCTTGTTCGGATACCTATGTTGTACTGGTAAACGGGGAACCATTCGGTGAAGCCACCACCAATTCATCCGAGGCAATGGTAATCTTCGATCAGGCTCGCGGGTCATCATCCGAATTCGAATTGGCAGAATTCGATGACGCAAGTCACTACGATATGGCAGGATACCGATATACCAGAGACATCATTGACGACTACGATGATCTCTCGACCGCGCTCCACAGGACCAATGCCAGGTTCGGATTGGCTCGTGCGTTCCTAATAACTGCCTTCTCGCTCGATGATCTCGTACAGATATATGATGGAATCTCATCAATCGACACGTATGAGGTCTCAGATTACGAAGAGTCGCATGGGAGCACGACCTCGAGGAACCACGAGATTCGGTACTTCGCTGTAGATAACCGGCTATATCCACTTGGAGGGATGTACTACCAGGACTATCAGTCGTACCATAGGGGGCAGACTACTGGAATCTTCCATGCTCCAACCCATCTTTCTGGACTCGACATCGACTCATACATTACAACAACTTACGAAACAAACCAGGGAGATCATACGCCTGAGGAGTTCCAAAGCACGTACTTAGAGGACCTCAAGGCTCAGGCTTCCGGAGCATCTACTGCCGAGGACATGATTCAGATGACGGATATGAACTATCAGCATCTGGACAGTTTCTTCGAAACGATGATCGCAAGGACATATGTCGGCTACGGGACTTCCACGTTGGGGCTTCCATCGATAAGCGGCCAAGTAGGGGATGCCGACACGCCTTCTACTTGGATTCTACCAAACTCAATTACGGGAACCCCAGGGAGCTATTTGCAGGGGGCAATGGCACTTCCAGGGGCAATGATGAACCACTTCGTACTATCCAACTGGTACGATCCGACAAACGGTACTTCCTGCGAAGAAATTCAGATTACAGGCTCTGCTTCAACAGTAGCGGGCAGTTCTCAATTGTCGGACGTCTCACTCTATTCAGATGACAGCCTCTCATCAGGATGGTCCCAGATTCAATCAGGAGGCCCTTGGAAGATGTCCCAAGTGGAAGAAGGGGTCATTCCCATGAACGCTTCAACTACCAATTATGACCCCGACGAAGAGACGCTCTCGATCACTTCAGCAGCTTCGTCTTCTGCTAATGATACTGAATTCACCCTAACAGGAAAGGTGGACAAGTACTGCGGCTCGATTTATGACTCCAACAGAAATGTAAAGATTCTGAAGTACTACAGCGGCGCAACACTACAGGGCACTGTCTCGCTAGAAGGAGTCGGACCAGTGCCCAATGCAAGGATCCTAATCGAGAGAGACGCTTTCAGCGGAGATGAGTCTGCGGACGAAGACGGCAATGTCGTCGACAACGACTCCAGAACATACTGGATACCCATTGGCAGTACACAAGCAGACGAGGATGGCCACTTCTCTTTCACCGCTCCAGCTGGAAAGATCCGCGTCTCCGCTTTCACAGGCGATCCAGACTTGGATGCGGCCAGAACATCACTGTTATCAGGTTCCGCCAACCTGATGTCAGAACTTTTCTCAGAGACATCCCAGAACCGCGCCGTAAACCCAGTAACTGGAATCCTGGGCAACGTCTACGGGTCAACATGGCTCTCTGAGACGATAGTGAACATTTCTGGGTCGGATGGACACAGCAATGGGCAATCCGTCATCGAGGCACCAATATCGGTATCGCCATCAACCGCTTCAGGGATACTCTCATGGTCTGGCGAGCTCGATTTCGACGGTGACCCTGTTCTTTCTGCCAACATTACCCTCACTCCTTCCTCAGAAGAAGTAGCAATCCAGCCCTATGAGGTCATTACTTCTGATGGGGGCATGGTGGGGGAAGACCTGAGATTCAGTGGTACCGGAGAAGTCACATTCCTAGGGGAGGGGACTATGGAGAGCATGGGGGCAGTATCTGTTTACGACTTCACTGGCACCCATACTCAAGCTGTATTCGATAACCACAGCATTACTGGAGAAGGGCAATTCTCTGGAAAGGGTATGATCGATGGCACACTATCTGGCGACTTCCCAGATTGCTCTGGCCATTCAGTACCCGAGGGTTCTGATGCATGCATTAACGAAGATGGCTACTATCTCTTGGAAGGCATAGCAAACGGATCTGGAAAGTTCACATCACACGGAGTCAGTGAATTCACCAGGGAACTCTCCCAGGCAACATTCATCGGTTCAGGCAACTTTGCCACGTCCCCTTCAGATGACCTTGCCACATTTGGGACAATTAATGGAACTGGGATTTTCTCGGGGCACGGATCGTTCAGTGGGTCTATGGTACGACCAGGTTCCTTCCACATCGTCGACGCCCTCCCTGGCGAGTACGTCGTTTCAGTGGATTTCGGAACCGGGGATCCTGTGGTGATCCCGCAACCATTCGTAATCCCCCTGTCTTCTTCTGAGATTCAGACTCCTGTATCTATCACTGGAGGCGCGATCAAGGGTACTGTATCGATTTTCACGGGTAGGCCATTGTCGAGTGAGGTTTCGATTTTCTCAATCAATGGCTCTAGTGAGGATTCCAATGAACAGTGCCAAGGCGTCATCACTCAACCATGTTTCGTCACTCCTGACGAAAGCGGTTCTTTCGAGGTCGGACCAATAGTCCCAGGCTCTTACATAGCAGAGGTAGATATCGATGACGACGGATTCCCTGAGATCTCCCATGCATTCGCGTTCGAATCCGGATTGGCATCTCTAGTGTCCTTCCCTTCTGAAGTACCTCAGACATCAGATATCACATTCACACTCTCCGATGATGGAACCAGTGTTGATGACCTTCAATTGCAATTTATACCCGAGGATCTTTCCAGAAGTGAAGTAACGGTAATGTTTGACAATGAGTCAAAGACTTACCATGCCGAGTTGAACCCGGGCAATTGGATACTCAATTACACACTTAGCGATGAGAAGCAACTGTGGCAGCGCATATCTATCGGGAGTATCGATGTAAGCGACTCTTTCGAGTTCCTGGTTAGCCAGGTCGTAAGTGGGGTTGTGATCGACTCAGTTAAGGGTGACGAAATTTCAGATCCACTGTTGTCCAGAGTGACCAATCAGGAGGTTTTGTTCCAATGGCAGGGCTTCACTCTAAAATCCGTAACCGACTCATTCGGAGAATTCAGCGTAATCCTCCCTCAAGGTGCCTTTGTCCATGCAACCGTGGAGAGAATGGTCGGAGCAGGCGGATTCTTCTCCAACGGCACGAGCTTCCAAGTGACAGATTCGATGGAAAATATCACAATCCAACTCACTGACTCAACAATGGTCCTCGGAGAAGTAAGTCTCAATCGTGAAGGAAACACGTACAATCAAGGATTCTCCGGATGGACTCCAGTATTTGCCAAAGCAAACAACTTGGACGGAACAACAGACGCCGTTTGGAGGGAGGAGGTGGATGACCTCGGGCGATTTGACATGCTGCTGCCTCTGGGCAACTGGTCTTTCACATTGGAAGCCGGCAGCGAGATGGCTGCCAATGCCGTAGTGAAGGAGATCAACACCACATCAGAGCCGATGGTCGAGCTCCTGGTACTTCCAACAAATATTACTGTGGAGATAGATTTCTTCATCGATCATTTAGGCGATAACAACGCATCCAATGGGACTCCGGTTTCCTATCCATTCGAGATCAAGCCACTGTCGCCCAATGGTGCCGGTTACACGGTCCCAAGAGATGGTTCTGAGTGGACTCAAACAGGATTGGCGGAAGTATCTCTTGAACCGGGAAGGTACCGAATAGTCGTCGAGAGGGCCAACTCTTCAGCAGACGATCCATTCGACACCCTATATGACACAAATGACATCTTCGAAGTCGAGATCGGGTCTTCTACAGTCAAGCGTTCTGTAGGGTTCGAACCAAGATGGCTAGTTAACATCACATTCAGGAATGAGAGCGGCCAATTACTAGACAACCACGAAGTTAAACTCGAGAATGTCGAAAATGGTTGGATACAAACTTACATGACCAACGAAGATGGTGTGTTGGTAGAGTACATTGAAGAGGGAGATTGGATCGTAATTGTAGATGAATTCGAGACAAACTCGGGAGTGTATGAGGGGCTGCGAAGGTCGATTTCTACTTCTCAATCATCGGCAGGATCCAGGTCGAACTTCCAGACAGCCGAACTTGCATTAGTTACTGTGACCCTCCAATCAACTTCGGATGTGGCAGCACCCGAGTTGGTTGATCTCACGATATCTTCACAAGAAGGCCTTGGATCATTCGTAAGTTCGATCGGAGGATTTGATCAACCACTGGAAATAAGGCTTGTACCCGGGTTCTGGAACGTTGAGATTAACCAGACCAACCAAGACGGCATCATGACTCTATTGGAGAATTCTTCGTTGGTTGAATCAGGTGTCACCGTAGGACCCAATCACCAAGTATTCCTGACCGTACAGAAACTAGTCAGCCTTAGTGGCAAGGTTTTCTGGGACCTCGATGATGATGGTGCCCCTGGTTTCTCAGAGGGCCTTTCTAATGCCTCTGTAAACATTACCGGAGACCTTGACTCTCCAACTCATCACTTAATATCAGATAATGACGGAGTCTGGTCCACATTCCTTCCCGTCCAAAGCTCATGGAACATCACCGTAGAGAGGGAGGGCTTCGGTACGCAGACTTCTCCAGTCCAAATCGGGGAAACCTCGGTTACTGAAAATATCGAGATTTCAGCCGGCGAGGTTGAAATATCCGGCAGCATTTCGTATCCCGACCAGACTTGTATTTCCAGCGGTGAGTGGCAAGTTCAGATGATTCCATCTCATGGAATTTCAAGAGAACGCGTCACAGTACCTGGAAACGCTCTGGGTGAGTGGTCTGCCATGATCCAACCAGGCAGTTGGGTGGCAATGGCAACATCTACATCTGAGGCTTCCGAATGCATCGATCTGATTTCGATCGAACCTCTGGAAGTTGGGGTCGATGGGGGCTCAGTCGAATCAGAACTAACAGTTGGAGGGACTCTCAGGCTTGAGACCAGTTGGTTGGACTTCGATGGTAGTGCTCACGATCTTACCGAGGTTGAGGATTATGACCTAGTCATAGAATACGGCCCGATTTCATGGTCCGAGGAGCTAGGAAGCGATGGAGTCCTGAATCTGTTAATAATGCCGGGAACGGTACAAGCCTCCAGTACTTTCGAGTTGAACGAGGGCGTTCGGAACGTGTCCTATTCCGGCGGAAAGGGAATCTCAATCAGAGCAGGACAGGTAAGTCCGATGAATACCCTGAGCATCGATAGGGTCTCCAAGCAGAGCGTCACTACAACAGTTCAAGGGCTCGATAGGGTCGAGGTTCAAGAGGTCGATACCACTTGCACCAACGACGATGACGGTGACGGCGTAATCAATGGCGAAGATGCATTCCCGACCGACCCCACCGAAAGCTCGGACAATGACAATGACGGAAAAGGTGACAATCAAGATCCTGATGACGACAACGATGGCGATCTTGACGACGATGACGAATTCCCTCTGGGGCAAGGGCTGCCTACAAACTCAGCAGAGGGCTGCAAGTACCAGAACGCTGCGTTCAATGTCTCAGTCGAATACGAGGGGCACAACTCCTTCGACGAATACACGGTCGTCGGGACAGTCCCCAGTGCCGACGGGGTGGATTGGAGTGTCCAGTTCCAGAATTCATCAGGGGAATGGTTGGATTCCTTAACTTTCGACTTAGGCCTGACCGATTCAGACCTTACTGAACAAATCAGTGTTCGCGTGGTTCCGGCCAATGTCGGTGTTGCACATCACTTCCCAGATGGTCACTTGGTCCTAATCAAGATGTCAACCGATCAAGGATATTCAACCCAAGTAGAATTGGGGGTGGATGTTCCAGAATACAACGGAATTGAACTCAATGAACCAGAAAACCTGTTCTTCAGCAGAGAGGACACCACCATTACGATTAATATTCCATTCAAGAACACTGGTAACTCAGACGAGTTGTTCTACTTCGAATTCGACAGTTCAGAGTGGTGGCAATTCGCTGGACCTACAACCCAACCGGCATCCCCATTCTCCGATGGTTCCGCCACCTTCACACTAGTCAGGCCCTCTGAACCGGAACTGCCTTCCCCCTATGCCGAAGAAATCACATTCACTGTTTCGGATCAGGACAACAATACTTACTCGGGCTCAACTATGGTGGAGACAGACTCGCCAGTTCTCTCCATAGTGGGAGATACGGCAAGGATCCTCGGAGGCAATAAATTCGCTTCTTATGGCCAAATAGAGAGTTATTCCGTGAATATCTCCAACAGCGGGAATGTGGATGCTGAGGCTGTCATCTTAGTGGCTACTCTGTGTTCCGACATTCTTTGTGAAAATGAGCTAGGCGTCAACTCCACTTCCAGTGGCTCAGTGTCAGCAATGAGCGAATCAACATTCTACATCAACATGGACTACACCCAGTTTACCGAGTCCAAGAATTATTGGATAATGTTCTCAATAGAGGGTGAATTGATAGATGGAAAGTCAGAGCCTTGCAGCTTGACATTGAAGTCAGATGGAAAGGCATCCTGCGTCTTCGAGGCTCAGCTATGGACCAGCTCCGAAGAGAATGACGATCTGAAGTACTTGGCATACGCATTCCTGATAATGCTAATTGCAGCACTTCTTTACTTTACTAGAAGGCCGGGTAGACGAGTCAGCGCCCCGTTCTAATACTACTTGCCTCAGCGCACAATGGGGACAAACATGCGTGGAATCTCACGTCTCGAATTGATGCCTGAACCTGGAGACCCTAGTCTACTTACAGCCGTAGACAGTGATGCACCCGGCTATCCAGGAGAGGCCTATGGCATCAGTGACGAAGAGGCTAGGAAGCTAAGGTGGCCAATGGGGCCACTTATGAGGTTCTTATGGCCTTGGGGAGCAGTCGGATTCTCCGCAATAGTTGTCTCTATTTTGCTCCTATATCCCTCGATATACTCACTTATTGGCGAGGTTCTTGATTCGGAGTGGGCCTTCGAAGATAGCGGCATCAGGGATCTACAGGAATCTGGAAGCCTAGGTGAAGGAGTCAGAGTATGTATGGTTGACACCGGAATAGACATCTCTCATCCAGACCTATCGCATCTAACATTATCTGGATTTCGTGACTTCTATAGCGAAAAAGACTCTCCAGTCAGAGACATCGGAACAAATAGTCACGGAACTTTGATGGCGGGACTTCTTGCTGCCAATGGCTCATTCACTGGTGCTTCCCCAAGCGTTTCACTTTCGATTGCGATTTCTCTCGGGCCAGACGGAAAGTCTGCAAATGAGAGGATGGTCTCCCAAGCGATTAGGTGGTGCCGCATTTCTCAGGAATCTGACATAATTTCTCTAAGTCTGGGAACTGCTCCCGGATCTAGCTTCTCAGCTTCATCTGACACCCTTGATGCCGTAAGAGAGGCATTAGGCGATGGGATTTTCGTAATCGCAGCCGCTGGAAATAGTGACCCAAGGCAGAACCTCTCCGACGTCTCTTCCCCTGCTAGTCTATCTGGTGTGATTGCAGTTGGGGCACATGATAGAAATGGGGATCCGTGGGTTGACAGTGCTGAAGGTGCCAAAAACGATCCAGAAACTGGTGAGGAACGAATATTTCCCAACCAGAAACCCGAGATCGTAGCCCCCGGTGTCGATCTATGGTCTTGCAGAGACAGTGGCCGTGACCCGCCATACGCATTCTCAACCGGTACCAGTGATTCTACGGTATTGGTTACAGGGGCCCTCGCCTTGATCCTCTCAGTGTATCGTGAGGAAATTGCGGGAGAAAACGGAATCATCGACCAACATGAAATGGACTTAGTCAAGGTAGCGCTTGCAAACTCGGCACGAACCGACTCAAGCCAATCTGAAAGCCACGATTCGAAGAAAGGATACGGTCTCCTTGATGCCCAAGAATGGTCTAGACAAGTAGAAATTGAATTCGGTATCAACCAAGAAAACATATGAATTGACGATAATTGACGAAACTCCTTGTCCCTATGGTTAAATTGTCTAGATGTAGTCCGATGGATTATGGCGCGGGAAGAAAAATTGAGGTCATTCTCATTAACAGGACTATTCTTGTTGAGCATATTACTTTCATTGGCCTTGCCAGCAGGTACTGTTTCCGCATCAAACGAGACAACAACGGGGACAATTACCGGTACTGAGACTTGGGCAGGCGTACACACCCTTACCGGAGATGTCACGATAGCCCCCGGTGCAAAATTGATCATTAATCCAGGGGCGACGATTGAGTTCCCCAACGGAACCCATCTGGATGTACGGGGGAGCCTGTGCGCCGGCGTCTCTTCATGTGGTGCTTCTTCGAACGCTGGGCCTGCAATGAGAATAACCCTGAGGTGGAGTGAACCCCTCAATTCGAGTGCTATAGGGGAATGCTATGGAATGAGTTCTGGCAACCAAGAAATATGGATAGATGACCCTTCATGCAGCGAGGGCGTGCTAATGAGGAGTTCGATAGATCTTTCTGAAACAGGCCTCAGATATGTCACATTCGATAGTGCTTGGGGGATTCCTCAGTATGTCTCTGCAGTGGGCGAATTCCGATATGGGGCCCTAGTTCTAGATGGAGCTAGCCCAACTCTTACCGAACTTTCTTTCAATCAGATAAACACCTCCAGTGTCCTGACAACCAACCTCGCTCAACCAACTTTCAATGGGGGGGAATTCGTCGTAGGGGCCGATGCGAGTAGGGGCATCGTTGGAGCAGCATTGCAGATTTACTCCTCTGGATCCTCAGTAAGCCCATTCTCTCTGTCTGATATTTCACTCACAGGAACTGACAATGGATGCGGTAATAGAGATGGGGGGAGGCACACAATTTGGGCCGAGGACTCATTTATCGAGATAGATAACGCTGAAATCTCATCAGGAGATTTTGGAATCGGGCTTTGGACATCAGCAGGAAGCGTGACAAACACTCAGATAAATGTGAACTGTAACGGAATCGATCTAAATGGAAAGAAGGCAGTAGGCGGGACTTCATTCGATTTCGATATCTCTAACAATGAAATTACTACGGCCGACGGAGCAGGAGTTTTTGCATCAGCCGGGGCACTAGTGTACTTGGTTGACAACGATATTGGTGGAGCAGCATCTGGTTCCGGAATAGCTGTTTACAATAGCGAGGCCCACATTCACGAAAACGAAATTGGACCAATAGGGGGCTACTTTGGATTGTGGCTGGGTGGCTCGTACGACGTAATCGCTGAGAATAACTCGATTTTCGACACCACCCTAACCCCAGTGGTTGCTGGGATGTACTCATACGCCATTCAAGCAGCCTCTAGGCTATACCTAGCAAACAACTCAATCTCCTATGATGGTACTGGGACCTGCAGTAGTGAAACCAATTGGGGGGGAGATTTTTCTTGTCCAGTCTTGCATGCATACGTGACAGGCGTAACCATGTATGACAACATCATCACTGCGGGTGGTACAGCCGATGGGATTCGAGCAGTGGGGTCTCTGTTGGATATTCAGAGGAACTCATTTGATGTGCAAAAGACTGGTGCTGTGATCAAGAACTACGACAGCGGTTATGCCGAATCCCAGCAATTCGGGTCACTAGCATACTTCTCTGAAAACGACTGGAACCAGGCCGAGACAGTGTACAACGTGACAAAAAGCTCCGTTACTGCCCAGTCAGAGTACATACCCTCACCTCCCAGCGGGGAATACCCAGTCCGCCTATCATGGCCAGACCAGGAGGCTTGGCCAGACAATGAATTCCAAGGTGCGATTATCCCAACACCAGTAAAGGACTGCAACAATTGCCAGAACATGACGCCGAGGAACTTCCCATTGGGTGTCAGCATGGATAACAACTCAACGGTATTTACATTTGCAGATTTGACGAACCTGGACTTGTCCAAGGTCAAGATTGCAACACAGCCAACCCACTTCGCAGTACAGGTCAGCAGAGCCGAACTCGTCCGATTCCAGGCACTAATTGGCGGTGAAAAGGTAAGCGATGCATTGGTCATTGTGGAGGATGCACTCGGTAACGACCTGTATCGTGTAAAAACTGGTGGCGATGGTTTCACTCCATGGGTCGCCCTCCCATCTAACTTTCACCTCGACTTCAGAGGACTTGGAGGAGGAGATAACCCGGATGGGTTTGCGGATGATGAGTACGAGGACTCTTGTTCAGACGGGATTGACAACGATGGCGATCTTACCATCGACATCGCAGATTCCAGTTGTGATTATTCTGCAGGAACTAGGGAACTATCACTTTACAGATATACTGCCTATAGATTTGGATATGGCTACTACTCCGGGCAGTTCACCCTTGAGGAGAACTCGCTCGAGGAGACTGCACACCTTGAGAACGAAGCTCCAACGGTGATAGTTACCGAGAATGATGGACACTCATTCAGAAGAGTGGTCAACATCACTGGAAGCGCTCACGACGGGACATTGGCAAACAGTTACCTGACTGACGAGAGGGCCCAGTGGGACCAAGGTGGCTATGTTCATGCCGTCCAAGTGAGGAACCCATTCACCGGTTCTTGGGAGGATGCCGAATTGGCGATTGATACTAGCGGTGCAGATGAGGGCGAGGTGACACGCTTCAACAGGCCTTTCAGCTCGTGGTACTACAATATTGACATGACGGGACTCGCAGGTGAAGGCGATTTCACATTCGAATTCAGGGCATTTGATGGGATAGATCACAGCCCTGTCGTTTCACGAACAATCAAACTCAATACTCAACCCCCCAGCATTTTCGTTACCACACCCAGCTCATTCTCATCTCATGATGAGGGTTCGGTAGTCTTCGATGGCTATTCCCAGGATCCCTACGGATGTCCGGACAATTGCAACACCGACATTGGTCTAGTATACATGCAGATTTCGGGACCAAATTACCAAGTTACTAGCCCAGTTGAGACTAATTCCGATGGAACTTGGGATTGGGAGTGGGACTTCAGCACCCGGCCCAGGGAACTTACGACTTACACCTTCACAATTTGGGCATCTGATTCAGATTTTTGTAATGGAGAAGTGGACGAGTGCCAGCCAGTAGTTCTGACCCTAACAATCGATAACAGGAATAGCCAACCCACAATTAGCGTCAATCAGCCATTTTCAGGAACAAGAATTTCCTCCTCATTGGATACTGCTCTAACCGGGGTGGCTAGGGACTTCGACGGAGGGGTTACAAGGGTAGATCTGGAAGTAAAGGACGTATCAAATGACTATGTTTCAGTTTTCGAAACCAGCACCAGTGAATTTTCTGAAGATGGAATCTGGGAGATTGAGTGGGACACGACACAACTTCGTCATGATGCGGAATATCTGCTAAGATTCCGCTCGTATGACGGAATTGACTACAGCAGCTGGACCGAAGTAACCATTGTGGCCGACAATCCACCAAATGCAGGGAATAATCAACCCGAATTCGATTCATCCGGCTGGCAAAGTGAAATCACTCTTTATTGTGACTCAGAATCAAACTCTGTCGACAAGTGCACCACAGTGGAGATAGATCTGAAGGAGTTTTTCTCCGACGCAGACAACGACATACAGTTCATCTCCGTTTACAACGACACATCAATCGACTCGGACGATAGGCACGCTCTTGTCGTCGGTGTCGGAACAGATGGAATTGCTCGTTACGACCCCGCAGACATGTTGTTTTTCGACGATGACATGGAGTCTTGGACTCTGAATAATGTGATTTTCATCGCCACCGATGCATGGGATTCTCGAATCAACTCAGATCCTGTCAACTTCAGAGTCGTCCCCCTTCAGTTCACGATTCAGGAGCCCGAGCAGTCTTGGGTCGAAGAAGATGAAATGGCAATATATTCCGGCATCGGACTTCCCGGTAAGCAAGTTTCTGTTTTGATAGATGGTAATCCAGTCAACAACACAATTGTCTCTGAAGACGGAACATGGGAGTTGGGTATACCGGCCTCTAGGATTAAGGGAGACTCATCAATACCAAAATTCACTTATGCAGGCCAAACCACAGAAGTTAGCGCGATAAGCAAGGGAGAGCCAACGCCTGAATCAACAAACTGGGGAACGATTGGAGCAGTTTCTGTTTTGGCCATACTGTCACTGGCTGCTCTTGCTTACTTCACTGGATTCATAGGAATTGAGATTGATGAAGAAGATGAGTACAAGACCCCTGCCCAAATACCGAAGAACTACGGTGACGAGGAAGAAGAGAGTTCTCTGGAGAGGTATGATGACCACCCCGGTTGGCTTTGGGATGCAGCTTCCGAGGAATGGGTCCCAGATCCGGATTTCGAAGAATAATGTAGATTCCAAGTTCTACTAACATTTGTATATTGAGTGAGATAGTGTTGAGTATATGGCAACGAGTGCTTCATCACGTCCAGGAGTTCAGGAGAGGATTTTCCTTCACCTTAGTGACTACGTAGACCATAGTGACAAGGTCGAAGTCCCATTTGCATTGTCCCAGATGGGGATAGCCAACGCTGTGTCAATCGCTCGCTCTAATGTGCCTCGTGCAATTTCTGGAATGAAGGAGGAAGGACATCTGATCGAAAGACAGGCACATGTAACTGGGGTATCTCGGAAAAGGAAGGCATACTTCCTCACTGATGAGGGAGCCAAGGTTGCAGACGAGATATGGGCAAGGGTTTCAGAGACAAATGTCAGGGTAGTCTTCTCCGACGGTCGTTCTGAGAATACATCCCTGGCCGAAGCAATCGAGTCCTCAGTCCTACCTCTAAGGCATGTCGATATGCTGAGATATATGGATGATTCCGGCACTATCGACCTATCGGGACTGACTCCCGAGTTGGTCGAGAGAGATCTATCGAAACACATTGAGAAGCAGTTAGTTTCGTATCTGAACGACCTTCCAAGAACAAGAAGATTCTATGGGAGGGAAAAGGAACTAGATGTGATGGCAAATCTCCTGGAAGCCAATTCCGCTTCTATCCTTGTTCCAGGAATAGCCGGAATCGGAAAGACCTCTCTTTCGACAAAAATACTCGACAGATTCACTCACAGGAGAAATCTGCTCTATCATCGGTGCCAGGATTGGGAGGGTTCCCGAGCATTCCTCGAGGCATGCGCAGAATGGCTCTCTGCGGTGGGAAATAACGACCTTTCTGACTATCTTGCGTCATCACCAGTACCACAAACGAACATGGCCGTCAATCTAATCGCTGACGGTTTGTCTGAAGCTCCATCTTTGATAGTAATAGACGATCTGCATAAGGTTGGTGATGAAACCCTTTACTCCATTCTCAGGGAACTTACTCTTAGGATAAACACACTGAAGGAAGTTGGGCTAGTAATGTTCTCGCGTTCCTTCAGGATGGTAGTCCCAGAATCTGACCAGTCGGGGAATATCGTAACCCTAGTAATGCCCCTTCAAGGATTGGATGCCGAGTCAAGTAGGCAGATTCTGACAGCAATGCCAAAAATGGATTCGGACCAGTTCACTCACATATATTCTCTATCTAGGGGCCACCCACTGATTCTAGAGTTGATCAATAGAGGAAATGTGGCTGAGACATTCCATGCCACACTGGAGGCCTTCGTTGAAAAGGAGATTTTCAGTAGACTCTCAGGTCCTGAGAAACGCCTACTAGGTGCCATTGCAGTTTTCCGTGAGCCCATTCCAGTACAGGCAATCCATCAAGCAGAGGGAAGCGTAGACCTACTGGATGACTTAGTCGAGAAGGGCTTGGCACGACAATCTGATGCTGAGAATTTTGATGTTCACGATCTCGTCCGTGAATTCTTGTTAAGATCGATGGACAAGGAAATGAAGAACTCCTTACATTCCTCGGCTGTGAATTGGTACAGGGAAAAGAAGGATGATGCTGCAGATCGTATTGAGTTTATCTACCACCTTAGCCATACAGGAGACGAGGATGGCATTGCCGAGGTCCTAGTTTCGGAGGGCCATGGATTGGTTAGCACCGGTCACACCGAATTACTAAGTATTCTAAATTCTCTCGAAAGCAGTGATTTTGATTCCAGTAGCAGAGGCCTAATTAGGGAACTAAAGGGTGATATTCTGACTATCCAAGGTAGGTGGGATGAAGCCGAAGAAGAATACGATGCCGCAACAAAACACATTGGCGGAGGTACCCCGGGCCACGAACTTGCCCGCCTGCTTTCAGCAAGGGCAGATATTGCGGTAAAGAGGGGAGCAATGGACGATGCCCTCGAACTACACCGAAAAGCCCTGGAGATCCAGATAGGCATTAGGGATGCTGTCGGAGCAGCAAGAAGCTACAACAATATGGGGCATATATTCCGTCGAAGGAGGGACACTCGTAGAGCACTAGAGGTGTATGGGAATGTCGAGAATCTTCTGGAAAAGGAGAAAGACCCAGATCTGAATGACGCTAGAATAAGGCTTGCATCGGCCTTCATAGAAATGGGGGAGTTAGACAGGGCAAGGGAGCACGCTCTTTCTGCTTATGAGAATACTAAGGATTCAAACCAAGATTTCACCCATGCTAGATCAAGAGCAGTCCTAGGGAGGTACTATGCCAAGATCTCAGATAACGACCTTGCACTTTTCCACTACTCCGGGGCCCTGGATACTCTCTCCGACCAAAACGACCCCCAAAGTACAGTGGAGGTCGAGATGCTGCTAGGACAGGTGCTAATTGATGCAGGTCGTAGGGAGGAGGCTGCAGAGCACTATCTCAATGGCCTAGCAGTCGCTGAATCAAACGACTTCCGCATGCTTCAAGGTGAATTACTAGCAAGGCTAGGTGAGGTGGAGTCCGATCGCTCCCAGAGGATGGATTATCTTCAGAGGTCCCTTTCTCTATTCAGAGACCTAGGCGCTGTAGGGAGGATGAAAGAAGTACAGAATTCAGTCCACAGAGCGGTGATGGGGAGATAGTCACGCCGCTACAATGCTATTCGGCTCAGACTGTCCAGTCCAATAACTAAATTCGGGACCAAGTTGCTTAGAAATAGAGATATTTCCAGCAAACTCATCGCCAATTGCCATCAGAACCTCGCTCTCAGCCAAATGGGGTGCGTTATTCTTCTCTGAAAGGTGACAAAGGACAATACTCTCCAAATCGTCGTGTAAAACTTCCAGTAGTATCTCTCCAGCTTGCCTATTTGAAAGGTGCCCACCTCTTCCTGAAATCCTCCTCTTCAGAGAGTCGGGATAAGGCCCTCCAACTAATCTTTGATGGTCGTAGTTTGATTCAATAGAAATGTGGTTGCAACCAGATAAATGTTTGATTAGGTCTTGCGGTGCTTCTCCCAAATCTGTAACAATTGCAGCCCGACCCCCATTCCTATCACTGGCAATTAGCGCCACATTATCTGCATCATCATGAGGTACGGGGACCGGCAGCATACTCAGCTCTGATGAGAACTGAACCCTCTCTAGATTACCAAATGTCATACACTCTTCCACTAAATCCCAACCCATTTTCGATGCAGTTCCTAGATTACAGTGTAGTCTGGAATCCCACTTCTTTGAGGCCCTAAGTGCCGAACAAGAGTGATCCTTGTGATGATGAGTAACCACAATAGAATCAATAGAACTCGGCTCAAATCCTGCTATGCCAAGTCTCTTTTCTGTCTGTTTGAGACTGAAACCACAATCGACTAGGACATTACAGTCCCCAGAACTGACAATAGTCGCATTTCCACGACTGCCAGAACCCAAGTGAGTAATCCCAATCCCCATTGATTCACGTGCGGTTACAGACGACCTTTCAACAAATCCATGCCCATAGGCCAATTATTGCTATTTTCAAACATCAGAAACCATTCTAGGCCCTTCTAATGACATATGTCCGAACGACGCTCCATCATCATGATAAATCTCTGAACCCGGGATTTTGCATAGAGGTGGGCGGATGCGTAGGAAGCAAACAGCTTTACTAGTCACAATGTTGATTTTTTCTAGCCTCGCATTCGTCTCTCAGACTCGTCCACAATCTCCCGTATCCTCCACAGATCCAAATATGGCCGAGGGTGCAGAATCTCCGGTTACCGACCAAGACGGAGACTTAATGCCCGATCTATTTGAGGTAATTTTTGGAGAATCTGTAGAAATTGAGACTGCAACATTCCAGGGCACCATACCCGGCCTCAATCCATCCGATTCTACTGATAATTCAACCGATTACGACAGGGATGGATTAACTGCCCTGCAAGAATACTGCTGGCCTTATACTTTGGATAACTGCTTCGAAGAACGCAATACACTAACGGGAAAATCTCCAGAGGAAAGCGAATCTGGATTGAGAGAGTATCTTGACCCCAGATCTTCGGATACCGATGGCGATGGCTTGCCTGATGGATACGAAGTACACATGTGCACTTTGGGTGGCCTATACAAAAAAGATCCAAATGACCCTTTGAATCCAAACAATTTCTGGGAATGCCGATATTTCGATCCACTCGATCCTAGCGATATCAATATCGATTTTGACAGGTGTGAGGCGGACTTCAGTTGGGGTTGCGGGGATGGATTCGATTTCAATAGTGATGGGAACATTGACCTTGGAGAAATGTTCACCAATGTGGAGGAATACTCACTGGGAATTCCTGATGACTGGATTACCGAGAGGGACGGACTCTGGTGCTGGGGTTCAATTCAAGGACTCTCTGAAGACTCGTGTCAGACCCAGTTTGAGAGGCCAACTGGAGAATCAGGATGGATGGGATCTGACCCTAGATTCTCCGACTCAGACTACTTCTACTGGGATGAAATAGCCCCTGCTCCATTAGATGTATTGGGAGATGGAATTCCTGATGGTTGGGAGGCCCAATATGGGCTGGATCCTTTGAATTCCAGCGATGCGATAATTGACAGCGATTTAGATGGATGGGACAAAGACAAGGACGGTTTCATTACGGAGGATGTAACTATAGGGACATCCCAGTGGGGCGAGTCATTCAGTAATTTCGAAGAGTACTCAGTGGACTTCGATGAAAACTCAGGAGTTATTCCTGGAGTGAGGGGAATTGAGATTTCTTCCGATTCCAATAACCTGATTAATTTCGATCATTCAACCGCAATAAGGCTAGTCGACTCTGCCGTACATAGTATAATTTCAGACCAATCAAGAGAGAGGTTGTTGGTTGGAAGTAAATATGGGATTACGGCATTAGATCCATTCAGAGGAATTTCGACGTCATTTGAATTCCCCCCGGGAATTGAATTACACACAATGGAAAGGAACTCAGTAGGAAACATAGATTTCCTGATGTTGGGGTCAAATTTGGGCCTACACACGGTAATTCTAGAAAACGGACTCCCAGTTATGGATTCTCTAACTACTCATGAACTGGGAGAAGCAACTGTTCTATTTCGACTCGCCTCTGACTCATTTGATCCAGGAATCCTGATTATGGGCAAGGATGGAGTCTGGCGGACGACATTCTCTGAGGATGAACAATCTCTTTCCACTTCTGAAATGATTTTCGTAGAGTCGCTCTCATCAATGCTAAGAAAGTCAAACGCGACAGCAACTTCTGCAGGGCATGCCAAGATTTTTGGAAGAACACCAATTCTACTAATAGGGACAGATTTCGGCCTAATTGCCTGGAATTCTACAGATGGCTCTGACAACAATGGGATGCCATGGTGGGTTTTCACAAGAAATAATGCCGATGAATTCGTTAGCCCAGATATCCTGGACACCACTAAGACTGCAACTGTCAATTCCATAATGGTAGAAATTTCTGAACAGGGCTCTGACGATGTGTGGTTGGGGATGGGAGGGGGACTCCATCTAATCACAATGGACCTATTTATTTCCCAACCGAAGGAGGCTATCGGCAACGAGAGAATGCTCAATCTAGAGGGTCTACTAACTGGTGCTAATGATATTCGCTCTATCCTTCCTCTTGAGGGGATGATCGTTCTAGGTTCTTCAGACGGAACTTGGTGTCTAGAAGGGAGTTCGGATGGAATTCTGGATATCCGTCAGAACCAGACAGATATCCCCGGTCTGGTTACCTCACTCACTACTCTGGAAAGAGAAGGTCAAATCTGGGTTTTCGCCGGCGTCTCACCTGGACGATTCATGAATATAGCTCCGATGAACCCACATTCCCATGATTCTGACCTTGATGGGATTCCTGACGGTTGGGAGTTCGCATACGGTCTCGACCCAACGGATCCATTTGACGCCTCTAGAGATCATGATGCCGACGGAGTCTCCATCGGCGGTGGCAGCGGTCCTGGATTCGACAGATTGTGGACTAACTTGGAGGAGTATAGGTTCGTCACTCCCTCGAATTTTGGACAAAACGGAACCGACCCCAGAATTGCAGACTCGGACGGAGACGGATTAACTGATGGCGAGGAGTACTGGGGTTGGTTCGTTGACTCAACATCATTCGAGTGCTACTACCTCAATCAGAATTATCTGTGCGATTCCGGCGTTGGTACATCTGCAGAGGAAGTTCACCTCGGTGGATGGACCGGAACAGGTTCGAGTGGCGGCAGTGATCTACCGACCGATCCGACGAACCCAGACTCAGATGGAGATGGTATGCCCGATGGATGGGAAATCAAACATCGTCGATGGATTGGAGACATCTACACCGGGGGTAATGAATGGACATTGGACCCCAATAATCCCAACGATGCTTATGGTGATGCCGATGGAGACGGACTAACCAATCTATGCGAGTATGAGTGGGAAAGACTGCTCGATAGGTCAATTTCCACCGGTATCATCTCTCATGGTGAATCTCCTGATTCAGTGCAAAATTGGACCCCAACCGATCCAAATTCTGTAGATTCAGATTCGGACTCACTGCCCGATGGTTGGGAAGCTCGCTATTCATGCAACTGGCCATCTTCGGATTCAGGAATCAATCCTATGAATGGCTCTGATGCATTGAATAATCCTGATGGGGATGGATTTGATGTCAACAAGAACGGGATTATTGAATCCGAAGAAGCATTTGTTAATTGGATGGAATATCATATTAAATCCGACATCTTGCTTTCTGATTCAATATATTCAGGAACCATGTATCCAGATAATCATACATCATCATTGCCACATCATTCATGGCAAGGTCTGGCTGACGAATCATTCGGAGAAAGAACGGGGGAGTACTACCTATCTCTGTGGACAGGATTGCCAAACGAAGACATCGGCTCCTCAGATCCGTTAAATTCCGACTCTGATAACGACGGCATGCCTGATGGGTGGGAGGTCTTCCATGCAAGATGGAGTCTTTTCGATAGTGATTGGACACTCAATCCAGTCAATGGGGGGGATGGTCTTGGAGATCCCGACTTGGATGGGATGTCAAATTGGGAAGAGTACAATGCAATCGATAGTGATATTAGCGAATCAGACCCTACCATCTCATCGCCCCAGTTCTACCTAACCGATGCTGCCGGGGCTCTCCTCGAGACTCCATGGATTGGTGCCGACTCGGCTCTTTCGTTTGGCCATTTTTTGACTGAAGAGCAATCCAATCTGACAGGAACTTCTGCTGACCCTAACAATCCAGATACTGACGGAGATGGTTTGCTGGATGGGATTGAAGTGATTTTCACCACTTGGAATTCAAGCGCTGGCGTTTGGACCCTTAATCCACTAATACCCAATCAGGGTGGTTTCGACTCGGATGGCGATGGTATTGGTGATCTGGTCGAACTAAACCTTACTGCAAACCTCCCTATAAACGGGGAATCTTATCCTATGGGGGCACCAACATTTGGCGTAGAATCGAGAGAAATAGATGAGATGGCTTTCGAAAACAGGATATTTAGGATCCTATTCAGTAAAGAAGGAAGGGCCGAGCTAGGAATGGAGCAATACTTGGAGTGGAAATCTGGTTTGCCAGCAAAGCCGATGCTCCAGGCAATCTTTGGAATCACGGATCCAAAGGATCAGGATACTGATAGGGATGGGATGAGCGATGGATACGAGTACTGGTTCTCGGAGTGGGATCTAGAGGAAAACCAGTGGACGATGAACCCTCTGACTGATTCAGACGTAGATTTCGACTCCGACGACGACTCATTCGATTGCAACGGAGACGGAGAAATCTCCGACTCTGAATCTTTCGACAATTTGGCAGAGTACGACTCTAGGTGGTATGGGAAGAGGTTGGAGGTAGGAAACGTCCCAAACGGGACTTCTGCTGTCTCATATGGTGCCGATGCAGCCAATGCCTTCATTGAAGAGGATGGCCTTTCCAATAAATCCGCATGGGGCCAACTTTACTCTCTGTTCTCATCCAAGAGCCTCAGTTCTTCTGAAAAGATCGGCCTGATCAACCAGGTCGACCCAGACAACTTCAACAAATCCCTAATTGGAATCAGTGACCCCACTCACGATGACTCGGATGGAGACGGAATGCCAGATGGTTGGGAATACTGCTACTCAATTTACGACGAGGTCTTACCAGTCAACTCATTCCGTTGGTCATTAAACCCTCTCAACCCACTTGATGTTAATTATGATCCAGATGCAGATGGTTGGTTGGACAGGGAGATATTAGATACACCTGCAGTCCAAGGAAATTGGGATTCCAGAACATTCACACCACTCTCGGAAGACCAGCAATTCGAAAATGGCGCTAGCTCACTTTATTTCACAAATATAATGGAATATGATAACGGAACCGGACCATTGGATCCAGATTCAGACTCCGATTCAATTATTATGACCCCAGTCATAGTAGATGGTGTGGTAATTGACTATCGCCAAGACATGAGTCTATCAGACGGAAGAGAGATGTTCAAGTATGGGACAAATCCACTTGACAATGATTCTGATGGAGACATGATGCCTGACTTCTATGAGTATTATAGAGGTTGGAATGAGACCAACGATAACTGGTCTTCTTTCATGAAAATCAAAGTTCAGTGGACCGAGGTGACACCCCAGAACTGGAAGCCAATAAAATTTTCAGACGGTGAGATTACAAGGCCGGATTTGGACTGGATATGGTTTACTCATGATCCAACAGATCCATCGGATGCGACACAAGACGCAGATAATGATGGCGAGTGGGACTGTACGGGGAGCAGTTGCGATTACGTCCCATACAACAATTTCCAAGAGTATTACGCAGTTGTCAATGCGACGCTATCTTCACCTTCGATTGTCAGGGCTTCAACTTTGTTCGACTGCTCCGGAGAAGAGGTGGAAGAATGGTGGCAACTTCGTGAGACTCTCCTTGGCACCTGTTCAGGTTCAAGCTCACTATCTTCCAACTATCTGCGAATTAACAAAATCAATGACGACGACTCACTCTATGCTTTGATAGTTCAAGATAATGACTTGACATACTTAGATGTAAACTCTAGTGATGATATTATTCATGTCAATGGAGAATGGACGGATGAATTCAACAGGCTCGCAGGAGATAGAAATCACTTGCCAAATCCTGGGCTAGGGGAATATGCATTTGGTTGGTGGATTCTAGATATTGATGGAGATTTGGTTGCTGAAGGTACCGACCCAACAAATTGGGATACCGATGGCGATTGGTTGAATGACTTCTTCGAGATCGACGATGATCTACTTGACGGAATTAGGGGCAATAGCGGTTCACCGATTCGCTACGATGATAGGACTTCATGACCTCAACAATTCATTTGCTTCCTTCTCCTCAGATATTCATGACCGAGGGCACGCGAAACGTTCCCGGGCCCGAAGAACCCGTGAACGAAAAGCTCCTTTTCCTCAGAGAGAACATGGTTCACTTGACAAATCAACTCAGCATGCCAATAATAGAAGTCGCCCTTGTCATCTCGAAGTACATCCGCATCGTAATGGATTCTCTCCACAAAGCCGCCACCGAGGAAGGAGAGGAATTGCCTGACATACTCCTCAATCCACTTCCTAGTAATTCTCCACAGTCTGAAACGACCTCTGGAATTGCTTCATTCCCACTTGAGAAGTTAATTGACAGAGTCGATCAGGATAGGATGGACATACTGGATACTCTCGTTAGGACAATACTCAATGAGAGCCAATTGGAGTTTGTTTCAGCACTTCGAGAGTTTAGAGATTGGGAACTCGAAATCCGAAATCAACTATCAGACGTTTCAAGTCCCGGGGGACTGTTTAGCCCACTCTCACTAGATGATGACTTCTAGCCATTCATTGATTCCGAAGATGCTACTATCCCACTGGAAACCCACCAAGCATCTGCTATTGACCAAACGAAAAGAAAAGGCCACAGAAATGCTGGAATTAGTGGGAACTGAATTAGAAACCACTCACCTGCCTTCCTATGTTGGCGATTGAAATGTTGCCCTAGGAAGAGGAAGGGAACAAGTGAAAGTGACACGGCAAAGAGTGGACGTATTGCACCCCATGGCCCAACGCCCCCACTCAACTCGTCCCAAATAGTAGAAACCACGCCCAGGGGCCTGGAACCATCGTCTTCTGCAGACTCGACTTTGACTACGAACTCCCCTTCCACATTGCTTGCGATGATTGTAAGCGGATGAATTTGCCGACCAAAATATCATAGAAAACGAGAACAATAGATAGCGACTGCGAAAACCATGCATGAGGGCATCTTAGTCACTGGATTTGAGCCATTTTCAAATTATAAGAGAAATATATCTCAACAGGTCGTACAATTAATTTCTAGATCACCAATCTTCGATTTCAATATCAGTACTTCGATCCTAGCAGTAGACGAAACCGGCTCAAGGGAGATTTCCGACAAGATAGAATGTGGAGAAAAAATTGGAGCAGTACTACATCTCGGTTTCTCTGAAAATGCAAATGAAATACTTCTCGAGAGATACGCTAGAAATCATTTTCAGATGAAAATTGCAGATAACTCTGGAAGGAGACTCTCTTCTGGAAAGGTGTCCCCAGGAAAATCAATTCTTGAAACAAAGGTCCCAAGAAACTTCATCGAAAATTATCTAGAGGGCATTTCAAAAATCAGATGGAACGAAGACGCGGGGGGTTTTGTATGCAATGAGACATATTTTCGTTCACTATTAGCATCCTCAGGAAGACGACTACCGATTGTACTTTTCATTCACCTACCAAGTGAGAAAATACTCCCTCTTGAAGAACAATATTCCATCATTATTTCGATATGTGAATCTCTGAATAGGATACTTGACTCGAACTAACTTTATCTTCCCCCTCTTCTAGATCCGAACCATTCCGAGGCCTCTCCAGTTTCCGTCATTGATAACTCGTCACCAACTTCCCTTGGCACAATGTCCCTCCCGTTATGCCAGGTAGCCTGCTCTAGCCATAGAACAATGTCTCGTCCAGTCAAAGAAATATCCATGGTACCTCCAAGGGGGCCCTCTTCCAAAACAAAGGAGGCCTTACCTATGGATGCAGACTGCCTCGAGAGGCTGAACATAGTCCCTTCTTCATCAGCCTGCATTGCCATAGCATCAAGAGCTGTGTCAAGTACTCGGTTTTCCCTCAATATAGATATCAGATTGTCGAGTGAGTCTGCTTTTCCACTTATTACCTCAGAGTCTCTAATTATCGGGAAATCCGAATTTTCTGGGGTATTCTTCGGACTCCAATCTGGAAAGATTGAGCGAACGGAATCAATAACTTTGCCGGGGTCATCATGACTTCTGACAATTGTTGAAACTAAGATCTCTGGCTCCACATGACCTCGAACAAATGGAAACTAATAGTGCTAACCGGTCAGAAATCGGTTTGCGCGAATATTCAAACCACTACCAATCGCCGATTAGATGTGGCACAGCGTTCTGGACTGGTTTCATTGGCTCTTGTTTTGATTCCGAACATCGTCCTTTTTTCTTTCAGAATTCTCTCCCCTGGCCTCCATGAAGCACTTTCAAACGATGATTTCGAGCAAACAGTAGCACACTCACTGGCCCTCTTAATAGGACTAATTATGGCATACAGATATTCGGTGGTCCATGATCACGAATTCCGTCGTTCTAAGGCAATCAGCGCTCTATCAAAGACTTACAAATTGGAGGACAGAGGACTTTGGGAAAAGGGAGAAGTAGCAATACAGAAGTTAGAAGCAAGGGCATATTCTGATTTCAAAGGAAGAAAGGCCACTGCTTCCAGACGGAGAATGCAGGGCAGTATCGGCGAGATTAATCGAGAATCTCCGGAACTGGATCAAAAGATAGGGGAACATTCAGGATTTACTGTTGCAGTCGATGGACTAGAGCAGAAAAATGCAATCGTCCAAGAACCACTCCAAGACAAATCTAATCTAATCTCCCGATTTTCAAAATTCTTTTCATCTTCAATCGAAAGAACTGCGACTAGGAGGAACGAAAGAAGGAAGAAAGAAGAACTCCAGAAAAGCGAGTCTTTTTCTCCATTCGAGGAAGATACCAACTCTAGATGGACAATTCCTCAAGGGACTCAGATGAAAACTAGGTTATGCACGAGTTGTTCAACTTATAATGCAGCAGAATCAAACTATTGCTCATCCTGCGGATCATTAATCGCTTGATTGGGGAACGGTTGATATGACTCCTTTAGGAGCCTAAGCCGGGAACGTTATGGCCAGTAAGCGAGACTATTACGATATTCTCGAAGTTGACAAAGAATCCTCAGAGGACCAAATAAAACAGTCTTTCCGTTCCCTTGCAAGAAAGTATCACCCTGATAAGAATCCAAATGACGAAGAAGCAGAGACAAAATTCAAGGAAATCCAAGAGGCATATGCAATCTTATCAAATCCGGAGGAAAGGCGAAAGTACGATGTCTTCGGACACGAAAGGCCCGGTGGTTCACCATTCGGATCTCGGGGTTTCCAGGGAGTAGACATTAGCTTCGATGATCTCTTCGGCGGTGGTTTCGAATCAATTTTTAGCCAATTCTTTGGCGGACAACAGGGTGATAGATCACGTGGTTCAGACTTATTGGTAAGGCATAGGGTACCTTTTCAGGCTTCAATGGACGGCTTGGAAGATGATATAGAAATTGAAGCTCTGAAGGACTGCAACAGTTGCAATGGTTCCGGTTCGGCAAAGGAGGGCGGGTCCCGCCAATGCCCTTCATGCGAGGGAAGAGGGAGGATAGATGAGATTTCAATGATAGGCCCTTTCCGACAACGGGTGAGAAAGGATTGCGCTTCATGTAGGGGTTCTGGAAGATTGATTTCCAACCCTTGTCATGATTGTGGGGGCGATGGCAGAGCCCTCCAAACAAATCGTGTGAAGTTCTCGGTTATGCCTGGGATAGCTTCTGGCAACCGTCTTAGGATGCGTGGACAAGGCGAGGCTTCAACATCCCTCAATGGCAGTCCCGGAGACCTGTACATAGAAATTGATGTTGACCCCCATCCATGGTTTGAAAGGGATGGGCCAGACCTGCTCATGGCCCTGCCTCTGAACTTCGCCGACTTGACTCTCGGAACTACTATCGAGATTCCGCATATTGATTCTGATGGCCTAAGGATTACAGTGCCCCCCGGTTCTAATCCGGGGGAAACAATTTCGATTCCCGGTAGGGGACTGCCACACAATAATCACGGATCTAGGAGGGGGTCGGTAACCGTCGTACTAAGACTTCTATCTCCGACTAAGCCTTCTCGAAAGCTGAAGAAGAAAATCAACGAAATAAGAGTCGAATTAGAGGATTCTATTCCTCCTGTCGAGGAGAGGATCAGGGACGAAGCCAGAACGAGAAGAGCACGTTGAAAGCTCACTCTTCTCCCATTTCTATCGGATTCGTTGGAACCGCTGCTATCGGTTTTCCATCCACTAGACCTGAAATTTGCATATTGACCAAGGGCGGATTTCCCAGAGTTTCTATTTGAACGAATGTCGTCGAACCCTCTTCAAGATCGCCCAAGAAAACCTCGTCATTCCGAAAAATCATTTTTGGAACAACGCTCTGTATTGAAGTGACCTCACCTAGCGGCGAGAAAATTCTGATGGCAGCCATTTCCCAACTAAATGATTCTGTCCTGATTCCAATTAGAAGTGAATTACTAGAATCCTCGAATCTCCAAACACATATGTCGATATTTTCAGTAAAATACCTGATCTCAGGTTTACCCAATTCCTCCGAAGCCGAATTCCATGAACTCTCTCCGAGTATGGATAGAGCTGCAGAAATTTCTTCCCGACCCTTTGCTAGATCGTTGATCGAGAACCTATCTCTAAGGGCATACAAGATGTGCTTCTCTTTTTCTACTAATTCCTCATCCTTTTTAGACGAAATCAACTCACCCCTATTCCACCATAAAACGATTACTAATGGGAGTATTAGGAACAGACCAGCAGCCACATAGAATGGAGTAAACATCCATGCTAAATTGACAAATTCCCCTTCGCCTTCGAAAGAACCCCTATTTTCCAAAGTGAATCGATATGCAACCTCCTCCCCGAAGCCACCATTCCTCTCTAGTCTGATTGCATGCATTCCAGGATCAAGCCCCAATTCCCCCACATCGCCATCCGCAAACTCGACAATCGCCCAAGTACTTTGATTCAGTCTCTGTACACTAATTCTAACTGATTCGTTATTAGAAACCCAAAACCCAACCATCGTCCAATTTGTTGACGATATTTCCAGGGCAAATACATCGACAGAGTCATTCACTGATAATGTTCCGATGGTCGTGGAATTATTCGGCGAGATTATTTGCCATTCTTCGCCTATTTCGCTGGCCTCCCATAACTTTCCTGGAGCATCCCCTGACTCCTCTATTATCGAATCCTGCTGCTCTTCCCCCGCACAAGAAAATGTGAAAATCGAGGTGACAATTAACGTAGTAATTACCAGGCTGGCCCCACGCATCATGCTCGGGAGGACAACTAGGTCTTAGAATCCTTCAAGCGAAATGCTTCCATGGGCAGCCAATGAGTGAGCGGCCAATAGGAAGGAGCGTGATTTCCAGAGATAGGTTCTCCAGACTATTTTCCCTTGGGGATCGGAATGATCCTTCTTCATTTGCGCCGGGATTAATTATTGGCGACGACGATCCAGATTTCCCAGTTTCAATCGCCCCATTTTCTTCTTCGATGGATAATTCTACTATTCCTTCATCAATGAAGGTATCAACTCGTGCCAATCTCTGTTTCCCATTTGATTCTCTAGACACGTGGGAATCTTCTCAGGGTTTAGTCCTCCCACCGAGTCTCCTGGAGTCGGATTCAGGCGAATTTGGTACGGGGGCAGAGTTAGTTCCGGTAACCTGGAACTCATTACATCACGATCAGTCTCTACTCACTATTGGTCTACAACCATCAGTAATAGTATTGACAGATTCACCTCAACTGTCAAACAGTCCTGGTTTGTTAGAACAGGCCTTATTGACTATTAGGACAAATTTCCAGTCTTCACTTATTTGGACCCCAGGAATCGGCGGTCCGGATAATTGTGCTCTTCTCTCATGGATGGGGGTGGACATTTTTGACTTGGCTCGTTCCAGACAATCATCTTCTCTAGGCGTACTTCTTTCTGAAACTGGACCTAGGCTTCCTGAACAATCAACAAATGAGGATTCGTCAATGGAGTCCCAAAAGGAGATGTGGATTCGAGCAATTTCAGCCACTAGGTCCGCAATTAGAGATGGCACACTTAGGGAGCTGGCCGAGAGACAGAGTACTTCGAGCCCTCGATCTGTCGAACATCTTAGGAGACATGATCAACTCTCATTTGAGATTTCTAAGCAAATTGGATTGTCCAGAAGTTCTGTAGATTTCGGAAAAAATCTCCGCTGCCACTCCTTCGAGAGTAGGAGTGATGTTGCCATTAGGAATTGGAGAGAAGCTATTTCCGAGAATTATGAACCACCTTCCAGTCAATGTGATGTTCTCGTTCTACTTCCCTGCTCTGCAAAGAAGCCGTACAGACTCTCCCAAAGCCATTCTAGATTCCGACGTGCAATTGGAAATTCACGTGCCCATGAGGTAATGGTGACGTCTCCTCTGGGATTAGTTCCGAGAGATTTGGAAGACTTGTGGCCTGCTGCACACTATGACATTCCAGTTACAGGAGATTGGGACAACGATGAATTGTCGATAATTAGGAGTATGCTTAACAGACTTGTAGAAAGAGTGGGTTACTCAACAATTGTGAACCATTCCGGAATCGATTTACTCCTCACAGATCGTCTTGTAATTGATACTACAATGGGTGGAAGAGCGGGTTCTAGCGAATCCCTGGAAAGGTTACAACATGCAATCTCCTCCTCATTCTCGGAAGATGGCGGAGAAATCGATTTCAGTGTTAGGCAAGAGAAGATGAAATCAATTTCTAGATTCCAATTTGGCTCGGACGAATGGCTTGATAACTGCGAAATTAGAGGGAGGCCCCCAATTTTCACAATCACAAAGGATGGCGTGCAAATGGCAAAATGGGATCCTCGGAGGGGGAGATTCTTACTTTCCAAATCAAGCCTCGAAACCATGAGGAGACTAAAACTCCTCAAGTCGGTGGAAATCCATCCTGGATTAGACTGGGTTGGGGATATATTTCCAAGCATGATTGCGCACCATGACCGCTCAATCTTAGTTGGCGACGAGATTCTGGTGATACAGGAAGGGAAACTCCTAGGCTCTGCCAGATCAGTTGCTCCAGGGTGGGAATGGCCACTAGGTCCCGGCAAACTGGCAAAATCGAGACACCGACTCTGATTGCTCAGAATCGATTGATATGGCGTAGCGGTTAAAGAGGGAGAGCAGGTCGCCCGGCTGCCCGAGGTATACATTTGTCAAGGATGCACAGTAAAGGTAAGGGGACCAGTGGGTCTAGCAAACCTCATTCAAAGACTCCTCCCGAGTGGTCAAATTCAGACAAGAAAGAGATAGAGGAGTTAATTGTTCAACTATCCGAGGAAGGTCATACTAATGCTTCAATTGGCACTATGCTAAGGGACAAGCACGGAGTTCCAGACGTTAGACTAGTCACCGGAGAGAGAATATCTCAGACATTGAATAGGCTAGGGAAATCTTCTGGCCTCCCAGAGGATCTAATGAGCCTAATGCGCCGAGCTCTGCGACTGATCGACCACCTCTCTCAGAATTCCAAGGACATCCACAACAGGAGACAACTGGAACTATGTGAGTCAAAGATCAGGAGACTTTCGAGGTATTACAGAGAAAACAATCAGATTGACTCGGAATGGACTTACAAGAGAGACCAACTACGACTGATGGTCGAATAAACAGTAGTGATTTGAACTCGTCTCCCATCGAAGGAGGGTGGAGTCACTAATCGAGAAGGATATTTTCTCTCCAGTTCGGGATTCAATCCAATTTTTCGCTAATGAAGTAATCAGGAGCCGTAAGCCAATTCTACTGGTTTCAAAACCAAATTTGGAAGGCTCCCTCTCTCTGGCTCCTATTGAAGCTGCCTTGCTAGATGCGAGAATCCCATATAAGCGTAGATTTTCAAAATCGAACCCAGATTATTCCCCCTTTATCCAAATTAATGACGATTCTGCTTCGACAAAAAATGAACTCTCTGGACTGTCCCTTTCTACAACCATTGTCGACGGACTAAGGGGTAGGTTTGGGGATTTTCGTAAGGGGCCACTTAGTGCAGTTGCCCAGGCCCACGTTCTTGCTATGGAGCTAAATCACCAGAGCCTTCGACTTAGGAGGATGCGCCCATGGATGTTGTCTGGAAATTGGATCAATGAAGCTCTGGACACAACATATGACCCAGTTTACTCCTCTCTGCGGGATCATCTTTCAGCAGAGGGATCAATTCGAGTAATTCCAGTGACAGAAGTTCCAAATCTACATTTCAATAACTACCCCTGGCTAGAACACAGTGAGATAGAGGAAGCCACCACGGAATGGGGTAATTCAGAGTTAGAAAAACGTGAAAAGATAATGGAAAGACTGGTTAGGCCAGTTCTACATTCCAGATTGCCTTCAACATCACGAACCGAGGAATTGCTTTGGCACTGTGTTCTCGGTTCTGGTTGGGAAACCGATCTGGCATCTCAAATCAGTTTGGCTCTAACCAATTGGGAAAACAATACACCCATCAAAGCAGCATCTATTGTTGCAGACTCTCTTGTTTCAACAGGGCAAATATGACTATTCTATCCTGAGAACACTACTGCATCCGATGCATTCAATTCTTAGTGGTCTTATATCCGACTCCACGGGATTCCTCTTCCCACAAGACGGACACCTCACTCTTCCAGCCTTCTTCGAATTTCTCTGAACTTCGCTATCATCAATCACTGGTGAAACAATAGCAGCAGGGAAAACCAGTAACACGCTTGAACCAACTACTCCAAGAACAATTGGCATAGGCAGTCCAAACCAATATATCGACAGAGAAAGAATCCCCAATACTCCTATCATGATCATGCTCGGTACCCTTGTCCTCCTTTTCGTCAAGGCCATCCCTATTCCTAAAGCCAAGCATAGAGCGAACACAGAGATCATAGCTGAAATTAGGGGGCTGAATAGAAGTGCATTTTTCGCTTCAAAATCAAGTCTAAAATCAGTATCGGAACTTATGTCTTTTTCCTCCATAGTGAGGATCTCCATTACAATCCATCTTCTATGCGTGTAATCAACGTCCCCATTATCCAAATTAACCCCATCGAACCCCGATAGCATCCCTGTCCGAATCTCGAATGAAAGGTCAACTTCTTCCCAGAAATCATATCCACCGGGTCTGATAAAATCCTCAATTAGAGTCTGCCTCGAGTCTCTCTCAACCTTGTAACTAGACTCAACATATATCGAAATCTCATCGGAGTTGAAGGACCTAGATGGCCCTAGATCTATGCTCACCACCAAAGGCCCAAATTCTACAGGATCAACTCCGAAGACAGACTCAGAATTAATCATTAGTCCGACAGAGAGAAATGACTTCAGATCCGACTTTGAACCCTTGAGGTGACTTTCCAGTGCGGCTAGCTCTGTGTTGTCTACTCTGGCATTTGACTTCTCTGATGGGCTTACGGTATCTGAAAATGTATTCAGGCTCCTCCACCAACTATTCGATCCTAGGCTCTTATTTCCAATGTTGTCAAGGCCCCACCTCATCCACTGAGACATGGCACCATCAAGGGTAATCGTCGTCTTCCTCTCTATGGAATTACCATCATATTTGCAGTTTACTTCAACCATTAGGTCAGAACCGCCAGTCCGAGGGGGTTCCTCTTCAGGATACCAGCTGTTGTCTCCAGTGTCTTGGCCAAGCGTGATCTCGTGAATCTTATCTGCTGTGATGACAAGTGAATCCTGAAGTGAAATCTGGAAGTCAGTTCTGACTGTCCCCCCACTGGAACTGCTTGGTTCCCAGACAAATGTCACGTCCACCCAGTCTTCATTCGAATTAACTATCGGACTTTCAGAAATCTCGACATTCTGGACCATTAAACTACCTGTGGAACCAGTCCAAATCTTGTCACCGAATCCCGAAGTCAACCTTACTGGAAAGAATACTAGGTTTCCCTTGACACTAGCTTCCCTAATAACCACGTTAACTAGTGGGAATGAAATTGATATTGCAGCATCAACCTCTTCTTCTCCCCAGTGGAACACTATTCCAGACTCACTTCCAGGATTGGAAAAAATCAAACTCCTGACAGAAAAAATCACCTCTATCTTCTCGTTTTTCGAAACTTCACCGTCTTGCACTTCTATATCCACTTGCAGCTCTCCAGATTCAGTTAGATAGACCGCAGGCAGTTGAGAGGAACTTTCGTAGGTATTGCCACCGACCTTGACCACCACGGTCGCATTGGCCGATACTCCAGCAGAGTCTGAAACTTCGTACGGAATTGAGAAGGTCCAGGTTCCGGAAGAGTAACTTCCCGCCTCCCCCCATTCAATCATCCATGAGCCAATTTCTACCTCTCCAAGAAAGGACGAGGTTACTTCGACGGATTTCCTTTCCTCTAAGTCAGATTCGAAAGGGGTCAGTTGTCCGCTGTCCGGGTCCCCGATTAGGAATAGATCGAACTCATCAGGAGACTCACAGCAGTCATTGCTCTCTGTAGCTTGGGCATTAATTGGTGAGAAAATTACCATTACTAGCATCGATGAAAATATTGCTACTTGCCTTGCTCGGGAACGGTCCACGCCACTCTGATTCATATCGCACCCTTCAATGCGACGCAATTAATGAGTGATAATTACGTTCTTGCCGACAATAATCAAAATCACGACTAGCCATGTAGCCAGACCAATTCTACTACTCCGTTGTTAATCCTATCAAGTCTGGCGAACCCGACTCTCTCAAACTGGTAGACTTCTCCAACCCTCAATTCAAAATCTTCAATCACGCCCTCTAATTCCCTAATCTCCCCTCCTTCTGCGACAAACATCTTTGCTTCTCTGGTAATCTTCTCAGGAAGCCAGTGGATGATTGGTCGACCATCACTCCTTTCTTCCCCTTCAATCTCTGCATTAGAACCAGTAATTTCAATATCAGCGAAGTCTTTCAGACGCAACTTTCCTTGTTTGCAATCTTCCTCCTGAATGAAAATAAAATCCTCAACATCCCAGATCCTCATCCCGGGTATTGCTCCGTCCGGATGCCTAGCAATCTTCGCTTTGGAGGGGGAATCTTCACTTTGAATTTCAATTCGCTTGGGGTCTGAAACGAAAAACCTCCTTTCACAATGCCTGTCAATATTCTTCGAATTTAATGCCTCTAAAGTTTGCATTGAAATTGAGATGTCCTTCTGAGTTAGACCAATTTCATTCCAAAGAGAAATTAGAGATTGAGGCTCAAAACCCCTCCGCCGTAGAGCCATTAGAGTAGGTAGACGCGCATCATCCCATCCATCATATTCTCCAGTTTTGATAGCAGATGACATTCCTGATGTGGAGAATCCACCAAACTCGTGAACCTTCACTCTCCCCCAGTAAAGAGTCTCGGGATATGTCCATCCGAAGTGTTGGTACAACAATGTCTGCTTCCTTGTACTGTCCATCAGATCCTTGCCCCTAATGATGTGCGTAACTCCTTGTTCGTGGTCTTCCACCGCACTCTGGAAATCCAATAGGGGCCAAACCTTGTATTTGTCCCCAACTACTGGGTGAGGTGCGTGCTGAATCCTAAGTGCTGGCCAGTCTCTAAGTGCAGGATTAGGCAGGCTCATGCTAGTCTTTACACGTACTACTGCTCCCCCTTCCATAATTCCACCAGAATTCATAGAATCCCATTCTTCTAGACTCTCCGAAATCTCTTTCCCTCTGCACGGGCAGTCAGTTTTTCCTTCTCGAAATCCACGAAACTCTTCAGCCCCGCACCGACAAACATATCCATGACCCCCAGAAATCATCTTCTTTGCTTGTTTGAGGTAAATGGGCATTCGTTCACTAGCCTTGATGACAACATCAGCAGATCTTCCAGACAACCACTCGAAGTCTTCCTCAATCCATCTGTATGCTTCTGTCAAAGGAGGTTTGACCCTGGTATCCGTGTCATCGAACCTGAGTACTATTTTACCATCGTATTTTTCTGCATAACTGGAATTAATCACGACTCCTCTTGAATGACCAATTGACAATGGGCCGTTTGGGTTTGGTGCAAATCTAAGTACAACATTTGATGTATCGCCTGGAAGTTCACGCAAACCCTCTTTCTTCTTGTGCCTCTCTCTCTTCAATGCCTCTGGGTCAATACCCTCAAGCTCTGTTCGAACCACTTCTAATCCCTCCCTATTTGCCAATGAATTAGCTTGTTCTACTTCGAAATCAATCAGATTCATCAGCCTCTTTGCTTGAGGGCGAAGGTCGGACCTTTCTGCCAGAACTCTTCCTAGGACACTTCCTGCCTTCCCCTTTCCATCATATTCTATAGCGTTCTGTAAAGCATATTTCCTCACGGTTTGTATGTCCTCGGGATCGAAACCGTCGGCATCTCCCATGTTTCTCGAACAAACCAGCCAATGGTTGCATTTCACCGTTCTTGCTAATTCCATTCGTCAAGAGCAGATTGAACCACACTAGTGGCCCCAATCGTCCTTGATGGAATCGGCTTTCGATGGTGCGCCACCCAAGCCCTCTCGACATTTTTCCACTTTCTCCTAAGGCATTCAGGGGGGTAATCTTCCCTGCAAAGTTTCTCAACTGCAATCTTTGACTTTGGGTCTGATGGATATCCCGAGCCTAGGTCAATTCCCAATTTTTTGGACAACTTCTCCATCGCTAAATCCCTGTTCACTTTGGCGATAATGCTGGCCGCGCCAGTCACCACGTCCTCGGAATCCATCCTATGCCTGGAAAAGATTCTGCAATCATCCCCCACCCCTCCCAATGTTGAAGATACATTCTCGCCAAAACGTTCCGCATCTACGTCACAAGCATCTAGAAAAAGGCTGAACTCTAACGTACCCGCAGTCACCTTTGAAATTGCATCGGCAAAGGCCTTCACCTCCAGAGAATTCAGAGTTCCCGATTCCATCCACAAATCAATGCTCACTGCATCGCAGTGTATCAAACCGATCTCCCAACCTTTAGATTCAGAAATGGCAATGATTTCAGAGTGAATTGACTCTCTCTTCGTCTTGGTTAGATTCTTTGAATCATCCACCCCTAAATCTGTCAGAATAAACCTGTCCTCCATTGGGATAGAAAGTGCACAGACAACCAAGGGTCCAATGGAAGGGCCTCTGCCTGCCTCGTCAACGCCTATATGGTGAACTCCCATATTACCGTCCACCGACACCAATAGTCATGAAAACTACTACTTTTTGACTTGAAAAGGGGAAAGTATCATTCGTACATCCGTCGCTCGAAGGACATGGGACCGATATGGCCATTCAAGAAGAAGAAAAAGGCGAAACCGGCTATTTCACGTACAAATTACATGAAGAATGTAGTAGAGTATGAGAAAAAATCGGGAAAAAAAGAAAGTAAGAATAACGATAAAAGCCATCTGGAGTCAAAGAAGTTCTTGGATGCAATGAAGCTTTTGTCGAAGGACAAGGATGACTAGGAAACAGGATCAGGAATCAGGGACCCAACTTCTTCCAGGTCAATTTCTCCCGCCTGAATTGGGGATTTTATTCCGAATCCACCGCTCACTTCGGGGGCAATTTCTCCGAATTCCCCTATCCTCTTTCCTTTGACCAGAATATGGCTGCCTCTACCAGTTATCCACGGACCGTGGCCAGGTTCGGTAGGGGTGAAATCTACATCCTCATCCCCAGCACCTAGATCTCTCAGAAGTGCCTGAGCAATGCCCTTAGAGGCAGTGAATCCACTACCAACCTCAGCACAAGTCCAAGCACCCCTCTGGCAATTTCTGAAACCCTTCACTACGGTCCCCAATTCATACACTCTTTGGGGCAATTCGTGATGCCGATTAGCAGCCAGTAATCTTAGCAGAGAAGGCAGAATGTATTGCCTTAGAACTGTGTGATCAGATGTAATTGGATTGGAAATCAGAGCCATCCCCTGTTCTTGTGGCCATCTCACGATTTCGAATTGGTCCCTCTCATTTGAAAGAGTCAGACTTTGTACTTCCTGAAGTCCGCATGCCCTCATACTTTCTCCAAATCTCCTATCCAGATTCGAAGACACAAGTGGAATCGCATCTAGATGCGTCTTCGACAATATTTCTGGTAGGTTTTCGAAACCAAATCCTATCGCAATGTCCTCTACAACATCAACCGGATGCATAATGTCACTCCTCCAACGAGGCATCGAAATAATGTGTTCAATTTCCCCCACAACACAGTCCGCCCACCTACCACGCTCATTGGGCCCGTCAGTCACAGTCTGACTCCTTTCCAGTTTCCCACCCATCTTAGAGATTGCACGCGATAACTCGTCTGAACCCAACTCTAAGCCGAGAATTTTCCTAATCAGACTCTCTGGAACTCGATGATTTCGAGCATCCCCATTGGGCACTCGGACACCTTCGACATTCGAACCAGATAATTCGATGCTCTCAACGATGCCCCCTCTTTCTGACATTGATAGGCAAACAAGTAGTAGACAGGATTCACAGGCCCTAACATCCCATCCAGTAACATCGATGAAGAAATCTTCAGTACTCGAGTTAACGGTTGTATGGCTTCCATTGATTATTGGTGGAAACGAGAGGACCTTATCTTCAGAATCCAGAATAACCGGAAAACGTTCCATCCTTTCCATTAGGTGGGAATACTCGGCCCCTTTCGGATGTTCTTCCAGAATCTGTTCTATCGTCATCTCTTCTGAGCAGGCGAGTGGAATGAAAGAGAAATTTGACGGTACTGTAGTCGCCCTGAATGGGGGTTTCAGAGAGCTTAGGTCGTGGACACCTATAGATGCGAATTTCCTTCTTCTCCCTAATGTCATGTGTAACTTTTCTTGATGATCCATCAGAGTTTGAATGAAATCTTCCCTTTCTTCCGGATTAGATCCGGTGTCGACCCCCCTAACCACTGCACCCATTACTATCGGCCTGACATCTTCCAATTCGGAGGCGACTGAAAGCTTGATTTCACCCTGAGATACTGGTAAACCAACTCCTACTTCTGATGTTGAAAGAAATGCACGGGAAGCCCTTGCAATAGTCTCATGGCTGAGAAGATCAGGCCGATCTGGAAAAACTTCGACCTCTATGGATTCCTCGCTATTGCTATCTACCGGGCAACCCAATTCCGGCAACCATTCGGACCACTCCTCGGCTACATGCCTATCTCCGTGAATATTCTGTATGTAACTGAGGATTGAGTGTTTGAAATCGAGAGTAGGAATTTTCTCACCTCAGATCTAGCCACATCTTCAGGGGGCGATCATATCCAACCAACCTCAGACCAGATATTGCAGCGGTATCAAAATCGTTTGCTCGAAGATTCCTCCTCCCTATCCTCTCGATCCTATCCACTCCTATTTCTCGCATCCAACCACGAATTCCCATGGATAACTCGTCAATCTTCGAACTCAAGTCACTTTCAGGGCAGGGGGAGACCAATGCAGCACATCCTGATGCCACGGCAATTATCAGGTCCTTAGGATCAGGCTCGTGCAAAACCTCAATCATCACAAATTTCCCCATTTCCCCAATCCCAATTGCCTTCGCAGCCAAACCTATTTTTGGAAGTGAAGAGGCTAGACGAGAACCACTTCTCGTTGCACAGTTCACTACTGCCCCATCCAACTCCAAGTCCATTACAAGTCTGAAAAGACGCTCTATTCTGTCAATTCTGCCCCTTAGTAATATTATCGAGTCTCCAGACATCCTACTTCGAAGCGATATCAACATCGCTTCTATTTCTGCGTCATTCAGTCCCGGAAAGTCTGTGATATCGAAAACAATGCCCGAACAATTCCTGGTGTAATCGATTGCACTGGAGAACTCATCCTTTCCAACTAATAGCAGATCGTTACTTCTTGATTTTGTCCTCACAATCGCAGGTGCATCTACGCCCTTCCATTTTTCAGAACCGATTGTCGTCTCACAAGTCATAATCCAGGGGATTTTCAATAGTGCACCTTCCGAATCGTCTCCATCTTGAACGAGAAGTGTGTAATGATCCAGAGGCGCATTATCCGATAAAGAGTCATTATTTGGGTATAGTGAAATATTTTCAAAACCCTCAGAAATGAAGAATTCTGGCGCCTCAATACTTGCCGAAACTTCTGCTCCGGGCTCTAGAACCAAAGCATCGTCATTCAGAGACAAACCCATGGGTTCTAGCAATTTCGAGAATTCAGTAATTTCAGACTTTTTTATCGATCTCATTTCCACCCCATCTGGGGGCGGTGGGCAACTGCCAGAAATAATGACCCTGCCTCCAGTCATCCCTATCCCGGGCTCCGAACCAACCGAACCCATTACCACGATTGAACCGCCTGCCATCCCAGATCCTAGGCGATCACCTGAATGCCCTCTAATTAGCAAAATACCGCCAGACATAGAGGAACCGGATTCATCCCCCGCGGATCCTTGAATAGAAATCTCCCCTCCCGTCATTCCAAATCCTGACTTGTTGCCAACGTCTTTCTCTACAACCGTTTTTCCGGAAAGGTGAAACGCTCCAAGCATAGATCCAGCATCCCCTCTTAGGGTCAAAGTTCCACCTCGATTCGCCGCTCCAACACAATCTCCGAGAGATCCAAGACAGAGTACTCTTGCACCCTCAGGCAAGTGAGTCATTACTCCAAACTCTCCATCCTTGGGCCTTTCATCACCGGCTCGACCCCAACCAATCTTTACTGGACGATCCTGTTCTAATGCCTGCTCGACATACCGGTCCAAGTCATTGTTGAGTTTCAAACTCTTACTGACAATATCTCTCAAACCATTGCCCCCTGCATTACCCTAGTATCCAGAAAGAGGCGACTCATTATTGACTCTTGCCGAATTCGCTATGTTCATAGGCATCCTTCAGACGTCGATTGACCAAAGGCAAAGACATGGGGATTTGAAAATGGAAACCATAAAGGTGGCAATAAACGGTTTTGGCACTATAGGGAAGCGTGTTGCAGACGCGATTGACGCCCAAGAAGATATGGAAGTTACAGGAGTAACGAAAACAGGACCAAGTTTTGGATGCGAGCTCGCAGTCAAGAAAGGATTCCCCCTCTATTGCACATTTGATGATGACGATCGGATTGAACAGTTCTCGCAGAAGGGTTATGCTTGCTCGGGGGGCCTTTCTGACTTGCTAGCAATTTCTGATGTCGTCGTAGATTGCGCCCCGGGAAAATTAGGTGCACAGAATCTTGAGAAATATCAGTCTGCAGGAATAAAGTACATTTTCCAAGGAGGAGAAAAGCACGAATTAACCGGCTTGTCCTACACTTCATCTGCTAATCACTCGGAGAATATGAATGCAATTGGGACGAGAGTGGTTTCTTGCAATACCACAGGCCTGTCTCGCACCCTAGTCCCTCTTTTCGAGCACTGTGGCTCACTGAAGGTCGAATGTACAATGATTAGGAGAGCAGCAGATCCAGGAGACTCAGGAAAGGGACCAATCAATGCTATCAAACCCGTACTGAAAGTGCCAAGCCACCATGGTCCAGATGTGATGACCGTAAAACCCGAGATTGAGATAAACAGTCTAGCTGTAGCAGTTCCAACAACGTTAATGCACGTCCATAGCATTATCGCCGATCTCCCAGAGGGACATGGGCTAACCACTGATTCGATAATTCAAATGTGGACCGAAACCCCACGGGTAATCATCATGAATGGTTCGGAGGATCGAATTCCAACTACTGCAGAAGTGATGGAGATGGCTAGAGACATAGGCAGGAAATGGGGTGATTTGCACGAAATTTTCGTTTGGGAAGATGGGGTAAAACTTGTCGGAGACCGCCTCTACTATTTCCAAGCAATCCATCAGGAGAGCGATGTAATCCCAGAGAATGTTGATTGCATCAGGGCACTGATGGGTGTTGAGGATGACTGGCGCAAGTCCGTTGCTAAGACAGATGAATCAATCAGCCGATACTATTCCACATAGTATCAATATTCAATCGCATAGTGTCAATAGTCAAAAGAGAATCTAGTCTCGGAATGACGAATGACTACCACAAAATCAGTCTGTTCAGTCATTGCCCTCTTTTTACTCTCGACTTTCGCCCATTCGTTTTCATTAGAAACACCATTGGAAGAAAAGTCATTTTCTCAGTCCTCAGATGTTTCCAACGATAAAAACTGGGCCATGTTTGAAAACCCAATTTCCAGCGATTATCAAATATCCGAATCATCTGGTAAGATTCACACCCCTTTCGGGATTTCCGATCCATTGGTTGAAGACCTGCCCTTGGGCCCGTGGCAGATAATTGGCCTTCAAAGGCCATATGATAGCCGATTGCATATTGTTCAATCTATTAGCTCAGACTTGATTGGATTGGAGAATGATCTCACATCCATTGGAATTGAGATTATTGACCATATCCCAGATGATTCTGTAATTATTAGCCTCTCGGAAGAGAACACAGATGAAGGAATTTCACGCGTTCAGAATCTTTCTCAGGTTCGCTGGGCCGGCCCCATGCCATCAATGTGGAAGATTTCAAACTCATTAGTTACATTAATGCAGTTCGAAGACCCTCTAATTGACCTAGATGTCACTCCCTCTCCAACGAATTCGCCCGAGGACCTCGCCGATCTAAATGAGTTAATCAACTCCTTCGAAGGTATCCAGTACGAATCTTACCAATGCGACTCACACCTTTGCCAGATAAAATCTGCAAAACCTTCGTTGATAATTTCGTTAGCATCAGACCATAGAGTCACTAGAGTCGATCCAGGACCAGTCCTTTCTATCCAGAACTCTAATGCTACCATTATTTCAGGTGCCGATTTTGCGAGGACAATATCTGGGTCAAACCTCACTGGATCAGGTGAAGTAATCGGGATATCTGACACCGGTCTCGATACAGACCATGGAGACTTCGATGGAAGGCTCAGGAGTCCTGTATTCAATTTGTTCGGGCCGGACAATTCTGGTGCCGATTCAAACAGCGGCCACGGTACTCACGTAACCTCTACACTATTGGGAGACGGTTCTGGAGACTCAAATTCTACTGGCATCGTTCCCCAAGCGACTTTCAATTTTTACCAATTAGAGGTCGACAGCTCCGGAATATTAGCAAGATGGGGTTCACTGTACGAAATGTTCGAGCACTCGATGATGAACGATGCGAACATTCACACAAACAGTTGGGGAAGTGAAAGCCTAGTTGGGGACTATACCTCTGACTCTCGCTCCATTGACTGGTTTACAAATGACTATCCTGAGTTCCTAGTGATTTTTTCTGCC
This sequence comes from uncultured Candidatus Poseidoniales archaeon, assembly GCA_964570065.1. Classification (GTDB taxonomy): domain Archaea; phylum Thermoplasmatota; class Poseidoniia; order Poseidoniales; family Thalassarchaeaceae; genus UBA36. The sequence goes on from CAZMVZ010000001.1 coordinate 122,586, forward strand.
GGCGATATGGGCCTATCTGGAGTTACCTCTCCAAGTACTGCAAAAAACGCACTATCAGTGGGGGCCTCAACCACGGGAGCCTTTGGTTCTGAGCCCATAGGGCAGGTCTTCAACGAATCATCTTCGGGCCCGACTTCAGATGGTCGAATTAAGCCAGATTTGGTTGCACCCGGGGTTATGATATGTTCTGCACGAGCCCAGGAAGCAGACTTTGCCACTGGGGGGGCCTGCTCTAATTCGATGCATTCCGACGGTTCCACTCCTATGTACATGACACTGAATGGAAGTTCGATGGCAACCCCAGTTGTGGCCGGGGCATCTGCAATGGCAAGAGAATTCTTGAGGACGGAAGTTGGAATCGAGAACCCCCAATCCGACCTCATCAGAGCATTGTTAGTAAACGGGGCAGAGGATATTGGCGAGCAGGACGTGCCGAACCCTCGTGAAGGATGGGGGCAACTCAATATCTCCAACAGCCTCTTCCCGAAAAGTAACGGAGAAAATCTATCCGTATTCTACGATCAAGAAAGGCAACTAATGCCGGGCCATAGTTTCATCTACACATTCGAGGTTTCTGGGGATAGCGGGATTGATGTTACTCTGGCATGGAACGATATGGAGGGTTCTGCTTCTGCGGATCAGAACGCAAGCCGACTTGTCAACAACCTCGATCTTGTGGTAATATCACCAACCGGAGAAGAGTACAAGGGGAACCACTTTGCAAACGGAATTAGTCAAACGGCGGGTCCTAGTGACCAACTGAATAACCTCGAGAGAGTGAGACTCCCATCTTCTCAGTCAGGAACCTGGTCTATCCAGGTCGGACATGCGGGTGGTTTCGCTCAAGACTTCTCGTTGGTCTTATCCGCGGATGCAGAAGAACGCCAAGAGGCAGATCTAACAATTATCCCAAATTCTATCTTCTCCTCTGAAACCAGCCCGCTTAAGGGAGACACAATCTCCATGCAACTTTCTTGGATTAATCAAGCTGCAGCATCCACCGGAGCCTACTCAATATCGATACAGGACATTTCTGACGGGACTGAGATTGGGACCTATTCGATGCCATCGCTCGTGGGAGGGGGGATTAAGACATTTTCAATATACCATTCTTTCCCAACCACTGGAACTCACATTGTGAGACTCACTCTTGATCACTTTTCTGAGGTCGTTGAATTGAATGATGAGAACTCGGGAACAAATAACAATGTGTTTGATCTGGAATTGGATGTAACCGAGATAGGCGTCAGAGTCACACCCCTTATGGTCGATGGATCCCATCCCTCAGACTTCCAGGAATTAGAATCTGCCAAGTCTCAGAATATCGATCCAAGCTTGGTAAGTTGGGCCGAATTCCAACTAGAACTATTGAATGAGGGAACCTCCGAGATCACAGTCGAACTCTCAACTACCGCCGTACAAATAATCGATGAGTCTGGCATCATGAGCACTCCACAGGATGAGTGGTCTCGTTCCCTAAGTGAAGAAGGACCTTGGGTGCTCTCTCCTTTCGGAGACGAGGGAGACAGAGTGGTAATCTCACTGAATCTAACTGATGAAGATGCAGATATAGAAAGCAGATTCGCACTTCCCGGACTTTTCGTTTCCGAAATCACCCTAAGGGACAAGATGTCCCCAACAATACTTCATTCCATTCGCCTATCCGTTGAAATTGATCGCGTAGAGGGCCTATTTACTGTCCCTGCAGGGACTGAGAGCCTGGGTTCTGAACCAAACACATTCGCCCTGTTCACCCTATCAGTCAGGAATATTGGAAACGGCCCAACTGAATACAGCATTTCTTGCGAGACATCCGACCGTTGGATCATTCATGTTGGAAGTAGCCAAACTTCTGAAATCACGATCGGCCCCCTAAGTCGACTCCAATTCGTACCAGTCCAAATTAGGGTCAAAGTTCCACCCACCTCTTCTGGTTTGTCTTCGGGCGATACAAACCAAGTCACATGCGTGACTACCTCTGTGAACGATCCTACTCTATTCACAACCGAGACCGCCGTAGTTGAAGTCCTAGAAAGCACAGAGTTCACTACTCAAATCTCAGACTCTGCTGGCTCCAATTTCGGCCCAGTAGCTATATCCGAATCCAGAGCGGTACTGAATGGAGAAACCGTGACCACGGTCTTATCGATTTCGAATAGGGGGAACATCCCTCTCGATTTTCAGGTTCGCGCACTGTCCTCAAGCAATACTTGGCCGATACAAGTATACCTTTTCGATGAAGAACCCCCCCCTGGAGAGGAAACCGACGTCGAATTAGAAGTAGAACCCGGCGATGAATCGAGGGTGATTATTCGCACCATAGTTCCCCTTGCAGCGGAGAAGGGCGATAGAAACACAATCACGATCAAGACTACATTGGGTGACACAATCGTAACAAATGCCACAGTGCTGGAAGTTAGAGAAATTACAACTCTAGATGTGCAGAGCGAAGAAGGATTCTCCATCGCCCTAGGCCGAGATGGCAACTCTGACATTTTCCTACATAATTCAGGAAATGTCCCTCTGTTAATTGATCTCACGATGGGTACCCTTCCAGAAGGATGGTCTGGTGGGTTCTTGACCGGAAAAACATTCACAATGGACATGAATAGGGACTCTGTCATCACTATCGGCCTTCAACTCCCCAGTGGAACCCCAGTTGGGGCTCTGTCGGATAAGGTCCCCATCATTATCGAGTCAACATCTCCAAGCATGGCAAAGGAAACAATTACCATAGAGATGGATGTATCAGTTCTGCCATCCGTGTGGATAGATGTCCAGTCTGACTCTGAAAACTTGCAGGGGGTTCCCGAGGGTGAAGAGTCAACGTTCACTCTGGAAGTTCATAATTTGGGGAATTCTCCTTCCGGTGTACGGTTATATTTCGACGACTTGGACGGGTGGACCATTACATTCGAACCCTCTGTGATCGAAGAACTAGGTTCCGGAGAGCACGCGGAAATCACGGTAACCGTCAAACCACGAAAATCTGCTGATGACGGTCTCAATCAACTGCTAATTTTTGCAAACTCAACATCCGAGGAGGGACAAGTCACGGTCACCCAGTCTTCATTGACTATCGATATCAGCAAGGAAAAGTCATCCAACAGTGGTGGAATCTCCGGTATTTTCGAAGCATTGGGTCTTCCTGCATGGACAATTGCGATCCTCTTCTTCGCTGTTCTTGTAGGTATGGTTTCCTTCGGGATTAGGGCACGACAAGAGTTCCAGCCCGTTGGTTCCGAGGAGGAATTGATTCCACGTGGCTCGGCTCTCCAAGCCGGGTCAAAGGAAGAGAGGAGAGCAGCAGCAATGGACACATCAACCTCAGGCGACGTGGTAACCGGAGAGGTCTCAAAAACGGAAATCCAAGATGCCTTACAGTCCACAGTACCGACTCTGCCCACGCACCAGGTTCCCGAGGGCGCGCTTCCCCTACCACTTACGGGACTTCCAGATGGGTGGACAATGGATCAATGGGTGGCATATGGGCATCTTTGGTGGGAGCAGAACGGTCCCTAAAGCGGTTCATTTTTCCGTACCATCCCACGCCCCTCACTCATGACGGGTTCAATTGTGTTATTCGGACCACCGGGGGCTGGCAAGGGCACTCAGGCAGAAATAATCGTCGAGATGACGGGAAAACCTCAGGTTTCGACTGGTGACATGCTACGTTCTGCGGTTTCCCAAGGGTCAGAACTTGGCTTGGAAGCAAAGGAGTATATGGAATCGGGGCAACTTGTTCCCGATCAGGTAATTATCGGACTGATTGAAGATAGATTGAGTGAATCAGACGCATCAAATGGCGTACTCTTTGACGGCTTCCCAAGAACAATCCCCCAAGCAGAAGCACTCTCTGAGATTACCGAGGTTTCGGCCGTGATATCCATTGAGGTGCCCGATGAAGACATAATCAATAGAATCGTTGGAAGGAGGATGGACCCTGAAACAGGAGAGATCTATCATGTTTCATTCAAACCACCTCCGCCAGAGATGGCCAGTAGGCTAATTCAGAGAAAGGACGACAATGAGGATACAGTCAGAATGCGCCTGGCCGCCTATCATGAGCAGACAAAACCTCTCGGAGATTGGTATGGCGATATGGGGATTCTTGCCACGGTTGACGGCACCGGCACAATTCAGGAAGTTAGCCAATCCGTCGCAAAAGCAGTAAGAAGTCTATGAGGTGAACAATGGCTGAGAGGGGCAGGCGTTCTAGGAGACGGAAGTCGGATAGAAAGAAAGAGGCAGAAGCTGCGATCAGAAATCTCTCCGATGCACTTGAGGATAGTCTTGGAGAACGTATTGAGATCGCTGATAGCGCAGCCAGACAAATTCTCGCAATCGGAAAGAAGCACGGAGTAAGGCCGGCATCACAAATTAAACGAAAGATTTGTCGGAGTTGCAAAAAATCACTTTCACCAGGAACTGACTCCAGAGTCAGGATATCTTCAAAGAAGTTAATCATGACCTGCCTAGAATGTGGCAGGGTGACTCGACAAGGTCCCGATTTTGGAGGTTCAGATAATGAGTGATGGCATCCCTAGAAGAATTGTAAACTCCGCCAAGAGCGAGGGTCTGGACGTATCGGTAAGGATTGGAAAGGGGGGAATCACTCAATCATTAATCTTCGAACTGTCAGATCAATTGTCACGAAAGCCTCTAGTCAAGGTCAAGGCAAATAAAGGCACCACAGCCGATAGGCAACAGAGAAGCTCATTGTTTTCCGAGATAGCCAAATTAACCACCTCGACTCTTGTTTTCCAAAGAGGAAACGTTGCTGTGTTTTGGTCTGGAAAGTAGAACATTCAGCAATTATTGATATTCTGCAATAGTCACATATTTAGAGGCAATAATTGTCGGGCCAATTAATGGTGACTGAGTCCCAAGTAGTTCTCGCAATTTTCATACTTTCATTCGCTCTGATTCTATCGGAGGTAGTTCACAGAACCATTGCCGCTTGGTTCGGCTCCGTTCTAATGTTACTTTATGGCCACTACTCGGGTGTCTTCCATCTCCATGAGGAGTATAAACCGGATGAAATGGGTGTAGCCATACTGGAAAAGACGTTCACACTAGAGCATACTATGATCGGTTGGATTGAATGGGAAGTAATCGGGCTCCTTCTCGGGATGATGATTTTCGCTTCAATTTTGGAGCTCTGCGGCTTCTTCGAGTATGTTGCCATAAAGGCTTCAAAGATGAGTAAGGGAGATCCATGGAGGCTCATTGTCCTCTTAGGAACGATAACTACTCTGATATCCCTTGTAATTGACAATGTTACTGCCATCATTATAATCGCACCAGTTACATTGAGGATTTGCAATAAGCTGGAAATCAACCCCGTTCCCCCGTTGATGGCCGAGGCAATTCTGTCCGATACCGGAGGCGTAGCATCCATGGTAGGAGACCCTCCAAACGTAATGATCGCGGCTGCTGCATCAGACTACACCGCTTTCGACTTGAGTGCGTTTTCCTTCAACGGGTTCCTGTTTAAACTTGGAATACTCACATTCTTTGCATGGGTAACTACTCTGAGCTACTTCAGATGGTATTACCGCGAGTGGTCCACTCAGAAGCCTCCTCACGTTGACTTGTTGTTGGAGGAAGACGAGTGGGAAGCTATCAATGACAAGCCGTTGATGTACTCGACTTTGATAATCCTCGGACTTACTGTGGTGGCATTCTCAGCAAAGTCACTTCTCGATCTACCAATAGAAATCGATGGTATTGCCCTCTCAGGAGCAGCATTTGCACTCATTGTCGCCAGGCCAAAGAATGAAGAGTTGAGAGAGGGCTTCATTAACGAGGTTGTTGACAAGGTAGAATGGCAAGCTCTACTTTTCTTCGCAGGGCTATTTTTGCTAGTTGGCGCAGTAGGGGATGTAGGCTACCTTGAACGGGTTGCAAACTGGATTTTCGAAAACTTCGGAGATGATGAGGTCAAGCTAGCAGTTGCTGTAATATGGGTCTCAGCTATTGCTAGTGCATTGATAGACAACATACCTTTCACTGCAGCCATGATTCCAGTGATTTTCAGCATCACAGAGGCCAGTGGTGGCGAACTGAGTCCGGAGCCATTGCTGTGGGCTCTAGCAATGGGTGCGGGTTTCGGAGGGAATGCCACTCCCATTGGCTCGAGCGCCAATGTAATGACAGTGGCTATCAGCGAGCGTGGACCATACCCAATCACAACAGCCGAGTGGGTAAGGGCAGGATTTCCAGTAATGATAATCACTTGCGTCGTGGCGACATTCTTCATGATATTATTCCATGGAGTTCTATATTCCTGATTAACAGTCAGTTATCATCAAATCTTGATGCCCGGCGGATGATTATTGTGGATTGCACGGTCTGCGGCTTCTCATTGGCCACTCCGGGTTTTTGTCCGGCTTGCGGTTCCGAAAACCAGTCTTTAGAAATTAATGTTGGAAGAATTGACCAAGTGGATCTTGAAGCCGATGAACCAGAAAATCCAGAAGTTATCGAAGAAGAATCGAACTCAATCGCCGCTGAGTTAATCGATTCTAGTATTCTCTCGCCAATAAAATTACCATTCGGATTTGAAGATGCACCTTTGAAAAATAACAGTTTGACAATCCCATATGGTCTAGATTTTGCACCACCTTTTAGAAAAAATTAGCCTTTTTACCTGTTTTCTGGTCTACTGATGCGGACCACTGCTCCCGTTTTGTTCAAATACCATAGGTCGGTCGCAAGCCTGCTTTGTGCGCTCTGATAGATTG
>CAZMVZ010000002.1:0-89620 GCA_964570065.1 uncultured Candidatus Poseidoniales archaeon
GGCCCTGGCCCTGTCCTTGTCCCTGGCCCTGTCCTTGTCCCTGGCCCTGTCCTTGTCCGTCCTCTCCTTCGCCACCGCCTTCGGTGCCGCCGTCTCCGGATCCTTCACCTTGGAAGTCGGGGTCGTATGCGTCGGGTATTCCGTCGCCGTCCGAATCCGATGCGGCTCCGTCATTGGGGTCGTTTGGATATGGGTCGTTAGCATCATTGGTACCGTCGCCGTCAGTGTCTGCCGAGTTTGGGTTGGTCCCTGCTTCGTACTCTTCCACGTTGCTTAGGCCGTCACCATCGGGATCGGCCCCACTATCGCTGGCAGAGTTGGGGTTGAGGCCGTAGTTGACCTCCCAACCGTCTGGCATACCATCATTGTCGGTATCTGGGTTATTCATGTCCGTGCCAGCACTTTGCTCCTCTGCGTTGGTCAGTCCGTCCCCGTCCCAATCGGCTCCTCCGTCTGAGGGGTCCAGGGGGTCTGATCCATCGGCTCCGACGCCGGTTGATCCGGCCATGAGCACTAGGAGCAGCGCTGTTATCACACTAGCTTTTTTCTGATATTGCATTGTAAATTCACTTCCTAATTTTCCGTTAATCCAACGAGTAAAGGATGATTTCTTGGAGCGAGCCTAGGCACGTGTCCGAACACCTCGATAACGCTGCACTGAGCGTCATTTCTGGTTTTCCCGAACTCTCGTATTTCTGTCCTGACTCCTCCTTTTCTCATCATCCAATCTCACTGGCTTTCTCAGGGAACCCTCTGTTCCCTCTGGCTTCGGAGAGGCATGTAACGTATTTCAAGGGTTCCCGTGCCGGTTTCAAGGGGTTATTCTCGAAAGCTCGGCCTGAAATCTAGTAGCACCCATGAAATGTAACACCGGGACAATTAGGGAAGAAATCGCAAGAACTCCGAAGAAGAGACCCGACCAGAGCTCTATTCCTCGGCCGATGGAGAGGAAGAGGAACCATCCAATTAGGACGGAAATCCATGGGAGGTGCCTCCTGGTGTAAAGCGATAATCGGGCATTTAGGATCTCGTCGGAGTAGAACTGGGGGGTGTCATCAGGGTCGGCTAGTCCATTCTCGACACCACAACGGGAGCAGACCTGGTATCTGGGTCCGTTCCCGGTGATGAATTGGGCCTGAGGATAGTTCTGCTTGCACATCCTGCATACTGGCATGATTCTCGTTCCGACCAGAGGAGTGTTGTCCTTCAAGGCTACGGTCCTCGTCACTGGATCAGTCGTCATCAAGGACGTCGTCCAAGAATGTCACGTCGATGTCCTCGGATTCTTCCTCATCGAGGTCGTCGGCTAGATCATTGAGTCCCTCTAGGCTGATCTCCTCCGTTTCGGAATCGAGTAATTCTGCCACAGACACATCGGGACCTTGCCACTCCTCCTCTGGAGCCTCTTCAGTGGGGTTCTCGGAGAGTTCCTCCTCCAGTTCTCCCTCTTCGCTCTGTGATTCCCTTAGGGTGGAGCTAGAGGCTATTTCCTCCTCTTCCGAGATTCCCATTGCTTCCCTTGTCATCTCCTCCTCCATCTCGACCTCCTGAGTGCCCATCTCCCATGGCTGTGGAGCGGTTTTCTCTCTGGGCCTGATTATCAGAGCGGCACCGAGTATGACCATGATCGCTGAAACCATGATAATGACGGTGTTTAGGTCCCCGTCAACCAGTTGGTCGAACCAAGACTCGCCATCCGCCCCGGGACCGTCAGAGGGCCTGCCGGGAGTTAACTCGGATAGAGGATAGACTCGTATCGAATCGACGGAGAGCCTGTGGACTTCGCCATCGAAGGCAACGACTGACAGCCAATATGGTGTCGAGGAACTGACGGATGTCGGACCGATGGAGTCGAAGGAAGCGTTAGAGGTAACCGAGGAAGACACGATGATTGCATCTCTGGTGTCCGAGAATTGCATCGTACTCGCGAAAACGGTATAGGATTCCACCTGTGGGTCTTCCGAGTCAGCCCATAGGACCTCAATCCTGGATCCGGTGGCATCCCAGTACGCCATGACCTCAGAAACCTCTGGCAGGTGAATTCCGGGGTCTTGCGAGTTCTCATCCACAGGACTGATCATTGAAGTCTCGAGGTCGTCTATCCACGCGTTCCCGGAGGTGTCTACTGAAACCACCGCAACCCACATCGGAATGTCGGGTTGAATGCCCTCTCCGCTAGACAGTGCCTCCAGGAGGAACTGCCCACTATGGGTCCTGTCCAGAACCAGTGCCGGTTCGAGTCCCTCGGCGCTGTCGAATGGTGCTCCGGCTACTGCGAATACCCGGTACTCGGCGATGTCGGGATCGGAGCTTGGTGGGAATGAGACGAGGATCCCATCGCCTGAGTCCGGAGCCCTGTCCACCAGGGTTGGTGAGGGGACCCTATCTGGGGGGAACAGGTCGCCCCTGTTGTCTATGGGCGTGACTAGAGCCATGTTGTCGCTAAGGTCTGAGAGCATCGCATTCCCGGCTATATCGTGGATAGTGACGGTGACGTAGAGGGGCACATCAGGCGAAATCCGGGATGGTGATAGTTCATCGGCCTCTGTCCCGTACAGAGCTGAAGACAGGGTCACCTCGAGGCGCGGGGAGTTTCCAATCTGCCTCTGGTCGATAGTGACAAGGTTGCATGCGCCGCTTGATTCGCAGGCGGTGCTGACTTCGGTCAAGTCGTTCAGTGGGAAGTCTGACGCCCAAACCGTGTAGTGACTGAAGTCTTCTGCCATTGTCCTGTCCCAACTTACGTCGATTGCCGTGCCGTCATCGCCGGGATGGTCCCATGCCTGCAATCCTGAGACCATGTCCGGAGGGGTGAATTCGGAGGAGTCGAACTCGGAGTAGCTGGCCGTCTCAACCACTAGTACCTCGTCGACGTTCTGATTGCCCCAGTCGTCAACAGCCACTACCCCTATCCAGTACACCACGTCGTTTTCGAGTGTTGAGTTACCAATTGAGTCGATTACGACCTCGTCGGTCGTGCAATCGGTTACGAACTGTGCTACTGGCCATCCATCTACTGACGTCGGAGCGGTCCACCCTGAGGCAGGGAGTATGTAGATGACGTGGAAGGAGCAATCCTCCTCCTGGTTAGGTTCCCATGTCACGATTATCCTGCCCCCCTCATCGTTGGGGGCGTCACTGGCGGTGGTGCCAGTTATCGGCATCGGAGCTATACCATCATTGAGCCCACCTGCTGTGACGACTGGCCCCACCACTGTGGCGTTTGCAGGATCGAATTGCCCGGATTCGTCCACGCAGACGATTGCAAACCAGTAGGGGACATTGCCGTCTAGTTCGAGGACTGAAGAGTTCCCGGCGGCGAAGGCGAAGTCGATTGGGTTTGAGAGAGCAAAGGCATTGGAAATCTCCTGCTGGACAGCCCAAATACGAGTGTATTGGGGATCTAGTTCCTGACAGGCTGACCACTCCGCGGAAACCGTCCCGGGAGTCCCGCCAGAGACCGGTTGTACGTCTAGCCATTCTGGAGGCGTTGGAATCTCGTCGGTTGGGGTTGCGTTCCCTTCCCACGAAATTGGGTCTCCAAGGCTACCATCAGGGTACTCAATGGCTACTGCCGCTCTGTATTGCCTCTGGTCTGAAAGTTGTACCTCGGAGCCATTGCTGTTCCCGGTGCTGAAGACTGCTGTGGTCTGGGACCAATAGGGGATTCTCTGGTAAGCAGGTAAGTTGGGGAGGTCCTCCTTGGATGGAGTCCACTGCGGGTTGTCCGTGGAGTCCCACAGGTAAATCCTGTATGCCGACCAAGCCGAGTCCTGGGCTGGAAGCCACGATGCATGGAGAATTCCTCCTCCGTCGTTGGGACGGTCGTATAGGCTCGTCATCACCGTTGGCGCCTCTAGCCTTTCCCAGTCGTAGGAGACTCGTATCTTTATTCTCCCATCCTGAGGGGATTGCATTTGGAGGTGCACTGTCGAAGATAGGGACCCTGGGGGGGTATTGAAAATCGCAGTCTGGAAAGACTCCTCAATTCTGGGATCGAGAGCTGCTAGGTCCCAACTGCCTGTATAGTTGAGGTTGGTGGACTTGGCCCAGACCCACGATCCCCTCACAGGGGAAGAGAATGTCAGTGATCCTGGATAAAGAAGCAAATCGGAGGAGTTTGCTTGGTTTTGATCGATTGGAATCAATACCGGGGATTCGTGTGAGACCAAATTGGTGGACATTCCGGGCCTCGTAGTATCTGTAATGTCAAGCGTCCTGTCTACGAAAATTGCGTTTAGTGGGTATGCCCTCCTCTGATTCTCCCTCGGGACCTCCCGAAGGGTCTCCATCGGCTTGTAGATGTGTAGTCCGTCCTCCCCCAGTACGGCTAGCCCCATCCACGCATCGGCATCTGCAGCCAAAGCACCCGGCATCTCACCGATAATGACCACATCGTGGTCTCCAGTTGCCTTGACGATGCTAATCTTGCTAGCTGATATCGCTGCAAGGTGGGTCCCATCGGAAGCGAGATCTACGATAGGCCAACCCTGCAGGTCAATTGTCCCAGGACCGGCTTCCATGGCCATTGAAGTACCATTCCAGTGCACTAGAGGCTGGTTCGAGGTTGCTATGTGGACGCCCCAGAGATCTGTTTCGATGGCGCTGACGTCGTTGCTGGGAATCATGTCTATGTTGTATGTACCGTTGTAGCTGTCCGTTGAGACGTCCCATGCCGCGACCCCCGGCCTGGTTGCTCCTTGACCGTTATGCGAGATGAAAATAGCTGAGTCGTGATGCAGAGTAATCGTTGAACCGGTGGATGTGTCATTGAAAGTCCTGGAGACTGAGTCTGCATAGACAATGCCCGAAACAAAGTCACCGACCAATCCGTCTGTCCTTCCTATTGTCCCGACGACTCCTAGGTTCTGGTCTAGGACGATCAGTCCCGTTGGGCCACCTATGAGTACGGTCCCATTGCCAAGAATTGGTCCCGGTGGTACGAATAAATGGTTCGAGATTGGTGTTGGGAGCCCATCAACCGTGGTAATTGGATCGTCCCAATCGTACTTAGTTAGGTTCCAGAGGCCTATTCCCCCGTGGGTTGAGACTAGGATGTGCTCCCCGTATTCCACGAAGTCTGTGACGATGTTGCTGGGGAGTCCTGCCAGAAGGCTGCCTTGACCCCAAGAGCGGGTCTCTGGATCGAATGTCTGGAATCCTGCAGAGCTCCCAGCCCAGCCCATTAGTCCGATGAACATGTTCTCGCCATCATGGAGTAGGCCGTCCATCTGGTTGTGTAACGCAGGTGGAGTCTGCTGGACTACCTTCTGGCTGAGATTGAACGAGAATAGTCCGTTTCCAACAGTCGTGGCCCAAATCTCCTGGTCCACTAACATGATTTCATTGATGGATTCGGAGAGGGCATCGAAGCCATACTGCCAATTTACCGAGCCATTTTCGAGAAGCTCGCCCTGTAGTACGGTGGATGAGAGGTATGAGTACTCAGACGAGCCAACCGTTACCCAAACGTGAGTCTCGTTGGATATCATCTCGTGGACGACTCCCGAGGGTAGGCCTACCAACTCGTCGAATCCACCCTCGATTAGACCTGTACTGTCTAGTCTGTCCACCCTGTTGATTCCAGAGAGGTCCCCTGACCTTCCAATTGCATAGGACCTAGAGGTCGTCGGTGCCCTGACGATTGAACAGGAGTCCATTCCAAGGCCGATGACCTGTCCAGAGGTTGCTGATGAGCCTGAGGTGATAACCCGAGTAATCCCGCCATTGCCGTCATAATGAGAGACCAGTAGTAGATCTTCGTCGTAAAGCATTCCACCCGGGAAGACTGGATTCGGGGAAACTCCCATCTCGGGAGTTAGTGTGTCGAGGAAATTGTTAGCGGCGTAGTCGAAGCGATCGATTCCAACGTTGTCAGTATCGAAGCCTATGTACATTATTTCGTTCTCTTCGTCACATGCTAGTGCTCGGACATCCTTGTCCGCCATGTTTGAATTGTCGTTTGTTAGAGGTGATATCCACTCCTCTGAAATGCCATCCCCATCATGGTCTCCTAGATCGAATCGTGCGATTCCCCCTCCTACTGCCCACCATTGCCATGCGCTGAACCCGATTGCCACGTGGACGATGTCGTGGCAAAGCAAAATGTCTGCTCCGTATCCATCGGGGATATCACTGGTATCGACATCCCAAATCGTCCAGTTGCTGTTGTTTCCGGATAGTCTCATCACATGGCCATCGTTTCCGTAACCTGATGCCGTCCAGAGATCATCTCCAACAACTTTCAGGGAGTAGAAGTCTAGCTCCGATTCGGAAGGTAGTCCGTCCCCAGGTAGCCACGAGGATTGCCATGTCTCATTTGATGGATTCCAGCGCAGAATTCCATTCATGCTGGCGAAGAGATACTCGCCTTGATACTCAACCATCCCCCTTATCCTTCCATCGACATCGTTCCATTGGTTCAGGAGAGTCATGTTTGAGACGGAGAATCGCCTGAGGATGTTGTCGCCATATGCTACCCACATCTCGCATGAGATGTTTAGCGGGAAGCAGTCACCCAAGTATTGGGCATTTACCCTGCCCACGTCTCCGATTGTCTGGAGATTGTCCTCCCAGCCATCCGATGTGGTGTTCCATCTCAGAATTGTGCCTGGGTCCCCAGAACCGCCCCATCCGGAGGTCTCAACGACGCTGATCCACACCTCATCGCCGATTTGGTTCATCCCGTGGATGACCCCGTTGAATCCTAGGCGTTGTCCGGCATCGATTGTTTGTAGGGTAGAGTTGTTGTCCAAGTTGATTCTAGTAACCTCGTCCCTGGTGTTCCATGGTTGCCCTCTCTGAGGGGAGTAGAACATCACGCCTTCAACAATTAGAATCTCTGCTGGGGAGTAGTTTGGAAGCGTTGGTCCGTCTTGGTTAGCACCTCGGTCCCATTGAACCAGAGTCGTTTCGTTTACCAAATCAATCAGGGTGAGCCCGAAGTCTCCTCCAGCCCACATAGTGCCCTCTTCCCTCCCCTCTATCATGACGGTGACATCATCGTCCCCGAGAATTCCCTGGGAGCCATCCCACGGCGTGAGCCAAGATCCTGAGGTGAGGTTGAATCGGGCGATTCCTAAGTTCTCAAATCCGAGGTAGAGTGTCTCTCCGAATTTGACTACACGTGCTCTCTCGGTGTCGTCCCCAGCTGTCCAGACCTCCACTACGGTTCCATTTGATGTATTGATCACAGCTGCCCCCTCGGTTGTCCCAGCGTAGAGGAGATCTGAGCCGATTGGTTCCACGGAAATCACGAATCTGGAAGGCATTCCATCGCCTTGGCCCCCTCCTTGGCCTCCGCCTCCTGATGTCCAGCAGTCCTCTAGGGTGAATTGGGATTGGGGGTTGTTTGGATCGGGCCAGTTCCACATGCATGCCCCCCTATTTGTACCGGCATAGACGCCATTAGCATCGCTGGAGACATCGTAGAACTCGAAGGGATCGTTGTTCCAACCGGGAATACTGGTTGGAAGCAGGTCCCATGTTGTGCCATCCCATCGAGCAAGTCCTCCGTTCGCGTTTGCTCCGGAGTTCTGAACCTCTGAGCCGATCAGTAAACCACCGTAGAAATCCAATGACAGGGTGTTGACGTCCTCATCTGGGATGCTGTTTGGATCGTCAGGTGTCCAAAGATCGAGGATATCGCTCGTCAGTCTGTCAATGAGAAGAACTCCCAGACCTGGGAGGCCGAGATAGATGACATCACCGTCAACTGCAACGGGGGTTGAGTCTAGATTGTCCACACCGAGAGACTGCCATGATCCGATGATTGCAGGAGTACTGAGGTCGATTCTCATCACTCCCGCCTCCTCGGTGGCGATGTACGCTATTCCGAATCTGGTTGCGATATCTCGAATCATATCTGAGTCCAGTCCTTCTGATTCCGAGTAAGTCTCGAATACGTTGTTGGAATCTGTCGAGTAGAGTGATATTCCAGATTCCGAATGCCCGATGACTAGGGTTTCTGTGTTGGAGTCGTATGCCAAACTAGTAATCGAATTGGAGTTCAAGCCTTGGATTGTTTCAAAGTACGAGCCGTCCACATTGCTCAATCTGTGGACTCCACTGTTTGTGGTGCCAACCCATATCCAACCGTCTTCATCCTGTTCAATTGATGTGATATCCCCAGGTTCTAGCTGTGAAGTGAGGCTGTCTGCGATGTCAATTGGTTCCTTCCAGAGGTTATCCCTCTTGTCCATAATGTCGATGATGCTTCCAGATGCTATCCAGAACTCGCCTGCTTCTCCGTCGTCTATGATCGCAGTGACCTCGGTGGCGTCAATTGAAGGACTGCTAACGAGGTGGAAGGAACCGTCCGAATTTTCCTCAAGAACCCGTCCGAATGTACCGGAAGAGTCCCCGATTATTGCCATTGAAGCAGATGGACCCCTGGTTAACCCTCCGGGCCACGCACTGATGCTTGAAGCGGTTTCTGACAACCCCAAGTCTTCCAATTGTATGTCCGAACTGAATAGCAGAAAATCGGTGTCGTATGGTTGTACTTGCTCTTCTCCTAGGATGTAGAGCCAACCGGGAACTGTCGCCAACCCGACTATATTGTCTGAAGCAAGCCAATTCGAAGAAGTCCAAGAAGGCATCCAGGAATTTGAAGAAAGGTCGAACCTGTCGATTCCTGAGTCGGAGGTGGCAATGTAGAGGATGTCGTCCGAAACTGCGATGTCTGCTATTGAGTCCCCGGAGAGGTAGTTGGAATCGTCCCAAATGATGTTCCTTTCAACATCAAGGGTTGTGGAGTCGTTGGCTGAAACATTGTATTCGATTACACGTACACCGTTTTCCTGGGTTGCTAGGAATATTTCCCTCCCTTCTATGTGGATGCCTACTGGTATCTCTGTATCCGAAGATGTGCAGAACTCAAATGTCTTCCAAAGAGCTCCCTTGGATGGCATTAGGTAGTGCATATTGCATTCAGAGATAGCCCAAAGAACTCCGAAAATGTCTACCTCCATTGTAATGATTGGATCGGAGAGAGAGAAGTTAGTGTCCACAGGGAAATCGGCCAATGGTTGGGAGTCAGAGAGACTCAGAGCTGTGACATTTCCCTCGGAGTCTCCCACATAGAGCAGCCCTCTGTTTGGGTCGGAGGCAATTGAACGTCCTTCAATGCCTGGAGTGATGTCGATAATCCGCTTGTTTGCGTTGTCGTCCAACTGGAGGAGGTCGTCATCAACGAGGATATGCATCCGCCCATCGATTGGGTTGTAGGCACTGCCGTGAACCGACACCTCTACAGGGGTGAATGATAGTTTTGGATCGACGGGTCGGAGCGCTTCGATTACCAAATCTGTGATCTCGATGCCTGTGGGGATCTGCCAAGAAGCGTCACTGATTGTATTTGGCTTCAGCGAAGCGTCCAAGATCCCCCCCACCAGACTGGGGGGGTTATCGGCGAAGTTGTTTTGCCTCCCCAAATCACCTCTTCCGCTCCAGTCAAGTACGCTTGTCTGCGTATCCATGACTGCAATCTGAGGTTGATTGGCCCAGTATCCATCGCTTCCGTTTACAGAGATCTCTAGAGTTAGGTTGTCAATGACCGCACCGGGTGCGAACTCTAGGAAAATGTCGGCCAGTGCAGGGGTCCCGTTGGAAGCGTCTGCACCAGTGGCGTCAAAGACTAGCCAGCCCGTATCATTGCTACCGTTTTCTCCCCAAGACTTGCCGGATGACTCATCTCTGAAATCGGAGTTACCAGAGAGGGATTGTGAGTCAGATGAATAATACGGATTGGCTCCCCATGGGAGTAAAATCATCAGTGCAACAAGACCGATTGCCTTGGCTCTGCCCGGAGAAGTATTAACGCTAGCGCACATAGAACAAAGCAAGTCCCTCAATGTGCGATTTATGAAGGGTAGGGGTAGTCGTCCATGACTTGCTCACAGCATAGTCAATGAAAGAGATAAAAGTTGGGAAACACAGCCATATGGGCTGATAATCCCATAATTAGCAATAGGATAGCATCAAAGGAGATGGTCGGTCCGGCAGCATCCGAGGTGACACAGTGAGCAACAAGCGGCTGCGCGAGGACGCATTGAATTACCACTCTTCAGATCCTCCGGGGAAGGTAACTGTCGTTCCAACCAAGCCTCATGGTACTCAAAGGGACCTTTCTCTAGCCTACTCGCCCGGAGTAGCATACCCTTGTGAAGAAATTAGAGATAACCCAGATGATGTATATCGATATACCTCCAAAGGAAACCTGGTCGCCGTAATTAGTAACGGTACTGCAGTATTGGGACTTGGTGACATAGGAGCTCTAGCAAGCAAACCTGTGATGGAAGGTAAGGGGCTTCTCTTCAAAGCATTCGCAGATATTGACGTATTCGATATTGAAGTAGATAGGACAGATGTTGATCAGTTCGTTGAGGCGGTCAAGGCTATCGCACCGACCTTTGGAGGAATAAATCTCGAAGACATCGGGGCCCCTGAATGCTTCGAGATTGAGAGGAGATTGGTAGAAGAATTGGATATTCCAGTGATGCATGACGACCAACATGGCACTGCAATCATTTCAGGGGCTGCTCTGCTAAATGGACTAGAAGTTGTCAACAAACAAATTGGGGATGTGAACGTGGTAATACTAGGAGCCGGCGCTTCGGCAATCTCGTGTGCCAAACATTATGTCAGACTCGGGGTCAAGAGAGAGAATCTAATAATGCTTGATTCAAAGGGGATTATGACCTCGAAAAGGATGTCAAATGGGGAGTTGAACGAATATAAATCTGAGTTCGCAAGAGATATCGACGAGGGGGGAGTCGAAGATGCTCTGAAAGGGGCTGATGTGTTCTTGGGCCTATCAAAGGGAGGATTGGTGGCTCCAGAAATGGTGAAGGAGATGGCGGAAAGGCCCCTCATATTCGCCCTTGCTAATCCTGATCCGGAGATTACTCCAGAGCAGGTTGCTAGCGTTCGAGACGATGCAATAGTGGCAACCGGCAGATCTGATTATCCGAACCAGATTAACAACGTTCTTGGTTTCCCGTACATCTTCCGCGGAGCTCTAGATGTCAGAGCTAGTGAAATTACCGAGAGTATGAAGATGGCTGCAACAAAGGCACTAGCTCAACTAGCAAAGGAGCCGGTTCCCGACGATGTGGCATCCGCATATGGCGGAGAGCAGATGTCATTCGGTCCTGAATACTTGATTCCAAAGCCTTTCGATGCTAGGGTTCTGATCTGGGAAGCCAGTGCAGTCGCTGAAGCGGCCGTGAATGAAGGGGTAGCGCGAGTATCAAAGAAGGAGTTCGATTTGAATGCCTATAGGGAGAAGTTGGAGTCCCGTCTAGGTCTAACAAGGTCAATTATGAGGAGAGTGATCAACCAAGCCAAGAGGGACTTGAAGAGGATTGTTTTCTGTGAAGGGGAGGACCCTACAATCGTAAAGGCTGCTTCCCAGTGCATTACTGAGAGGATTTGTGTTCCGATTCTTCTTGGTCAGAAGAAGAGGATTGAGGCGGTAAAGGAAGAATTGGGACTAGAATTCGATTGCGAAATAATTGATGTCAGATATGACCCAAGGAGACGTGAGGGTTATGCAGAGGAATTGCACCAACTCCGTGGAAGAAGGGGGATGACTAAAGAGGATGCTGTGAGGCAACTAAGATCTACGACTTTCTTCGCGCCCATGATGGTCAGAATGGGTGATGCAGATGGGTATCTGGGTGGAGTTTCCCATCAGTACCCAGACATCGTTAAACCCTGTTTGCAAGTAATTGGTCCGGACCCGAACTCACATCGGATTGTGGGCATGTACATGATGACAGTGAATGGGCAATTGATGTTTATAGGGGATGCTACAATCAACATCTACCCTGACGCAAGGACTCTCGCAGAGATTGCGATTCAGACAGCGAAGGTGGCCAGGAGGTTTGGAGTCAAGCCGAAGGTGGCGATGCTTTCATTCTCCAATTTCGGAACTTCCGCTGAGATGAGGACCGATCGTATCGAAGAGGCGATAGAGATCGTAAGGGAAATTGATCCAGATCTGGTTATTGATGGGCCGATGCAAGCAGATACTGCCCTTGTCCCGGAGATTCAGCAAGACTACCCATTCATGTCCTTCGACGGGCCGGCTAATGTCCTAATTTGTCCAAACCTTGCCTCGGCAAATATAGCATACAAGCTTCTGCAGAGAGTTGCTGGAGCAGAGATGACTGGTCCCATATTGGAGGGCCTTTCGAGACCTGCTCACGTGCTGCAACGTAGAGACAGTGCCAGAGACGTGGTTCACATGGCTGCAATATGCGCTGTAGATGCTCAAAGAGCAGCCAAACAGAGACTGATTGACTAGATTGGTTTTGGTCCGGCACTGATTACTTCCTCAGAGCAGCCCTCAGCGTATTGCTCAAAGTTCTCAATGAACATCTGAGCTAGTAGGTTGGCCACGTTGTCATACCTTTCGCCATCATCCCAAGTCCCTCTGGGTTGTAGTATCCTATCGGGCACTCCCTCACAAGTTGTGGGAATTTCGAAACCGAACCTCTCATCTTTGACGAAGACGACGTCCGCCAGATCCCCGTTGATTGCAGCATTGAGTAGGCTCCTGGTCCAACTAATCTTGATACGACTGCTCGCATCTGCTCCTCCCGCAATCCAGCCAGTATTAATCAGCCAGCACTTGGAGTTATTTTCTCTGATCTTTTTCGAAAGCAAATCTGCATACATGCTTGGGTGCCTTGGCATGAACGGTGCCCCGAAGCAGGTTGAGAACGTTGCTTGGGGTTCTGTTACGCCCATCTCTGTTCCTGCGACCTTTGCAGTGTAGCCTGACATGAAGTGGTATGCGGCCTGCTCTGGACTTAGTTTGGAAAGAGGTGGTAGTACGCCAAAAGCATCGCAAGTGAGGAAAACCACATTTTTCGGGTTCCCCGCCATCGAATCTGGGGTTCGATTCTGTATGAACTCGATGGGATATGAGCCTCGTGTGTTCTGAGTTAGAGAACCGTTGTCGAAGTCTGGAGTGCCATCGGCGTTCAGAACCACATTCTCGAGAATTGAGCCTCGCATCTTTGTGGTAGCGAAGATCGCGGGTTCATCCTCTTCAGATAGACGGATCAGCTTGGCATAACAACCCCCTTCGAAGTTGAAGACGCCATTGTCTGACCATCCGTGCTCATCATCACCCACAAGAGCTCGATTGGGGTCGGCTGACAGTGTCGTCTTTCCTGTTCCAGAAAGTCCGAAGAAGAGTGCTGATTCGTTCCCATCCGTATTGGCTGAACAATGCATTGGTAGAAGTCCCTTGGCAGGTAGAATGTGGTTCATTATCGTGAAGATTGCCTTCTTTATCTCCCCGGCATAATGGGTCCCGCCGATTATCACGAGGCCTCTGTCGAGAGCGATGATGACGAAGACGTCAGAGTTGACTCCGTCGCTCATGCTGGACTTCAACTCAGGAGCATGAAGGATGGTGAACTCTGGGATGTGAGCTGCCAGCTCCTCATCCGAAGCCCGTACGAACATATTGTGCATGAAGGCTGCATGCCATGCCTTCTCTGTGACTAGTCTGACTGGCATCCTGTAGTCTGGATCCGCTCCACAGAAGGCATCTTTGACAAACAGGTTCTCTGCAGCGTTTAGATGTGCTCGGGTCTTGACCAGAAGCCTCTCAAAAACAGCCGGTGCAGTAGGCCTATTCACCTCCCCCCACCAAACATCCTCTGCCATACCAGCCTCATCCACTATGAATCGGTCATTTGGTGAACGGCCAGTCCGCTCGCCCGTTACAGCAAGAAGTACCGAGTCCGAAGTTAGTTTTGCCTCTCCTAGTTCAACTGCTTGAGTGTGGAGTTCCTCGGAATCTATGTTCCAATGTACCTTTCCACTTGGCTCAAGACCATGCTGGGATAAATCAACGGCCCTTCTCTGAGAGGAACTCTGCACCCAACTTCCCCCGTCTTTCCGACGGGCATCAAGTCTTCAAGCATTACGGCTCGGAGGAAAGTTTCTGCAAGCCATTAACGTTCGAATTGAGTCCATCAGGGGATGTGATTATGCAATACATGCTCTGTTGCGGAGCGATGACAGGGGATGAGCCTCCAGACAAAATCATCCGAGAAAGGGAGTTCAAGCTTCCTTCGGGAATCAATATCGATAACATCGATGTCCCTACGGAGGAGGTGTCCGGAGAAAATTCCGGGATAGTTTCAGAGAAAATGGATGAAGCTATCGGAGACATCTTCGATCCCTTCTCTGAATCTGGTGACGACACCCCCGGGAAAATTAGGAAAGATGGAAGTGTGGATAATCCTCCTGAGAGGGATCTGGTTTCTCAAATTTCGATAGAGGGAGAGAAGAGGGTAAACTGGATTATCATGGTCTCAATGATTGTTCTATACAGTGCGATTAGTATTCAAATTGGGAGGACTTTTGATTCCTTAGTTGGAACTTTTCTGCTTATTTCTCTAGCAGCGGTAGGCTTTGGTTTAGGGGAAATTTGGGTCCCCAGGAGGGGTATGAAATTGCTGGGAGTAACCTGGGTTATCATTTCAATGAAGGTACTGTATGGTCTTGCAATAGAGCTCAGGCACTGGGGAGTGATAGGAGATGACTTGTCTCTAGGACTGGTATTGGTGCTCCTAGTTGGAGTCAACATTATTGTCGCATACAGGCATAATCACGATGCTATCGCAGCCCAGTCCACTCTTGTTCTTCTTGCTGTGGGTTCTACTGCTGGAACTGAGTTTGGTGAAGTGGGCGTTGCAGGTATGATTCTGATTGCGACAATTGTTCTCCACAGTATTGCCATAAACAGAAACTCCGGCAATCTGGCCTCACTAGGAATTGCATCATCTAATCTGTGGATTGGAATGCACGCTGTAACTTCTCAGTTTTCTGTAGGGCCTCTTGACGTTCTTCCCATTGAGAGGCCACTACTGCTCTTCCTTCTGTTAATGTCGGTGACAGCGATGAACGCATACATGGCCACTAAATTCGCCAAGGAGGAGAACTGGTTCTCGAAGGGTTTCGAAACTTTGGGCTTGGGTAAGCCCGGACTATGGGGGGTTTCCATTTCACTTGGAATGATTGGGGCACTGCTGGCTGTTGCTTCGAATAGGGACGATTTAGGATATGCATTGGGCATGGTGACCTTCCTTGGCGGGGCCTTTGGAGGGTCTTATCTTGTAGTAAGGGGAGTCGAGCCAAGACGAGTTTATTTCCCTCTAGTTGTTTCTGCATCGATTCTGACAATAATATTGCTAAATGGGAATTATGTGAGAGAGGCTCTAGGAGTATCCGCGTATCAGGTCTTCACCTTGTTTGGTTCCTCCGTCACAGTAGCGATAATACTCAGAGATCAGAATAGTGTGACGGATAGGGTGCTTTGGATTGGTGCAGTTGCCATATTGGCGGTATTGGTCCTTCTTGTGCCGACTGGGACCAAGGATGATGGGGACGGGGGGATCATGCTTTTGGGGATTCTCTCTTTACTCCACATTGGGACCGCTGCTTTGGCAATAAAAAGGGATTCTCCCTCTCTTTCGGGAGTGACGGTACTTCTCCCTTGGTCATGGATCCTTGCTGAGAAATTGATTGAGGAGACTATTCGTACTGTCATGCTAGCTAACGATATCGTAGACTTCAGTGGGGGGATTCAACTCGAAACTACCCCTCTGGCAATTTACCTTGGGATGGCATCCATCCTTCTGTTCATTGTCAACTCAAGAATGGGGGAATCTGGGGTTAATCTGGCATCTGGTTTCATGGGAATCACTGAGATTTCGGCTACGATCAGGGATTCTGGAGTCCTCAACCTCTGGAGCATCGGGCTCTGGTTGCCTATGCTGACAATTCTCCTACTAGCACAATTTGGAGGGTTCACGACAGTTTCTCTTGTGGCTTTGCTAGCGCTGCTGTCCGGATTGCACGTTACAAGTTTCGTTCTAGGGCTTAGGGATGGGAATGCAGATGGAATTGTCTGGGCATTAGCACTGACCTTCTTGGTCGTTCAGTGGAGGCATGGTCTCGATGAGGCAATGATCGTTCTAATGTGCATCTCACTTGCTTTTATTATGCGTTTTGGGGAAGAGAAAATCTTCACCCTAGGAATGGGCATGATGTCTGTTCCAATGCTTGTCTTCAGTACTGGAAGAGATTCAAGTCTGGAGTTGCCAGCACCCGATTGGTTCGATGGACTGAATGGTGGATCTATCTTTGGGCCCTTACCGGAAGCCGAGGTTCTCGCACTATTGAGCAGTGTAGTGATGCTTGCAATCTTCTTGCCGAGGGCGGAGGGGATGGAGGCGATTCTGAAGCCGGCATCATCAGCATTGATTCTAATCGTCATCACAAACGTTCTATCGATGGGATCGAACAGTTTCCTCCTTCAGACTGCCTCGGGGGCAGTGTTTGTAGCAACTTCAGTTTGGCTGATTTCGAGAGGTGAGGTTAGATCTGAGTTGCGAACCATTGCAAAGAGGGACTCAATTATCAATATGGTTTCTGATGGTTCGATTTCACAAAGTGGGTCCTTGTCTTCATACAATCCCAAGGTAGCCGAAATGGAAGATCTCCGGAGGAAGAAGAGGGAGCTTGCCGAAACCGATGATGTGGCTGAACTACTGACCTCTGAGATTACCCATACGCCAATTGTTGGACTAGTTATCCTTGGTATTGTATTGACCGGTGTAACCCTAAATTCTGCAATGGGATCAGGGCCTCTGATTCTAATTGCCGCTGGAGTTTTCTGCTGCATCATAGTTTTCTTGATTAGGGGTCGAACGAGGGGACTGGAGCTCGAATTACCTCATTTATTAGGCATGGAGATGCCAATTGCTGTGACAATATCTGGGCTCTGCATGGTTCTAGTTTCTGGACATGTTTTCCCCCCCGGAAGTAGTCCCAACGAATTGCTAGACATGGCGATTGTGACTGTTCTGGTGCTGGTCCTACTGATGGTTTCGTTGCTGCATCAGAAGAATCTTCTAGACAGGATAACCATCGCAATTGATTGGTTTGTTCTTCCATTACTGTTGGCTCGAATAGTCGCAATTGCTCTGGGCGGGGCCCTGCCAGCTCCAATGATTGTGGATCCTTTTGCTCATGGACTGTTGGACTGGACTGTTCCATGGATAATTCTCGAATCCATTCTAGTTCTGTGTGTCTTGGTTGGTTTCTGGGTGGATGAAAAGAAGGATGAACTAGGCAGGGAGCATGGATTGAATGGGGTTGGAATTGGTTCTCGCAGTTTAGCGATAATGATGTTGTCTTTCGGGCCAGCTGGATTGCTTGCTGCTTCTAGTGCGGTATTTCGCAGCCTTAGGACTTCCCAACCATCTGGGCTTGGGATTGCCCTGCCTGTTGGAGTCTTGGCTTGTTATTCACTAATGCACTGGAATGATGAGTTAGTGGCATCAACTGATTTTCTTGATTGGTTCGTGCTACTTCTTGGAGTAGTGGTTATGGGTTCTTGTGCACTTACGGTACCTCTAAATCTGGAGAAGTGGACTGTCACTCTTGCCATTGATGGGCATTTGTTCATCGTCTCAGGAACAATAATGTTGGGAATGGTGGGTAGTTTCGAACTACCTTTACTACTGATTCTAATGTCTACCACAGTATGGGTTATCGGGATTCTTCAACTTAGGAAGTCGCTAAGAGTGTGGGGGCTTGCAGATTTGATTGCAGCAATCCTTTGTTCGTTTGTTTTCGCTTCCAAGGGATTTGGTCAATACGAAATATTGGCTGGGATGGCGGCTCTAGCATTAGAGTTGGGCGTGATAGCCTGGCTTGGATTGTCAAATCAGGATGAACTACGCAGAGACTAGTCTTGAAGTGCCAACGTTGATGACAGGCGGGCAATTCTAGGGATTCGTGACGAGGTCGTGGATATCCGACACCCCCGACGAGGTTGAGCATCCTCCGATACCATTGGGGCTGAACAAGATGGCCGTACCCCGGGCAGCGCTAGTCTTGTCCGTAATTACTGGTCTGGGGCTGCTATTTTCGTCTGTATGGGTTGGTCTTTCAGCAATGTCATTCTTAGAAGATCTGGAAGCTTCCTTCGGAACTACTGATGTTGAAATCCTCAAGGAGGATGGTCGGTGGTTGTGGGAAGTCGGTTTGCTCTTTGATACGTGTTCTCCCCGTGAAGATGACTGGGAGTGGCCGGATTCGCTTGCGAGCCAAGATGATGTTTTTCTCCTTCCGGGAGAGGTGCGCTGCGACTGGCAGCATCAGGGGGATGGCGATTCGGCAAGCATAGTAGTCCACAATAGGGGAAATCAGACTCTCAATCTCGTAGTGGAGATTAGTGGCGGTGGTGTGGTCTTCGCTGCGAATAGTCAACCATATCTGATAATCAATGAATTGGGCGCGAATGACAGTACCATAATGGAAATCCATCTGATCGAATCAGTATCCGAGCGTGAGATTAGTGTCACTGCAACTCACATTTCTGTCCTCCAAGCACAGGTTCGGATGGATGTTTCCATCTTCCAGGGTCCTGAGAGTAGAGATATTCACATCCAAGATGGCGATTCAGTAGAGGTCCACTACACAGTTTGGGACGCCGACACGGGTGAAGAGTTGGATGACGGTACTTGGGTAGAAAATGCCGGGGATCCGTGGTTCTCAATCGAAGGTTTTGGGTGGTCGGCAATTGGACTTGATATCGACAACGACAGAGGAGTGGCGTTCCCCCTCACTGATACTGGAACATCCCACGTCACTCTCCTGCCCCCCCCAATAGCGTATGGCAATAGCGAGGGTCACGAGCTAGAGGAAACGTGGTTGAGATTCGAATTGAAGTTAGAGAGAGCGCCAGTCTCTGGGTAATTGTCGCGAAAGTGACTTGACTAAGTTCCAACGGGAATGGTCATGGATGGAGAGGAGCATTCGCCCATTGTTCCTTCGAAGAGGGGGGTGACCTATGCAAAGAGGAAGGTCAAACCAGAGTCTTCTAGGAAGGGCGAACCGGCATTCTTCATGGACGAAGGAATGAGGAGACTATCCACCCCATGGTCTGTTGCCTCGATTAGGGCTAGTCAGATTGACCCCCTGTCACTACCTGCAGGAGTGATTCTAGACGCAGCGGCTGGTTCTGGAGTTCAGCTAATCGCTTTTTCGAAGATACTGAAGAGGCCTGCACTAGGTATAGAGTTGGACGAGGATGTTGCCAAGCTATGTGCTGCGAATATGCAACTTAACTCCGAAGGAGAGGTTCAACGCTCGCTGGATCGGGTCCTAGTGGGGGATGGAAGGGCTGCTGAATCTGCAATCGCATCTTACTGGGCCAGTCTGAGAGATGCTGGGACACGCGCTCATCCTCCAATAGCTATGCTGCATATTGATCCAGCGAGACCGAGGGATGCGCAAAACCACAGTCTTGAGGAGATGAAACCAGACATCAAGACGGTGCTGAAGGCCTGGAGCAGCCATTTGCAGAATGGGCCCAATGGTCCGGCTGTTCTGTTGGACTTGTCTCCAAGACT
Organism: uncultured Candidatus Poseidoniales archaeon; assembly: GCA_964570065.1. Lineage (GTDB taxonomy): Archaea > Thermoplasmatota > Poseidoniia > Poseidoniales > Thalassarchaeaceae > UBA36. Next base: position 19,452 of record CAZMVZ010000002.1, read on the forward strand.
GGACACTGTACAAAGAGCCATGGTTGATGGTATTCTCGAAACGACCTTTCCCGGGGCGTCGAGGACCTGGGAGTGGCTAAGCAGAGGCGGAGGAAGAACCGACAGACTCTCAGTCTGGGTTGGTTCTCTATCTTCAAGCAGTTCGAACAGATGCATCAGGGTAGGGAGGAAGAATATCATTGCAAGTATCGAAGGAGAAGGATCAGGGGCTATCGAATCATCTTTCAATAGCGTGATGGAGATACCCCGAGGAGCTTATCTGACAATAGTTGACCCTGTACTAATTGAGAGTAACCTCCAGAACTCGTGGCACGATAAGGCCGTAGGGGGCGGGGCAGGCTCGTCATGGGTCCGGATAGAGGGTAGGAGGCCGATGCTTATCCATACAGATGAGTTGTCAAAAGATGACGAGGTCAGCGGTTTTGTCGTGGCCACAGGGAAAATTGTACAACACAGACTCTCTGCTCCAGACATACACACCATAGATCATGTGGCATCCTCCGTAGCCAAAAAGGGAATTTCCAATATCACCCTCAGGTGCAGCCTAGATCCAGAAATTCATCCGACCCTTCAGAGAAGGATTACTAGGGAGTTGAAAGGAGCGGAAGGAACTAAGGGTTTCATGGTAGACTTGGATGTGCAAAGACCGACTGGAACTCAGAAAGTGTATGTTGTTTGCAAGGAGTAGGGCACTATAGTGAAAATGGCGCTGTCCAATCGTTTCAAATAGGGACTGTAGTTCGCGAGGATGCCCAAAAGGCCACCGAAAGGTGAACACGGGGGAACCGTAATGCCGAAAGTGAACGAAGCAGAACTTGGAGATGACTTCTCATACATCGTCAGAATTGCTGACACTGACATTGACGGGTTGAAGCCGATTACCTATGGCCTCACGTCCGTCAAGGGAGTTGGGATTAGGACTTCAATGATGATTTGCAGACTTTCTGGAATAGATGGAACGAGGCTTGGCGGTCACCTTTCCTCCGACGAACAGGACCATCTCAGGAAGGCAATAGACGATTACGCAACTAATGTCCCTTGGTGGATGGTGAATCGACAGAGGGATTTGGAATCGAATGAAGATGCCCATATCATCGCCAACGAAGTGAGCATGACCAAGGATGACGATGTAGCGAGGCTAGCTGAAATAAAGACATGGCGTGGGATGAGACACAGGAGCGGCCACAAGGTCAGGGGCCAGAGGCTCAGGTCGAATGGACGAAGGGGCTCTGCACTAGGTGTCCAGAGGAAGAAGTGAGGTGATACAATGGGCGAGCCAAAATTCTCCAGACCACGAACGCAGACTCCTACACATCCTTGGAAACAGGCAAGGATTGACGAGGAACACGACCTCAAGGAAAGATTCGGATTAAAGAAAGTAGGAGGGATGAGGGAAATCTGGAGGGAGAAGTCCTCCCTTAGAAGGCACCGTAACCAAGCAATGAAGCTCATCGGCAGGGTTGATTCCTCAGAGGGGCACTATGCAAAGGAAAAGGAGCAGTTGCTGGGATCCCTAACAAGAAAGGGTCTTTTGCAGACAGGAGCCGACATAGGAGACGTGCTAGAGATAAACGTCGAACACATGCTTTCCAGGAGGTTCCAGTCGGTGGTATACTACAAGGGTCTTGCACCTTCAATGAGAGCGGCGAGAAATCTGATTGTTCACGGGCACATTTGCATCGGCGAACAACGTATGACCGTCCCCGGATATCATGTCCTAAAGGAAGAGGAGGATTCGCTGCAATATAGTCAGAACTCTCCTTTTGCTGATCCTGAGCATCCATTTAGGAAGGATTTGGAGTCAATGAGGTTCCAAGAGGAAGATGAGAGTGAGGAATCTGATGAAGCTGAGGCCACAGCGGACAAGGAGGAGAAGTGATGGGCCACAAAGCGATTCTGCATATTTACAGCACTTTCAACAATGTGCTAATTACCGCTACAGACCTGACTGGCGCTGAGACAGTTTGCAAGGTCTCTGGGGGGATGGTGACCAAGGGGGGTAGTGACTCTGGTGGTCAGTTTGCAGCTACTAGAGCTGCAGAGAAGATTGCTGAGATGCTTTCTGAGAAGGATTTCGACCAAGTAATCGTGAAGTATCGAGGTGCTGGGGGCAACAGATCAAACAGTGCTCCTGGTGCGACGGCTGCCATTAGAGCATTGACTCGTGCAGGAGTTAGAATTACGAGAATCGAAGATGTGACACCCATGCCAACCGATGGAACCAAGAGCAAGGGTGGACGAAGGGGCAGAAGAGTTTGAATTGAGGTGAAAAGATGGTGAAAATCAAGATACTAAAAGAAGCAGAAGAGAAGATACAGATCCTTCTCTCAAAAACCGACAGAAGTTTTGCCAATGCACTGAGGAGATCTCTAATTTCTGATACTCCTAAGATGGCAATAGACAGCGTCACATTCCAACTCGGGACAAAGGAGCAAGATGAGGAGATATGGGAGACTACGGGACCTCTTCCCGACGAGATGATTGCCCAGAGGCTAGCAATGATACCAATTCCCACTGTACATGACAAGTTCCACTTCCAAAATGAGTGCCCCAACTGCAAAGATGTGGTGGAGGAAGAAAGAGGATGTGTGGAATGCCAGATGATTTACACTTGTGTTGTATTTGGTTCTGAAGAGGGTCGCTGGGTTACTGCTGGGGATATGAAGTACCTAGGAGAAGGATCACTGGAGATTCCAGATGAGTACAGGAGCATCCCAATTACCAAGCTCCTAAAGGGACAGATGATTGAGTTCTATGCTACTGCAATAATGGGACGTGGTAGAGAACACACAAAGTGGTCTCCAGTCTGTGGAGTCTCATTCCACCCACGAAGAATAGGGGTCATCAATAACAAAAAGAAGTCCAAGATCCTATGGGACATGGACTTGGAAATAAACGCCAAAGACTTCGACAAGGATGGGAAGCTGAAGGACATCGACAAGGTTGCAATCCTGGTCGATGAGTTGAACCATGTTGGAGAGGGTACAGAGGCTTCCAGAGAATTCAATGACGCAGTGACACTGGAAGAAGTCTCTGGGGAGTTCATCTTGGAGTTCGAAACAGATGGCTCAATGGAGCCCAAAGTTGCATTCATGAAGGCAGTTGAAGAGCTCGCAGGAAGGTTTGGCTCCCTTGAGCAGGATCTCGCAACAGCACTTTGAATTCCAACAATTCATTACCCATTCACTGGATGAGTGACTATGCCTACTGCACTGGGTAGAGGACAATGTGGCGGCCATATTACACTATTCTTCACGATTGAGGATGTCGTGGATGACCCTGTTGCACAGGGAAGCAGAGGTGCTGGACTTTGCTTGAAGGATGGAGTGGAATCTATAGCGAAAGGCGAAGATGGAGAAGGAGAACTGGTTGTCAGATTCCAAGGTGGAACCTATGACTCCACAATGTACGAAGATGTTCTAGAGGAGTTGATTAGAGAGATTCCTGAAATTCGATCATTCAATTGGGAATTAAACATCAGGATGTCTTTGCCTGCGTCACAGGGATTTGGCATGTCTGCTTCTGGTGCAATTGCATCTGCAATATCTGTCCAGAGGGCAATAGGGATTCCCCACGAAGAATGTCTCAGAAGGTCATTCTTGATTGCCCATATTGTTGAGAGGAAGAGGTCTAGTGGTCTGGGGGACACAACTGCTCTTTCATCGGGAGGTGTCGAAAGAAGGATTGCTGCAGGCTCTCCCTTTTCTGGAAGTTTTCTCGATCGGGGGCCGGGGATTTCTGAAGGCTGGGCTGCCGATACGCCCGTTCTTCTAGTCTGGAAGGAGAGAACTGGTAAGCATACTTCGAAATATATTGATCACCCTGAATGGAAAGTGAAAATTAGCGAAGCTGGAGCATCCGCAATGGAAATTATAGGGAAAGGAAATTGGGACTCAGGGAGGTGGTCGGAACTTATTGATAGGTCACTGATTTTTGCTTTTGATAGTGGTTTGGAGTTTGATGCGTCTAGAACCGAAATAATCGGTGCGGCTAATGAGGCAATTGGAAATTCTGGTTTATCCGATAGATTGTCGACGATGCTTTGCATGTTGGGAGAGAGTGTTGTCATTGTCCCTAATGACTATCTTGACGAGGATGATTGGTTGGGTGAACTATCTGCAGCTCTCGAAAGAGTGGGTTTCTCAACTTTCTCAAGTAGGATTGGTCCTTGAGTTAGATGGCTCAGGACTTCGAATTCTCATGGAAATCCTCAAGCGGTTTCAAGTCAAGAGGGCTGGAATCTAGCTTTATTGCCCCCCTCAGCCTTAGTCCATCACAGAATCCGTGCCGATAAACAAGAGCTCCCTGGCCGTATTCTGCGACATACCTGTCTACCTGCTTCTGGGTCTTCTTCTTCGGGAATTTTAGATCTGCACCGAAGAAGTGCTTTGCATCGATCCATGCACAAGGAATTCCATTGATTCTAACGTCATCAAGGAGAAGAAGGTCGGGCGTAATTATTGCCCTACCCTCGCTCTTGGTCTGTTCTCTCAGAAGTTCTTCCTGGCGCCTGAATCTGACACCTACTGATTCGAAATAGCTGCACAGGATCTCCTCAAAGACCTCGGCTGCAGTCTGGGTCTCGGTTTGGTTTACCGAGCTTACTCTGTCTACTGATTCTGCTAGTTCGAACTGTTCCTTGTCCCTTTTGTTTAACTTAGATGGGTTCTTGTTTAGTGTATCCTTGATTCTGGTCTTTGTCCACCCTCGACCTGTAAGTATGGCTCTGAAAGTATTGACCGGTGGAGCATCGAACCTCTTTGAGAGGGCGATTACGCTTTCTCCGGAGTCGTACCTTCTACTGAGCTCATTGCTTCTACGCATCAATTTTGAATGAGAATATACACTCTTCTCCTGATTTAATGCTGCCCTCAGAGAAAGAGCCTGTTCCAGACTGATTGGAAGTCCGTCGAGTTTTGCTGCAATCTCCTGAACTCTTTTCTCGGGAAGGAATCCGAATTCTCCAGGGATGCAGGCTATCTTCCCAGCCTTACTTTGAACTTCCTTGGTGACTGCTTTGGTTCTCCATTTGATTTCTACCTTCTCCGGAGGTGGGTTGATTTCTTTTGGTATCCCCATTGGTCTGGGATTAACAGTAAACCTCTCTAGGGCTCTTTCAATCTCCTCTGATTTAGCGCCTTTACCGTTCCCCTTCGGAGGGTTGTTTTCCTTCCTCGGGCGGCGGCGGCGCCTCCGACGCCCTCGGCGTCGCTTGGCACTCTCGTCTTCACTCAATGGTCATGCCAGATATCGGAGCCCCATGAACCCACCGAGTGAACGACTACTTCCTCATGCGGGCGTAGACGTCGTAGAAGTAATCCCGAATTGGCCATGGTAGCAGTGCCATTGCTGATGCCATGGGCCATGGAAATCTGAGCTTTCCACAGACTCTCCAGATCGCCGCGCTCTTGGAATACCACTCCCCTGTGTTGGAGATAAGAAAAATGGAGTCTAGTCCCTCAAGTCTCTTTGGTATCGCTTTCAAAATTTCAACGCCATCGGGGCTATTCTGCCCGATTAGAGTTATTCTTGATTCTTGGCCTCTCCTTCTGATGAATTCTGCCCACCGATTGCATTTGTTGCATTGATCGTCGAAAAGGACGATATCGGATTTTCTCAAATGCATGCTTCACCTAGACAAATGCTATTCCCGGTGCTAGGGGAAATGAAATTCGGGCCTTACCTCCCACATCCTCGGCTTCTCCGGCGGTGTACACCTCGACCGATTCAACCTCTAAGGAAGACGCAATGAAATCTGAGTTCTGCTTGATTATCTCGACCTCGTCAATACGTTCTGAAATTAGTGTCCTCTCGCCCTCTAACCAAGTGTGGATTCGCCCCCTAGTCTTCTTCCCCCCCATGGTGATAGAGTTCCAAGTCTGGAAGACTTCGCCTCTAGTTGATTCCTCCTTGAATGCCTCTAGCGACTTGACGTGAGACTGGCCCGCTTCTTTGAAGTCAAAACCTTCTTGGTGCAGACTGATTGCCTCTGATGCTAAGTCGTTTTTCCATTCGGGAGATGTTTGGATTACCACCTTCGTGATTTCATTCTCCGAGTGCCTTTCTGCAAGAGTTCTGAGATTTCTACCGCTCGAGATTATTTCTTTGAGGTAATTCTCAAGTGCCAATACTCGAATGTCGTTAGAATCTGGCTGAAGAATAGGTATCACAAACTTTGCTAGGATGTCATCTCGACCAGTTTTCTTCCAGAATTCTTCAGCAATATGGGGGGTCGCTGGTGCTAGCATAGGTATCCATCCCTGTAAGAATGTCATTGCAGTGACTCGATCACACCCTCCTCTACGTAGATACCAATTCCAATCTGATAGCATCTCGAAGTGGCTAATCATAACGCCCTCTCGAAGGCTAACGTCGGACATTACCTCGACCCATTTCTTCTGATTAACCCTCATCCTGGACATTAGCCAATCATCAATCTCAGAAGGTGAATCTGAAAATCTTAATGCTCCATCAACTGCGTCGATTAAAGAAAACATCTGACGATGGTTTGCTTCAAGAGAACTGTCTGACCAATCCATTCCTGCCTCCGGATTTGCCCCAAACAGAATGAATAGCCTGACAGTGTCGGCTCCGAATCTAGAAATCATCTCTTCTGGACTGACCGTGTTTCCTAGTGACTTACTCATCTTTGCTGAACGGCTGGAGAGGGGTTCCCCACAGGAAGGGCAATCCAAATCAAATTTGTCTACATGATACTCAGAGTTACAATCCGCGCAGTATGGTGCTGGTGCGTTGAGCATTCCCTGACACACTAGTCTACCGAAGGGCTCTCCAACCTCATTCATCCCGGCATCTCTGGTGAATTTTGTAAAGAATCGAGCATAGAGAAGGTGCATTACTGCATGCTCAATCCCTCCTATGTAGAGATCTACACCACCCCCCATCCAGTAGTCGACTGCTGCACGGTCGAATGGAGAGGTCTCGTTGTTCGCATCACAAAATCTCATGAAATACCAAGAAGAGTCGTAGAATGTATCCATTGTGTCTGTCTCCCTCTTTGCATCTCCTCCACAGGAGGGGCATTTGGTCTGAACAAAGGAACTGTGTGATTCTAGAGGATTCCCACTCTGTTCCTCAGTAAAGACAACGTCTAGTGGGAGTTCCACTGGAAGGTTTTCTCTGGGAACCGGGACGACTCCGCAGGAATCACAGTGAATCATGGGAATTGGGGTTCCCCAGAACCTCTGCCTGCTCAGAAGCCAGTCCTTCAGACGATACTCCACAGTCCCATAGCCTGATTTATTATTCTCAAGAGCAGCAATGACTGCATTCTTTGCATCGTCTCCGGAAAGACCGTCGAACCCGTCTATCGATGAATTGATCATGGGGCCATACCCTTCGAATGCCCTAATTAGTGGTGAATGATGGTCTGAATCCTCTTTTTCTTGAAGGACTTGCCTAATCTCTAGATCGTAGGCTTTGGCAAATTCGAAGTCTCTCTGATCATGTCCCGGGACTGCCATTACCGCTCCAGTCCCGTACGAAGCGACCACGAAGTTTCCAGCATAAATTGGGATCTCTTCACCGTTCATTGGGTTGATTGCATGCCTTCCAAGGAAAACCCCCTTCTTTTCCTTCAACATGTTGATTCTCTCGAATTCTGACATCCTGGCGCATTCGTCCCTTAGGTTTCTCCATCCTTGTTCCCAATCGGTCCCCATGCACAACTCCTCACATAGTGGGTGCTCAGGAGATAGTGTGACAAAGGTGGCTCCAAAAATTGTGTCAGGCCGGGTGGTAAACGCCCCGATTAATGACTCAGAGTCGACAACTGGGAAGTCAATATGTGCCCCATGTGAACGACCAATCCAGTTTCTCTGCATTGTCTTGACATTCTCTGGGAAGGAGATGCTGTCTAGTTCTTCGAGTAACTCATCGGAATACTCCGTCATTCTTACGAACCATTGGGCCATGTCCCTCTGAACTACTTCCAAGCCACACCTCCAGCATCTGTTGTTCTTGACCTGCTCATTTGCCAGGACCGTATCACAGTCCACGCACCAATTTACAGGAGCCATTCGCCTTTCGACCAGCCCCTTCTCGTTTAGGGTGAGGAACATTTCCTGATTCCAACGATAGTACTCGACATCGGACGTAGCTAGGAATCGCCGCCAATCGTATGAGTACCCCATCCTTTCCTGATCGGAACGTATGCTTGAGATGTTGCTGTGGGTGACTGCATTTGGATGGCCACCCTCCTTCTTGGCAGCATTCTCAGCGGGCATTCCAAATGAGTCGTATCCCATTGGATAGAGTACATTCTTCCCCATTAGCCTGTGAAAGCGAGCCATTGCGTCTCCGATAGAGTAGTTTCTGACGTGTCCCATGTGCATGTGACCAGATGGATATGGGAACATCTCGAGGCAGTAGAACTTGGGCTTTGACTCGTCTATTTCGGCCTCGAAAACACCCGCATCGGACCATTCCTTCTGCCAGCGCGATTCAAGCTCTTGTGGGTCGTATGCCATTTACTCAAACTCACCGCTGAGTATGGGTTGTATATGCATTACGACTTTGTTTGATGCCTGTCTCGGAGAAGATATGCTGTCAGACGGAGAGTTCCATTCAGCAATTTGGGATGATGGGGTGGAGGTCTGGGTCACTCAGATGGGGTCACTCATGAATATGAATACAGCCTTTGTTGACAGAGCAAATGGTGTTGTTGCAATCATAGATCCATACGATGCGAAAAAATGGATTTCAAAACTAGAGCAAGAGGGTTTGGAGCCAACTCACCTACTCTACACGCACACCCATAGGGATCACGCAGCCGGTTACCCGGGGATGATCAAGAGATACCCCAATCTGGAAGTCTGGGGGCATGAGGATGCCAGAGTTCCGAACTTACTTGGTCACATAGTTTTCAGGAATGTAGACTTCACAGATACTTGGAGAGTTTCTCCTGGAGAGAGTGTTGATTGGTCCGCAGGATCAATTTTTCTTACTGTGACGCATTCTCCAGGGCATGCTCCTGGTCATGTTACATTCCATGGTCATGGGGTCTACCATGCAGGTGATTTGCTATTCGTAAGAAGCGCAGGCAGGGTTGATCTTCCAGGGGGAGATCCCCAAGCCCAACAGAGGAGCCTCATTCGGGCTAAAGAAATCCTCCAAGGACTGCCTCCGGACTGGAGGCTCATTCCCGGGCACAGGTATGATGACTTCAAGGGCGAGGTACCGGACTGGATTAGTCTAGGTGATGCGTTGAAGCACAACTACTTCCTTTCTAATATCACAATGATTGACTAGAGGCTATCTTCTCAGAAGTCGCCTAACCAAACTGCTTTCTTCATCGAGGGAGGATGATTCTTCCTCCCTGACCTTCTTCAATGCATTAATTGGGACCCAATCATCTGGTACCAACCTCCATGGTGTTACTCTTGCCATTATTCCAAGGAGGACTTGGCTGCCTGGAATCATGAAAACTCTGAGAGGTGGGACGACCAAGCTCAGTGCAGCTAAGTCTTCTCTGGCCTGTATTTTCTCCGTCCGGCTAACTCTTCGTCCGATTAGGATGCTGGAGAGTGTGGCCGATGTGCGCTTGAAGTGCTCAGCACCGATTTTCGATGTGTCCCAAGCCTTCTCAATAGATTCACCCCACTTGTTAGGCTCCTTTGCTACTTCCTTGATTTCGTTCTGTGATTTATCGGGGAGGCGTCGATATGCTGCAGCAGTTCCAGTTGCCACCCATGGCAACCACCTAACCATGAATCCTGCGAATTTCCTAAACCTGCCCATAGAATCACTCGGTCTTGTCTATCCTTTGAGATGAGACTCCTCTCGTCTTCATTTCTTTCTCTACGGTTCCCGATGGCAATTCCCCATCCTGCTCCAATGCGGAGAGTGCAGCTATCACAATGCTGTCTGTGTCGATTTCGAAGAAGGTGCGAAGGGCTTCTCTAGAGTCTGAGCGCCCGAATCCATCGGTACCTAGGACGACGTACCGTCCTCCAACCCATCTTTGAATCATTTCGGGAACGGAGGAAATGAAATCTGAAGTTGCGATGGTCGGAGTCGCATCTCCAAAACATTCGGAAACGTATGGTTTCGATTCTTCCCCAGGATCGAGACGCTTCTTCCTCTCGTGTTCCATGCCAATTCGTCGAAGTTCTCCATAGGAAGTCACCGACCAAATTTCCGATCCGATTCCATGATCGCGCAATAGTTCCATGGCAGCCTCTCTTACAAGATTCAGAATTGGTCCGGAACCTAGTAATCTGACCTTGGAGCCTTTGCCCTCCATCTCTTCAACAATATAGGCGCCTCTGATAATCCCCTCATCGGAGTCTGCCGGCTTTGGCATCTGCTGTTGATTCTCGTTGTACAGCATGATGTAATGGAACACATCCAGGTTCTCGCCCCACATCTCATCGATTCCATGTCTTATTATTGTCGCGAGTTCGTATGCATAAGCAGGATCCCATGCTCGACAGTGGGGAACTGCAGAGGCCATCAGGAGGCTGTGACCGTCTTGATGCTGCAATCCTTCGCCATTCAGTGTCGTCCGACCTGCAGTTGCGCCCATGAGGAACCCCCGAGCCCTAGCATCGGCAGCACTCCATATCTGGTCCCCTACTCTCTGGAAACCAAACATTGAGTAGAAGGTGTAGAAGGGGATTGTTGGTGAGTTGGCGTTCGAGTAAGACGTAGCGCTAGAAATCCATGAGGCTATTGCTGCAGCCTCCGAGATCCCTTCCTGAAGCACCTGTCCAGATTCAGATTCCTTGTAATTCAGTAGCATCTTGTGGTCGACTGGGGTGTACTTCTGCCCCTTTGATGCAAAGATCGCGAACTCACTGAAAAGAGGGTCCATGCCGAATGTCCTCCCTTCGTCGGGGATGATCGGGACTACCTTGTCACCTATCTCTGACTTCAAGAGGTTCCTCAATAGTCGAACGAAGGCCATGGTGGTAGAAACCTCTTGTCCCTCTGGGGTTCCTCCATCGAATGCTGCGTAGGTTCCCTCGCCTGGGAGATTAGAGGTGATGTTAGCGGGTCTTCTCGAGGGCAGGTACCCTCCGAGGTGTTTTCTTCGCTCGAACAAATATTCGATTTCATCTGACTCTTCTTCTAGAATGACGAATGGATCATCCTCTAGTCTGGAATCATCCAAGTTTAGCCCGAGTGCGTCACGATAAGCAACTAAGTCTTCGAGATTCATCTTCTTCTTCTGGTGTGTGGAGTTTCTTCCCTCGAATGAGTCGATTCCCCATCCCTTTACGGTATGTGCAAGGATTACAGCTGGCCCATTGGCAGCCAGAGCTGCTTGGTAAGCAGAATATACCTTTATTGGGTCGTGCCCCCCTCTGGTCAATTGCTCGATTTCTGTGTCGGAGAGAGAGGTCCCCAATGCTTGAAGTGATTCACTCCCCGAGAACAACTCATCTCGGAATTCACTAGCGGAAAGGATACTGAGTCGTTGCCAGTCTCCATCTGTGATTGCCTCTATTCTTTTCAACAGCTCACCGTTTGAATCTAGTTGGAATAATCTGTCCCACCCAGAGCCCCAGATGACTTTGATAACCGTCCATCCTGCGCCCCGATATAGCCCCTCCAACTCTTGAATAATGTTGGAGTTTCCTCGAACGGGGCCGTCTAGTCTCTGAAGGTTGCAATTGACCACGACAACCAAATTATCCAACTGTTCTCTACCGGCTACTGCTATGGATGCGATTGCCTCGGGTTCGTCCATCTCTCCATCGCCTAGAAAAGCGAAAACACGACTCTCCGAAGTATCGGCGAGATTTCTCTGATGGAGGTACTTCCAGAATCTGGCCTGCATTACGGCACCAAGCGGCCCAAGGCCCATGGAGACTGTTGGATACTCCCAGAATTCTGGCATCAGACGAGGGTGTGGGTATGAAGAAAGTCCGTCTTCGAAGGCTTCCTGCCTGAAGTTTGAGATTTGCTCCCTAGTAATCCGGCCCTCTAGGAATGCCCGGGAGTAGATTCCAGGGCTAGCATGACCTTGGATGTAGAGTGCGTCTCCTATCCCATTGTGGTCCTTTCCTCTGAATACATGATTGAAGCCAACCTCGTACAATGTGGAGCTCGAGGCATAAGTGGAAATGTGTCCACCGATTCCATCCATTCTTCTATTTGCATCTGAGACCATTGCTGCTGCATTCCAAAGAACGTGGTTCTGGATCTTCGTCTCAATTTCCAGATTTCCAGGATACGGTTTTTGCTGCTCGATAGAAATTGAGTTTAGATATGGCGTCCTTGAGGAGGAAATATCGATTCCAAGAGCCTTTGCCTCTGACAACAGTTCCTGAAGGAGTAGACGGGCCCGGGAACTGCCAGAGGAAGAGGTCACGGTCCTCAATGACTCTAGCCACTCATCGGTCTCTTCTGGGTCCGTATCAGGTAGGGTCTGACGAGGTTTGGTTGGAGACATGTCTGCACTACTGCCCCGCAGGGCAGAATCACCAGCCGAGGCGTGTTTTTTGAATGGGTCGTCGTTCTAATCTGCTCAAACAGGGGATGGTCCGGGTCCGACCTCGATGAGATGACACTCGTGCATCGTCCTCACGCCGGCTACGGTGATAGCGGAATCCCCCGAAACGCATCTCTCACCCTTCCACTTCCTAACGGTCCTAATCACGGTCTTTGAACCCGGGGCGTTGTTGGGATCGACCTTTACCTCGACAATTAGCTCTCCGACCTGTCCCAACCAACCCAAAACGGCATCAATACTTCGTCGGGCATATCCATGCCGCTGCTCAGAACTGCGTACCCAATATCCCAAGTTCCACGTAGCCCTATCGGACCTAGTCACTCTATCGAAACCTATCACTCCAAGCACATAGCCGTCCCATGGTCGTATCATTGTCCAGTGATGGAGGAGTCCGGAGCGCCCCTTGCGCTCGGTATCCTCGATAAAATTCTCAATCTGCGGCCTAATTTCGTTGTCCGGATTTATCCAAGGCATGGCCCTAATGACATCAGGCCAAGTTTCTTCAAAAGCCTCGACGATTTCTGCGGTATGTGACTTGGATGCTGGTCTAAGGACCAAGGCTTCGTCGACCCTGATAGACGAGGTTGCCCTCCTATGCATTATTTTCGGGGACGGGTTCCATCGCATCAGTTCTGCGTATCAGAACTTGGTTAAGAAGTCAGTTTCTCCTTTGCTCGAGCGACGTCTGGGTCTTCTGGGTTAATTTCGTAGGCTGATTCAACCATCCTTTTTGCCTCAGTATTCCTTCCAATTGACATTAGTAGCTTACCGACGGAATAAATCAAAGAAGTCCTATTCCCCAAGTGAGGGCCGACCTCATCAAGAAGGACGGTGGTCTGAGCTTTGTTCTGCTCTTTTGCAGATCTGAAGGCTGCCTGAAGCTGTTTGATTACTTCCGGAACGGGCCATTCGTCCTGCTGCTGCCAGGGCCAGAAAGAGGGGTCGTTCTGGTACAGGGACGAAGCAGGTTCCTCTTCTTCCGGAGGGAGGACTGGTGCGGATGGCAGTTGAACTGGTCTTTCTATGTCCGCCTCAGGCTCCTTTTCTTCGTGGATTGGGACCGCATTAAGTTTCGGGATGGGAATCGATGGGGCTGGTGGAATTGAGTTCGCATTTGTTAATGGTGAGACTCCTCTTGCAAATGCTTCCTCGAATTCGTCTATCTTTCCGTCCCCATCAAAGTCATCCTCTCCAATACCCTCAACTTCTCTGACAGGAGAGCCAATTTCGTTGGCTTCAATAATCTCGTTTGGATTCATTGGTTGGGTGAAAATTGGGGTCTCAGCGTTTGGTTGGATTAACTCAATTGTTCTGTGATCAAATATCTCTTCCCCTTCCTCTTCAAGTGGGCTTTTGGGTACTTCGAATTTCTGAACGAATTGGGGGATATCGTCTGCCGTAAGCTCGTACTCCTCATCGATTTCTTCGATTGGAGGGGTGAATGAGTCAAAATCTGGTTTTCTGTCCAATTGGACTTCATCGCCTTCTCCATATTGCGAGACTTCTACGGTTAAGTCGTCAAATGCAAATGAAGGAGCAATAGTTTCACTCTCCACTTCATCCTCTTCAATCTCGCTCATCAGTTGATCCAATAGGTCCGTGGACTCGTCATCTCCAAGTCCTGAACTCTGCTGAAAGGAAGGTCGATCTATCTGGTAATAGCATCTGGTGCAAACCTTGGTTCCCTCTTGGTTCAAGTGCTGACAGGAAGGACATACGATGCCCTTGGTGTTAGAATTACTCCATGACTTAAATCTGTCAAATACCAATCCCGTCCCCCCAGCATTCCCTCTCGACAGTGGTGAACGTTTAATTCTCACTGGGAATGGTTTGTTTTGTTTTGACGAGGACTCGCCAAGTAACCGTGATAGGGGGCAGGGTTAGACGGGCATACGTGGGCGACTCTGAGAAAACGGTTCCAAGTCGGTTCAAAAGGAGCCAGGACCATCACGAATCTTACCTGCGTCTGATTCGATGGGAATTAGACGATGAGTTGGCTGTGACTGAGGAGAGGCTCAAGAATTGGTCAGAAAAGAAATTAGAAGCGAATGGAATTGCCCTTTTCGGACTGAATGCCAAGACCGATGGTTGGTTGTTCGGTCAGCAAATCATTAGGCTTCGACAAGGAGCTGGGAAAGACCTTGGTTCCCATCGTTTCAGACAGGGTGACATAGTGATGCTTAGCAGAGGAAGCCCGCTGACAGAGAGGCCAATTGAGGCCATAGTGAGCAATAGGAACCGGAACTCGATTCGAATCGTACTTCCTGAGGCGCCGCAGGGCCTGCGAAAGGGAACATGGAGGATTGATAGAGGGGCCAACCGGGTTGCATTCGACAGGATGAGGGATGCGCTCAATTCAATCTTCGAAGAAGATGGAAGTGCCCCCCTGAGAGAATTGCTCCTAGGGCTAGTTCATGACCCGGTGGGAACTGCTTCTCTAATTCCTGAGCTAGGAGGGGTGAAGGAAAAAAGCGCCACACTGCCAAGTGACATGAATAAGGCTCAGAGGGATGCTGCAAAGAGAGCGATAAGTAGTAGGCTGACATTGATCCAAGGCCCCCCAGGAACAGGGAAGACTCACACTGCGGTTAGGATTCTAGAGAACTGGGCGATACTAGACACTGGTACAGTTCTCGCAGTAGCAGACTCAAATGTGGCTGTTGACAACTTACTGGAGGGTTTGCTGGAAAGAGGCGTCAGGGCAGTGAGACTGGGGCAGCCCGTCAAGGTTAGAGAGAATCTGAGAACTGCTACAATGGATGCTAGGATGGAAAGTCATGAGTTGAATAGAGATCTAGTGGAGGAGATTGAAAGGAACGAGAAATTGTCTAGAAGGATTAAGGGCATGAGGGGAGGGAAGGAAAAGGGCCTAGCCCACAGGGACCTGAGCAGGGGGTGGAAGGAAGTGAAGAGGCTCGAAAGGCAAATTAGAGATGACATTCTAGATAGGGCTCAGGTTCTTTGTTGCACGTGCATTGGTTCTGGACATGAGTTACTCGATGGGAGAAGGTTTTCCCGGGTGCTAATTGATGAGGCAACTCAGGCAACGGAGCCTGCGGCATTGGTGCCTATTGTGAAGGGGGCCAGGCAGATCGTGTTGGTTGGTGATCACAGACAACTGCCTCCGACTGTGATTTCTCGACGGGCGGGAAATGGGGGTTTGAATCGATCTCTATTCGAACGACTGGTGGAAATGGGAATCAAGCCTCTGCTGCTTAACACCCAGTATCGAATGCACCCCTCAATTTCTGAGTTTCCGAATTCGCAATTCTACGGAGGAATGCTTCAGGATGGTGTAGATGAGTCTGAAAGAGAGGCGCCTCCTGGGATGCTTTGGCCCAATTGGGACTCACCGTTAGCGTTCCTTCCAGTCGATGGTGATGAGTTGCTTTCACCCGATGGAGCCTCGAAGGAGAATGCAGCAGAAGCATCATGGGTGGTAAAAATTCTGATGGGATTTGTGGACGATGGTGGGCTTGATCTCACAGACGTTGGGATAGTTACTCCATATGCTGGACAGGTTAGGGCGATTAGGGACATTCTGCCAGATTCTATGCAGGGGGTTGAGGTTAGGACTGTTGATGGATACCAGGGTAGAGAGAAGGATGTGATAATCTTCTCTTGTGTTAGGTCAAACTCAGATGGAAATGTCGGTTTTCTCTCTGATCGGAGAAGGCTTAACGTGGCACTTACCAGATCTAAGCGTGGCCTAGTGGTAGTTGGAAACCCGGATACCTTGAGGCATGATGAAAATTGGAGAGCTTGGATTGAACACGTGAGGAGTCGTAAACTTGAGGCATGGCACCTCCTGGGTACAGCATGAGGTGCGTGAATGAGCGATCATGACTCTCCCATCTCAATTCATGGTGGAGGGACGCTGGCGAAAGCGATAGTCTCTCAGGAGAATGATCATTGGTCGGTTCCAGATGGGGCAATCCTAGCCTCATGGGCAAGGAGGTTAGTGGCCTTCGTGATTGATGTCACAATCGTATACTCGGTACTGAATCTTTCAACAGGAGGGATGGTGGCGAATGCCTTGAATGTGAATATATGGGTATCTTCTGACTTTCACTACTCGGTTGCATTCGCTGCTATATTGCTTGCCAGTCACTGGCTATACTGGAGAGTGACTGGTTTGATTTTCTCAAGATCCATAGGCCAGAAGTTACTTGGGATCGCGATAGTGAAGGATAATGGGGATGCGGTGTCCAGTGAGATGTGGGACATTAGGGCAGCGGGAAAGCTCCTGTACCTAATACCCGTATTGAACCTCTACTTCGGCATCTATGAGTTGGCTAGAATTTCACAGAGACACACACATCAGTCAAATCTTGACCTTCGTGTAGGGACGATTGTTGCGCATTCTGCTTCTCTACCTCCAGGAAGTAGGAGGCATATCGGATAGGTGGAAGTATGGATGATGTCATTGAGTGGGTACATTCTGGGAAGTGCATTGTCTATCCTACCTCCACACTTCCTGCTCTGGGTTGCATCCCGGAGCCAAGTGCTCTAGATGCGTTATTTGAGATAAAGGGCAGACCTCGGAGTGCGCCTGTAAGTCTGGGGGTAGCCAATCTTAGCCAAGCTAGTGAAATTGTCGAGGTCCCAGATGATGTGTACGAAATAATAGAGGAGTTCCCAGACGGGTCTCTGACCATTGTTCTCAGCCCGAAAGAAGAGATGGACGTTCGTCTAGGATCTAAGGGCGTAGCTGTTCGTGTGGTCTCAGACCCAAGGGCTAGAGGGCTTCTCCTCAGGACCGGCCCACTGACTGCCACCAGTGCGAACCATACAGGTGAAGAGCCCCTGCTGGATTGCATCGCAGCCGCGGATTATCTATGTACCTCGGAACATGCTGTTTTGGGGGTTGATGGGGAATGTAATGGGGGTCTACCCAGTACTTTGATAGCATGGCATACGGTCTGCAGTACGCCTGAGTCGCTGAAGATAGAGGTAGTTAGAGAGGGGAAGGTCGGTTCCGAGGAAGTTTTAGCATGGTGGAAGAGGAGGACCTGAAGCAATGGAGAGACGCGGGCCACGTTGCCAGAAGAACGCTAGAGGGGATCAAAGGCGAGATTGTAGCTGGGAAGCAGTGGTCAGAAGTCATAGAATCTGCTGAGAGGTTCATCAAGAGGCATGGGGGTAAGGCCGCCTTCCCCGTGACGATCTCAGTTAACGATATGGCTGCCCACTATACAACGAACACCGAACTGACTCCTCCCGAGGGATTTGAGGGAGAGATGGTTTTCCAGAAGGGTGATCTTGTCAAGCTCGATGTTGGGGTTCACATCAAAGGAGCATTGGGGGACAATGCTCTAACGATCGAGGTCGGGAACGGAGGGGAGCACACTGAACAAATTAGGGCAGCCAGGGATGCCAGGGATGCAGCGATCGAGAAGATGCACCCTGGCACTCCTTGGCATGTGATTGGAGAGGCCGCCCAGCAAGCATCAGTGGATGCTGGGTTTGAGCCAATCAGAAATCTAAGTGGTCACAAGATGGAGCGTTGGAACCTTCACTCAGGTGTGTCAATACCCATGCATGCATGTGGCCCGAGAAACCCGGGCTACAAAGGAGAAGTGGAAGCAGGAGGGGTGTATGCAGTGGAGCCGTTCAATACCACTGGAAAGAGTGGGATGATTGAGAATGTCCCGCCCTCCGATTCAGCCAACATTCTACGAGTGACTGGGGATGTTAGGATTAGGAAGGCCCTCTCGAAGGGCAAGTTGAAGCCTCTTGGGGCAACCATGGCAAGATACATAGAAGAGCGATACAACACTCTTCCATTCGCAGAGAGGTGGGCATCCCCACTGCTAAGCAAGCCGTTCCCGGAAGAGGATGCCGAGTCACTGAAGAGGAAATGGAACGCTCTTGTCAAGAAATTGACCTCGATTAGGTTTCTTGAGGTCTATAGTGCTCTAAGAGATGTCGATAGAGGGGATGTTGGGCAGTTCGAGCATACTGTTTTCATTACTGAAGGCGGTCCAGAAATCCTTACCGTAGAGTGAATTCTCAGAATAATAAGAAAACTGGCGATTACCGGCTAATTTCTCACAACGATTAACTATTGCCGCCTTTCTGGTCCGACCGTACAGGACGAAAGGTTCTCGCTGAGTGCATCCCATCCCCTCGCAATTATCTCTCTCCTGTACACCTTACTAGGGCGGCCGGAGGGCTCTATTCAGCCGCATCTCTGGTGGCTTCAGCAGTGCCAAACACGGTTACTGCAATTATCGCCGCGAATATCAGTGACATACCTCCAATCTGCTGAATTGATGGCTTCTCAGAGAGAATGATGACCCCCCATAGAATTGTTAGAACGGGTTGGAGAAGGATGGCGAATGAGGTGTGGGCGGCTGGAAGTCTTGGTAGGGCGTATGTGATGGCGATCCACCCAATTACCTGGCAAGAGACAGCGAGCAGGATAATCCAACCGTGTCCAGGCCAAGTGAACGAGAAGTCAATTGGTTCTATGTCAAGACTGGAGAGAGGCAGTATTCCAACAACGAGAAGTCCCGTTGCTGCTCCCGCAGTAGCATCCAATTGAAGATTGACTGATGGTGCACGGATTCGATTTGAGAATCTGTAGAGGATGAGGAATGAGGAGTAGAATATCGCTGCAACTATCCCTCCTACTACGCCCTTTATTGGGTCGTCTCCATATGGTTCATCGTCCCAAATTCCTGAGATGAACAGTAGGCCCAGCATTACCATTGGTAGAGCTAGTAGTATCATTCGATTCGGCCTTTCTCCAAGCAGCCACCAACTGACCAGAGTTACGATAATTACCTGAGAGTTGCCAATCAACGTTGCGATTCCACTTCCAATGTAGTCAATAGCACTGTGATATCCAGCGAAATCGATTGCCAGAAGCAAACCAGCAGAAAAGGCAAGCATCCTATTCTTTCTCTCCCTCTGGTCATCCTGATTCAAGTACCAGACGAGGAATATCAGGATTGGGAGAGCGTATAGCATCCGGAAGAACGCTCCTGTGATGGGGCTGGTGTCGGATTGAATATACAACAATGGTGCGAAAGAGAGCAGCATGGCTCCGAACAGCGCGATAAGCATGATTCGCCGGTCATCAGCCGGCGTAGACATACAATCCCTCACTCTGGAGCAAGAATCTTCTGGAGGTCTCCAGATTGATACATCTCTAGAACTATGTCTGAACCCCCAATCAGTTCTCCGTTGATGAATACCTGAGGTATTGTTGGAAAATCTGACCACTCCTTCAATGCTGGTCTGGCTCTGGGATCAAGAAGGACATTTACGCAGGCAAAGGTCTCCATCCCTAGTTCTGCGATAACAGAGCTGAGAACCTGTGCTCCTCTTGCGGAGAAGCCGCACTGGGGCTGTTCTGGTGTGCCCTTCATAAAAATCACAATTTGGTTTTCGTCAACAACTTGTTGCAGCTCTTCAGGCGTCCAGTCAAAACTCATCTCAATCACTCCTTCCTTGGTCTGCGGATATGCACCCCATAGAACTCATGCTCTTGACCATGTGGGTCGAAAGCCGTTTGAGTGGATGCTTCGGCTTGCTCCGGGGTCATGCACTTCAGATCAAGAGCATGGACGGTGTTGTTGGAAATGTACTCCTTGAAGTGATTCAGTATAGGTTTCTGCCTCTGAAGGGGCAACACACCCTCATAGGTTTCTGATGTCACTCTGACATGGAAGTGGTCACCGGAACCGTGCAAATCGGTTGCTTCGACCATGGCATCGGGAACGACCTTGAGAATCTCTTGCCGCATCCACTCGACTGTGACCATTGAGTTCGGAAGAAGTGGTTCAGATATAAATTACATTTCGAGAGAGTTTGTGATGGAAATGAGATTTTCGCGGATTGATGCTTCGTTGTTGATTAGTCCTGATCCAACTACTGCAATATCTATCCCCCATTCGGATACCAATGCCGCATTGTGATCTTTTATCCCGCCGTCTATCATCAGTTTTGTCTCTCTACCACCATTTTCAATCTGAGAGTCAATTGCCTCGCGGAGTGATCTTACCTTTCCCTCTACTTCGGGGATGAAAGATTGACCCCCCTTTCCAGGGACTACGGACATTACCAGAACTAAATCAAGTTCAGGAAGGAAAGGTAGAAGCCCGTCAATTGAGGTGTCGGGGTTAATCACGCATCCAGATTGAACTCCTGAACCATGCAAATCAGAAATCAATTTTGGAAAATCCTCTACTGCCTCGATATGTGCAATTACCATATCGGCGCCGGCATTTGCATATTGCTCCCACGTATCCTCGGCATTTGTTATCATCAAGTGACAATCTATGAACACCGCGGGGCCAACTCTTTCTCTGACTGATTTGATCAATGCGGGTCCAAAGGTGATTGTGCGATTGACGACCCAATTCCCATCCATGACGTCCATGTGCAACCAACCAATTCCAGCCTCTATCGCCTCATCGATGGTTTCGCCTAATCTGCAGAAGTCTGCCGTAAGTATGCTAGGTGTAATTTCCATACTCGCTCGTTGATTGGGAAGGGGTTTCGGTTCTCAATCTCTTCTAATCCAACCTAACCAATAACACACATGTTGATAGGATGGGAAACAATGGATTGTAGTAGGTGGCATTATGGGCAAGGTTATCGATACTGGTGATGCAGACTTTGATGTAACAACAAAGAGCGATGAGTGGGTGCTAGCTGATTTCTGGGCACCATGGTGCGGGCCATGCAGAATGGTTGGTCCAGTCCTTTCACAGATTGCCCAAGAAAGAGAAATCACCATTGCGAAGATAAATACCGATGTCAATCCTCTTACTTCAGGGAGATTTGGCATTAGGGGCATTCCGGCACTGATTCTATTCAGGAATGGTGAGATGGTGGATAGAATGACTGGTGCGATGCCCAAGCAGAGTATGGATTCCTGGCTAGACAGGCATATGTCCTAGTCCGCGGCATTGTTCAGTTTTCTCAGGCGCTCTTCTAATGGCTTCCCTACATCTCTCAGTAATCTGGACCTGAGGGCCTCATGCAACCACATCCCTTCTTCCAAATCTAACATTAAACCCCTCTCAATGAGCTGTGCTGGGGGCGTTCCATCAATATCTGCAGCAATTGCCAGCTTCTCCCAGGGAACCGGGCGTTCGGAAGTGGCTAGAATTGAAAGAATCTCCCTATGCTCATCTGGGAGGACATTCAGAATTTCTTCATCCAAGAATCTGAGCCAGTCCTCGTGTAGAGTCTGCCCGTACATTTCCAGTAATTCTACTGCAAGGGGGTGACCCCCGGTAATCCTATGGATTTCCGATGCAGCAGCATTTTCTGGGACTTGGATCATTTCTATCCAAGTTTCAATTTCTTCAGGCGAGAGGCCTGATAGTGCCAATTCCGAAACCTTGTCCAATGTGTGCACATATCGGCGATCATAGAAGGCTAGACTTGTTCTGGAAATCATCAATAGCCTTAGTTTAGTTTTCTCAGCAGTCTGAAGGAGAGCACCGAAGAGGTGATCTCCCTTAGTTCCGATATTGTGGACATCATCTAACACTACAAGAATCTCATCTGATTGGTCTCCATCCTCAGTGTCATTGATGTTATTCTTTTCATCCAACAAGTGTGCTGTTAATCGTCTCCTAAAGGAGTCTATCTCCAGTCTAGCTGCAGGCTTGTAGGGAAGAGTCTCCAAGATTCTGTAAGGATCTTCTGAATCCCCAGTGATGCCAATTCGGTGAAGTAGGCTTGTTGCAATCCCTAGTGGAGAGTCCCATGGATGGCAAGGATAGTACATCGTTTTGAGATTGGGATTTGCATCCATCGTCTCTGAAATCCAATGGGATGCTAGTGTTGTCTTGCCGCATCCAGCGATACCAGATATTACTAGCAATGGTTTTTCGGAATTAAGCCACTTGTCCAGTTCTCTCAACTCATCCTTTCTCCCATGGACCGTGCGTGTCTTTGGAGGATTTGTATGGTAGGTGGAATGAGCCCCAGTGAGTACAGAGATTGATCCTGGTTCTGGTTTATCTTCGTTTTTTCTAACTAGCGCACCGAATCGAATATCTCCAAAATTTAGGACGCCCTCGTGTTGGGCGTGCATCAAGATTTGAAGCAGGCTGAGTCCGGCATGCAACTTATTGGCGGCCTCATCGGCTCTGATTTCCAGAACATTGCCCTCTTTCGATCTTACCAAGATATTGAGCGAACGTAGTTCAGAAATTCTCTCTCTTGCTAGTTCCCTACCATCATCTGTTAGTTGCCATGTCTTTTGTCTGCGATTGTCTCCCCTGACCGACCTACTGTGTTGAGAAATATATCCCTGAGAAATCAATTGCCTCATCGCTCTCGAGACATTTGGGGGGTGCAATGCGCAAGATTCTGCAATCCCAGAACGAGTGACGTCGGATGTGACTGAGTAATGATCGGCTTGGAAGTCCTGTTCCCAAAGATGCAGAACTATTCTATCAATAACGGGCACGTTAGGTCGAGAATCGTTGCGTGCCACAGAAATAACGGTGGAGGATTAGAGCATCAAGGTTCGGGACTAATGGATGAAAGACTTTCATGTGCCAAGGGGAGTGCTAATCCTTCAGCATCATCCTCAATTCCTCGACTGATCGCTGTTCATCGAAGTACACTACTTCCAGTGAATCATAAAGCTCTGTATCTCCAATTTTCTCCACTAATGGCAATATCTGACGATACGTCTCAACGGCTTTCTTTTCGGTTTCATATGCCTCAACCAGCATCTCCTTGTAGTTCGAAGTGTGGACAATTGGAGTATCATCACGCTCTGTAATTGCGGTGCCATCTAGTTTGACAATTGCAGAACGGACAGTTGCAGCATGAGTAACGGATTCGTTTACCTCGTTGTTGAAATGGGCAGTTAAATGAAGCCTGTGAATACCAGAAACATATGCAGAGTAATGAGCATACAATGCTATTGCTCTGAGCTCCCATGCAAGTGCTCGATTGAGGGCATTGACAAGTTGCTTCTCCGACATCCCTTCTGCCTCAATGCTTGAATGGTGGCGAGTCATATCAACGCTCGCTTTGGGGGAAGATTTCAGATTGGCCGGAACATATGTGTCTTGGTCCTCTTTGGATGGGTCATGGGTGCATACGAAGAACTGCTTGTGAGGCTGAAGGATATTGACTTGATTGGGCAGATTGGAAGTCTTCTAAGCTGGGATCAAGAGGTACTAATGCCCCCCAAGGCTGCACCATTGAGAGCAGAGCAGCTAGCATGGATCTCAAAGACCGCACATCAGAGACTCACTGACTCTAAGATTGGATCTTGGTTGGAAATGCTTGAGTCGGATGATGATCTTAATGAGGTTCAGAGGGCGAATATTAGACTCGCAAGGGAGTCTTACGACAGAGCAACCAAGTTGCCGACAGAATTCGTCGAAGAGATGGCGAAGCACAGATCTAAGTCGCTTGTTTCTTGGACTGAAGCTCGTGAAAAGGACGATTTCTCTATTTTCCGAGATGACCTTGCCATAGCGATTGAGCACGCCCGGATGAGGGCGGACTTCTATGGTTACGAAAACCTGCGATATGATGCGTTGCTTGACTTGTATGAAAGTGGTCTTACCGTGCAGAGGTTGGATCCTCTTTTCTCTGGCCTCAGGGACAATGTTGCCCCGCTAATCAGAGCGGTAGTTGAAAGTGGGAATAGGCCTGATATGTCATGGGTAGAGGGGAACTCTTGGGATCAGACTGCTCAAGAAGAGTTGAGCCAGAGAGTTTCAGAAGCAATTGGCTTTGACTTCTCAGCGGGAAGGAGGGACCTGTCGACCCATCCTTTCTGTGGCGGACCAAATCCAGATGACGTTAGGTGGACAACTAGATACAGGGAAGACGAGCCCTTCGGTTCTTTATTTGGTTCGATGCATGAAACTGGGCACGGCACCTATGAACAAGGGCGACCCAGAGACTTTGACTTCCAACCGGTCGGAAAGGCGAATGGACTGGGTGTTCATGAGAGTCAGAGTCGCCTTTGGGAGAACCAAGTAGGGAGGTCAAGGGAGTTTTGTGAGTGGTCCCTACCTCTTTGGAAGCAGTGCTTCCCGGACAACATGGAGGGGATTGGAGCTGAGCAGTTGTGGCAAGCAGTGAATTTAGTAGAGCCTGGCCTAATTAGAGTAGATGCGGATGAGGCTACTTACAACTTACACATCATGATTAGGTATGAAATTGAAAAACAATTAATCGCAGGTGAAATAGAAGTTGACGAATTGCCTGACGCTTGGGATGAGATGTATCAGGAATACCTAGGAATAAAGGCCCCAAACCGTTCTCTTGGGGTTCTGCAGGATGTTCATTGGTCAATGGGTGCAATCGGTTACTTCCCCACATATACCCTGGGAAATCTATACGCAGCCCAACTACTTGAGGCTGCAAGGGAGGATCTGCCCGATTATAATGGTCAGATTAGAAGCGGTCAATTCAGAAATCTTCTAGGTTGGATGAGAGAGAATGTCCACAACAGAGGGAGCGTGCTAAAACCAGCGAATCTAATCGAAGAGGCTACTGGTTCGGCCCCATCTCCCGATGCTTTCGTAAGATACCTGACTTCGAAGGTAGAGAGGCTTTACGGGGTAAGTGCTTGAAATTTGAAAGAGGTGCTCAATGACTTTGGCAAGTCTGGAGAGTTATTCCTCCTACGTTAGAGAGGTTGACGGCGAATGCGTTTTCGTGAGGATTACGAATAATCTTCTTTTCTCGGGCTCCAGGTCTGGGGAAATTGCGTGTTGGGACATCCCCAGTGGCATGGAGATGTGGAGGTTGAGTTTTGAAGGACCGTGCTCCGATTCAGACTGCGATAATGAAGTGTTTTTCTGTACTGAATCCGATAACATTCACGCAATTGCGACGGGTTCTGGCGATGTAATTTGGAGTCTCAAATTGGAAGGTTCGAGTGACTTTGTTCGCGTATCTAATGGATTTGTCTGGGTCACAACCTCGGTCTACAACTTTGAGATCCAAGACTACACAGAAGGGGCTGTCTGGCAAATCGATTTTGAAGGAGAGTTGCGGAATAAGTGGGAGAACCCTGGCAGAGCATGGTCATTATCGGATCAGGGGGGTAAATTGGTAATGGGCCTCAGTCGCCCTAGATCCGGTTATGCGCTAGTTTCTGATAGTGGGTTAGACTATCCGGAGTTGGAACATCCCCAACCGGTGACAATTGGAAACGGAGGAGGGGATGAGCCCGTAGTACTAGGTCATAGCAATGGGATGGTCACAGAGGTTGTTGGCCATAGAGTAGAGTCTGTTTCTCAAGTTGAGTCGTCGGTTCGAGCAATCGACTACTTTGGTGGTTGGGTAGTAGGAATGGATTCTGGAGGTGTTTCTTCTAGCGAATATTTTGGTTCGTGGTCCATTAATCTGAATGGCGAAATTGATGTTCTCTGTTTTGGCCCTTCGTTAGATTCTGACAAGGGCGTATGGGTACCTTCATCGAGAGATGGTAAATCTGTAATCTCACTGATTAATCCCAAGGGAGGAGTTGTGGAAATGGAGACCTCCCATCATTCTAGAATTGTATCTGCTTTCAGTGATGAAGAGGTGATTTGCTTTGGAGATGATGCTGGTTGCATTTGCATTGTCGAGGGTGATGTGCTTCGGCGTCGTTTCTCCAGACCAGTGGAAGAAATAGCAGAGGAAAATAGTAATTCGGAGCTGCGAAGGAAAATCCGCGGACTGCGCGGAGGTTAATTTGCAGTGGAAAAACACTCCCAATTACCTCTATTTCCAGTGAACTGCGACAATATTTACGAAACGTTTATGAGCCACCCATTACCCTGTGTTCTTTGCCGCTCCGGGGGAGTGGTGTGAGGGCGCTTCGGCGCGACTCGCGGGCCACAAAAACTGAGCCTCGAAACCGAGGCGGTAGAACCGAGAAACGAAAGGATCTCGGGGAAAGGCTGGAGCGTCTGTGGACGCGAAGGCCGCGGCGAATAAATCGGACGAACTGGAGGAAACGAAAGGGAGAGCGAGATAAGAGCTGAAGAGATACATGTGCGTAGGGGGAAGAGAATAATCCTGGGTCACATAAGTGGGGAACGAAGGGGAGAGAACCGGAGGAAACGAAGGGGAAGGAAGCTGAGGGAAACACTGGGCAACAAGGGCGGGGAGACCCGTGGAGAAGCCAGTATCGAGACGTGGAGGGAAAAGCGGAGACGAAGTACCCGAAACGGATGCGGCGAAAGAGAGAGAGATCTCACATGAGTCGGAAAATGACAAAGGAAGAGCACGAAGTTCCAGAGTCGTCTACCCGGGGAAACCTGGGCCTTCGGGCCCAGGTGACACCCGGACCCTGCGGAGTTAACAGGGGGGGAAGCTCCCCCATGTGCGGAACCCCCTGTTGCTCCCACCTGATTCGGCCCATATTCTTCTTCTTGACAGAAACGTAGTCGTCTGTCTTTTTACGAGCTCGGGCCTGTCATTTCCCTAGGTTTTACCCATTCTGTAAACTGATCATCGGTGAGAAGCTTGAGTTGGATTGCACTCTCTCTAAGGGTCAGCCCTTTCTCGTGAGCGTTCTTTGCAATTTTAGCAGCATTGTCGTACCCTATGTGAGGGTTTAGTGCAGTTACTAGCATCAATGAGTTCTCCAAATGGTCAGATATTTTCTCTTCGTTCGCTTTCAAACCGATAACACACTTGTCGGAGAAGGATACGCAAGTGTCGGAAAGTAGTCTTATGCTGTGCAAGAGGTTGTGAATCATCATTGGCTTGAATACATTCAACTCGAAGTTTCCCTGACTTCCGCCTATAGAAATTGCAGTGTGATTACCCATAACCTGGCAGCAAACCATTGTCATCGCTTCCGATTGGGTTGGATTCACCTTTCCAGGCATGATACTTGATCCTGGCTCATTAGCTGGAAGAGCGATTTCTCCAAATCCGCACCTGGGCCCAGAACCTAGCCATCGAATATCATTGGCGATTTTCATGAGAGATGCTGAGAGGGCGTTGAGTGCCCCTGAGGCAGCGACTATGGCATCGTGTGCAGCGAGTTGGGCGAACTTGTTTTCGGCACTAATGAAAGGGAGGCCGGTCTTCTCGGCTATCTTCTTGGCGACCAAGTCTGCGAAGTCGGGATGGGTGTTCAGTCCCGTACCAACGGCAGTTCCGCCCAGAGCGAGTTCAAGTAGGTCATTCAGAGCTGTTTGGATCCTAATTAGGCCAGCATCCAACATCGAAACATATGCTCCGAACTCTTGGCCTAGAGTTAGCGGGACGGCATCCATCAGATGAGTTCGTCCAATCTTGACAATGTGTGCGAACTCATCTGCCTTTTCGGCCAGGGAAGTTCGAAGTTTCTGCACAGATGGGATGAGTCGGTGCTGGATCTCCTCTGCTGCAGCGATATGCATTGCAGTGGGGAACGTGTCATTGCTCGACTGGGCGCGGTTAACATGGTCATTCGGGTGGACTGGGGATTTGCTTCCCAGCTTCCCTCCTGAAGACTCTATGGCTCTATTTGCAATTACCTCATTTGCATTCATGTTAGTCTGGGTTCCCGAACCGGTCTGCCAAACCCTGAGTGGGAAATGGTCGTCAAGGGACCCAGAAATTACCTCTTCGCATGCCTGTGAAATGAGGTTTCCAACATCATCGTCGAGAGATCCCAGAAGTACGTTTGTCTCGGCGGCTGCCTGCTTAAGAATCCCAAACGCTCGGATGACTGATCGGGGCATCTGGTCTTCACCGATATCGAAGTTGATTAGCGACCTAGCAGTTTGTGCGCCGAAATATCTGTCTGTTGGCACCTCAACCTCCCCCATAGTGTCTAGCTCAATCCTAACCTTACCACGGACACCCTTGGGGGTCCTTGAAACGGGTGATTTGGTAGCTATCTGATGGGCATTGCCCCCGGTGAGCGAAGACTCAATCATCTTGGAGACAGTTGCCGATCTGCCCTTCTCACGTCCCTGACCAACCCGTGCATCCAATCTTCTAGCCAAATCCTCTGGAATGCTGACAGTGATTATTCTACGATCGCCGACTCTGTGCTTTGCCATGTTGTTTCTATTAATAACTTATTAATAAATCTATTCTTTCTTGGTTTCAGACTCGTTCTACCTTGATGATCTTCTGAGGTGACGACGGCCTGTCACCAGGAAGTGTCTCTGTGGATTCGATTGACCTAACCACTTCCATCCCCTTGGCGACCTCTCCGAATACTGCATGTCTACCGTCGAGCCATGGAGTGACTACGGTGGTGAGGAAGAATTGCGACCCCCCGGTGTTCGGACCTGCATTTGCCATTGAGAAGATGCCTGGCTTGTCATGCTTCTTTCCCAATGCTGAAGGCTCACAAGGAATTTTCCAACCCGGACCCCCCGTCCCGGCCCTTCCATTGTTTGCATCACTGGAGTGGGGGCACCCTCCTTGGATCATGAAGTCCTTGATGACACGATGAAAGTGTAATCCGTCATAGAATCCGTCATCCACCAATTTTAGGAAATTCCCAGTAGTCTCTGGGCATTCATCAGTATACAACTCTATGTCAATTTCTCCAGCGCTTGTAGTCATCCTCACGTAAGTCATATTGTGTATCGGCCGTTCCAAGTTCAATATGGTATGGTTGGTGGCTATGCTACCGTTGAACCGGGAGGTGTCCCCTCTGGAAGCTCCAGAAGCCTAACAGTTCCGTCTGCATCGAGAGCACCCAGAATAAGGAATTGGGAAACGAACCCTGTCGGTAGTGTCTTTTCTCCAAGATTTATCGCGGCTACTACTGATCTGCCGATTAGCTGCGATCGGGAGTAGTTTGTGATTTGTGCAGAGCTCCATAGTTTTCCTACCACGGGTCCGAAATCCACTCTAATCTTGTAAGACGGCTTTCTCATCTCCGGGAACTCTTGAACATCATCGATAACTCCAGACCTCATATCTATGGAGAAGAACTCCCCTATCCCGATGTACTCCTTTCGATCTAGCTTGGAGGGATGATAAGGTAGGCTATCAGAGTCTATTTCATGCTGCCCCATTTGTTCAACTCGCAATTTCTGACTTGAGAGTAAGTGGGATGAGGGGGATTCCTGCTTCTTGAAATGCTTCCAAGCCCCCTTCCTGCCTGTCCAATATGGTGATGCAGGATGCCACATCACATCCCATCTCCATTAGCCTCTTCGCTGCCTTCAATGCGGATCCTCCGGTAGTGGTCACATCTTCCAAGAGTACTATTCTGTGGCCCCTCTCAAGACTTGAGCCCTCTATTCCAGGTGGGTTTCCTGTCTTCCTTCCTCCTCTTCCCTTGGGCTCCTTCCTAACTATGAATCCCTTGAGTGGGGAGCCTCGTCCAGCCTTTGCAATTGCAATCCCAGTGAGGGGGACTGCTCCCAGTTCGAGCCCCCCGACAGCATCTACTTGACCGATTGTCTCAATTTGGTGATGAATAAGCACCCCCAATAGATGGGCACATTCGGGATCCATCATCACTGGTTTCATGTCGAAGAAGTGCTTGCTCTTCCTTCCACTCGCAAGGGTAAAGTCCTCTTTTTCGGAGTAAAGATAGGCCAAGTCTCGAATCCTCTCGATCAGCCTTTCTCTCGCCTGCTCTACTGTAGTTGATGTCATTCTACCTGTTATGGCCTAGACGGAATGGGATGAAGGTTGCCTTAGTTGGAATGGATTTTCGACGAGATGGCGGTCAATGTTCTTGGACGGTCGTCTCCGAGTGGGGGGTGCTGTAGCGAGGAAGAGCCATGACCAATAGCCCAAAAATCGCGGAAATGGACATTGACAGGCTCGAGTCAGAGCGAATTGCATACTATGAATCACTGGACGAGAGGATAGAGCAGGCATATTCAATCGCTAGCGTTGCAAAGAAGAAGGGTTTGGATTTTTCAGAGTCGGTCGAAATTCCCAGAGCATCTGATTTGGCAAGCAGGACGGAGAAGCTACTCGAAGACCCGTACCTATTCATTGACCCGACAAAGCGGAGTCGCCCGCCTTTGAAAATCGAGGGTCACCTCAGGAGTCTTCTCCAGGAGCACGACAGGGAAACAGCGGCAATCATGATCGCAATTTCTGTGACTAAGGAAATGCATGCGGCAACCGGTGATAGAAGGAGGGCCATAGACTCTGGTCTGAGAGTTGGGCTTGCAGTACTTACCGAAGCAGTCCTGGTTGCTCCTCTGGATGGAATTGGGGATGTCAGAATCATGAACAATGCTGATGGTTCTGAGTTTCTTTCAATCGACTTCTGTGGGCCAATCCGGGCTGCAGGGGGTACAGCCCAAGCCCTAGGTGTCCTCATTGGGGACATTCTGCGAAGGGAAATTGGAGTAGGCAGGTACATCCCAACAATCCCCGAAGTGGAGAGAGTGAAGGAAGAATTTGGACTATATCGGGCCAATCTCCAATACAAGCCTCCTCCTGAGGAGACGGAGACTATTGTCAAAGAGTGCCCGGTAATGATTAACGGCGAAGAGACAGAGAGAATGGAATGTGCTGGCTACAAAGAAGTCAAGAACATAGTCAATGAAAATGGCACCTTCAGAACCAGAGTTAGGGGTGGCGTAATGTTGGTAATTGGTGAAGGGTTGTGCCTCAAGGCACCAAAAATTCAGGCTCACACGGAGAGGCTGGACGTCCCGGGTTGGGAATTCATTTCCGAATTCGTTGACAAGCAGAAGGGTGGAGACTCCAAGGGACCGGAGGAGAAGCGAAGGCTGATCAAAAAGGAGGGAAAATACATGGAAGACGTGATTGCTGGAAGACCGGTTTTTGGTGAACCGCGTGAGCCTGGTGGATTCCGACTCAGATATGGGAGAAGCAGGGCGACTGGACTCGCTGCTGCAGGTATTAATCCGATTACGATGGAGGCAATGGGGGGTTTTCTGGCAGTTGGCACTCAAATGAAGATTGAGGGGCCTGGTAAGGCATGTGCAGTCACCCCCTGCATTGAGATTGATGGGCCGACCGTGCTCAAGAAGGACGGAAAGTTCCTGAGGGTATGTTCTGAGAACCAATGGACTGAGTGTGAAGGTGAGCTGGATTCAATTTGGGATGCTGGGGAAATACTGCTGGGTTATGGGGAATTCCTAGAGAACAACAAACCACTGGCCCCCTCATCATACTCCATAGATTGGTGGGCGGTAGATGTTGCAGATTCGCTTGACACACATGAAAAGGTCGAGGAATTCTCTGATATTCTTGGAGTGAAAAGGTCCGAGCTCCCTCCTGGAATGCCCTTCAATGGAGCAATTAAACGTGGGGGAGAGTCATCGTTGGAGAGATATTGGAGACGGAGGGAATGGATTTCTTTCCTCAAGGTTTTGGACCTATCTTGGAGTCGGGTTCGAGACATCGCGATTTGTCACGGCACGGCTGTCCCCCCTCCTTGGAATCATTGGTGGTCTGATCTACCAATTCAGTTCGTTCCTGAATTAGTTGATTCGATAATTGAGAAAGGATGTATCGAAGATTCGATGCTTAGAATTAGAGATGTAGTGGCTGGATGGCCATACTCGCCGGATGGGGAAAAAATCTCTTTCGGGCAACCGATATTGGGGGAGTGGCCTCGTTGGACAGAAATATCACGACATGGACTGGTCAAATCATCTCTAATGACACTGGGAATAGAGCATCTACACGAAGGCGCAGACATATTGGTTCCAAAACACTGGGAGAGTCTATTGGATGGACTGGGGCTGGATGATTCTCTTGGGAAGATTGTTGCCCGGAAGGACGTGAAGCCTATCGTATCTGATATTGCAGACAAGATCTCCAACTACCAAAATGAGGTTCGATCTGCTGAACTGGGTTCAGAAGGGCTGGAGGCACGGAGTAGATTGGATGACTACCTAGTAGAGCGAACTCTGCAAATAGTCAGAAGAGTCTCCGTTCTTCCCAGATGGGAGGATTCAATCCCCTGTAGAATTGGGGCTAGGATGGGGAGACCGGAGAAATCGGGAGCCAGGGAGATGAGTCCCCTCGTACACTCGATATTCCCGATTGGTGAGAATGGAGGGCCACAGAGGCTAGTATCAGAAGCCTCGAAAAAGGGATCAATTAGAATCGTGGTAGGTCCTAGGATCTGCCAGACATGCGGGAAGGAAAGCCCGCATGTCACATGTCATCACAGACCGGATCCATCTGAGCCAGTGGAATGCGGCGGGAAGACTGTCAGTGCCCCTAGAAGGAAGAGGGGGAGAAGGAAAGGGGAGAGGACCGCTGTAAATATTGGTTCCATTATCGAGGCAAAGAGAAGGAAGCTTGGACTGGATAGAATCCCAAAGAAGATCAAAGCCGTCAAGGGACTATTCTCCGAAGAGCAGTCTCCTGAGCAATTGGAGAAGGGAATTCTCAGAGGTCTGCACGGAGTTTCTGTTTTCAGAGACGGAACCTCTAGATTTGACATGAGTGATGTCCCGGTCACACACTTCAAACCATCAGAAATAAAGACACCATGGAAGAGATTGGTGGAACTGGGTTATACTCACGATTTCATGGGAGATCCATTGAAGAATGACGATCAGATACTGGAGTTGCTACCTCAGGACTTCATTCCTTCTAGTTTGGCTTCCGACCACCTTCTATCCACTTGCTCATTTGTTGATGACCTACTGGTTAGGTTCTATGGGATGGGTGCTTTCTACGAGGCAAAGAGTCTGGACGACATAGTGGGGCATATCGCCATTGGCCTCGCTCCCCACACCTCTGGAGGGGTTGCATGCAGAATCATCGGTTGGACTGATGCTTCCGCTGGGTATGCCCACCCCCTCTTCCATGCTGCAAAGAGGCGGAATTGCGATGGTGACGAAGACAGCATAATGATGCTGATGGATGGTTTGCTAAACTTCACTCAAACGATACTACCGGCAAACAGAGGAGGGAGGATGGATGCCCCCCTTGTCCTGACAACTAGATTGAATCCGAGTGAAATTGACAAGGAGGCATTGAACGTGGACTGCTCTTGGAGTTACAGCAGGGAGTTCTACGAGTCGACCCTTGGACAACCACATCCAAAGGAGGTCCGGGGTTTGGTGGATATAGTCGAGAATAGGCTTGGGATGATCGGAGAAATACGAGGGTATGGGTGGACTCATGATTCTGGTCCACTGGACGCTGGTCCGGAAAACTCCTCTTACAAGACTCTCGTTACCATGAAGGACAAGTTGGACAGTCAGTTGAGTCTGGGGAGGTTGTTGCGTCCTGTTGCGGCAGAGAGAGTCGCGAAACAAGTGATTGAGTCTCACTTCCTACCAGACATGAGGGGGAACCTGATGGCATACACGAGACAGAAGATTAGATGCGTAAAATGTGGCGAGTCGTACCGTAGGATGCCGCTGGCGGGAAAGTGCATCAAGCACAAGGCTAGGCCTTCAGGTGGTTTCACAGGAGGGGAAATAGACTCCGGATGCGGTGGAAACATTGTACTTACTGTCTCAGAGGGAGCAGTCAGGAAGTATATCCAGATCACCGAGGAAGTGATGGAGGAATATGGAGTGGATGACTACACGAAGCAGAGGGTCGGATGGATGTCGTCGAGTGTAGATTCGCTGTTCAACAACGACAGGGTCACTGTGATGACCCTAGAGGACTTCATCTGATTAGGTATGCAAGAGGGTCGCCAAGAAGCAGCATCGGCAGAATTGCCAAGAATAGGTACACCAGGAAGGGGTGCTTCCTGGTAATCCAGACGCTATCCAAGCCCATTTCCTCCAATAGTGCCAAATCGGCTTCCCTCTCTGTGCCAATGGTCGACTTGCTGGACGGGAGGATTCGGTTCACAACGGCGTTTTCACCGTTCTTCTGGGTTATCTCGGTTAGAATCCAAGATGGGTTGTCATCCATTTCTGAGAATTGGCTAACCTCGGAGATTTTCTCCTTGGTGGCGTGCCATGCCATCTTCAAATCGGGGATAGAGGTGATGTTGCCCCTGGTTGCATTGTGAATGAAAATCACGGGTGGTGCGATGAGGAATGCTGCTGCTGCCCATACGAACATGACCATAGATGGTGGCATCCTGAATATTGGGTCTTCAGCTAGTGGGTAAATCTGCTCGGGAACGAAAGCCCAAGATGGGAAGAAGAGTGTCACTAGTATGAGCGCCTTCACATCCGCACCTCCTGGTATTAGTCCGAATCTCCATGAGCCGTAGAATACGGTTGCAGTCAATAACGCCCCGATCATGCTCCACCAAAGTGCGGTGTTAGGGGACTCGTCGCCGAGTAGCAGATCGACAAAGTCTGTTTCGGAGTATGAAATCGCACCGCCAACCAGACCCAAGGCACCTATGGAATAGAACACCGAGAGGATCGCCTCTCGTCGACCCCATTCTCCTAATTCTCTGGGGTCAGGAGGAGGCGAGAAGCAGAATGAGAAGATAGTCAATAGGGCGAAGGTCATGCATATGTTCTCAATCCCTGCGTTTGATGAGGTCAACTCGAGCAATAGTACCAGGGAGGCCGGTATTGACCATCTGATCCAGTGATCATCCCGGACAGAGAGAGTTTGGAAATCTGATCTAGCCGCTGCGAACATGCATAGAACGAGAAGAGATATCCGGAGAGTCGAGAGGAGTGGGTCGGCCATGCCGATAGGCTAACCTCCGGTGTCATCAAGGCTTCTGCGCTATCGCTAGCCGGCGGTTTGGAATAGGCCGACAGACTGATCCAGTATCCATGCACTGAAGAAATTCGCAATTCCGGCAATCCACATCATCTGAATCATCTGCCCAAGGACGAGGGTCGTGCCCCCTCCCCTGATCCTCGCAGTGATAAGCCCGAGTACCACGATGGAAATCACCACTAAGAATGAACCCATGTAAGTGAAGACCCGGATATTCTGCTCAATTCCACCGGTCTCCGATAGAGCAGGGAGGGCCACATCTACGCCACCGGCGGCTGTTCCCACCTCCCCCGTGCTATCCACTAGCCCCTGGGCGACCGATGCGATCGTCTCTCCCAGTCCTGCTATGATGGAAGTTGTGATGTTCAGTGCGATGATCATAGCAATCAGTAGGCCATAGGACACACTCCTCATCACATTGGCAGATATCTGTCTCCTCTGCCGCAGTCCGAGGAGGGTGGTCGTGCTTTGGGAGACCATGTCCCCAACAAGACCAGCCTCTCCGGTAGAGGATGAGCCTTCGATGAACACCCTCGTGAATCGTGAGACGAGCATCGAGTTGTTATCGGCTGCGAACCAGTCCCATGAGTAATCGCTGTCGATCCTCATCGAAAGCCGCTTCTCCAGATTGGAGATTGAGTTGTCAAGTGCCCCGAAGTCGATACCCGAGAGAGCTTTCACCATAGCACTTGGCTCCTGTGCCCTTGCCTGAGCAGTACCGCCGAAAGCCCTAATGAACTCGGGGAATGCCTCGTCTCTCCTCCTCACTCGCGCCTCCTCCTGTTGGACGAGCAGTGATGGTGCTAGGAGAGGGGACATCATTGCTGCGATAACGAGAAGGCCATAGTACTTCCATTGACTGAATAGGATGTCTGTCCCGAAGACGAAGAATACCCCCAGAAGCATGGATACCATCATGACCCCAAGGATCGCGGCGAAAATCCACGATCTTCGCATATCGATAGCCTGATCGGTGTTGAAGCCGTGCTTGGCGAACAGGTCCTCATCTGGGATCACCAGTGTGAACAGATACCACGCACCTACCTGTAGCACGGCGAACATTAGCCCCGCCAAGAGGACCCACCGAGCCCTTAGGATTACTTCGAACGGATTGTTGGTATCTGCTCCCGTCTGGAAGAGGATTAGGTGGAGTCCCGCTACCACCAGCAGAAGCAGGCCCGTGGTGGTAAGAGATACGAAAGTCTCCCTGAGAGTGTCAAGCTGCTCTAGTCTGGCATCGTAGATAGTTGTAAATGCCTGGTCGAATGTCTCGTTCTCGCTGGAGAAGAACTCTCCGATAGGCTGGCCGACCTCCACAGAGAAAGCCATTCTATCCAGGAAATCGCTCCAGATCGCGGATGGGCTCTGACGCCCTACAATCCTAGCTGCCTCGGGCAGATTTGTGTGCCACTTGGTCACTAGGGTCTCAATCGCTTGGATCTCATGTGCAAGGGCACCGTAGTCGCCCATCTCCTTCAGAACGTCGAACATCCCCTTCTCTGCGGATTCGCCCATCGAGAGAATCCCCATCCTTGTCATGAACATGTGCATGTCCTGCTCGATCTGGATAGCCTCTGCGGAGACCTGTGCTACTGGGTATGCTATCGTCGCAGAGAAAGAGAGTAGGGGGAAAACAAGTATCAGGAAGACTGCGCTGGCACCGGTAATGACATCGCTAACCGTGAACCAGACCGCGAGGCCTGCGATTAGCCCAAGCATCGTCGCAGGGAAGGAGAAGAAGAGCAGGTATCTGCTGAATGGCATCCCAAGTCGCAGGAGAGCGATTTCCCAGGTGGTCGCCTTGTCCTCCATTTGACCACAACCTAGTGATTAATTCCAGTCCATGTCTCAATAGAGGAGGCGAACCTATCCCATCCTTCCTTGTAGTAGACGTCCAGAAGGTCGAACACGTCGTCGTAATGAGTGAGGTCGCGGTCGCACATAACCTGAATTGCCTTGGTCCTCCTATCAAGCTCGTCGTAGATGTCCCTCTTACTCCTGAATCCCATCCTAGGTGCGATCTTGTTCTCCAGCATGTCTGATTGGAACATCCCCCTGAAGTAGACCTCGTCCGCAACTGGATCCCACTCGAACATGTTCCGAGTCAGGATTCCATCTGCGGTCTTGTCGAATCCGATGACCTCGCTTACTCCGGTGATCCTCCGTGCAATCCCACCTCCAGGCGCCTCGACGACTTCTTGGAAGATTGCGAAATTGAGATTGTCGAAGAATCGGGCTGGGACGTTGATGGGGTCTCCAGTAAATCTCTGAATCAGTTTGACTATGTTTGAGGCGTGGAATGTTCCCATGACTGGGTGCCCTGTCTGCATTGCTTGGAAGGCGATTGCGCCCTCCACACCCCTAATCTCGCCGATGATGATGTATCGGGGCCTGGATCTGAGGGCAGCCTTCAACAAGTCGAACATCTCCACCCTGGAGTCCTCGTTCTTCGAGTCTCTGGTGATCAGTCGCTGCCAGATGGTGTGGGCGACCTTCACCTCGGGAGTGTCCTCTGCGGTGTATATCTTCACGTTGTGATCGATGAACGGGAGAACGGCATTGAGAGTAGTTGTCTTCCCGGATGCGGTCTCTCCGGATACCAGACACGACATCCCCGACTCTAGCCCTAGCCAGATATAGGCAGCCATCTGGGCGGATAGCGTCTTCCACTTGATCAACTGGATGATTGAGATAGTTTCCTCGGCGAACTTCCTGATAGTGAACGAAGAGCCCTGAATCGACACGTCATCGCTGTAGATGATGTTTATTCTCGAGCCGTCTAGTAGGGCCCCGTCGACGATTGGCTTGCTGTCGGAGACTGGTCTCCCGATCCGCTCTGACATCGATCTGAGGTACTTGGTAAGTAGTTCCTGGTCCTTGAATGCGATGTTCGATGTCAGCATCGGGAATACCTTGTGGTCCATGTTAATCCTCGTAAGCCCGATGGAGTGTATGTCCTCTAGCATCTCGTCAGCCAGAAGCGTCTCTAGTGGGCCGTTGTTGACCAGATCCCTCACTACGACGTACTTCAGCCGGTCGAGTTGCTCTGGCGTCACCTTGAGTGGCGCCTCTCCCAATCCGATTAGTTCCCTGGCTTGGTTGACTAGGGGGTTGGAAAGCAGAGAAGATGTAGTGGTGGTGGTCATCTCGTCCATCATCTCGTGGATCATAGCGATGAACTCGGCGTCGTTATCGAAGCGTTCCTTCTGAGGGGCATCTCGGAGCAGTCTCTCTACGATCTGATCCCTGATATCCTCCTCCTCTGGAGTGATGGCTGGCTCTAGGCCGAACCAGAAGGTGTTACCGGCACCCTCGGCTCCCTCGGGAGGGGAGTAGACGTGTGCGAAGCATGGTGGCCTGGTAGCGTAGATCAGGTTCCGGGGGCTGACGCTCTTCGCATCCCTGTCTAGGGGACCGTAGTATATCGGTCTGGAACCGTGCTCTGCCTCGAAAGTCTCGACCCACTCGCGGATGTGTGGGTATTCGGCCATAAGCCCGCCCAAGTCACCTGGCTCGATTTTGAATGTCGGCTCTTCTGGTTCTTTTCCCTCTTCCTGCTCTGTGACCATTCAAACCCCTCTCATGCAACTGCTGTGATATCCACGATGAATCCCATCTCTGGCATCACCTTCCAGCCTATTCTCTCCGTCACCGGTCCCGCTGCCCTTAGGAACCTAGTTACTCCCACGGTTCTCACCATCTGCCCTCCGACGACTGCAGTCATCATATCCAAGACGATTTCAGCGGAGTTCTTCATGTCCCTGAGGACTCCGCCTTCCATCTCATCTGGATCGATGGTGAGTATCAGTGTCCTCCCTTCGGATGTGAATCTCCTGAGGATCCTCATCAGATCCTTGCCGGACATCTCTTCGGGCATCAGTTCGGAGGCCCTGTCGATGATGACGACCTCGGCCTCTTTTGATGCCGGGGAATCCAGTATGTCGAGTAGTGAGACGCTCTCTTCAGATGGTTCTGCTATGACTCCGAAGCTGGATATCAGATGGAATGAGCCCTCGTCGATCCTCTTGTCCATGTAGTAACCGATGCTGGCAACCTGCTCGAGCCACCCCCTAGTGGTTAGTTCGGTTGTGAATAGAGACACCCTGACGTCGTTTGCCGTCATGCCGAAAGACATTCTCTGGCCGATGATGCTCTTCCCGGAGCCTATCCCCCCGCAGACGAGCATGAGTGCCCGGTTCGGGATTGCAGTGCCCATGCTCTGGCCTAGGCTGTCTTGGATGACGCCGAACTCGAAGTTGTCAACGTTAGGGCTTGACAATTCGGACTTCCTCCCTTAGTGTATCTTGTCCGGTGTAGCCGGTCGCAGTGGATGAGACGCTGACTGACATCAACAGGTCGTTGTCCCCCTCCGATAGGTCTGTGTCGAGCCCGGAATTGGTGAGGGTAAACTGGACGGTTTCTCCCGGCAGCCATTCCGTAGTAACCCCATCAGTGACTGTCACGGTCATCGTTGCGCCTCCTAGTGTAGCACCCACCGAGTTGACGTCCAAGAAGGTGTCCCCCGAGTTCTGCAGGTGTATCTTCGCATTATCGGTCCCCTCCCATTGGATGTTGATCGGGTCGCTGACTAGGGAAACGCGTGTCCTGACGTCCTCCGCCCCCTGTTTCCCCCTCTCGTCCAGAACGTCATCCATGTCATCCCATGTCTGAAGCAGGATTCCAGAGACCAGTGCTGCAACGATTAGCCCAGCGCTCAGTAGGATCATTTCTGAGGGTCCGCTTGCTGCCATTCTTTCCGCCTCACGTTATGGTTACGGTCTCCGCGTCGTTGTAGTCGTATATAGCAAGGAAGGCCCTGTCTGGGTCGTCTCCTATTGCGAATCCATGAGTGGTGGGATCCAATGGGAATGCGTCAGTGGATAGTTGCTCGCCGGGAAACAGGTACAGATTGGTGCCGGAATAGTGGTTCACGAAGGGGGTGAATGGGGTTCCTTGGGCTTTTGTCCCAGTGTCTGAGAGAGTCAAGAAAATGTGTGAGAGGTCTACCGTTTCAGAACCGGTGTTCCTGATGGTTATGGTGTTCTGATCATGGAGGGCATCTATTGTCCCAGTAGCATCGTTATTACCGCATCCAGAAATGGTGATTGTGTTTCCAACTGCGTAGTCAGAACCCGGTTGCTCTACTGTAATCGAGTCAACCGCACCCGCAGTTTGGGTTACTGACACCACCAGTCCGGAACCGTCTCCACCAGTTGTTGTACACCCCCCGCCGGTGACATATCCTGATCCGCCAGAGTCAACTGAAAGGGAATTTACTGGACCTGTTGATTCGACCTTGTCTGTAACGCTCAGGAGTACCACTTCTGGTTCGCTCAGCTCGAACTCGGAGTTCTTCACGGACTCGTCGATGCTCTCGACCATGGTCACGGTGGCCATTCCGAACACCATTATGAAAACGGTGCCGACGACCATTGCCCCGACGCTTGACCCGGCCATCAAATCCCCCCCCTAGGGAGTCCCCTGGGCCCTCCAAGCCTCGATCATCGCAGCGAATGTCAGCAGGGTCCTGTTGTCGACGGATGGCGCCCCTTCGGATGCCTCTCCGGGCTCTGCCAGGGAGACTATGGCGCTGAGCGCCTTGCCCTCCGTTGGGGTGATGACTCCCGACTTTGAGGCTGCGCCCAGGAAGACGAGGGCGTCCGTCCCGCTCAAGCGGTCAAGCAGGAGGGCGGCTATCTTCGTCGGATCGACGCTGGGCCCATGCATCAGGGCCTCCTCCTCGGAGCTCCTCAGGAATGGGTTCACTGCTAGGGACTGTGCCTCGTAGAGGTCTAGCAGGCCCGGGCCCCCAGCCAGCCCTCCGGCGACCTGTCCCCCTCCGGAGGCATCGTCCGCCACCGGTCGGCTCGTTACCGAGCCATCGTCCCCCACTGTGTGGATTACGTCGCCGCCTCCCGCATCGGAAGCGGCGGGAGCGGAGACGGACACCGACTCCGCGGCGATCTTGGCGGTCTGCTGGGCGGTCATCTTGATGTTGGCCTCCATCAGGTCCATGGCGGTCTCCAGCCTCTCGAACCTGTCCTTCACCATGTCAACGAGCTCGGGGATCTTGTCCTGTCCCTGGCTCGCCTGTGGGTCGCCCAGAACCCCCACCCTAGTCCCGGATGGGGCGAAGAGCCAGGCCTCTAGGTCGGTCGGCCTGAACTCCGTGGGTATGTCCACGTGCTCCACGGATAGCC
The DNA here is from genome assembly GCA_964570065.1 of uncultured Candidatus Poseidoniales archaeon. Taxonomy (GTDB): domain Archaea; phylum Thermoplasmatota; class Poseidoniia; order Poseidoniales; family Thalassarchaeaceae; genus UBA36. The sequence continues at coordinate 60,687 of CAZMVZ010000002.1, forward strand.
TAGCGGCCTTGTCCAGACGGGAGGCCATGCCGGAGTCGGCATTGGTATCAGAGGAGGAACGGAACTTGTCCATTATCCCCATCTGAGCACCTCATTCTGCCATCACCCTTTCTTTCTCCGTTGGTTCTTTCCTGATCACATCATGGATGAGCCAAGAGTCAGCGAGTCGATCTTCAGCGTTGCGAGAGTCTCTCCGCCGCCGTCGACGACGATTCTCATGTCCAGCTCCTGTCCTGTTCCTGCCTCAGCATCGCAGCCAGGGTCGTCGCCTAGATCGAAGTCGTCTCCGTCGATTTCGCCGTCGTCGTCGTGGTCTGTTACCCCCAGGGCAATTTCGAACTTGAAGACGGTGCCCGCGGTGAGCTCCTCTCCCGAGAAGAATGCGTCATCCCGAACTATGCCGTCATCAAGCCCAGTTGTTAGATCCCAATCGTCTATTACGGTAATCTCGTCACCATTACCATAGTCTACGAGAGCCTTGCCTCCAGCGCTGTTGGTGTCCCCATTGGTGTCGATGTCATTCCAAGCGGTAGCGGATACATCCGTGATAACGTAAGTCCCGCCAGGGAGCATGTCCTCGTCCTCTATGCCGGTGGTGTCACCGACTCCCTTCAGGTCCGCAGTGCCCGAGTCGACTACAGCGAAGGTGTTCGAGGCATCGGTGTAAGTCACCTTGCAGGATATGGAGTACTCGATGTCCCCATCGGCCACCCCTATCGAACCTGACGAGATCCTGCCGATGACCTCCATGGTGGACACGTCCGTGGAGGACCCGGCGTGCAATGGGTCAGCAGCGGTCTTGACGAACACGTCTACCACGGAGACCTTCCCGGAGATCTGCTTCCTTGTGTCGTCGCTGGTATTCTCTGCGTTCTGCTGGAGCTCCTCAGCGGTCTTGATTATGATGGTAGAGGCGACTGCGGCCACGAGGATCAGTGCGATGAAAACGATCATCGCGCCGATACCGATCGAACCGGATTCGTTGTCTCTATCCATGATATAAGCCTCCTCCATTCAGACCACCGCCTTTCCGGAAACGACGGAATCTATCGATAGCTCTGAGATGGTAGTACCGCCTCCATCGACGATCATCTTCAGTTGAAGGGTCTCCCCGACTCCAGACAGGGTCGCGCATGGGCCTGACCCGGCAGTGCCCAGGTAGTCCTTGTCGAGGTCTATGTCGAACTTGAACACGGTTCCAGCAGTGAGCTCTTGTGAAGAGGTAAAGGCCGCTCCTGCCAGAGTCTCGGCGTTTGGCTGGGACCAGGTCCCTGCTCCGTCGTCACCATTTCCGTTGACCCCGTCTGCCCCGTCGACATTGGTCCCTGCTACCCCTGCTATGACCTGCCCCCATGGGGACTCTGTCCCCAGGTTGGCGGTCACGATGCCGAAGCTGGCAGTGTCTCCGCAGGTTACCATGAAGTCGATGTTGTTGACGAGCACATCGGTCGAACCGGATGCCACCTTGGCGGTAACTATCACGCTGTTGATGTCCGTGCCATCGCTACCATTGACGATCATGTTGATTATCGATATCTTACCGGAAATCTCCTTTCTCGTGTCGTCGCTGGTTGACTCGGCGTTCTGCTGTAGCTCTTCGGCGGTCTTTATGATGATCGTCGAGGCCACGGCGGCAACTAGGATCAGGGCGATGAAAACGATCATCGCACCAATACCGATGGAGCCCTCCTCTTGGTTTCTTTCTACTGTCTGGTCGTATTCGCTCATTGCGTGTTCACCCGTGCCCCCCTGTGAATGCTAATCATTTATGATATTACTGTAATAATCAAGGAAAAATGAAGTTCGGGGTATCGAATCTAGCTTCCGATCCCGACCGCTTCCCTGAGGTTAATTACCTCGATTGGGACGTGTACGACCTCGCCCGGCCCGAGGTTCTCAACCAGTGGGAGCCGGAGGGTCTCGAAGCCCTCTGGCATCCACGGGTCGAGGAGGAGGCCATCCATCATGTTCGGCGTCCTGTTCTCCAGCCTAGTCTGGACTCTCAGGGAACCGTAATCCACATGATACCCGGTGGCGATGTTCAGGCTGCTGCCGAGAAGAGCGGTCTGGGGGAACGATCCCGATGGGCGGATCTCGATCCCGATTTCTATGAATCCCTCGGGGGGTATCTCTGGGATCTCACACATCTTCGGGGTGGATGTCCATCCGTACGGGATTGGCGGTGCCAGCCTCATCGTGGAGATGTTGTTCTCACCGGTGTTCTCGAGTGTGATTACCATCAGGGCGTGGTCCTTGCCCTCTGGCCATGTTGTTCCTATGGAGAGGAAGAAGGCGTTCACGAGGAATGGGCTGGTCGCTTCGTTCACTGCTACGGGTCCTAGTGCGCTAATTGCGTCCTCGAAGGCCTTGGCGGAAGACGACATGTCTGAGTCCAGGGATTTCTTTCCCTGGTTGACCAGTGTGAGTGCTATCTCCTCTATGTCGCTTAGCTCACCCATCTCGTTGAGGTGCCTTCCGAGCGTGTTTAGTGAGCGTTCCAAGCCATCCCTCCCCATGGAAGCGACGGCCCCCTCCACGCAATCGGCAGCTGCCCCCCAGTTGCCCTCTCTGAGGTGCTGTAGTCCCAGCATCGTTAGGTCCCAGGCACTGCGGTCCCCCTCGGACATCTGCTCGAGCTCCTCCAAGGAGCGTTCTAGCGAAGACAGGGCCCTGTAGAGGTCCATGATTTGGCCCTCAGCATCATCGACCTCCTTTGACAGTGTCTTCAGCATCTTCTTGGCGCTTATCGGCCTGTTGGCCCATATTGCGAACTGGATGTTCTCCGCCTCTTCCTCGATGTAGTCTATCCTCTTCAGGGTGGCCTCGGCGCCTCCGATAGCTGGTGCTTGTTCTCTGGACAATTCAGTTTCCTCCTCCTGGCTTGTTTCCGGCCCTTCCCAGAATCTTCTTGATTCGTATCGCTCGCAGTTCGATGTCCGCTAGTTGGCTGTATAGCGTGTCGTATGAGCTATCGAGGAACCGCAGAATCATGTGGACGAGGATCGGGGATATCGCCAAGAAGGATATTATCGTGACAATTGAGTCCGTCCCGGTGTCTATTGCGAGTGCTGGGGTGATCAGTACGAACGGCAGGAAGGCATATGGGGCGCAGGAGATTATTGCTCGTAGCTCCTTCCGAGTGTTTTTCTGTTCCTTGTCGTGGTCCTCCAGTATTGACATCGTCCCTATCCTGGATTTCTTCCTGTCATCATGGATGGCCTGAAGCTCGCTCGAGGAGAGCCATGCCACCAAGGCAGCGAATGCTACTGAGGCAATTGCGCAAATCAGGGTCAGCCATGTTGAGAGGCCGGTTAGCGAGAGCATCCCGAACCCCATAGATGCCACGTATGCAGAAGCATGTAGGCGCCCCTCTGCCTCATCCAACCCCTGTCTTAGTAGGGAGATTGCCACGAAAAGGATGGCTAGTGCGGCTAGAATAGCTGATGGGAAGCCGACCCCCGAAAGGGTGATGCTAGGCGTAGACCATGATTTGATTGATAGGTCGGCTTGGAGGTTGTCGTTGTCCACTATGTTCCCGAATATCCCTCCCTGTTGGATAATGTCCGGTGGGAACGCCAAGGATGCCGTGCACTCCAGTGCCTCTGAGGATGAGAACCATGGGATTGGGTTCAACTGGATGGCCCACGATGCAGTGGCATTTTCCCCGGGCCCTAGAATAGGCAGTGTCTCTGATGAATATGGGTTGATGATCGTCGCGTATGGAGTCGCAGAGCAGTCCAGAATGACGTCGACGTTTGTTGGCATGACTGCATTGCCCGCATTGATCACCGTGACATCGACCCACGTCAGGTCTCCCTCTTCTCCGTCGCTCCTGAATGAGATACTGTCGATGAGGGGGTCGGTAGATTCCGACATCCTGAGTTTGACCACGAGATCGGTGGAGTATTCCGTGTTCGTACTCTCCTGGGGGTTCCTTAGTTGCAGGAAAATATTCCACCCGTCACCTGGAGCGAGGTTCTTCTTGTCTGGGATGATTATCTGGATGGTGATCGTCCCCCCATGGCCCTCACGCGCCCCTCCGTCATACGGGGTAGATGACTCTAGGTCCCATGCTGAGTTGCAAGTAGTTACGGTTGCCGTGGTAGCGGCGATGCCCTGACCCTGGTCTGCAAGGAGACACATGCCGCCGGTGGAGGGGTCGTGGTCTATGCTCATCCCCCAATGCACGAGGGGGTATGAAACCGATGGCACCAACCTTTCCGGAAGGTCGGCAGCGGAGTCATAGGGGTCCCTCTTCCCGTTCATGGCCAGGGTGAAGGTCCTCTCTGCGTCTGATGAGTTGCCCCATGAGTTGATGTTGGTCCATGGAATCTCTATCTGTCGGCAGTTCGGGTCGGTGTTGCCCTCGCATGCAAAGTCCCCGGCTGTGTCGGAGTTGATTTGGTACTCGTCATCGGTCTGAGCCCTGACCACGATGATCGGGGTGGTGTCCTGCTGTGGGTCGACATCAACCCCGACCGGTGTGCGAATTAGTGTGAAGGACCCGGTCTCCCCTTGCCAATGGTCTGCTTGCAGAGTATTGAATGTGAACGTGAATGAGCTGGTCTGGCCGATGCCTAGAGTTAGGCTGGTTGAGCCAATGTTGTTGGCTACGCTGAACCTATCCATAGTTAGATCGAGGTCTTCCGTCTCCCACTGTACGGTCAATTGCATCTGGGCATTGCCCATGTTCTCCATCACGAAGTTGATCTCTCGGTCAACTCCGGGAACGATTGCAATCCTCTCCGGTGACTCCACCAACCGCACGTCGAACACCGGGAGCACCTCGATGACAATCGTCTTCGATCCCGCAGGGACCCCACCCCCCATGGCGACCCTGTCTTGGAGTGGGACGCTCTGAACGGTTCCATTGACCGAAATCGTAGATGGCCATGTTGGGTATGGGTCCGTGATGTTGACTGCCCTCAGTGTGATGTTGTGAGCCACGTATGCCTCGAGAATCTCGCCCCCATTGTTCAGATCGGGGAGCGTGATAGTGAGCATGACCTTGTGACTCGTTTCCGGCTCGATAGTGAATGCAGATTCGTTAACTGTGTAGGTCCAGTTGTTCGAGTTCCCGAAGTCTGCTGTCAGATTAAGCGTCTCCAACAGGTTTCCCCTGTTGATCATGGTCACCTCGATTTCCACCGAATTACCGGGAGCGGCTTCGAATTCGGATGCTCCAATGAAGTCGATACGATGCTCGGGTGCGACTTGAACGTTCCATTCGCTGGTGGACAACAGCGTGCCGTTGTAGTGTGCCGTGATATTGAAACTCTGAATCACATCGGCCCTAGCGAGTGAGCTTGCCTTTGCATAGACCCTCACAATCCCCTGTGAACCGGGTGGAACCAACTGGGTTGTGTTCGTATCACAACCATCCGCATCCTCATTGAAGCAGACTTGGAGTTTGTCCGAATCTGAGAGGTGCAGAGCGAGGTCGTAGGTAATGTTGGTATTTCCAGTGTTGTTTAGAACTGTGATTATTGTTTTCTGACCCACCCTGTTTATCTCCGAGAGGTCGGGAGAGTCCGAGGGTGCGATCACCGCCGTCGATTGGATAGGGTAGAACTCTGCTGAGATGACCTCAGTTAGCCGGAATAAGGCGGACGCGTACGCCAGCAGTTCTCCGGTGTCAGTAGAATTCGCATAGACCCATATTTCGTGCACCTCATCGGCACTGGCTGAATCTGGGGGGGTTGCTGTAACCACGAGTTCGAACTGGTCTAAGGTGGCCCTTCCACCGGTTCCATTGTCGGGGAAAAGATTGGTTCTGGACGGCAGCATGTTGGCTGCTGGGGGGATGGAGATTGTCCAGCCTTCCTTTGGCACGTACCCCAATGTGAAGTTTGCAGGGTCGTTGCCCGTGTTCTTCAGAGTCAGGCTGGAGGTGATGGACTCTCCGGGGTCGCCGACGGACACACCAGAAGATATCAGCTCTGCTGAGTAGATTTCATCTATGTTCACCGAGGCGGAAGCGGTTGCGTTTTGGGAGATGGTTCCGGGGAAGGTCCCCCAATCGGATGTGGCTTTGAATGAGAATGTTAGTGTGCCTGCTGAGGGGTATGGGAACTCGGCCGGGTTGGGGGTGAATGCTAGTGCGACCCTTCCGAATCCTATCTCCCCTGGCTCCAATTCCAGTGTGGAGGGTGCCATCGTCGCGGTCCACCTCTGTAGCTCAGCGGAACTGGAGCCAGACAGAGGGGTGTCCTGCTCGAATGTCATGCCGTTTCCTTCGGATGGGGCCAGGGAGATTTGGGCGAGGGTGTCGTTGGACCCGAGGTTGTGCTCAATGGTGACCTCAAAGTCAATCCAGCGAGCGATGTTCCCTCCTATGATATCGTCAACGGTGATGTCATTGTTGCCCCCTATTACGGAGATTTCCAAGTTGACGATGCTGTCAATCATAAGAGTAGTCTGGTTCCACGATGGCACCCCTCCCTCCATGGGTATCGCCTGAACAATGAGATCGACCTCTTCTATCGATGACACCTTCCAAGCCGGGTTCAGTGGCATCACCAGGTGTGGGGTCGAGATCGTGACAGGGATTGCGCGGGTCTCGTCGGGCATCAAGACGTCGGTGATTGTCACAGGGGAGTGTATGTTCCAGAACGGGACTGCCTCTAATGCTCCGACGTCGATCTGATACTGAGCAGGGGCTGTCCCGGTGTTCTTTAGGGTGTACTCGAGGGTCCTATCGGACCCTGGGGTGAGGTTTGCGAAATTCGCCCCCAAATGGTGGCTGTGGTTCTGGTAGATCTCGGAAGAATAGGTTCCTCCGGCCATCACCATCGTGGAGGCTTCCAAGACATAGCCCGCTGTTTGGCTTTGGACGGTCACTGTGACCAGCACCGAATCCCCATTGGAGGCATCGGCCGGAACGTCTACGTTGATTTGAATCGCCTCTGTATCTCCTGCTGCTACGGTGAGAGGGGAAGATGAGGGGTAGATTGTATCAGAGGCTATGACCCAGTAGTCGGTAGGTGCCGAGTTGTTCGACTGGAGAACCTCGAAGTCGTCGCTGACTGTTCCAGAGTTCTGCAGGATGAAGTTCAGGACCAGCTCAGAACCCGGGTCAACGTTCCTATTGTTGGCTGGGAGAAGGGAGGCCCTCAGGGCAACGAAGTTTACTAACCTTGATTCTATTGTTACTGTGTCCTGAGAAACCCCCGAGATCAGGAGATTGCCCCCCAACGTGTAGTCGCCCTCTAGGTCGGAGCCATCGAAGGAGATGGTGATGTTCTGCGGTGTAGGAGGGCTTGCTAGGCTTCCGGGCAATAGTTGCTCAGTGGAAGAGGAGAGGGAAACGCTAGGACCTCCGAGGGAGGGGGTCAGGGTTAATTGCGCCGTGACATCTACTGGTTGGTTCCCCGTATTAACCGCTGTAATGGCCCCCACCCACATGGCTCGAGCCAGGGATGTGCCGTCTGCTGGTAGGGAGTCGGCAATGTCTGTGGCGTCTTCAACAGCAACAACGTTGACATTGTCGAGAGACATCACGTCGTTGCTCGAATTTGAATCCGAAGAAGAAGACGCAACCTCCCAAGATGCGGTGATTTGCAATCCTGAATCTATCACTGAGGAGGCGTCCCAGTATAGCAAGTGGTTAGCGCCTGCTCCGGGATTTATGGTTACGGTTCTGTTGTCAACTAACACCCCGTCGATCTTCAGAGTAACGTTCCCCTCCGCTACCGAACCTCCTATGTTCAGGATTCCAACTCTGATAATATGATTCTGAGGGGCGAGTGTGGGTACACCTGCGATGAGGGCAGAAGGGGTGGTGACATGGAGATCGGTTACTGCAACATCCGGATCCAGAGAGCGCCCCGATGTCATCATCGGAACATCTTCAGATGGTGACGCTGGAATACCAGCTAACAGGGGAGACAGGAAGAGCAGGGCGACCAGAATCGTGGCCTTGCTAGCCCTGTCTGAGGCCTTTTGCGAGTAAGTGACAAGGTTTGAATTGACTTGTGTTCCCATCGCTTGCGCTCCCCTCCTCGTAGAGGAGACTACCAATCATTATGAAGCAACCGGAGAAAAATTGTAGTCTTGGTGATCGTCAAAGGGTTACGACCGATGTTATGAAAAGACACCGCTCACGTTCGGTAACGTGGCGGACGCTGTATCCATCATTATCATCGTGCTTATTCTGCTAGCCACATTCAATGGCTTATTCAGAATAATGCGTTCTCAATCAAGGAGGACCATCCTCCCGTCAACAAGAAGAAACGTGCCCGATGAGATTCTATTAGGTGCGGTTTCGAGAAGAAGCAGGGCGAGGGGTAGAGACAGGTCTGACAGTCCAACCGTTGCAGGTTCACTGGGCGACGGAGCAGAGGCTATCGGTCCTGGTGTCCAGGAGGCTGAAATATCAACTAAAGGTGCTACTGCACTGGAGAAGAGGCTGGAGAGGGAAGGTGCAAAGAGGGGGTCTGTGCAAATCAGTCTGATGTGGGACAACTGGAATGATCTGGATCTCCATGTGATAACCCCCGCCGGAGAGCACATCTACCACGACAACAGGACTTCGGGTTGTGGAGGGGAGTTAGATATCGACATGAACTTCAAACCGACATCAAAGTCTCCTGTTGAGAACATCGTTTGGACAAAGACCCCCCCTCCAGGAGTGTACAGAGTTGGAGTAAGGCACTACAAAATCCACACGAGAGGGATCTTCTCATGGGTCCCCTTCCTATCTAGGATTCATAGGAAGAATTCTACCGATTTCACAGTTAGCCTGACCATTGGGGAGAGTAAGCGTTTCTACGAAGGGTCATTGGAAAAGAGCAACGACTTGCAATTCGTAGCGAAGTTCGCAATTGCAGGGCCCGATGGAGAAGTCCCAGAACTGATATTACCTCAGGAAGAGGAGGGCTCGGGGGATTTCACTGAAGCTAGAGACGTTGATGCACTTCGCAGGCGAGTCGGTACGGTCCAAGATGGCGTCTCGGTCAACCTGAGTTGGGAGGGAGCTGGTGACCTGGGTTTGTCCGTTGTTGATTCAAGCGGCGATCAAGTGTCCTTCTTCAGTCCCGAAGGAATGGGCGGAGGACACTTCGACATGGCTGACTTCGACCCGAAATCTGGAAGGAGGTCAATTACATGGGAGAATGCCCCCCCGACTGGGTCTTATTCCGTGCATGTCAGGCATTTCGAAACTGAAGGCGATGCTGGAGAAATAGGCTTCAAGGTGGTTGTAAACAATAGGGGCCAGTCTGAAGAGTACTCTGGCGTGGTTCAGCCGGATGGTTCCACTGTCGAAGCCGGCAGTTTCGAAATCTAGTCTTCCCAAAGGCCCTGGATGCTCAGGATCCGCCTCATCCACTGGAGTTTCTCGATTTTCATCTTTTCTTGCGTCTTTCCTGACCATCGGCCGACGACGTCTGCCCGTGTTCCAAGCATCTTGATTCGATTATTGCTAACCCCAAGGGCCGTTAGGATGCAAGCAGCGCGATCCCCATCGGTGAATCCCCCTGGGTTGTGCATTCCAGGAATGCTTTCTGGAGTCTGGTGAGTGAGTATCAGGTCAGGAGGATTTGCCTGTTCTTCTGCAAATTGCAATAATGAGTCCCAGTCCTTTCGATTGTCCCCGTGAGCATGGAGGAAAAAGGGGACTGTCCTTCTAACAGCCTCAATTGTTCCCTCTCCTCCATCGGCATCGCTCACGATGAATGCCACCCTGGACCATGCCTTTTCGGATAGTGAGTCGGGAAGCTCCGAGATCACTCCAGCCGCGCCGTCAGCAGGAACTATCAGAGTTGGCTCGGAAAGTATGCTCACCAACTCTTCTGGCTCGATTGCCGCTCCGAGGATTGCGACTCCAGCCTTTCTAATGACAAGCCTCCTGAATAGTCTGGATAGAGAAACCGCCCTATTGTGTCTGGCCCATTTGTCCAAGTGAGAACCCTCCACTCTGCGGATCATCGCTTGCGCGCTCTCTGAGTCAACGGATTCATCCCAGCCAAAATGCTCCCTCACATCTCCTTGCAAATCGACCAAAGTAGTCAAGGACGGTTCCAAGTAAGTGAGTCTTTGCGCGTACGTCATGCTCTCCAGTGGAAGGGCTCGGTAAGTATTGAAGAACCCTCGCGGAACTCTGATAGACGTGCCAATGCCCATCAGCGCTCCGGAAATCGATGACGAAGGGCTACTAGCGCGCTATCCGTTCCTCCCACAAGGAAGCGCGTACATCAGGTCTATGCTGGATGAAAATGGGATTACCGTTGAGGACCTGATAGATGCTCCTTGGCTGGAGGACGTCAGGGTCAGAGGCATGTTGAGGCTGGTGGATTCCGTTCTACAGCAGGAAGGCGAAGGAGCATCGTCCAGCATTGATATCTCCACAGAGGTAGGGAGGATGACAGAATCTCTCTCTTTCCTTCATGCTATGCTGATAGTTTGCGCTTCGTTCGACGAGCGGCTACTTTCGAGATGGATAGAGGGTGAGTCCAGCAGAGCGGACAGGCTCCTGGGGATGGACTCTGCCAACTTCGAGTTGATTTCGTCCTCATTCCTCTCTGGAATTGTTACCAAAGTTGATTCAAAGGGTTCGGAGGATTACTGGATCCCTATGGTGGATTTCATCGAGCTTAGTCCCAAGATTTCTGGAAAATACTGGAGACTAGTGAACAGGCCGGTGAAGGGGGGATGGGTGTGCTTGGACGCTGGTGCGGGAGAATCGGGCCGTGGAAGGGCCTCGCGATTGATCAAAGAGAGGATTAGAGAGAGCCTGAGGGAAAGTTGCGAGGAGAGGATGGCAAGGATGGATGATGAGTTCGCTGCTAAGTTCGCCGACCCGGTGGAGAGGATTGTTGGTCTGCTTTCAGAGAGGGTCAAGGAGGAGATGCCGATGACGGCAGCAATTAGGGACGATTGGCCCCCCTGCTTCGAATCTGCGGTTTCGGAATTGAACCAGGGGGTTAACGTCAACCACGTTGGTAGGGTCTTCCTTGCGGCCTTCTCCCGTTCCATTGGTCTGCAGCAGGAACAGACCTGCAATTTCTTCGCAAATGCTCCAGACTACAATGCAGACACTACTTCTTACCAAGTGAATCAGATTTACGAAAGGGAGTACACCCCCCATGGGTGCTCTGCTCTGAAGACCAATGCGAGATGCCCGGTTCAAACTGGAGAGGATCGGTTGTGCGACCAGGAATGGCTGACCCACCCGCTGAAGTACATCAGGGCTAAGCAGAGAAGGCGGTTCAATTCTGATAGAGACGAGTCCAGTGATACCGATAACGGTCAAAGTAGCAGTTCGGCCAATTCCTCATAAGGAGGTGCTCTCCAACCCTCTCCAAGGGGGACGGGGGTATAGTACGAACACTTGTAATCACAATCGACAGAGATAACGACTTGGGTGTCAAATCTGGCATTAGGGGACCGGTCGTTGGGAGGAAATCATGCCTAACGGCTGCTCTCAGATTGGGGATTGCAGATCCGGAGGAGTCAGACACCAATGCGATTCTAGGGGCTCTCCACCACCATGATAGGTTGTCCGAGGGAGCCAGTGCAAGCGATGAGGTCCAGATAGCGATTCTCACTGGCGACGTTCGTGTTGGCCCTAGGAGCGATCGTGCCATTGCTAGTCAATTGGACGAAGTCATCCAGGACTTCCAACCCGATGCAGCCGTGCTAGTTACCGATGGTGCGGATGACGAAGCTTCCCTTCCGATTGTGACTTCCAGAGTGAGGGTGGACACGGTTGAGAAGGTTATAGTCAGGCAATCGAAAGGAATAGAGGGGACTTACTACTACATTGTGAAGGCGATCGAGGACCCCCGGTTCCGATCCAGGTTGCTCGTTCCCCTTGCAGTATTCCTAATCATCATCGGACTGGGCCTGATCCTCCCAAATGGCATCGCCCTGATAGGATCGCTGCCGCTTCTGATAGGGCTGTGGGTTTTGGGGAAGGGACTAGGCCTAGAGGCGCAAATGGAGCGTGTAGCGATGGAGATGAGGGACAGTGCGACGGGTGGGCTTTTCTCATCATTGCTATGGGGGATGTCGATAGTCAGCCTGTTTCTGGCTGTTGCAACCATTTGGGCCGGATGGGATGACTCGGTGCCCAAGGACGAACGGTTCGAGCACCTCGTAGGGCTATTCGACGATGTCCTGCAGTGGTTTGTTGGGGGTGCACTATCTTTCTTGCTGGCACTCGGTGTGCTGAGGTGGAAGGAGGGGACGTTCACTGGGAGAAGCGTTCTGCTGATTGGCCTCTCTGTGGTGATATACACCTTCCTCTCGGCCACTATTGACGTGGTGCTGGCGATTTCTTCGGGAGAACAGTATAGCCCTACGTTCGATCAATTGGGTGACGACTGGGGGCTTCCCATCGTTTCGATGATGATGTACTATCTTCTCAGGACTATCGTGCAGTCATTTGTCGAAGATGACGAGTTGGCACAAGGAAACCGGTTCTGGGGAGTCTGATGGGCGAGGTCAAGACATCGATAATCTGGAAGGGCGAATTTTCCCGTGGAGAGGCTCTACTAGCGGCAATTTCCCCCGACGATCCGGAGGATTTCATTGTCGAATTGAGGGAGGATGGTGATCGGTCTCAGTTGAGAATTGTCGTTTCCTCTGAAGGCCTGGGGAGATCAAGGGCGTCTGTAGATGACATACTGGCTTGCTTGGCAGCCGCTGAATCAGGGTTGGACTCCCTAGGATAGTTTCTATCGAAAACTAGGACCATTCAAGGAGGGGTTTCCATTCGAACGCACGTGGGAAGACTGCCGCACGATCGATCTCACCTGCTAATCCGACCGGGGGGGTCTGAGGCTCCCACCGAGCTTTTCAGAAAGTCAATCACAAGGTGGTTGATTGCCCATTTGTCTGACGATCTGGCATCCGACGAGGGTTCGGGAGATATCGTGGAGTCAATGGCCTACTCCAAGGCAGGGGGGGTTGTTTGCGGGAAAGTGCCGATTGACGTACTGATAGAGGACTTCTTTCCAAGTTGCAACATCAATTGGTTTGTAGAGGATGGGGATAGAATTTCCATCGGAGATAAGATTCTATCCCTGAGTGGTCCCTCCGCAAGCGTGCTAAGTTGCGAGAGGGTGCTTCTAAACATCCTAGGCAGACTGTCGGGGATTGCGACCCTTACGTCTGAATGGGTTAGAGAGGCGGACGGGATCGGGGTTGCCTGTACAAGGAAGACATCGTGGGGTCTGTTAGACAAATGGGCGGTTCACATTGGAGGTGGACTCACGCATAGGCTCAGCAGAAGCGATGCGCTGATGATCAAGGAGAATGACTTGAGTGTGAGCTCACCAGAAAGCGAGCCGGAGAATTCCATTCCAACTGCAATATCCTCTATTAATTTGGAAGCCAATGCAAAATTCACCGTGATAGAGGTCCAAGATGCAAGCCAAGCAATTCTTGCTGCGAGAGCATGGTCACAAAGTCAGAAAACTAGGAATGGCTCAGAGCCGATTGTGATTCTTCTAGACAACATGGGGCCATCCGCGTGTGGGAGCACTGGGGAGTCTCTGAAGAGCCTGGGTTTGAGGGAATGGTGCATCCTAGAGGGGTCTGGTGGTGTCAAAAGAGAGGATCTGCCGTCTTGGAAGGCCGTTTCCGGAGTTGACGTTGTCTCCTCGAGCGAGGTGAACATGAACTCCGGAACATTTGATTTTTCGATGCTAATAGGGGGGGTTTGATGGTCAAGATTCCCGACAGCCATCCGAGGAAAAAGTCGCTGCTATCTCGTCAAAAGATTGTGGAAGGGAACGACAGGGGCCTCCTAGCCGACTCCGCAATGATTGCCCATGGGAGAGGGGAGGCCTTTGACTATCTGTTAGGAGAGAGGACCACCGAACCAGCCGAATCGGCAATCAGAGAGTCGGTGGCTCGTCTAAGGACTGCCAATAATCCAGTCATCTCTGTCAATGGAAATACGGTGCTGCTAGCAGGTAAGAAGGCCTTGAGGTTGGCTGCGTTTCTCGATTGCCCCATAGAAGTGAATCTCTACTACAGGACACCCGAGCGAATCTCTGGTCTGCTTTCCCTTTTGGAGGAGCAGAGGATTTTGGTATTGGAGGAATCCGAACCTTCAGGATTCGAAGGAGACTGGCGAGAATCAGTTAGGAATGTGCCTCTACTTGGAGATTCCCCCGACTTCAGAATAGAAGGCCTTGAGGGGCCACGCTCACACTGCACCGAGGAGGGTATTGGAAATGCTGATTCGATACTTGTCCCCCTAGAGGACGGAGACAGGTGCGAGGCCCTAGTTAATCTGGGCAAGGAAGTGATAGTAGTGGATCTAAACCCACTCTCGAGGAGTGCAAAGATGGCTACTGTTACTATCGTAGATGAGGTCTCTAGGGCTTTCGAGGGTATGCTTGCTGAGCTTATTGCTAATCCAAACTGCGTCCCGACTGATTGGGACAATGCTTCCGTGCTTAGGGACTCCCTTGTTGAAATCACCGAGTTTCTCAGCAAGTCCTAGGTCAGGCTATCCCGACATCTCTTGGAGGATGTCTGAGCATCTTGATGAGATTGCCTCGCCCACTTGAGTCGTTGAGGCCTTCCCCCCTAAGTCGTATGTTACCAGACCCCCCTCTGACATGTGTTCAGAGATCGCACGCTCTAGGACATCCGCGCACATCGTAGCTTTCTCGTCATTATGACGCGATCCCAGCGAGTCGAACATCAACTGTACTGATGAGATTGATGCGATTGGGTTCACTTTGTTCTGACCAGCATATTTCGGACTGGAACCGTGAACAGGTTCGAACAGCATGTGGTTATCCCCTATGTTGGCACTGGCTGCCATTCCCATCCCGCCTTGGAGTACGGATGCAAGGTCAGTTGCTATATCTCCGAACATATTGGGCAGAACCACCACATCGAGGTCCTCCGGATTTCGGACGAGCCACATAGTGAATGCGTCGATGAAGGCTTCGTTGGTCTCCATTCCTTCGTACTCGGAGGAGACTGCCCGGAAGACCTCTCGGAAGAGCCTGCACCCCCTAGTTACGTTGCTCTTGTCCACGCAAGTTACCTTCTGAGTTGAGCCGAGCCTGGATTGTCGTCGCTTTGCGAGTTCGAATGAGTATCGAATGACGCGCTCGCTCCCCTTGCGAGAAATCGGTCTAACGTCCCATCCGACCTCGCCCTCTAAGCCGGGAAACCCATCGATGACCAATGGCTCGTCTCTTTCGCCACCCCTCGCCGCCATTCCAGATCTTCTGAGGAGTGCGTGGTAGAGGCCCTCTGTGTTTTCTCGGACCATTACGATATCAACCAGTTCGTGGTTCCACACATCAGAGAATGTTCCGTGAACCTTGTGTTTCACTCCCTTGTATAGCTTGACTGGCCTAACATTTGCATAGAGGTCGAGTGCGGATCTGAGGCCCAATAGTGCCTGTCCACCTGCAATATCCCCATTTGGCAGTGTCGCGCCTGGCCATCCGACTGCTCCCACTACAATTGCATCCGACTCATCACGGCAGAATTCGAAAGATCCCGATGGCCACTCCTCTCCGGTATCGAGATAATGTTGGCCCCCGCAAGGAATCTCCGAGATTTCGAGTGAGATTGCACCAGATTCTTGGAAAACTGAGAGGACTCGCTTGACTTCTTCCATCACTTCACGGCCCGTCCCGTCCCCGGGAAGAAGGGTCAAACGATATGGCGCCATGTCTTCGGCAAGACCTTTTCATTCATCAATCCGACCCCCTGCGAAACTGACCGTTCTAGGAGATAATTGATAGACGGTCAAGCGAACACCACCTGTATGGACACCAACTCCGAAGAAGGGCAAGGCGGACCGAAGATAGATATCAGAACTCTACCCGAGTCGGTTTCCCTTCTATGGGAGTCAATGCTGAGGAAGAATCCCAACTGGGATCTGGCCAAGTGGCTAGACGAAAGGGCCAATGAGGAGTTGGAGTTATTGGAGTCTCACCTAGGAAGGGAGAAGTTGAGGTACGAACAACGCCTGCATAGGATTGAGAACCTATCGAAGCAGATGAGGCGGCGGCGGGAGAGCATCAGCGGATCGCAGATTGCAGACCCCAATCAACGGAATCTATTCGATGTCTACGAGCCTACTGACAAAAAAGAACGGTCCGGAGACTACGATCCAGAGACTGGTCCATTAGTGGATCTTGGGAACCTATCTACAGACGATGATCTACTGCTGGCATACATCAGTCAGAAGATTCTGATTGCGATTGAGGACTCGAATGGAAGGGGCGGTGGCTTGCACTTTGACGAAATTATCCAGCTTCTTGAGTCGCCGGGAATCAATTCAGAAGATATCGATGAGGCGATATCTTGGTTGCTTCAGAATAAAGAAATTATCGAGATAGAAAGGGACGTATTTGTTGTTGACGGATGAGAAGTCTGGACGTTTGCAATACAACCATTGAAAGAAGAAGAGCGAGTCGGGCAGACTACCTCATGACAAGCGAAACTTCAGGGTGGTACGCTAGGCTCGACCACGAGTGTCCAGAAAGGACCGAGCAGATACAGATATGGCTAGATTCTTGGTTAGAAGCTACCAAGAAGAGGCAGCCAATTGCAGCGGCGCTTCCAAACAATTGGCCGACCCTTCCCGCTGGTCTTCTTAGCAACCCAGGCAATGTCCTTGACCACCTGCTGGCAAGGTTCGACGCCCAGAGGGATGGTCGTTCCCCAAGGGGTGTTTACGCACCTCCTGCAAGATTTGTCGATGCCGTTCTGCATGATGAGTTGCACCATGGCAATAGCAAGAAGAAGGAGCCCCCTGCAACCCTGTCCCTAGCGGCATTGCCACCAAGTTTCAGAGGATTCGCTAAGCAGTTCAACGAGGATATCAGTGAAGAAGGCGCGATAGATGGAAACGACGAGTCGCCAAAGAACCGAACAGAATCTGGGATCCCAATTCCATTTGCTGATCCCTGTGTTGGGGCGGGACTATTTGCGGAGAGGATGCTGCGGATACATGCTGAAAGATTAGCGAACCATGAACCAACAGAGAGGAGGGAGGACACACTTCGGCTGTTGGAGGGCCTGCAGCTGGTTGACACATCTGAAGTGGCCGTGAACAGTGCCAGAAAGAGGATTGTGATTGTTTTGGCAAGGCTTGGCCTTGTGGACCTGGAGGATGAAGACGATGATGGCATGATTGGTCTGAGCGAGGCTGAGATGATTGTCGAAAGTAACGTCAGATGCATAGACCCACTAATGGGAGAGTGGCCTTGGAATGAAAGGCCAATGCTACTAATCTCTCGACCCCCCTGGCTTCGGATAAAGGACAGGTTCAGAGGCCACCCGGATGGAAGCGCCCTGAGAAAGGAGTTATCCAGCCAACTAAGGGAATTCAAAGGAACGGATGGAAAGGCCAGGTTCTCCACCATTAAGGGGAATGTGAATCTATACAGGCTCTACATTGAGAGGTCCCTGCAGATCTCTCAGAGTGGCGGGAGAGTGAGGCTAGTAGTTCCGAGTTCAGTTCTAAGGGAAAAAAGCAGCCTTCCCCTCAGGAAGCTCCTGGTAGAGTCTAACTGTTGGGATTCTGTCTGGTCGTTCCCGGAAGACTCGAGGCTTCTTTTTGGGGGGTCACAAGGAGTTTCGGTAATCGGGATCACCGTCGGTGAAGAGACTGACGTTCTGACTAGCTTCGGACCTCTTTTGATCGATGACATTGCACCTGGAAGGGGAATCGCATCAGATGCCCCCTTCTTCGAGCTCGAGAGGGGCCCTTGGTCGTCCTGGACTGACACTTCATGGGCGGTTCCGAAGATGCCTAGAGACGACGTGGGCAGAGACAGGACAATCACGGCGATTGGTAATCTAGCCGACAAGCCCAGATTGGTCGAAGAGGGGACTGGCCTGAACCCTAGCGGCAGAGCAATCAAGGTTAGAGTGGGCGAGGTAGAGAGGTCCGTCTGGAAAAAGGAAATCTGTGATTGGTCCGGTAAGGACGGCGAGATCCCATTCATCAGGGCTGCTCATATCAATTTCATAGATGGGAAAGGTGTTCTTGGGCATCCTGCCTTTGAGTTGAGCTCAGAGGGTAGTAAATCTGCATGGAAGGGACCTAGCGAGATGTCGGTCCAAAGCCGTATTGTTTGTCAGTCCGTTGTTAATCCTCAATCTGAGAGGAGACTAGTGTGGGCAGTGGTTCCTGAGGGATGCGTGTTGGGAAACTCGGTTAGCTTCCTGGATCTTCCGAAAGAAGTCAAGGACAGTCTTAGTGAAAAGTTCGGTTCTCTGGAAGGGGGTTTGGGTTTCTTAGCGGATCGTCTAAATTCCGAAGAGCTTGATTTGTGGTCCAGGGCTTGGGCTGCAAACAACAATGTGAACAACTACGAGATTGAGATGCTTCCGTTCGAGGTTGAAGAAGACGGCGGTCCCTTCTCCCTACTGAGGAACGAAGGTCATCTTGATTGAGGAAAGCGGATTTCGGTTTCCTAGTTCCGGAAAACTGCTCATTTTGAGAATGGATTAATATCCTTGGTTTGCATACGCGGTACGTTCCCAACTCGGAATTGACAAAGGAGAGACGCATGGGAATAAATCCAAAGATTGGAATCACAGGTCTACCCCGTTCTGGAAAGTCTGCCGTCCTCCAGAAGGTTGTCGACATGATTTCCGACGAAGGGAGCGGTTTCAGGAGGACCAGGGGCCCATCCCCGCCAGAACACGTCGTAGGGGGGATGAGGTGCGAGCCAGTGATCGAGAACGGAGAGAGAGTCGGATACGCCTGCGTCAACATCCTCACTGGTGAGAAGGGGGTAATGGCACACCGGGAGATTGACTCTAGGAATCGAATTCTCGGATTTGGAATAGACCCTACTGAGATTGACAGAGTTGGCGTTCCTGCGATAATGGACAGCATTGGGAATTGTGAGATTATGGTGATTGACGAGGTAGGGAAGTTCACTGTTGAATGCGAGGGTTTCGTCAATGTAGTCAGACTTGCTCTTCAGCATGACATGCCCACGCTACTCACTCTGCACAAGAAGAGCAGGCACCCTCTGCTTCAAGACATCCGAAGGAGGGATGACGCGCGGATACTGGAGGTGACTCCGGTCAACAGATCGCTTCTGCCATACAAGATTCACAAGCTTATCCAAGAGTTGTGAACGATTCTTCGGTCAAGTTGATGCGAAATGCCGGATTCGTCGAGGCATGGAGTCGGCAGCATCCAGATTGACAAGACTCCTCATTGGATTCATCCTCGCCCTGATGGTGATGACTTCGATTTCGATTCTGAATGAAGGACGGTTCTCATTTTCAGACACGCTGGTGGCGGCCCCCATTGCGATTGGCGTAATGGCTTGCATCCTTCTTGTGGTGATTGTTGCAGGTCGGGGCCGCCCACAGGGAGCCTGGATGATCGACCCTTGGATTAGCAGGGAACCCGAGGATGAAATGCGTTCAAGGCTTGAAAGAGAGAGGGACGAGGCTAGTATGCAAGACCTTGGATCCAAATGGGCTAGGATGGAAATGGAGCATCTCGAGTCCAAACACGGTGAGGAGTAGAGAGCGAAACCTTGACCCTGTTCCCCCTGCTCGAATGACTGGGTGGTAGTGTGGTAGACGTTCCTAATGACTTGAGATACACCAAAGAACACGAGTGGGTAAGAGTAGAGGGTGACGAGGTCAGTATCGGAATTACCGATTTCGCCCAGAACGCTCTGACGGAAGTAGTGTGGGTGGAACTCCCCGAAGTGGATTCGGTCGTCGAAGTGATGGAGTCATTCGCTAGTGTCGAATCTGTGAAATCGGTCAGCGAGATCTACGCGCCTGTGGCAGGAACAGTGATCGAAGTTAACGAGTCGCTCGAGGATGCGCCCGAGCAGATTAATGTAGACCCGTATGGGGAGGGGTGGATCTGCAAAATCAAGACAGATGCGGATGTTGAAGTGAGTGGGCTTCTCGATTCGGAAAGTTACTCCGCATTGATCGGAGACTGAAGATGAGCGAAGTAAGAAGCGTTCACATCTACGTAGACGGTTCTTGCAGCGAGAATCGCAATGTGACCTCAGAGACGAAGGCTGGCTGGGGCCTTTGTGTGATAGTCAATGACGGGGGTTCCGGCAATGGCAAGGGGCACCTTCTCACAGAGCTGAATGGAGAAGTGATCACAAATCAAGGTGAGAAGGGGTATTTGGGAGCTGAAGTAGGTTCGAATAACACGGCAGAGCTATCGGCGATAGCACACGCCCTGAGATGGATACTGAGCGAATCGGGGATAGAGTCTGTAACCATAAGGGGGGACTCGAACTACGCTCTGAACATAGCCTCTGGTATGTGGACGGCGAAGGCCAATCAGACCCTCGCGCGAAGAGTCAGAGATTTGTGGGATGAGGTCGCGGGAATAATCTCGCTAGTGGGGGAGCACGTGCCCGCACATAGGGGGCACCGGTGGAACGAGCGAGCAGATCACCTTGCGTTCCGTGCGATGCAGGGAGAAGCCCCGCTCCCACTTCAGTTCTGGAAGCCGGGAAAGAGATAGGTTCAGTCTTCCTTCAGGGGCCCCAATGAGAGATAGGCGTATATCGACTGAAGCGCAAGAAGAAGGCCGATCAGGGTTAGTACCAAGCCCGTTGGTTCGGGCAAGTATGATTGCAATGTGTTCCCCGAAACCCAAGCCAAGAACAGAGTGGCCAAGGCTGCTGCGAAAACTCGTCTGACGGATTCCTCCGGTTTCTGCCATAAGTCAATCCACGGAATCAGTCCCTTTCTCTTGAACGTGTATCGGTACCATGCTACATAGCCCATCGAAAGCCCTGCAATTCCAATCACACCAGTGGAGAACCCAGGATCATCCCAGGGACCTCTCGGAGCGACTCTGAAGACCAGTGAATCCAGAATCATGAGCATTGAAGCGATTGCAAGCGGAAGCCACTCGGGATCGTGAGATTCGATGTTCGTCTTCTCTTCCACATATTGACGAGGCCGTTCCGTAGTAATGATGTATTGCTCTTGGTTGCGAAGCATGAGTATAATGACCAACATCCACTATTCAGACGTGATCGACGCCTCGAAGAGGCTGGATGGTGTTGTTCTGAGGACCCCAGTGGTGAATTCACCAGAGATCGATGAAATGGCCGGTAGGAGGGTGTTCATGAAGTGCGAAAACCTTCAGCACGTGGGTGCGTTCAAATTCAGGGGAGCGACTAATGCCGTGAAGATGCTAGGAGAGGGTGCCGAGTTTGGCCTGTGCACCCATAGCAGCGGCAATCATGGGCAGGCGGTTGCATTAGCGGCTAAGCAGAGAGGGGTTCCAGCATTCATCGTGATGCCGAAAAATGCGCCCAAGGTGAAGGTCAACGGGGTCAGGAGCCATGGAGCCGAGGTGATTCTGTGTGAGCCAAACCTGGAGGACAGGGTTGCGACTGCGAACTCAGTTCTGGAGAGAACCGGGGCGACCTTCATCCATCCATTTGACAATACGAACGTCATAGCTGGCCAGGGAACCGCAGCGAAAGAGATGATTGAGGAGTGTGGGGATCTGGATGCTGTCTTATCGCCCATAGGAGGTGGCGGATTGATGTCCGGAACTTGCATCTCCACTAGGTCTCTGCTTCCAGATGCACTGATTTTCGGAACGGAGCCCGAAGGGGCCGATGATGCCGCTAGGTCATTGGAGTCTGGTGAATATGTGCCACAGACAGGACCGGATACGATCTGCGACGGGCTCCTCACAAGCATGGGGGAAATAACGTGGCCAATCATCAAGAGTCACGTTGAGGAAATCATCAGGGTGGGCGATGATGAGGTCCTGATTGCGATGACCTTGATTCACGAGGCCTTCGGGATGGTCGTAGAACCTAGTGGCGCCATCTCTCTAGCTGCGGTGCTGAAGGAGGAGTTCAGAGCCAAGGAAGGAATTGGCTCGATTGGGATAATCCTGTGTGGTGGCAACGTAGACCCTGAGAATCTCCCGTTCACCCCCTAGAAATGGGCTAACAAATAATAGTTGAATTTAGTACCGCCACCCAATGGCCCTAGTTTTTGATAGGATTAAATCAACTCCTGGCGAAGCACTGCTTCTACTGACTGCCCTAGTAACACTCGTTTACTCATTGAACTTCATGTTCTTCTCCGCGTGTTACACGACGGGAGGGGAGGGAGACTGCTTCACCATGCTGAGCAATGGTCTGGGAGGCACGACGGCGGATGTGGCCTATGGGGCGGGGGCTCCAGAAACGGCATTCAACGGGATACTGATGTTCGGGATTTTCATGTCAACTGGTCTAATCCTCAATGAGGGTGCTCGTGGGATGTGGAAGGTGATGCTCCCAGTTCTCGCAGGACTCGTTGTCGCCAGTGCGGTAATCTGGATGTTCTGGAACGATGCCAGTGAGGCGAGTGAGGCTCCCAAGTTCCTAACTCCAATCGTGACCATCACCTATGCGGCGGCATACCTCATGCTGCGCGCAGAAGACGAGGTTGACGAGGGGCTGGACTCAATCTCATTTGGAATCGGAATCAAAGACCCAGTCGCTTTGATGGGTCTGATCATAGTTATCGCTACGGGGCTCTTCTACGTGTTCCGGCAGATCGTTAACCCCGAGTCTGTGATTGACGCAGTCACTCCCGGGGCTGCAAGCGATGGTTTGCTAGCGCCCACAAAAGTGACTGTTGCCTTCACTGGAGCGCTTCTCCTTACTTACGTGCTATGGGCGACCATGATCCTGACACAGGGGGCCAGGGGGATGTGGCCAGTAGCCCATCCCGCGCTATTCGCTTTCCTTACTATTACGATCGCCAACTACTTCGGTTTCGTCTTCGGCCCGTTGAGGGAGTTCTCTGAGCAAAATGAGATGGATGCGATTTCCGGACCAGCGACTATGCTCCTGTTCCTGCTGGTCTACCTCAGGCTGAGGGACGAGGGCATCGAAGAAGGTATGACTTACCAAGGTGAGCCTATGGATTCGAGATCGTTCGATCGTTTCTTCGTGATGGGTGCGATTGCGATATCGGCTGCATTCATGCTCGTAGAGATCTCAGGACTGTGAATAGGTGGAGCACGAGCCGGGATTTGCACCCGGGTCCATGGATCTGCAGTCCATTGCATAGCTGCTCTGCCACTCGTGCTTAGCCTCGCCGAGCCTACTTTCTTTCTTGAAGACTATCCGAGCGACGGCATACCTTCATTGAGTGACTACTCGTGTGAAAGACGTGCCTCGTGTGTCTTCCCGGTTCGAGGGACTGGGTGTTGGTTTCGCCCCCTATCTGCAGCCCCCTGGGGCGGGAGTGGTCAGATGGACCGTGGGAGAGCCCGGTTTCGACACGCCGTCCCCGATCATCGATGCTGCAATCAGCGGACTCGAGGAAGGGAAGACGAAGTACACGAGGGGAGCTGGTTCGATGGACCTCTGCGAGGCCGTGTCGGGCTACCTCAGGAAGCACCATGGCATCGAGGCCCCTGCTGAAGACATCGTCGTGACCCCGGGAGCGAAGCAGGCTCTGCTCTACTCCTTCCTGATTACGACCATGCCCGGTGACGAGGCGATTTTGCTTTCTCCTTCGTGGGCATCCTACGAGCCTATGCTGGAGTTCATCGGTGCGAAACCAGTTCACGTAAAGGTGAACATGGAAAACTTCCATCCTGATTTGGATGCAATCAGGGAAGCGATAACGGACAAGACCACGATGATCCTGGTCAACTCGCCTTGCAACCCCACAGGTGCGGTCTTCACTCCCGAGGAGATTGCTGGGATAGTTGATATCGCAGTCGAGCATGACCTCTGGATAGTTTCTGATGAGATATACGGGCGAATGATCTGGGTCGACTGGCCGCACGTTTCCCCCTCGACCCTGTCGGGAGGGAAAGAAAGGACCATCGTGATCAACGGATGGTCCAAGTCATGGGCAATGACCGGCATGCGAGTCGGATTCCTCACTGGCCCTAGCGAGGCGATGAAGGCTGCCGTGAAGAGCCAGGCAAACTCCGCCTCGCACATCCCTACATTCATGATGGATGCAGCCAGGGTTGCTCTGGAATGCGAAGACTCGGTTTTGGAATTCAACGAAGAGTATCTCAAGAGGAGGAAGATGATGATGGAAGGTTTGGACTCCCTGCCTGGAATAAGGGTCCCCGAGCCCGAGGGGGCCTTCTACGTCTTCGCGGATGTGACTGGCACAGGGATGAGTGACGTAGAGTTCGCAGATGGGGCCCTGGAAGCGGGCGTTCAGCTGATTCCAGCATCACTAATCACAGGGGGGGAGGGTTTCGTGAGGGTGTCTTACGCGGCTGACCAGGAGGCAATAGAGGAAGGGCTGCGGAGACTCGAGGCGTGGCTTATCGAAGAGTGAGTTTGAAATCTCGGTGACTTGGCTGGAGCGGCGTGACTGAGGCTGATTCTGCGGGTTCCCATGTCCTTCTGGACTACGTGGGCTATCAGAGAAGCGAAGAGGGAGATGGGGAATGGGTCCTCAGCGTTCTGAGAGGATGCGTGCGCGAATCTGGGGTGCGAGAGGTCCATTCCCATGTCGAGATCTTCGATGGGACGCAAAGCCCGCTTGGTTTCGCGGCGGCTGTGCTGATAGACGAGAGTCACGTTACCGCTCACTGTTACTCGGAGAGGGGACTGCTGGCGATTGACGTCTTCACATGCGGAGGAAGCGATTCAGACTCTCTGGCGGATATGATTCACGGGAGGATCGTTTCGGAGAACCCTGGAGTGAGGTTGGTTTTCAGAAAGAGAGTAGAGCGATTTCGGAGTGTTTAGATGACTGTTCGAGAATTCATCGAGACCCATTACAGCCACTTCAACGCGGGTGAGCTTGCTAGGTGCATAGAGTCACTGAGGGGCTTCCTGGACGGCGATGGCCGACTGATGGTTACCCTAGCGGGAGCAATGTCGACTGCGGAGATAGGAAAGAGCCTGGCTCCGGCAATCAGGGAACAGAGGGTGCACTCGATTTGCTGCACCGGGGCGAATCTAGAGGAGGAATTGTTCGGACTCGTCTCCAGATCCGGTTACGAGAGAGTCCCGAATTGGAGGCATCAGAGCAAGCAGGAAGATGCCGCCCTTCATGACAGGGGGATGAACAGGGTGACCGACGTGGCGATTCCAGAGCGCGCATTCACCATGGTGGGGGAGAAGATACTGTCTCTATGGGAGGAATCTGAGGCGGTGGGGGACAGTCGCTTCCCTCACGAATACGTGTATGACCTGATACTCCATGGAGAGCTCGAGTTCTCATCCCCCCCAGAGGAGTCTTGGTTGGTCGCTGCAGCTGATGCGAACCTGCCCATTTTCACCCCAGGATGGGAGGATTCGACGCTGGGTAATCTACTAGCTGCCAGAGTGATAGACTGCACGCTGAAGACCAATTCCGTCGTCAAGGGGGGTTTGGATGCGATGCAGGCTCTCGCCGATTGGTATCGAGAGGATGACTCCCCCACTGGGATGCTTCAGGTGGGTGGTGGGAT
This sequence comes from uncultured Candidatus Poseidoniales archaeon, assembly GCA_964570065.1. Taxonomy (GTDB): domain Archaea; phylum Thermoplasmatota; class Poseidoniia; order Poseidoniales; family Thalassarchaeaceae; genus UBA36. The sequence continues at coordinate 86,077 of CAZMVZ010000002.1, forward strand.
TTCGGGGGATTTCGCAATCTCCGTGGTCCCCATGCTAAGGCAGGACGCCGGGGTGGAGGTCCCTCTTTGGGCGTGGTTCGCTCAGATCTCAGAATCTCGACCCTCCTTCGGAGGTTACTCTGGTGCCCCTCCTGCGGAGAAGATTAGTTGGGGGAAGCTCGGGGTGGACACCCCTCAGTTCGTGATAGAGTCCGATGCGAGTATCGTTCTGCCACTGATTCTATCCTCATTGGAATAGATTCGGATAGTTTTCCACTTTCTCCGAGATTCGCAGTAGCTGGTTGTACTTCGATGTCCTGTCCGATCTCGCTGGCGCTCCTGTCTTGATCTGCATAGAATTGGTCCCGACGGCTAGATCGGAAATTATGTCATCCGAAGTCTCACCGGATCGGTGGCTGATTATCGTCCCGAATCCAGCCTTGCGGGATTTGCCTATCACCTCCATGGTCTCGGTCAGGGTCCCAATCTGGTTGAGTTTGATTAGGATGGCATTTGACGCTCCGAGGGCTATTCCCTTCTCAAGGCGCTTCGGATTGGTCACGTACAGATCGTCGCCTACGATCTGAACTCTGTGCCCTTCTCGGGAGGTGAAGTCGACCCATGAGTCCCAGTCATCCTCGCCGAATGGGTCCTCTATGGAGACTATCGGGTAATCATCCAGCCACTTCGAGTAGACCTCCCCTAGATCTACTCCCGAAATACCAGATCCGTCGATATGGTATTGGGTGCCGTCAAAGAACTCCTGGGCTGCAACGTCCAATGCGATTGAGACCTGCTTTCCCGGGGAATACCCGGCTCTCTCTATCGCCTCGTTGACGAGCCTCAGCCCCTCCTCGTTTCTGGGAAGGTTCGGTGCAAATCCGCCTTCGTCGCCAACCCCCCCAAGCAGTCCTTCCTGCTTTAGCGTGGTCTTGAGTGCGTGATATATCTCGACTCCGGCCCGGAGGGCCTCGGAGAATTCTTCGAAGCCGTGTGGAACCACCATGAACTCCTGGACATCGACGTTAGATTCAGCGTGAGCTCCCCCGTTCAGGATGTTCATCATCGGGACTGGGAGGCTCGACGGTCCGCCCTGGCGGATGTGATCCCACAGTTCACCACGTGATGCTGCCCTGAGGCAGGACAGGGAGACGCCTAGTGTGGCATTGGCACCCAGGACCCCTTTGTTCTCGGAGCCATCAAGTTCGATGAGCAGGGCGTCTATCTCTTCCTGATTTGATGGGTCCATCCCGATGAGTGCCTCGCGAATGGGGCCGTTCACGTTGTTTACCGCTTCTTGTACTCCCTTGCCCATCCACCTGTCTCCACCGTCTCTCAATTCTACGGCTTCGTGGGTCCCAGTGCTCGCTCCGGATGGGACTGCTGCTCTGCCCCTCAATGAGCCATCGACATAGCAGTCGACTTCCACGGTAGGGTTACCGCGTGAATCGATTATTGCCCGAGCGAAGATGTCGCTGATAGCGGCACCCATTGGTACTCCCACGGGTACTTGGCTTCTCAAGGTAGCGCTAGTTCCACCTAAGTGTTCAACCAACTTAGCCAACGGGAAACCTTGCTCTGAATCTCCGGGACTTCCAGTTCCGATCTGCAGCAGCACTCCCAGCAGAGTTGCTCCTCATTGGGGGAGATGGAGAATAGCTCTGCTCTCATTAGCACTCCATCTGCCTCGTTGGACTTGGCACGATTGTCATCGACGAAGCAATGGAGCAGGTGCTTGGGATAATGGTGAATGCGTCCGGATTCCGGGCAGCAGAGCATCACACTCCTTGGGAGGAAAATCAGAGATGACCCCGTGGATGGGTCAAGTTCGTGACCCTCTATCGTAGTGCCGTTCAATAGAGATGCTACATCTATGTTGTACCACTGAGAATGAGAGTGAGAGATGTCCAGTCCTGAGACGTCGTCCAAGTACTCCTGAATCCTGAGTTGAGAGGCTGTCTCCTCCTGACTCATGGTAGTGCAGTGAAGCCATCCCATTTGAACACAACCAAGGGTTCTTGAATGCCTTATGGCCGAAAAAGGGCAGATTTCATCGCTGAAACAATGACAAAACATCAAGAAATAACCATAAGTTGTACGTTTTTCGGAGGATTCGATGGGTAATGTCGATTCCCTTGACAGGGCCATCCTCTCCTTCCTTAGAGAGTCTGCGAGAGCCCCGTACGTCGAGATAGCCAAGGGCGTAGGAGTCACCGAGAGGACGGTGAGGACCCGTATCAAGCGACTCGAGGACGAGGGCGTGATCAGGGGGTATACGGTTCGGGAGTCGGGGATTGGGCTGACTGCCCTGATTCGGCTCAAGGTGGGCCCGGGGACTGAGATAGGTTCCCTCGCAGGTGAGTTCTCCGGTTGGGCGGGAGTCGAGTGCGTGTACGAGATCAGCGGGGATGCGGACTTGGTTGCCGTGGTTCACGTCGATGACACGGTGGCTCTCAGGGACATGCTGGACAGGATGTGGCTGGCGGCCCCTGGGGACATCAGCTCAACTCAGACTGAACTCGTCCTGGAGCAGTACTAACGCCTGTCCGATAGTGAAACATAGACTAGGGAATTACGAAGACCATCGGGGATTCGGCCCATCCTTCCCAATGGCAGGAGTCATCGGTGTCGGCCATCTGAATCATAAAGTGAGCCATTCCTGCCTCGTAGGTGCTGGAGTTCCACCAGAGGGACCCAGAGAATTCCCCGGTGGAGGAGTCCGAGTCGATGCAGAAGTGGTCCCAGGACCCGGAACCCCCAGATATCGGGTCATCTAACTCGTACTGGTGGACGACAATCTTCCTCCCGGGGGTGACGATGTATCCTGACAGGTTGTAGGGCGTGTCCATATCGAAGACTCTGCAAGGGATCGTGGACGTAATCACGACCCCCCTGTATGCGAAGGCGTACTCCGGGCAGTTGTACTCGGAGAACGAGAAAGAAGTTGCAGATGTGGAAAGGTTAGTGTTGTTGGAGACTGCCTCCATGCCCACGTATGCGAGGCCCGCAGAGACGTTGGCCAGCTCTTCGAAGAAGAACGGGATGGAGTTCCAGTTCTCGTCCTTCACGGTGAAGTGTAGGTGTGGGCCAGAGCTGTAGCCCGTGTTGCCGAGCAACCCTATCTGGTGCCCTTGGTCGACGGATTCGCCGACACTGACATTCACGGAGTTATATTTCAGGTGATGATATCTGGAATAGGTGGAGTCTCCGTGATCTATGACGACGTAGTTCGCATGCCTGCAGTCGCTAAGGGAGATCCCCGAGTCTATGCAGTTGATGGACCCATCCTCCTTGACGTGTAGGACTACCCCCGCCTTGTACGCCACGATCGGGGTTCCATCGTATTCGTCGGAGTCCCACATGTCCACGGCGTAGTAGCCTTCACCGTAGTGGGAGAAGAGGCCATTGAAAGTCTGTCCAGTAGTGATGTTGGTTCCGACTGGGAAGGGGAGTCTTCCCCACGGCAAGTCGTTGCTCACGCACTCTCCCATGTGCAGGGTCGTACCCTGCCCGCATGGATGAAGGTCCAATGCCATCTGGGTAATCTCAGCTTGCAGTGCAGCTA
>CAZMVZ010000002.1:89720-120491 GCA_964570065.1 uncultured Candidatus Poseidoniales archaeon
CCGCATGGATGAAGGTCCAATGCCATCTGGGTAATCTCAGCTTGCAGTGCAGCTATCTCACCTTGGAGGTTGGATACGGACTGCTGTAGGGTTGCGATTGTGACATTGTTCTCAGAAACTGTCTGCTGCAGAGTGGCGATTGTCGAGTTGAGTTGGTCGGAGAGAGCATCCCTGTCGATGATGTCCTGCTGGAGCTCAGCAATCTCGGATGACATCGTGGACATCATGTAGTTCTGAGTTTGTATCGTGCTGTTCTTCTGGGCTATCGTGCTGTTCTTCTGCGATATTAGCAGATCTCTCAGGATGATGGCATTATGTAACTCGTCGATCGTGGATTGAAGGCTGCTGTTGTTCGTTGCGTCCTCCATCTCTGCCTCCAAGGCGACAATCTGCGCATCTCGGGATGCAATCGTCGATTCCAAATCCACAATGATACTGTTTAGGTCGGAAATCTCCCCGTTCAATGATTCGATAGAGCTCTCCAATTGAGTGATCTCATTGCTCTTGTCTTCGATCTGTACGTTTAATTCGCCGATTCTCTGACCTTGGGAATAGGCCAAGTCGGTGATGGTCTCAATCTCCTCCTCCAAGGTCGCGATCTGACTCTCGAGGGAGGTGATCTGACTCTCGAGGGAGGCGATCGCAGCGTCATCAACGGGCCCAGTTTGGGGGGTGGAATCCTGCGAGGGAGGAGGGTCATTTCCCGCGCACCCTGAAAGTGGTACGAGAAGCAGAACCATGGTTAGTACCAGCGCTCTCCCTTTCATATTGGCACGTATGCGTGTTGGAAAATAAAACCCCCTTACAAATACCTGTTTTCCACATAACCGGTTTCAGATTGGTTGCGCTACCTTGGTTTGGAGAGGAGGTATCTGAAATACTGGATCTTACCGGATTTCAATGCCTCGTAGACAGGGGTTCCTGGAACCCCCCCGAAGGTCTCGAAGCTCTTCCTCAGGGAGGCTGGGGAGCTCTGTCGTATCATCTCCCTCCTGCCCTCGTCGATCAGGTCCAGCGCATCGACCACGTTCTTCGTCACGTCGGTTCTGGACTCGATGCTGAAGCCGGTCATCAGGAACTGGTCGTGCATCTTCTCCATCGTCCGGGAGTCACGCATATCCGTCCAGCAGAACTCCCCCCCAGGCCTCAGGACCCTGAAGACCTCGCTCAGGAAGTCAGGGATGTTCGCGTAGCAGTGTGATGACTCGACGTTGTATGCGATGTCGAATGACTCGTCCGGCAGGGGCAGGTCCTGTGCGTTTCCCTCCTTGAATTCCAGGTTATCCTGGTCGGTGAACCATCCCTGGGAGAGTGCCACCGCCTCTGCAGAGTAGTCTACTGCCAACAGCGACTTTGGCTTGTACGTCCTCGCGATCCAACTGGCCCCGCCTCCCCTGCCAGACCCGATCTCGAGGACCTCTTTGCCCTCCATCTCCACGTCCCTGACGTTCATGTTGTAGAGTTGGATGAACAGCCTGTCTGGCTCGTCCCCCTTGGAAAGTTCGAGGTCGGAGTCGTCTGTGAAGCCGTAGTTCATGAATCGGAAGTTCGGGTCCGTCTGCGATCGTGCCATCCTCTGGTAGAGGCCCCTCCACATCCGCATCCGAATACCAGACGGGGCGAGTCGCATCACCGTGTAGAATGCCCTTGCAGGGAGACCCATTGCCAAGCTAGCACCTATTCCTTCCACTTCACCGAGCAACCGATGCTCTCGGTCCTTGCGATGGAGACCGTCGCCCCGGAAGCGAGCTCCTCCATGGCATCCTCCAGTTCCGAGGTCTTGGCATGGGAGGGGTCTCTCGGGGAGTCGTCCAGTCGGCCCCTGTATACCACCACCGAATCCGAGTTCAGGAGGTAGAACTCTGGCGTTCTCTCGGCCCCGTAAGAAAGAGCGACCTCCTGGGAGGAGTCGTGGAGGTATGCGTAGGTCATCCCCCTGTTGGCCCTCTTGACCATGTTGTCCCAAGAGTCGGATTCGTACTTCACGGGGTCGTTGGAGTTTATTCCCACGAATCCGAGTCCGTTCTTCCTAGCGACTTCCGCGGCATTCTCTATCCTGGGCTCGGAGCCGACTACGTATGGGCAATGGTTGCATGTGAAGAAGACCACGGCACCGTTCTCCCCCATTACACCCTGGAGCGAGAGCGTGCCTCCCCCAGAGTTTTCGTTCGCGTTCGGGAGTTCGAAGTCGGGTGCTATTGAGCCCGGTTCAACCATCTGCTGGGAGTGCATGTCAGGTCGTCAGAGTGGGTGGTGTTCAATCCTTTGGAAGGAGTGCTTCTCTCCGGGAGGTGATCTGCGCCCTGCATTCCTCCAGCCTCCTCCTAGCGAGCCTGTTCTGGGAATCAACGTCCAGAACCTTCCTCCAGGCTCCAGCGGCCTTCTCGGTGTCTTTCCCTTCATGGAGGATGGCGGCTATTCTCAGTCTGGCATCGAGGTGCTGGGGGTCGGCCCTCACTGCGCCCTCGAAGTCTGACATCGCCTCATCGGACCTCCCGAAGTCTAGGTACAGGAGTCCTCTCTGGTACCATGCCTCGGATAGACTTGGGTTCGTCTCTATCGCTTTGTTTAGTGGCTTCTCTGCCTGCTCTGACTTCTCCATCGCAATCATGCAGGTACCAAGGTGGACGAGTCCCATCGAATGGCTGCCGTTCAATCTGAGGAGCTCGCGTAGCTCGGTCTCGGCTTTCTCCCAGTCCCCCTGATTCATGAGGATCTCGGATTTCCTTAATCGGGCTAGTTCGTGATTGGGCCGGTCCTCGACCAACCTGTTGGCATCGTCCAGAGCCAGTGCCAGATCGTCACGGAGCAGGGCTGCCGATGACCTGTTGAGTCTGGCTCGAGTATGGTTTGGATCGATGTGGAGGCTCTGGGAGAAGAGTTTCGTGGCCTCCTCGAGACGCCCGTGCTTCGCCGCTATTATGCCTCGAATGAACGGCACTGTCGGGTTATCCTTCAGAGTGGTGGTAGCCTCCAGGGTGAGGGCGTTTGCCTGTTCCAGATCTCCTGTTTCGAGGGAGAGCTGCGCTTCCTCTAGGGAGATTGATGGGTGGTCTGGAATCAGCCTTCGTGCTCGTACTAGTGCTACATCGGCCTCATCGAATGCCTTCTGGTACCTCAGGGCCCTTGCCCTCCCGAGCCAGGCGAGGCCAGATTCCCTGTCGATTTCCACGGCCCTGTCGAACGAGACGAGCGCGTCGATAACGGGCATGGGGTCTATTTTCCCCGTTTCATCTCGGTGTTCGTCCGATTCCACTAGGCTTAGTCTACCCTTCATCACATGCAGTGTGGCTGAGCTCCAGGATTCCTCGGGTGCATCTCCTAGAGTTTTCCGTGCGGACTCGGCGGAGCCGCTGGCCAACCAGAGTTGGCTAAGCTTGCCCCTTGCCTCTGCGTCGCCTGGTGTTCTGGATAGATGCTCCTCGAGGACCTCTATCGCAGCATCGGTCCTCCCATCGTTATCGAGAATCTCTGATTCCAGAATCACTGTGTACTCTCCGAGTGCTTTTGCCCTCCTGATGCACTTCAGCGCGTCCTTGATCTTCCCCCTGTCCGCAGCGACCAGTCGCGCCTTCAGTGACCATGCCTGTCCGAAACCCTGGTCTCTCTCGATCGCGGCCTCAACCGATTCAAGTGCTGCTCTGAATTCCCCTAGGAGGAGTTGCTTGGCTGCCTTCTCGATCAAACCGGGAGCGGTATTCGATTGGGTCGCTCCGCCAACGTCTGAGTCTCGCGCCCTCTGGGCGATTAGGGATAGTTCGCCCTCCTCTTCCGAGGGTGTTGATGCCACTCCTAGAGCCTCTAGCCTCTTTCTGTTTCTGATGAGTCTCTCGTCATCCGTACTGTCTAGGAGAATCGACTGCTCGTTGAGGACCGCGATGTCGTCTGGGACGATTGCCAGCAGCCGCTCGAGTGTCCTGTCTAGGGAATCGAAGTCTCCGTTGCCTCTCTGGATCTCGGAGAGCGACCTGAGCGCTGACTCGTCTTCTGGGTCTAGGTCATTTGCTCTCTGGAAGCAATCTGCTGCCCAGTCGAATCGTTCCACGGAGTGGAAAAGCTCCCCGGCTCGTCGGTGCTCGGCTGCTGAAAGTTCGACGTCCTCGGCTTTCATCTCTGCTTCTGTAAGGATGGCGGCAAGCCTCTTGGAGAGTGGCTTTAGTCCTTGGACAATACTGCGCTCGTCCTCGGTTCCGTCTTCTGGATAGTGGCTCAAGAGTGCTCTGACGGCATGGCTAACAATAGCGCAAGACTCGCTGTTGCTGACTGGGATTCCTTGGTTGAACAGGAGTGACTCGGCGGCCTCAAGAGACTTGTGCACGCCTAGCAGGTTGTGAACCTCAGGAGCATCGGATAGGATGGTGTCCACCCCCCTAGAGAGTAGGTCCAGCCTCTCTGAAGTCTCTGTCAGGTTGCCCTTCATGGAGCCCAGTTTCAAGGCCAGTCTCTTCCTCTGCCTCAATACCGACTTATGCCTTATCCACAGTGCAAGTAGGGTCACAGATAGAGCACCATAGAGAGTAAGTATCGCCATGGTGGTCTGTTGCATCAGTACCAGCGGGCATGAGAGACTTTTGATGGCTTCTGCTATGCCAACCCTTCAGAGGGGCATTATTGGCAAGGATTCACCTTGCCAGAAACGGGTCTCTGAAACTCACTCTAAGTCCTTTACAGAGTAGGCTTGCACTCCAAGCTTCAGGGATTGTGCCCCTACTTTCTTACCAACTACTGTGTTGATTCCTGCACCAGAGGCGAGCTCGTGAATCCTATCGGTAACCGTGCCCGAGAAAACCAGTCCTTGGGCTCCATCGGACTCTCCGAGGGCTGCTTCCAAGGCTCTGGCTCCCACTGGATCGGAGCCTGTTCCGTCCTCGAGAACAATCACGGCGTGATTGGCCTTTAGCCCGTCCATCATCGGTGCCCAGCCCTTGATCTCCTCTGGGGCCTCCAATGACGCCTTGCCCTTTCCGACTGCTTTGTCGTCGTCCTTCTGTATCTCGGTCTGGATCCGGGCGACTGCCTTTGAGGCGGTTTCCTTCTGTCCAAGGCACTTGGTCACTACCTTGCCCTCGAGGTGCTCGACTTCCCTGCTCTGAGGAGCAAAGGCGACGTGCGTCAGGGACTTACCCAGCGTTCCGCTGATTTCCATCAGCAGCAGCTTGCCTCCGCGATCCCCGTCTAGGAATGCGGTAACCGTCTTCTTCTTGGAAGCGAGATCGGCCAATTCTGGCTTTATCCCGGACCCCATTGTGGCGATCGCGTTCTTGATGCCGAACTTCAATAGGTTCCTGACGTCGTTCCTACCCTCGACGATTATAATCGAATCCGAGTTTTTCACGTTGGGTCCTGCGGTCATCTCCTCGAAGTCGACCTCGGTGTCCAATGTTAGTACTGCCTTGACTTCGTCTATGATGTTCTTCGACTCGCCGGAGGCGGAGTTCACGATCTGCAGCAGAAGCTGCTTGGCCCTGTCGATGACATGATCCCTCTTTGCGGATCTGATGTTCTCGATATCCTTGACCTTGATCACTGCTTTGCATGGACCGATCCTGTCGATCGTCTCTAGTGCGGCGCCGATAACTGCGGTGCTGACTTGGTCTATCGAAGATGATACTTCGATAGATCCCTGTACACGGCCCTTGTGGTTGTTCAAATTGACATCCACGTGGCCAATTCTTCCTGTTCTCTGGAGCTTCCTAAGTTGGAGCCCCTCTCCCAGGAGTCCTTCGGTCTGGCCGAATATGGCTCCGACCACGTCTTTGCGTGCTACGGTCCCATCGACTCTAATTGTTGCGTGTATTACGTATTTTCCTTCATTTGACATATTGTTCAATTCCTTGGCTTATCGGCCCCAAACGGGGGCCTTGCCCCCGTTTTCGCCATTTCGGCAGGGGGGGTTCGGATGGGCGCAGGACGCCCGGGAGTGGCTGATTAGCAATCTATCCGGGACACGGGGTGTTCATGAATGCTCCTGTTTCCCTTGAATGCCATTTTTCGACTAATACCTAGTGGTTAAGGCGGATGCCCGTCATGGGGGGTCGTGGTAGAACAGGCGTGGGCTGAGGATGATCGTTCGAGGGTTTTCTTGAATGCATCTAGGCTCGCTCTAAAAGACGGGCAGTTATCAAACGGGGAGAAGAGGATTCTCGTGAAACTTGCTCATGCATTAAGCCTTGAAGAGGGTGAGCCGAGGAGGATCTATGATGCGATTCTGTCTGGGAAGGAAGATCAGATTAGAGGGTCTTCGATAGGGAAGAGCGAGATGAGGTTGGTCTACGGCCAAGTTCTCGAAGCCATGCTTATTCACACAGACAGATCCGATGACGTGTTGGCACAAATTGCGTATCTCAGGAAGATGTTCCTAATCGAGGATTCCGAGCATCGGGCGATTGCTAGGAGCCTAGACCGACAGCTGGAGGAAATCGTGCACAGGTCGTTTATCGACGAATACAGAATGCGGCTAAATGACTCGGTGGACAATCTACGCGATATTTTCGATAGCGTCAAAATACTCTCTAGGAAGCAGTAGTTCAGATGAGTAGCGAGCGTATTCTGGACGAGTTCCTCGGAGAGCAGCCTAGGAGATCTCACAAATCGCATCGCAACCTAGCGAAAATCGTCCGAGAGGCATACCCGATAGGGGTCCCGGCGATGATAATGAAGTCAAGCACAGACCGACTCGGTAGCTCCGCTGGGTACTCTTTCCACCTTGGCACACCCGATGAAATCCTGAGGAGGGTCGCTTCGTGGCTAATTACCGAGGCGGGGGAAGACCAACGGGTCTTGTGGAAGCTGATACCACTTCTCTGGAAGAGGCATGGGAGGGAAGACGTCGCACTCTCGGCGTTGCTCCTAGCCAACTTGGATAACGAGAGGGTCGGAGTCGATCCATGGGTGGTTCTAGCCTCCTCAATCAACTCCAGGGAGCCTGCCGAGGCTCTGCTTCTTAGCATCGAGGAGGTTTTTCGTGCGGGTCATGAGGGCCCTAGCGACAGGTTGCTGAAATCATGGTGCGAGGGGAGAATGGTAGAATCTCACCTAGCTCTCATTTCAGCATTTGCGGCGATCAACGCCGACAGGGAGATAGGGAGCGATGTGATTGATCAACTTGTCATGGTGAAGGTACCCGATGGAGATTCGCTTCTGGGTAGGATTAGGGACAGAGTGGCGTCACGAATACCATAGCACTAATTCATCGGTAGCCCCTCTGGCGGTCATGGTCGAGCGGTTACTACCATCAGATGATCCAGTAGCAGAGGAAGTTCTGGAGTGGACAATAAAGAGGGATGCCGAGGACATTACCCAACTAATGGAGTGGCTTGCAGAGACCTCTGCGAGAAAGGATAGGGAGATGCTAATCAACAGAGCATTGGATCTGATGGAAGAGATTAATCATGCCTTGAGGCGCTTGGACGAGTTGAGGTAGCAGAATGCGTTCTCTGTTGCTAGCGGGAGGGAAGTCATCCCGGATGGGCCGAGACAAAGCACTGGTAGAGGTCGATGGGTCCACCATGATAGAGAGGGTGGCGATTTCACTCGCAACTGCCAACCTAGAGCCGATTAGAATTGCAGTCGCAAAACCCGAAGACGTTGAGGAATACGGCTCAGCCATTGGTCTCGATCTGGACATAGAGTGGGTTCTCGATTCGATAGCTCACGCTGGCCCTATCGATGCGATAGAAGAGACCCTCCTGGATCCGAATTGCGAAGACGGGGTTCTCCAACTGGCCACGGTTGACTATCCCTGGATCTCGTCTGATGTGTTTCTCTCACTCCAAGAGAGGCTTGGAGAGGATGATTGTCTAATCATGCCCCATGATGGAGAGAGAGGTCATCCACTGCTATCTTTGATTCGCACCAAGGAAGTCCTCGAGATCATCAAAGGTGACAGGCGACCACTTCTAGTACAGTTCGCAGAAGCCAAGCATTCGATACTAGTGGAGGACCCGTCAATCCTTCTGAATGTGAATGCACCAGAGGACCTAGAGTGAGATCTGGCCGGTGCAGAGCAAATCGATTACCTCGGGATAGAGAACGTGCTCTACTAGCTTGACTCTCTCTTGGAGGGAACCCTCGTCATCATCAGGCATCACTGGGACTTCCCCTTGTGCCAGGATCGGTCCGGAATCCACTCCCTCGTCGACCAGATGCACTGTACATCCAGTCATTGTAACCCCTGCCGAGAGGACGTCTCGATGAGCATGGGCGCCAGGGAAATCTGGTAGCAAAGAGGGGTGCACGTTGACTATCCTACCCTTCCACTTGCCGACGAATGAGGGAGTCAGAATCCTCATGTAGCCGCTGAGAACTACCAGTTCCGCACCGGATGACTGGAGGTTGCTGTCCACAATTTCTTCATGGGCCAGGCGACGTTCTGAGATTGGGTGTTCAGTGGGGACTGGGATGCCCTTGGACTTGATTCCAGATTGCCTCCCATGCTCGAGGCCCCCGGCACCTTCGCTGTCTGCCAGAACCAGCACAGTCCGATGACTACGGGGCTCCTCCGCTTGGAATCTCAGCAGAGAGGCAAGACCGGACCCTCCTCCGGAAATCAGCACTGCTAATCTGATGGGATCTTCAATGGAACCGATGCGTGGGAGTACGAAGGGGGTTCCCATGCTCGCGTGGTGGGGAGTTCTCGCTTGAGTCTTCGGAATGAAAATTTAAGCAGAGTATTCGTTGCGATTAGTCATATTACATGGAGAGGATCGAGAGTCTTGACGAGATCGTCGAGAGGTATTGCGTGTCTAGCAACCCAGTTCTCAGACGACTGTATTTCGGGCTCGGACTGCTTTTTGTTGGGTTCGCCATCATTGGAATCTGGGTCCCAGGGTGGCCTACAGTCTCATGGGCGGTTCCAGCTGCCTTCCTATTCTCGTATTCGAGTGAGAGGATGTTCAGGTGGACAATGACAAATCGCTTCTTTGGCTCTGCAATGTTCGAGTACTATGCAACAGGGAAGACCATACCTCAGCACGCAAAATCTGGTATTATTGCTCTGATAGCACTCATGACGACTACTTCGGCGATTTTCGTTTGGTATGTTTCTACGTTGGGAGACGGTAGTTTTTCGGATCCTTCTTCCTGGGACGGGGCAGACCCCGGTTTCGGTTCCATCACCATCATTCTCGTGGGCATCGTTGGCATGTGGTATGTCGGTGCGAAGGTACGAACGAGGAAAATTGGCTAACTGAAACTATTTTGCATGAGGCCAATACCCAGAGGTCAGAGTTACATGGATTTCGACACAATCTCAGTGAGAGGAAAAAGCAAGCCAGACCCAACAACAGGTGCGATAATCCCGCCAATCTACCAGACCGCGACTTACGTGCTGGAGGAGATAGGGGTGGACAAGGGGTTCGACTACACCAGGTCTTCAAACCCAACAAGGCAGGATCTGGAGAATCACTTGGCGGCCCTAGAGGGCGGTAAGCATGGGATTGCGTTCTCCAGTGGGATGGCCAGTGCGGACAGTTGCATGAAGCTACTAAGCCAAGGAGATCATGTTGTTTGCTGCGATGACGTGTATGGTGGGACTGCAAGGCTGTTCAACAATCTCATGACGAACTATGGTGTTGAGTTCACCTATGTGGACTCGCAGGTAGCTTCGAATGTCGAAGAAGCCATTCGTCCTGAAACGAAGATGGTCTGGGTAGAAACGCCGACGAACCCCCTCCTGAAGGTCACAGACCTCGAAGCGGTGGGGAAGATCGCGAAGAGCCATGATCTTCTGTACGTGGTCGACACTACCTTCGCGACCCCCGTCTTCCTCCGGCCGTTGGAGTACGGAGCCGATTTGGTGCTCCACAGCACGACCAAGTATCTCAGCGGCCACAATCAGATCATCGGTGGCGTAATCGTAACCGATCGGACTGATCTCTTTGAGCGGCTGAAGTACATCCAGAAGAGCGTCGGAGCTGTCCCCAGCCCCTTCGATTGCTGGCTTGTGATAATGGGCCTCAAGACCCTGCACCTCAGGATGCAGAGGCACTGGGAGAATGCAGAGAAGATCGCTGCGTATCTGGAAGGGCATCCCAAGGTTTCGAAGGTTGTCTATCCCGGATTGGAGTCCCACCCGATGCACGAAGTCGCGAAAGCCCAGATGAAGGGTTTCAGCGGAATGATTTCCTTCGAGCTGGAAGGTGGTCTGGAGGCTGGAAAGAAGTTGATGAATTCCGTCGAGTTGTGCCTCCTGGCTGAGAGCCTCGGAGCAGTTGAGACGATGATAACCCATCCCGCCACGATGACCCACGCCGAGGTCCCTCGGGATGAGAGGCTCGCTAGGGGTTTCGAGGACGGACTGGTGAGGTTATCAGTGGGAATAGAGGACCCCGATGACCTGATTGCCGATTTGGAGAAGGCCTTCGAGAAGGTGTGATCATTCCCAATCGTCGGGTTCCCAACCGTTCTCCCTGAGCCAATCGTCGTTGTAGAACTTCGACAGATATGGGTTGCCGGAGTCGGGTAGTACCGCGACCACCATCGCATCCTCGCCGTTCTCCTCTGCCTTCTTGGCGATGTCTATTGCCACCTTTATCGAGCCGCCGCATGACCCCCCACAGAACATTCCTTCCCTCCTGGCAAGCGCCCTCGCCCATTGGAAGCACTCGCCATCGTCCACCTGGTGAACCTCGTCGATGATCGAGAAGTCGGTTGCAGATGGGATGAAATCCTCCCCGAAGCCCTCGACCTTGTACGTATGCGGCTCTCCCATGGTCCCCTCTTCGAACCATTGTTTGAGAATAGATCCGACAGCGTCTACGCCAACAATCGTGGGCGGGGTCGAGCCATTTGACTCGGCCATCTCCTTGAGTGCCTTGGAGGTCCCGGATATCGTCCCCCCCGTCCCCATCGTGGCCACGAAGTGTGTAATCTGGCCCTCGGTCTGTTCCCAAATCTCCGGTCCGGTTGAGAGATAGTGGGTCAATGGGTTTGCCTCGTGCGAGTATTGGTCGGGGTACCATGCCCCTGGGATCTCTCGTGCCAGTCTGGCCGCTACCTCGTAGTAAGAACGGGGGTCCTCCTTCTCTACAGCGGTGGGGCACACGTGAACCTCGGCTCCCATGGCCCTGAGGAGGTCTATCTTCTCCTTGCTCATCTTGTCTGCCATGGTGAAGATGCATCGGTACCCCCTCTGCGCTGCAACCATCGCTAGTCCAATTCCGGTGTTGCCGGACGTCCCCTCCACAATCGTCCCACCTGGCTTCAGGAGGCCCTTCTCCTCGGCATCGAGAACCATCTGCAATCCGATTCTGTCCTTTATCGAGCCGCCTGGGTTGCACCTCTCTAGCTTGACCCAGACGGAGGATCTCTCCAGCCCCTCCGTGATTCTATTCAACCGAATCAGAGGGGTGTTGCCGATGGCTGAGACCAAGTCCTCATAGGTATTCGAACGAGGCCCGGTGGGGTTGGTCACAATGGGGCATCGCGGCCCGCTGTATGATGGTTTTCACTAAGGGTTTCGTGTGGAGCTGTAGTAGACCCAGACAGCGATGGGGAGGCTCCAGAACATCCCTCCTAGCAATCCTAGTAAAACCAATGACGCAAGTGTTGTCAAATCTGAGTTTGGTGCTCCGAAAGATGCTCCTAGGAGTGGTAAAATGAACGTCATTAAGGAGACTGGAATCAAGGCCTTAAGACTCGGGTCAAACCAACCCATGGATTGTGAGATTTTCTTGACTGAGAATGCAGAAAGAAAAATCATCCCGATGAAGACGGCAATAGCCGCTCCAAACGAAGGTGGTTCGAGCCCGATCTTAATCATAATCAGTGACACTAAGGTGGCCAATACTGCTCCTGTCCCAGAGCCGGCGGCCAAAGTTTGTTTCCAGTCCATCATACTACTTAGTGCCTGAAGAGTCTGGTCCCTGTAAATAGCATTGCCATCCCGAACTCATTGGCAGCCTCGATTACCTCATCGTCGCGAATTGATCCACCCGGCTGAACTACGCTGGTAATCCCGATGTCATTTGATGTGTCGATACCGTCACGGAACGGGAAGAAGGCGTCTGATATCATCATGGATCCCTGCGCTCTGCCCCCCGCCCGCCTCGCAGCGATTCTCACAGCCTCCACTCGGCTGGTCTGCCCTGGGCCTACTCCAACCGTTGCGAATCCCGTTTCCGTCTTGCTAACTAGGATGATTGCGTTGGACTGGACTTCTGCTATGACGGAGGTTCCGAATCGCGCAAGTTTGAGTTCCTCTTCATCTAGAGTTCTGGTGGTGACGGAGCGTGCTTTCTCCCAGTCTATGCTAGGGGGCCCTTGGATCTGGGACAGCCAACCTCCTTGCACTTGTCGGATCTTTGGTTCCTCAGAGTATTCTCCAAACGGTTCCAGAGATAGCATTCTGCGGTTCTTGCTCTCGGCGAGCAAATCCAATGCCTCGGGCTCATAACCAGGGGCGATAATGCATTCGAAGAAGTGCTTGCCGATTGCTTCTGCGGTTTCTTTACCTACAACCCGATCGAACGCTATTACGCAACCGAACGCGCTCTCCGGATCGCTTGCCAGTGCGTTTTCCCACGCGGAAACCTGACTCTCTGCCACCGCGGCACCACAGGGGTTTGTGTGCTTAATCACTACACAGGAGTGTGGTGAGAAGTCGCAAGTCTGAGTGAGCGAGCGAGCGAGTCTGAGTGCGGCATCGAGATCGAGGTAGTTGTTGTAGGAAAGCGGCTTACCCCCGTGTTGGACTGCCGCTGAGAGCCCTGTTGGGGCTCCAGAGTCTGGGAAGAATGAGGCTGGTTGGTGAGGATTCTCACCATACCTCAATTCTAGACCCTCTCCGGTCGATGCGTGGATCCTATTGGGGATCCTGTTCTCGGAGAATCTGCGCCATAACTCGTTGGAAACGGCGCTGTCATACGCTGCCGTGGATTGGAATGCAGATAGGGCGAGTCCCTTTCTCATTTCCAGTCCTACCCCTGATGGTTTTCCATTGGATCCCGAAAGGGCGTCTAAGACCAGGGCGTACTGCTCCGGTGCTGTTACTATGATGACATCTGTATGGTTCTTCGCTGCTGACCTAACCATGGTTGGACCCCCGATGTCAATCATCTCGATTAGTTCATGATCGCTCGCAGGTGGGTCTCTAGCGGCTGTTTCCTCGAAGGGGTATAGGTTGACGCACACTAGGTCGATCCCGGCATAGCCAAGCTCGGACAAAGTCTGCATGTCCTCATCAGAATCGCGTCTGACAAGTATACCTCCATGAACGGCTGGATGGAGCGTTTTCACCCGGCCGTCGAAAATCTCTGGGTGTCCGGTGACCTCTGATACGTCTGTGACTTCGATTCCTGAGTCCCTGAGTCTCGAGGCGGTCCCCCCTGTGGAAAGTATCTCCCAATTCATCGAATTCAAGGATGCGGCTAACTCCTCGATTCCTGTTTTATCCCAGACGCTGATTAGCGCCCTTGGTCGCTCCATGACGAATGCGTGTGTGTGAGAGGCTTGAAGTTTCGCGGTTGGCTATTCGCCTCTCGCTGAAATGACCTGATCTATCCGCAGCATTCCCATAGCCGTCTCTGTGGCTGCTTCGAGAGAGTTCTCTATTACTGACCTGGGGTGCCAGACACCATCTACCTCCCAAATCTTTCCATCTTGGGAAATGCCGACAGGGGGCTCACTTAGCGAGGTGGATCTGAGCTCCAGAAGCCGGTCCAGTGGTTCGCCGCCCGCGTTCTCGACGAGGGTGGTCGGGATTGTCTCCATCGCCCTGGCGAATGCCTCCATTGCAAGCCGCTCCCTTCCTCCTTGGCTCTCAGCCGCTTCTCTAACCGCATGGGCAATACGGCTGTGTGTCGACCCTGCTCCTGGCAGCACGTCCTCTCCCAATGCCAATGAGGTTGCCCTCAGGGAGTCGTGAAGCCCTCTGATAACCTCCTCAGTTCCGGTCTCACCTGCTCCCCCAACCTCGATCGTGACAACGGATGGTTTCCGGCAACCCTCGATTCTGATCACGTCTTCCACCTCGTCGGTAGATTCCTTCCTGACCCATGAGGCGTGTCCACAGAATCCCAAGTCTGTCTCTTCGATGTCGAGTGGATTTTCGACGATTCGTGAACTAGTTGCTTCGGAAGCGTTCCTCAGCTCTGACGAGTCCAGTTTCTCCACGGCTAGGATACTGCTATCGCACAGCATGTGAAGGATGTCCTTGTCGATCTCTCCCGAGCATAGTACCACTCTGGCTCCTAGCTCACTAATGCCATTGTAGATCTCCTGCTTTCTGTCACGCTCCGCTCCGATGAACGAGTCCAAATCATCTGCATTGGTAATCTTCAATTCCGCGTCCCTGACCATTTCTCTGATCTTGATGTCCCCATCAAAGCAAACTACTTTCGCATCACGGATACCGTTCGGGAGGTCGTTCATCAGTACCCTCCTTCGAATAATTACCCCCTTGACCAAGCGAGTGTCCCTCGCTCCACCGGTTCCGGTCTTGAACATGGATACGTGTTGCGCAAGGGCTTCACCCCGGTTCTCGAAGACCGTTTTTAGAGCCTCAACGATTAGCGGGGAGAATACTTCGAGGGCAGATTCCGCCACCTTTCCTCGGAGTGAGGTTTCTGCCACTGCCAGGAGTTTGTCGTCGTCTGTTCCGGATGCGTCTTTCTCAATCTGTGAGACAGCTGCTTGTAGGGAGATTCCGTATCCCTCCACTAGGGTGAGGGGGTGCAGTCCCTTTCTGAAGAGGTTGTTCGCTTCAATCAATAGTGACCCGCATAGCAGCATTCCAGTGGTGACGCCGTCCCCGCAATCCTCCTCCTGGGATTCCGCCATTGAGACCATCATTTTCGCCGCCGGGTGTCTCACCAATAGCTCAGCGACAATCTTCGCTCCGTCGTTAGTGACGGCCGTGGTCCCATCGGTCTTGTAGAGCATCTTATCGAGTCCTCGAGGACCATATGTGGGCTTCAGGAGATCGGAGAAAACCCTTGCTGCTACGATTAGTTTCTCCTGGACATCAGTGCCACTAGTCACCTTGGTGCTCTGAGAGGAGATTTCGACCCTCGGCTTGTCCGAACCCTCGCCCATGATTACTTTCGGCGTGAGTGGTTGACATGAATGCTTTGAGGGGTCAATTCGAAGAGTTAGGTAGCAAACAACACGAATGTCTATGACGGTCACAATTCAGGAAGATTCGTGGTTAGACGGTCATTCTCGGTCGTTTTCATGGCCAGTCTGTTGATTGTATGTGGTATTTCTCCCAGCGGTTCGGCCCAACTTCTTCCAGACACCGATCTCGAGTGCGATGACTCGTCGGAAATAGATCTCTCGGGCGGGAGTGGGAGTTCTTTGATAAACTGCGAATTGACCAATCCGACTTCTTTACCCGAAAAGGTGGATTTGACCTATCAGGCAGGTGAACTCGATATCGCTGGGCCCGGGAGCGTGACTGTTGAGGGAGGTCAAACTGAGTCCTTCCAGATTGTGCTAGCCTCCCAAACGGGGCAGTCAGCAGGGATCTACGAGGTCAACGTGAGTGCGGTGGTGACGGAGTGGAACGGTGTTCCAGTGAGCATTTTCGGATTCTCGGACGAAGAGGGGATCGAGGTGGAGGTTCTTCCCTACACAACGTGCTCTTCGTCCCGTCCCTCGGCTATCTTCGCTGAGGCAGGTGAAGACGTGGCGTTCTCCGTGGTGTACAATTGTGATAGCAACGAGGATAGCAGCATGGCAATCTCCCTTCACCTGCTGGAGAAGGGCAGTTCCCAGGAGAGCATGTGGCCGTCCGGTTTCAATGACATGTCCGTGGGTGGGTGCAGTATCCAAAACCCGATGGGTTCGGCCAACTGCGATTTCCTCCTGACCACTCCCTCCAACCTCCAGGAGAAGTGGGAGGGTTGCCTGATTGTGGTTGACGAAATGACTGATCCGGGTTGGTCGTGCTCGAGTGATTTCGCTTTCCCTCTAACTGTAAACGAGAAGGAGACCGTGATTCCCTCGGTTGGGATTGATGTGAATGGGACGGTTCTGGAGGACCTAGGTGTCACCGAGGAGAATCAAAAGTACTTCATCGGAGGAGGGTCGGTCCTAGTTGTCCTGCTCATTTCTCTGGTGGTTATCTTGAGGCGTCGTTAGCCTAGGATGGTGACCATCCACCTGAGGAAAAGCGTCGAGATTGCTCCGAGAACAAGGGACGGGCCCGATGCGAAGCCGCATACTGTCCCATAAAAGTAGAAGAGGGAGAGAGTGAGCAACAGAAAGATGCCGAAATCGATTGCCTGACTCGTTCCGAGGCCAGAGTGCTTGACGACGTGGTCTCTCTCCCTGATTGCGAAAACAACGGTCACTAGTGCCGCCAACAAGATGGCGTGGCCGACGAACCAACCGACGGAGGCCCCGAAAACTGAGACTAGTTCACCCTGGAACGTGCCGAGCATGATGGAGGCGAGGTCGAACACAAAACTAGCGGGAGAGCGGATATTCTTGAAGTGTGCGAGGGACGCGACTCAGTTCTTCTGAATAATGAACTGCCCACCAATGATTTTTAGAACGGAGGCTTGATTTTCGTTCACGAAGTCTTGTACAGCCTCTTTCACGGGAGCGGATCCGCCTGTTTCCTGGGAGGGGAGAAAATAGTCGTCCCCTGTAAGGAACCCATTGGGCTTTACCTTGGGGAAATATAGCTCAAGGTCAGACTTCACGGAATCATAGTCATGGCTTCCATCTACATACACCCAATCGAAGAAATCGTTCGGGAACTCCGAGTGCGCTTCCTCGGAGGGTTTTCTGTGAAAGCGAACTTCTTGAGAACTTGCGAATCTATCTCTAACGGATTCAAAAATATTGTCCATATCACTTTGATTCGCAGCCTTCACGCCACCATACCACCTAGAGGGGAAGGAAGGTTGGAACAACCAAGGGTCAATCAGATGAAGTTCTGAAGGATTGGTAATATCGAGAATCCTCTGAGAGAAATCTCCCTTCCAGACCCCTATCTCGGCACATATTGACTCCTGTGGCATCATCTTTAGCAGGCGTTTCCTGTGGTCTGTGATAAACGAAAATAATCCTCTCCGCCCCATAATAATCAAGTCCGAACAATGAGAAAATGCCCGGACCTATGATATCAATTCTTTCGTAAAATTCACCTAATTTCAAAAGGAGTATGGTCGAAGAAATATTTCATCGCTTTGACAATATATTTCGAGACACACACTAATTAGCATCACTCTAGTGCGATATACGTGAGTTCAGAAGTGGATGTAGTTATTCCAACCTTCAGACGACCGGAGGCCCTTGCTTCCTGTCTAAAATCACTGGAGTCGCAGACCATGGCTCCCGCATCGATAGAGGTTATTGACGACTCGGAGACCGACTACGGACCCGGGGTTTCGAGAAACATAGGATGGAAAAGGGGTTCAGGGAGATATGTTGCATTTATCGATGATGATTGTTTAGCAGAACGGGATTGGATCGAAAGCCTACAAAGGGTGTTTTCGGAGAATGAAATTGGTGGGATTGAAGGAGGAATAACGACTACTGACGAGAATGGTGAGACTGTTGATTTTAATCCCCCCAATAGATTCAGGTGGAATCGATTCAAGACGGCAAATTTAGCAGTAAGGAGGGACGTCTTAGAGGAAATTGGTGGCTTTGACGAGAGGTACCACATGCACAGAGAAGATACAGACTTAGCATGGAGAATCATTGATGCAGGATTCAAGATGGCATGGGCCCCTCAGTGCAGAGTTCACCACCCGGAACCATTGGGATGGCACGAAGATGGCATACCTGGTTCCTCAAAGTTCGGAGCTTATCCCCGATCCGAGCAACTTCTATACCACTGTAACAGAAAGAAATTCGTCGAAAGTGCTGCAAGTTTGATTTCAAGGGAGAGTGTTTCTGATGGTTCTCTTTGGAAGTTCCAGAGGGAATTGCGAACTCTGCAAGACCCTCCAGATGTGAAGCCACTGAGTAGGTTTCAATCATGGTCGCTTTGGTCTAAAGCATGGATATTGGCTGTATTCTGGGTAATTAGGAAAGTAACAGTCGGTGATCCGAAGAGATCCAGTCTTTCGATAAAATAGTCGGATTTTTTGAATTATTTACTGTATCCAAACTCTTTGAAATCAATCTCAAATTTATCATAAATTATTTCTTTCGTTTCATCGCTGAGCAATATTTCTTCTCCCGAACCACTGGTCTTGTTCAGAATTTTCAGCTCATCGAAATTATACCGCTTTCGAATATTCTCATAATCTTCAGGAAGATCCTCCATACGGCCAATATGGTTCATTCTTGCCCCCCTGGAGTGAATAATGCTGAATTGAGTCTTGAAGTGCCTGTCACATAGAAAATTTGGAATTTTGGATGTTTTCTTGACGAAATCTTCGAAGGAATCGTCGTTTTTTAGATACCCAAAGAGGTAATTTGAGTAGAGGAACTGAGATTCGTCTTCCATATTGAACTTGTTTTTGTAACATGAAACAATTCTGCCGTATGGATTCCTAACGTAAGCGAATGAAAAGTACGGTCGCTTATTTTTTGGGATTCGCTTATGGGAAAAGTCACGTGTATGATGGTGAATCGACCTATCCTTGGAGAATTCCCCGAATATTGAGGTCTTAATGGAAGAGCTCCCAGATTTTGCAACACTGGCAAAAATGACTTCAGATTCATCGAGAATTAAGAAATCTGATGAGTCCAGATTTCCGTGAATAATCACGTGAATTATATCTCTAATAAACTGGTAACAATTCTTGAAAGAAAACCTCACATTACCACCAATGATTTTGCCATCTAAATGATTACAGATTTTGGGATGTGTTTCTCTAGGTTCTCAAAGAACTCTATATCCTCGCTTAAGTTAAGTCTGATTTTTTCGCTTGTTTCATCTGGAATAGTCTGCTTTTCGGAGGGCACGTATTTCCATCCTCTAGATCTAATCGGATCCAATAATGCCTTTCTTAGGCTTCTGGTTGGCAATATTACCTTCGCCAGAGAAAAGGCCCAACCTGGGGGGCTTCTCAGGAATTTTCTGAGTCTAGATTTTGACAACTCCCCTCTAGGATTCTTTACATTCAGATTTCTGGGCATTTCTTTTTCATCGATGTCGAGCCAGTTACTAATTTGATCAAGGACCGCCCTGGGATTGGATGCAATCGATCTCAATGAGATCACTCTGACTCTCTCTGGGCCAAGTTCATCGACCCATTTTTTGACATGTGATGAGAAACGGGGGTACGTCAGGAACCCCCAGGTCTCTGGATCCTCATTGTCAGCAATCCAATTCTGTCTGTCCATCTTAGAAATCAAACTCTCAAAGGATGTATTGAACTGGACAGTTTTCTTCATCTGGTGGAACATGCTGACCAGTAGGTCATACGGATCTCTGACTGTAATTATCACTCTCGCTTCCGGCATGAGGTCCCTGACCGTCTCCAAGGCTCTCTTGGAGTATAGGTGCTGTGGGGACTTGTCGATAACCATCTTTTCCCCCCTGTAATAATCCATATCCGCCTCATGGGGGAGGAAGAGAGTGCCCCTTGGCTTACTCAAATCGTATGGATTTTCTACAACCCCGCCAAGTAAGAATCCGCTCTCTATTGCACCGGAGTTTATTCTCCCCCAAGGGTGATACACATCCTTGTGCTTTCTTAGCCAAAAAAGCAGAGATGTGGTCCCACATTTGGGACCTCCGACCAGAAGGAGGTTTGGAGCAGGTTCTATCGCTCTCATTCCTCACTGGGAGATATCGTCAACTGATAAGTACAGATGGTGCTATTTTACTGCATTATTGTTGATGGATTCCATCCACTCAGTTGTATCGAATTTGGTCAGATCTTGCAATTGTGCTAGATCTTTGCATACTTCCTCTCTACAGATGGAAAAATGAAGTTGGCCAAGATGCTCCGGCTTGCTTGGGTTGGTTCGTCTACCTAATAGTGGCAAATAGTAGATGTTGATGTCTCTCAATACAAGGTAATTTACAATTGGTGACTTCAAGAAGTTGGGGACTAAAGAGAAGATTATTCTGACGAGTTTTCCGAAAGGGGTAATTCTTCTTCGCTTAGTTGCCCTGTTTGAGTTGGCTAATTGGTTTATTGAATAATTGTGGTTGTGTAGTCCCAGAAATTCCTCAATTTCACTCAGCACCATCTCCGGCGACTCTCGCATCCTAGAGCTGTCGAAAATATAGAAATCTGATAGGGGGAAAAATTCTAGCCAGTGGGCCATTGATTTCCCATAAAGGGAATCTTCCTTCAGTCTAGGGTCCTCCCAGGCAACCCGGAAGTCGTCCCAATCGGCTCCCCATCTTTTGTCTGATCCGGTATCGGTAATCATTCTCCAGTGGCTAAATGCTCTGCCAACGGGTTCTCGAAGAGATAAGATGAATTTTGGATTCTCGAACTTTTCCGAAATCCTAGCTGGAGAGATAGAACAGGAGAATGTATGGATGGATCCATCTAGCCTTATCCCGTCTCCTTTGAATAATCTGAAGTATTCTGTCCAATCGGGTTCCTCATTAGACCTTCGAAATGTCCCCTTGTGGGAAGTAATGATGTTTGGCTCCTTTGGATCTGATAAGCAGATTGAGGGGTTCTGAGACAATGTGCTGGCTAGCCAGGTTGTTCCGGCCTTTGGGACGCCAATTAAGAATGCATGAGTCTCAGACACCCTGCCCGAATCCATATGACGCGCAAGAGAAGACAAGTTAAGTCCTAACCGAAGAGAAGGGGCAATATAGGAAGGAGAGGGGGGTGAATTATGAATAACGAAGTTGGTCCTGCTGAAGTAGAGTGGCTTCTAACTTTGGCTGAATTACCAGACTTGGAGTCGATGGAGCCCCTCGAAGGAGGGTGGGACAATTCGAACTTCCTACTAAGGCTCAAAGGTGGAAGTGAGGTTGTTCTGAAGGCCTGGTTCGCAAACAGTGTAGGGGAGGTGAATAGGGTGGTGCAGCGACACATCCACCTCGACGCAAATGATATCCCGACTACAGTGCCGCTTCAACTATCCAACGGAAGTCATTTTGCAGAAAGAAATGGTGTCGCCTGGACAATATTGCCCTTCGTTCCTGGAGGAATGCTTGGATGTGATGAGGATTCCCTGAGAAGTCTTGGAGAGGTTTTGTGTAGAATGAACTCAATCCCCCCTGCAGACTGCTTTCCCGAGAATTACAGGATGGGGTTCGAACTATTCGAAGAGGTGATCTCACTCTCTTCAAGGATGGGCGTGTCCGATCCATTCGTCGAAATGCTGACTTCACAGATTGCTGGGATTAGACGTGATTTTCCCTCAAATCTACCAATGGGGGTCATCCATGGAGATTTGTTCCCTGACAACGTTATTGGGAGCGGGGGTCAAGTATCTGCTATCCTCGATCTGGAAGAGGCATGGATCGGACCGATGGCATTCGACCTTGCAATGGCGTGCGTAGGATTCGGATGGGATGGCACTGTTCCGGCGTGGGAGCGATGGAAGGCCCTGTTCGATGGGTACCAGAGTGTCAGAAGGCTCACCCAGGACGAAGTGGATTCCCTCCCATTCCTTCACCGTTTTGCCACGCTTTCCATAGCAGCCTGGAGATTCTGGAAGCACAAGCTGAGCGAGCCTGACGAGTTTCTCTCGGACAGGTATGTGGAAATGGTTGATAGGCTAAGTGTGGAAATTGATTTTTCCGGGGTCATTGGATGAAGGGCTTGGTTCACTCGATCAACATCAGCTCCGGCGGGGTACCCAAGAGAACGGTTGATTCCGCCAACATAGAGAAGGAAGGAGTCGAGGGGGACTTCAACAGATTCCGAGATGGGCGAGGGGGGGATCCCGATAGAGCGGTCTGCATCTTCTCCCTCGAGCGAATCGAGGAACTGAAGCAGGAGGGGCATCCGATAGAGGTCGGGTCGACCGGCGAGAACCTAACAATTCGGGGAGTAGAGTGGGATTCCCTGGCAGAGGGGTCGAGGCTGGAGGTTGGTGACGTCGTTATGGAGCTCAGCGAGCCTTGTGCCCCTTGCTCGAAGATCGGTGAGTCGTTCATTGGTAGGCGGTTCGGTAGAGTCGACCACGAACAGGAGTTTGGTTGGTCGAGATGGTTAGCACGTGTTGTACGAGAAGGTAGAGTCTCGGTTGGGGATTCCGTGAATATCATTATTACTCCAAACCACTAGAATTCCACCATGACGACGGTGACGGATGCGTGGATGTTGCGCAGAGGCGGGCGAAGGATAGGTTTTGGTGAGAGGATTTCCCGAGGCTGGAAGATGACGAAACTTGGGATGGCGGTGGTCAGAGCTGACCCCGAACTGATGGTGTACACCTTTCTTTCGGCCCTATTTTCTCTAATAGCAATCGGTGCGGCGATCTCCGGCTCTGTCGGTCTGGACGTAATCGCCACAGACCCAGAGTGCGTGGGTGAAGACTGCGGCAGCGAGTTGGCTGTTGCTCACATGGCAATTTGGTTCGTATTCTACATGATAGTGTCCGTAATCACGGTCTTCTGGAACGCTGCCATCATCGCAAGCGCCTACGAGCGCCTCAGCTCGGGGACGAACCCAAGCTTCTCCTATGGCATAGGGCAAGCCATGAGGTGCCTCCCGCAAATTCTAGTCTGGGGGGTAATTGCAGGGACTGTCGGGCTATTCATACAAATCCTAGAGGGGCTTGCTCACAGCGAAGACTCGCCTGTGCCACTCAGGATTGTTGCAGGGTTGGCTAGTTTCATCATAGGCATCGCTTGGTGGATTGTCACATTCTTCGTTATACCCTTGATCGTACTGGAGAAGGCGGGAGTGCTAGATAGCATGGGGAAGAGCACGGAGCTGTTCAAGAGGACTTGGGGGGAAGACGTGACATCTCATGTATCGACCGGGCTACTGATGACTTTCTGCATACTCCTTTTGTTTTGCATTTCCGTCCCCCTGATGATGTTCGGTGATGTAGGCGTGATCCTTGGAATAGTAATCCTAGCCGTGGGGCTCCTTTTTGCAGTTCTATTCTTCTCGACTGTCGAAGCGGTGAATCGGGCGTCGCTGTTCTACTATGCGAAGACGGGTCAGATGCCGCCGATGGCTGCCAAGGTCGGTATAAGGTTCTGAGTGAGTAGTATGGCCAATAGCGGATCCCCGGGTGCGGATCTAATCGAGGAGTTGGTTGTAGTGGTCGCTGATAATATCCCTGAAGGACACGAAGACGGTGTGTGGAGGGCCTTCCGAAGGGCCTTTGCAATCTGCTTGCCCTTGCTCCCCATCGGATACCTGGTGATGTGGAAGTTAGGATACCTCTGAAATAGGCCGTCGTAAGCCCGGTGACTCACGAGCAGAGGTACCCGAGCGGTCAAAGGGGCTGGGATGAGGTCCCAGTGCGTAGTGCTTCGCAGGTTCGAATCCTGCCCTCTGCACCATTAATGGATTACAATCCAAACCGCCACTGCGAACAGCGAAACCCCCATTGCCCTGTTGAGTGCGATAGCGGAACTAGGAGTTGAGAATGCTCTTCTCAGAACGGTTCCAAACGCCGCCCAGGACATCACAGCAGGGAGGCCGAACATCACGTTGAGGAGGACTAGCAGTGCCTTTCCAGAGAACCCAGTCCCGAAAAGGGCTCCGAATGTGGTCATCAGGACGAGGAAGTGGATCCATGCTTTGCCGTTCACGAACTGGATGGCGACACCAGTGTAGAACCCGAGGCGCTCGTTCTCTTCGGATCCCTCGGCCAACGGGTCAGATGTTGCGATCTTGAATGAGAGATAGGCTATGTACCCGGCCCCGATGTATGTCAGTATGTCGAAGAACTCCTTGTTGTCCTCTATGAAGACGGTCGCCCCTCCCACGAACAGTCCGAGAACGGACCAACCGACTGCCATCCCCGAAATTAGGGTCAGAGTTCCCTTGAATCCATGCTGGGAACCATGGGCCGCGCATAGCACGTTGTTGGGCCCTGGGCTAAAGCACATCGGGATGATGAACACGAGAGTGGCTACCAGGAGAGCGGGATCCATCTTAGCACCTGTTCAGGATTGGCTGGCCTCGAGGGCCTGTTCGATGTCTGACCATAGGTCATCAACGTCCTCTATTCCTACGCTCATCCTCACGAAGCCAGGTAGGATACCGGCCTCGAGGCGAACCTCCTCGGGAACGAAGATGTGGCTTGTGTTGAAGGGACACGAAACTAGGCTCTCAACCCCCCCGAGGCTGGTTGCTTCGAAGATGATCTCCAGTGCCCTTACGAAGCGCATGGCGCTCTCGTCTCCTCCTCGAACGGCGAATGATAGCATCCCTGTCCCATTTGGGACTATTCGCTTGGCGACCTCGTAGTCAGCGTAGCTCGGTAGTGATGGGTGGTTGACTCTGGCTATAGCCGGGTGTCCTTCCAGCCTTCGTGCGAGTTCCGAAGAGTTTGATGCATGGATCGGCATTCTAGCATGGAGGGTCCTCATCCCTCTCTCGAGAAGATAGCACATCTGCGGGTCTGCGGTTCCGCCCAGTTTCGTTTTGGTTTCGAAGACTCCCTTGATTAAGTCGGCCCTCCCTACCACTATTCCTGCTGTCAGGTCCGTGTGCCCGTTCAGAAACTTGGTTCCAGAGTGAATGACGACGTCGAAACCCATTGAAATGGGGCGGCAGGCCCATGGAGTTGCGAATGTGTTGTCTACGACGGAGATAAGTCCGTGCTCCTTTGCGATTGATGCCATTGCCTCCAAGTCACACACCTTGAGTAAGGGGTTGGTTATGGTCTCGACGTAGAGCACCTTGGTGTTCTCATTTATCGCTGCCTCGAAGGAAGAGGGGTCCCTGATGTCTGCCATCGTTACGTCGATGCCGAACCTTGGGAATTCGGAAGTCAGGAGGCCGTAGGTCCCCCCATAGATATCTGGTGAGGTGATCATGTGATCGCCTTTCGAAAGCAGTGATAGGAGGGTGGAAGAGATCGCTGCCATACCACTTGCAAGTGTCTCTCCGTCCTCGGCACCCTCCAGTGCGGCTACCTTGGAGGACACGGCCTCAGAGTTCACACTCGACCAACGGCTGTAGATTAGGGAGTGCTGGCCGCCATCGGCCCAATCGCGATACCTCGAATCATTGAGGCGATATGTAGAGGTGGTGAAGATTGGCGTGACTGCCGAACCCTCCAAGTTGTTGGTCCCGGACCAGACGGCCCTAGTGGAAAATGCTCTTTCTGAGAACTTGTCGTCCATGGCACGGGATTGGCCGGTTAGCAATAATGGTGCTCATTCCATACCTATGGCACCTAGCACCGATTTGATGTCCGGTTCGACCACTACGGACCTCGCCTTGGCGTTCTCAATCGCAATCCCCGGATCCTTCAGACCATGCCCGGTCACTGTGACCACTACGGTCGAGTCTTGAGGGATGTGCCCCCTTGCATGGCTCTTGACGATACCAGCAATCCCAGCGGCCGATGCAGGTTCGACGAAAACCCCCTCTGTTCTGGCAAGCATCCTATGGGCATCCAGGATCTCATCATCGGAGACGGTATCGATTGCCCCCGATGATTCTTCGGAGGCCCGCACCGCTTGTTCCCAACTCGCTGGATTTCCTATTCTAATTGCCGTTGCCACGGTTTCCGGAGAGGTGACAACGTGGCCCTTCACTATAGGAGCAGAGCCCTCTGCCTGCCAACCCATCATCCTTGGTAGTGAAGTGGATTTACCAGCGCCCTTGTACTCGTTGTACCCCATCCAGTAAGATGTGATGTTGCCCGCATTTCCAACTGGCAGGAAGTGCATGTCGGGGGCATCTCCCAACTCGTCACAAATCTCGAAGGCAGCTGTCTTCTGACCTTGGATTCGGAAGGGGTTGATGCTGTTCACAATCTCGATGTCGTCCCTCATGCCCAACTCTCTTACCAACTCCAAAGCATCGTCAAAATTACCTCTGATCTCGACCGTCTTTGCACCGTGGATTAGGGCTTGGGCCATCTTTCCATAGGAAATCTTTCCCTCTGGAATCAGGACCACACATGTCAATCCAGCTCGAGAGGCGTAGGCTGCTGCAGAAGCGCTGGTATTGCCAGTACTGGCGCAGACTATTGCCCGGACGCCGTTCTCGACGGCTTTGGTCACGGCCATGGTCATCCCCCGATCCTTGAACGAGGCTGTGGGATTGAGTCCCTCGTATTTTATGAACAACCTGAAGCCCCCGCCTATTGCCTGGACAAGATTGTAGGATTGGATGAGAGGTGTGTTTCCCTCGTTCAGGGAGATGATGCAGGTGTCTTCGGAAACTGGTAGGAACTCCCTGTACCTCTGAATGACCCCGTGTCCTCCCATGGTTGCGGCTGTCGGTGGATGCCCATGAACCTCCCTATAGAGACGAACAACAAGGCGCGGCGCGTCCTATGTTGATCCTATTCTTCCGGCTATGGCCAAGCAGGAAGCCACCACAGGGCCGATTGCTACAGCGAATAGAATCGTCCCGAACCCGAAGGTCCCTCCGAGGATTACTCCGATAATTAGTACCGAGACCTCCAAGGTGATTCTGACCCTCCCGATTGGGACTCCAGTTACCCTTTGCAGACCTGTCATCCACCCATCCCTCGGCCCCGGACCCAGATTTGCGGTCAGGTACATCGAACTCCCGATTCCAACGAGGATTATTCCGGAGGAAGCCATGATAATAGAGCCGCCGAAACTCTCAGGCTGAGGCAATATTGGAACCATGACATGAATTGTGAGGGCGATAATGAGGGCATTCAGGATTGTTCCGATTCCGGGGATCTCCTTGATGGGAATCCAGAGAAACATTACTGCGATGCTTACGAAGAACGTTGCCTCCCCTATAGTCCAAATTTCGACATAGTTAGAGATTCCTTCCGCTAAGACCGTCCATGGGGTATTTCCAATCCCAGCTGCAATCAGAAGAGAGTCCCCGAGTCCGAATATAAATTCTCCAATTACTAGAATGGTCATTGTAGACCACTTTGGCCTCAATGACATTGGGTCTGGGGAGCTCCACCAGACAGAAGGCACCTTCTTTGCCGGACGAAGGATTTCCACTATCTCCATGTGTCACGAAGAGCGTCTCAGCCTTGAACCCAATCGTAGTATTCTTTCGTAGACTCAACAGACCACCAGATTATCTGCGGAACGTCATAGGAATGTTCGGATTTTATTTTGGAAATTAATTTATTTTTTCTGGATTCAGAGGTCCTAATTTGTATTTCCCATTCGGGAGTATTCTGGATTTCTCCTTCCCATCGAAAAACTGAGTTTGTTCTCTTTATGTCTACGCAAGCGGCTAGATTCGAGTCGATTATTGATTGGCACCACATACCCACTTCGGCTTCATTCAGTTCGCCGGGCAGGGTTGTCTGCACTATCCACATGATTGTGCTCATGGCGACCCGTAGTATCGATTACGGAAGAACCCCATGGCATAGTTTGAATGATGATACCTCTCCCATCGAATCCAAGATGGAAGCTTGGGAAGGCCCGATAGACACAGGAGAGGTCCCAGAGGATGGTTCCTCGTTCGATGTAATCGTGGTTGGGGGCGGGCCGAGTGGCTCTGCCGCCGCCTCTTACAATGCAATGAATGGCTGCAAGGTGCTTCTGATTGAGAAGGGAATTTGGCCTAGGGACAAGGTTTGCGGGGACGCCGTCGGAGGGAAGGCGCTGTCTCACGTCAAGGAGCTCGGTGTGAAGGAGATGGTCGAAGATACTCCTCACTTCACGGTCGATTCGATCGTATTCGGCTCAGCCAATGGAAATACTGTGAAGGTGATGCTTCCACAAGACGAATTAGAGAAGAAGATGGCTGGCTACTCGCTACCAAGGAAGCAATTCGACTACATGATGTTCAAGAGGGCCACAGAGATAGTCAACGAAGCTGGGGGATCAGTAATCCAGGGATTCAGCGTGAAAGAGGTTCTTGAGGAAGAAGGGAAAATCACTGGAGTCTCTGGGAGTTTCGGTGGGAGATCCTCTGAGAGTCCGACATTGAGCTTCTCTTCCGCTCTGACGGTTGGCGCTGGTGGGTATAGATGCCCCGTAGCCACGAAGCTGGTGGAAGGGATTCATGGGGAGCCGATGAGGGATGATGACCACTACTGTGGTGGTTACAGAGAATACTGGGAGGGGGTTGGTGGTTTCGAAGGGAGCCAAGGGCCTATTGAGATTCACTTCATTGAAGGGGTTATCCCGGGATACTTCTGGCTGTTCCCCGTCCAAGAGGGAGTGGTGAACGTCGGGATTGGAATGGTCATTTCTGAGCAGAGGAAGCAGACCGGTGATAGCAAGTCCCTGAAGAAGAAACAGCGTTGGGTAATCGAGAACCATCCGGTTTTCAAAGAGCGTTTCAAGGATGCAAAGATAGTCGAGGGATCCCAGAAGGGATGGCAGCTGCCCTTCGGTTCCCCCAGGAAGAATCCCCCCTCATACCAACCGAGGAGGACCGCGGGGGCGGGGGTGATGTGTGTTGGGGATGCCGCTAGCTTGGTCGACCCATTCAGCGGAGAGGGGATCGGCAACGGGCTACTGTCTGCGAAGATGGCTGCGAAGCACTTCGACAAGGACGAGCACGCAGGGGGCTTTCCAGAGGAACAGGCAATTGAGTACATGACCGATCTATGGGGCACTCTGGGCAAGGAGTTAACCAACTCGCACAGACTGCAAAAGATGGTAAAGTGGAAGAGACTGATGAATTGGTTCGTCGGCAAGTCCTCCAGGAAGAAGGAGATGGGTGATATGCTGACCGGAATGATAGCTGACAAAGAGGCTCAGAAGGCACTCTGGAGTCCTTGGTTCCTATTCAAGACTATATTGTTGCCATGATGTGATTGGAACGTGGGAGGCGATTTGGACGAGTCTCTAGATGGGATCGATGCCGTGTTCTTGGACCTGGATGGGACGATATATCTCGGAGGCAGCCTGATCGAGGGCGCCTCTGAGTTCCTAGACAGGTTGGAGAATCGGGGTATCAGGAGGTTCTTCCTCTCCAATAACTCTAGCAAGTCAGTAGGGCAGTACTTGGAGAAGCTCGGTGGCATGGGAATCGATGCCAACGAGGAAGAGGTTCTGCTTTCCACTCACGATCTAATTGCTTGGCTATCCAACGAGGGCGTCTCTGACACGTTCCTGGTGGGAACCGAGGGAATGAGGGAGATGCTCGAGGAGAATGGGATTTCCACTAACTCGAAGGAGCCGGAATTGGTAATCCTCGGATATGACACGGAGATCAGTTACGATAAGTTGTCCACGGCTTCAGTTCACCTACACAACGGGGTTCCGATGGTAGCCAGCCATCCCGACATGGTATGCCCATCACCCGATGGCGGTCTGCCGGACACCGGTGCGTACATGGCTCTATTCGAGGCTACTACCGGAGTGAGGCCTAAGCATATCTGCGGGAAGCCCAACAAGGGAATGATACTGCACAAGATTAAGGAGCTCGGACTGGAAACGGCTAGTTGCGCAATGGTGGGAGATCGCCTGTACACCGATATGGAAATGGCGGAAAGGGCGGGGGTCCACGGCATTCTGGTACTTTCTGGAGAGGCTACGAGAAATGACCTGGAGAATAGTGGTCTGAACCCCTCCCTTGTTGTGGAATCAGTGTCATCCCTAGCATAGGCACGTGAGTCTATCAATGCTCAACACTGCACCTAGTGAAATAGATAAACTCGAGTTTTGCGGAGCGGCCATGGAAGGGTTGCTATCGAGGACCGGGAGGTCGATTCACCGAAGAAGAAACCTGGTAATCGCTGCTTCCCTAATCTCGATATTGGCATCTGTGATGTTGATTTCACAAGGGAATGAATTCGACGACGGCAATGCTCCTCCCTCATCAATAGAGTCGGGTCGGGCTCTTGAGTTGGTCAGCGAAGAGTTACCCGTAGTATCGACGAACAGCGTGAGTTACATCTTCACCCACGAGTCTCTCGAGTGGGATGATCCCGTGTTCGAGCAAGAAGTACGGGATTCGCTCGGTGGTTTGGAAGAAATATCCCTAGGCGTTCTAGAGATTAGTCTCGCCTATGACAATCCAGAGGACCCATCCCATCTAGCCCGTCATGTCTCTATCGATGGGCACAGAATTGTTGCATTCGTAAAATTCAACGGTACGGAGGAGGAGATTTCCGATGAGGTATCTGACATCAAGTCGTCTGTGGACAGCGATGAGTTGGAAGTTCTCGTTTCTGGGAGCCTCATCATCGATTCCGACTTCGACAGATTGCTAGAGGAAGACCAGATCAGGGCCGAAATCATAGGCATCCCTCTGTCAATGATCATCCTCCTCTTCGTCTTCAGGACGGTCGTTGCCTCACTTCTCCCCATGGCTATAGTGATGTGCATGTTCCCAATGGCCACTGGTCTAGCCTTCTATGTCTCACGTTGGTTCTCGATGACACAGTACTCGGTCTCAATGATTTCTCTCATTGGCATTGCAGTCTCGATAGACTACAGCCTGTTCATGATCAGCAGGTTCCGTGAGGAGCTTGGCAAGGGGCAGGACGTAGAGGGTGCGTTGGCTACTATGATGTCGACTGCGGGACGAGCGATACTGTACTCTGGTGCCACTGTCGCAGTGGGCCTGTGCACTCTGTTCTACTTCACCGCCACGCATATGCCATCGATGGGCATGGGGGCGTTCCTAGCTGTCCTCGGGGCGTTGATCTACTCGCTGACCCTGTTGCCTGCATTGCTTTCACTCGTTGGGCACAGGATAGACAGCCTCCCTGTCCCATTGCCGTGGGGAGATGAGGGTGGACGGTTCTGGGAGGAGTTCTCTACGAAGGTGATGAAGAATCCTATGAGATGGTTGGTTCCCTCAATGGGAGTCCTCCTTCTGTTGGGGGTACCTTTCC
>CAZMVZ010000003.1:0-117603 GCA_964570065.1 uncultured Candidatus Poseidoniales archaeon
ACTTCGAGCCGCTCCGTACCGCTGAGGCCCAGCCTGGTCCGCAGCCGCAAGCGGATACGGTGCAAAGTCCGGCTCTATCGACGACAACGAGAGCTCCACTCTGGAACTAATCGCGGAGACGACCGACGGATGGTACTCATTCCACTGGGCAATAGACTCAGAGGAGAGGTACGACGAGCTGACTTTCTCCATTGACGGCACCGAGATAGTCTCAGTCAGCGGACGGGACTACGACTGGGAGTTCGTCTGTGATACGGCTGGATCATACTCAGACCTCTCTTGGGAGTCCAACTCCCTGAACGATGGCTCCATCCCAGGTAACTGGGTGAATGACGGATACGCTGACTGTGGTGACACTGACGGCGACGGGGTATCTGATGACGAGCAGGCATCGTCTTCATGGTACCAGGCTCTGGAAGGGACCTTCGAGGGCTGGGTCGACGCTGGTACGCATACATTCACTTGGACGTACTCAAAGGACTCATCTGATTCCTACGAGGCCAATCAGGACAAGGCTCTGATCGACAACGTCGAGATACCCGTCTACCTGATAGGCGAGGGCGAGTGCTCCGACGGCACCGACGACTGCAACATCGAGGACCTCGATGATGACAACGACGGCGTAGACGACCTGAGCGACGACTGCCCCACCGACTCCGGAGAGCAGATCGACACCGACGGAGACGGATGGTGCGACAACGCAGACGCTGACGACGACAACGACGGCACATACGACTACAACGACGCCATGCCGCTGGACCCCAACGAGACCAGCGACGCTGACGGCGACGGGATAGGCGACAACGCCGACGACGACGACGACAATGACGGATGCCTCGACGAGGACGACGACCTGCCATACGACGACTCCGACTGCAGCGACCTGGACGGAGACGGGGTTGGCGACAACGCTGACCCCGACGACGATGGCGACAACGTCATGGACGTCGACGACCCATTCCCGCTAGACGGGACGGCATGGGCCGACAACGACGGCGATGGCATCCCAGACTACACGGGCGACCCCCCATTCCTCGGAAACTTCGAGGGAGGGGCGATCCCGGCCGGCTGGACCACCTTCGGAGACGCTGACTGGTTCGTATGCGGAATGGGATCCTGCGGGACCACGACAGGCAACGCGATCAACGGCTCCTACATGGCAGAGTCCGGTGACATCGACAACTCGGAGACGAGCTCGGTCGAGGTCACCATGGACACATTCGCCGGAGACGTGTCATTCGACTACGAGACCTCCACAGAGGGCTTCTGGGACTACCTGAGGTTCTACGTGGACGGCAGCCTGACGCAGAGCTGGTCCGGAGTGACCTCCGGGACCTACACCACCACGGTGAGCGCAGGATGGCACAGCTTCGAGTGGATGTACTACAAGGACAGCAGCGTGAGCAGCAACGCAGACACGGTATGGATCGACGACGTCACCCTGCCGATCTCGCAGAACCTGACCAACGATGACCCAGACGACGACAACGACGGCGTCTACGACGAGATGGACCTCGACCCAACGGACCCATGCGTGAGCCTGGACACCGATGGCGACGGTCAGCCCGACACGGTCTTGACTGGAATATTCGACATGAGCGGAACCGGTGACGAGAACTTCACCGTCGACTGCGACATGACGATGTGGTACGAGGACTGGGACGACGATGGCGACGGCTGGTCAGACGAGGAGGAGTGGCTATGCGGATCCAACCACCTGGACGGCGAAGAGTCCCCATGGGACTTCGACCAGGACTGGATATGCGACGATCTCGACGACGACCTGGACAACGACGGTGCGCTCAACCCAGTGAACAACTGCGAGCTGTACCTGGCTTGGAATGACGAAGCTGGCTTCGTCGACTGCATCGCGGACGGCTTCCACGTCGTAGACGCGGACGGCGACGGAGTGGGCTCCCTCATGGAGCTCATGCACGCATGGGCATTCCAGTGGGGAGGCTGTGCTGACTGCGCTGACGACGACGAAGGCGACGAGGGCGACGAGGGCGACGAGGGCGATGGCGATGACATCGGCACCACGAGCCACGACTCGACTCACATTGACATCGAACTGTCCTTAGTTGACGCGGCCGGAGATGTGGAGCAAACCCTCTACGGCTTCTCCTGGGAGGAGGTAGATCTTGGCGACAACGCCACCGAAGAGGATGAACTCGCGTTCATACTCGATAACATCGAGTACTTCTTCGATTCAGAGGCAATGCAGCCGATGGAATGGTTCTTCGGCGGACTGATCGAGAACGCATCGTACGAGGGTCATGTGGGAGTAGAAGAAATCCCCGGACCGGATGGTGCCCCCACCTTCGTCTGCGGAGACGGCGATGAGGTACCGTTCGACTACGTCAACGACGGAGAGGGCGACTGCGAGGACGGCTCAGACGAGCAGCAGTACAACGAGGCTGGCGATCCGATCAACTGGTTCGACTGCCACGACGGTTCCGAGATATGGGTCTACCAGGTCAATGACGGAATGGATGACTGCCCAGATGGCGAGGACGAGCACTGGGAAGGAGATAACTGGAATGAGATCTCATTCAACAGCACTGGCACTACCGAGACCATACAGTGGGAGATGCACATCTCCAACGACACATGCTTGGTCTTCGCTGATGCCATAATCTGGGGCTATGACATGTCATCAGGTTCCGACGACCCAGCCAACTGGACCACCCAGATGGGAGAGTTTGGGACGATAATGGCAGGACCTGCATTCGGTGCCGACGACGACGCGGACGGCATACCCGACTGCCTAGCAGACGTGTTCGGGGATGACGATGATGACGGAGACGGTGACGGAGACGGAGACGGTGACGGAGACGGCACTGACGAGCCACCAGAGCCATGGCCATCCCAGGATGACTGGGATGCGTTCTACGAGAGCATCGGAGGCTTCCTGCTGCAATGGGACGCTGACAACAGCTCCTCGTTCGACTTCGACGAGTACTGGCAGTTCGTGACCGACACCAACGAGGGCTTCGACTTCGAGAACCCAGGGTACACCGCGGACTCGACCGAGTGGGACCAGTTCCCATACGACCCATCCGAGCAAGTCGACACCGACATGGACGGGATAGGCGACAACGCTGATGGCGACGACGACAACGACGGCGTGCCTGACAGCCTCGACGCGTTCCCATACGACCCGACCGAGGACGCCGACCTAGATGGCGACGGGATCGGGGACAACTCGGACAACGACACGGACGGCGACGGGATCGACAACGACGAGGACGACTTCGACAGCGATCCAACTGCAGCAGCCGACAACGACCAGGACGGAATCGACGACGCATCGGACTCCGATGACGACAACGACGGCGTCCCTGACGTTGCCGACTGGGCACCGATGGACTCGACCGAGCAGTACGACACGGACGGCGACGGAACAGGCGACAACGCCGACACCGACGACGACGACGACGGAGTTGCAGACGAATCCGACGCATTCCCACTGGACGCCAGTGAGAGCGCAGACGCTGACATGGACGGAGTGGGCGACAACGCAGACCCCGACGATGACAACGACGGAACCCCAGATGGCCTGGATGCGTTCCCCAACGACGCGAACGAGCAGAGGGACTACGACGGCGATGGAATCGGCGACGTGGCAGACGCAGACAGGGACGAGGACGGCTACCTGAACTCCGACGACGCGTTCCCGATGAACGAGAACGAGTGGCTGGACACCGACGGGGACAACGTCGGCGACAACACCGACTCCGACATCGACGGCGACTCCGTGCTCAACGCAGACGACTGGGCACCGACAGATGCAGCTGAGTGGGACGACACCGACGGCGACGGAACCGGCGACAACGCCGACGACGACGATGACGGCGACGGCGTGCTGGACGGAGACGAGTACTCCTGCGGAACGGACTCGAAGAACGCGGCATCCGTGCCATCTGACTTCGACGGCGATGGAATCTGCGACGCCCTTGACGACGAGGACAACAGGGCTGACTCGATGAAGCTAGACGAACAGAAGGCGCCCGGATTCACTCCAGGCTTCGCTTCCGTGCTAGCTGTCGTCTCCCTGCTTGGCGCTGCCATGCTAGGACGACGAAAGGACGACTGATCCTAGGATCGGTAAAACGTAACCCCGGGCCGGGGACCACCCGGCACCCGGCTCGGGGCCACAACCCAATGCTGATAAGTCCCCCATCGGACAAGGGGGATATGCCAGGCACGACTCGAGCCGAGATCAGGACTCTGAAGGTAGGAAGATACGTGGCCATAGAGGAAGGCGCCTACAAGATACTAAGCATGTCCAAGTCCAAACCCGGTAAGCACGGCTCTGCGAAGGCGAGGATCGAGCTCGAGGACATCTTCACCGGCCAGAAGCGATCGCACGTCGGGACCGTCACGGACACCATCCAAATCCCAATGATAGAGAAGGGGTCGGCAATAATCACCCACATTCAGGGGAACGAGGTCCATGCCATGGACAACAAGACCTACCAGACCCTCATCCTACCCGTCGAGGAGGGGATGAACCTCCAGTCCGGAGGGGAGATCCAGTGGATGGAAGCCATGGGCAGGTTCAAGATCAGCCGCGACCACTAGTCACTTTTCTCCACATTGCGCCCCCCCGGTCGCGAGAAGTATAAGCGTCGTTCTCGTACGCTCAGAACGAGAGACATGTCAGACGTCGAGCGCTCGGCCTACAGGCAACCGGTAACCGCCTCCGGACTCGAGGCCATCGAATCGGGAACCCTGACATGGCTCGACGAGGACATGTACAACAACCTGAACACCGGTCTACTGGAGCAGTACCTGGAGGAGAAGAACCTCAACGAGTCTTTCGAGATAAGCCACTGGGACACACGGAAGGTGCTAATCGGAATACTAGTGGGGGCCGTCTTCAGCGGGGTGACTGCTTACATCGGCCTCAAAATCGGGCTAGCTGTTTCAGCCGCTTGGTACGTTGCCTACCTGCTTGGGATGGCCCTTCAATGGTCCCCATCGGAGGTAAACATCGCAACCAGTGCCACCACCGGGGCGACCAATGCCTCGATTGGCTTCATCTTCACATTCCCAGCCATTTTCCTCCTCGCGTACTCCGAGGACTACAAGGTCGGGGACGGACACCTGATAGGCTCCGTGGACACCCTCAACCTGGCATTCATCGGAATCACCGCATCCATGTTCGCCGGTTTCCTCGGAGTGATGTACTTCATCATCTTCAGACGAGTCTGGCTGGTCGAGGACCCGCTCCCCATGCCGGGCTTCGAGGCCACTCTGAAGATGCTGGACATCTCATCCGACGTCAGCTCAGGATCCGCCGAGGCCGCTCGCGACTCACTGCGGACCGTTGGAATCTGGACCATCCTCACGATGGGCCTGATGTTCGTCATCGACTACCCAATCAGGTGGTCGAAGAAGATCGCGGGAGTCCCAAGCAGCATAGCAGACTGGTTCGCAATGACCCTATCCGGGGATAGGTGGGGGCTTGCCTCGGTATACACGGAGAGGTGGATCCACCAGCCCAGCGAGCTCGCTGAGGGGAATTATGCCCCCTACAACGGGATCACGACCTACGAGCAGGGCAACCCAATGTCATACACTTTCCTCGGTATAGAGATCAGCCCCACACTCTTCGCAATAGGCTGGTTCATGAAGTTCAGAGCCGCCCTCTTGGTGAACCTGGGGGCCATATTGGCATGGTTTTGGCTCATTCCGCTAGCCGTCCT
This sequence comes from uncultured Candidatus Poseidoniales archaeon, assembly GCA_964570065.1. Lineage (GTDB taxonomy): Archaea > Thermoplasmatota > Poseidoniia > Poseidoniales > Thalassarchaeaceae > UBA36. The sequence continues at coordinate 5,712 of CAZMVZ010000003.1, forward strand.
CCAGGACGTTCCAGTGTACGACCCCGGTCAGGGGGTATACGTCAACATCACCCAACTAGGCCCCATCGTTCAGTGGGAGGCATTCGGCTCAATCGTCCGAACCGTCGCTATTGGTGCGATACTAGGTGGGGGCTTCCTCGGGCTGTTCAAGATGGCCCCGACCTTCGTCGGGATATTCGGCGACATCACCCAGGCATTCTCCGGAGAGCAGGGGGAGGAGTTCGTCGATGGAAAGGGGTGGTACGAATGGCCACTCTACCACATCCCAGTCTTCATGCTGATATCATTCTTCGCGATCACGGCCATCTTCGTTCTGGGTGGGTATCCCGTAGTTCCCTCGCTGATATTCTCGATGGTCCTCCTGTCAACGACATTCCTCCTGGGCGCCATCGCCGTCCGAGTGATGGGGGAGACTGGTATAGAACCCGTCTCGGGGACCTCATTCATAGTGCTCCTGATCCTCCTAATGGTCTTCCTAAACCTCGATGTAGGGCTGACCAAGGAGGAATCGATACTGATGTCCCTTGTCGGCACCACCGTCTTCGGCTCGGCAATCAGCATGAGCGGGACCGTGGTCGGCGACTACAAGAACAGCCTATACATCGGAAACAGGCCATATCACATATCAAAGGGCAACATCATGGGCGTAGTCCCAGGGGCCATCCTAGGTGCAGGGGTCGCAATATTCCTCTCCAAGCTGCTTGCCGATGGGACCATAGAACTCCTAGCCCCACAAGCAAACGCATTCGCGTACTTCACCACGATACTGGCAGAGGGACAAGGGAATTGGAGCGCTCTGCTAATCGGAATGGCCCTTGGGGCATTCGCCGAATGGGCCACAGGGATGGGCACCTCATTCGGACTGGGCATGTACCTGCCCACTCCAGCGACATTCCCCATGCTGATCGGCGGGGCATACCGTTCATGGTGGGAGGAGCGCAGACTCAAGCCAGTGGTAGAGTCGGTGAGAACCGATGAAGGGGGGCCAGCGGCTGAGAAGAAGAGCGCCCAGATGCTGCTACTGACCTTCATGATAGCAGCAGGCGCACTAACCGGGGAGGCATTCTACGGGGTCGAGGCCGCTGTCCTGGCAGTCCTGGACGAGATTTCTGTCGGTGGACAAGCGCTCTCCCTCTACTCGTGGTGGCCTTTCGCTAGACTAGGCGGATTCGTGTTGATCAACGTGCTGCTGGGGGTTATCGTATACGCACTTTTCAGCAAGGCCGGGATCATCGGGGGCGGCGCCTCGGGAGGCGTCCCACCAAAGCCCGCTAAGGTCAGAGGCCCTGCCAAGGCGCCAAAGAAGAGCACTGGGGTAATGGATGCCGAGCTGGCGGACTGACCATGGCGGACTCCAAGGCACCCCCAGCGGCAGCATGGCTGACTCTGTCTGTAGCCGTCCTCGCAGTGTCCAGTGCTGGCATTGTGCTTCAGGAGATGTCCGAGGTGCCTCCGCTCCTCCGTGCTTCTTGGAGGATGCAAGGGACCGCCCTAGTCCTTCTCCCTGGATTCCTCTACCAGTTCCTCCGCACCTCCGACTTCGAGATAAACCGCAATGACGCCCGACTAATCCTAGCCTCGAGCCTCTTCCTCGCAGCTCATTTCGGCAGCTGGGTCTGGTCATTGGACAACACCAGCCTAGTCCACAGCCTCCTGTTCGTCAACACGCACCCATTGGTGGTCGTGGCAATAATGCCATTCTTGGGCGAGGTCGTCCGCAGAGGCCACATTAAAGGGGTGGTCTTGGGTTTCGGCGGTGCCACGCTCTCCCTTATCGACCTCGGTGACGGCGGCCAAGTCTCGCTTGTGGGGGACCTTGCAGCATTCGCTGGGGCAGTCACAGTGGTGGGGTACATCCTGGTTGGCAGGCACCTCAGGTCGGAGAGGGGCATGCCGATTTTCATTTACGCATTCCCCGTAACCATGGCAGCTGGGATTTGGCTCTCATTCGCGACGGTATTCTTCGAGGGAACCTCGTTTTCATCCATTGATCCATCCGACTCACTGACTGGTTGGTCCGATCCAATTTGGATAGCATGGGTCGCATACCTGTCTTTGGGTCCCGGGCTATGCGGACACACTGGGGTTAACACCGTGCTTCGGTGGATTTCACCGATCGTCGTGTCGATCGCATTGCTGATGGAACCGGTGCTCGGCGCGATAATCGGATGGCTGTGGACCGACGAGGTCGTGATAGGACTGCCCACTGTAGCCGGTGGCTTGATGATGATGACTGGAGCAATCATGGTCACCCTCCAGGAGACGAGACAGAATTCCAGTGAATCGGTTTCATAACATGATTTCGGGACGCGATGACGATGACATTCCCATTGCTCCTGACGAATGACGATGGCATCCACTCCCTAGGGCTGCAGGAATTGGCGTCATCTCTGAATGAGAGGGGCCATCCAGTAGTAATCCTCGCTCCGCTTACCGAGCAATCAGCAGTAGGGATGAAACTCACACTTCGTGATGACATGGCATTCCAGGAGCACACTGGCATAGCCGATAAGATCCGTGTCAATGAGGCGGCCCCGCTCCGTGTCTTCTCCCTGGATGGGTCTCCCTGCGACTGCGTCATTGTCGCAATAGACGGGGGCCTGAGGACATGGGTGCCGGAGATCGAGCCATGGATGTGCATCTCAGGCATCAACAGGGGGCCGAACCTATCCGTCGACGTACTTCACTCCGGGACCGTTTCTGCAGCCCGTGAGGCAGCTCTGTACGGCATGCCTTCGATCTCTGTAAGCCTAGCTACCTACTCGAACGAGAACTACTCCGATTCCATAGGTGCAACGCTGGATGTAATTGATCGGCTTTCCAGATTAGTGTCCAAGAAACCAGAAAACCTACTGAGGCCACTGGGGTCAAAGAAAGTACCACCAGTAGACTCCTCCCCCGACTCCATAAGGTCGTGGTTCCTGCAAGGTAACCTGTTTCTGAACCTGAATGTCCCGGAGGCTTGGGAAGGCGCCTTCCAGACAGTCCCGCTAGGCGCTAGATGGTATCACAATGCAACAGACATGCTACAAAAGGATGCCATGGGGGTGGCTTTCGAGGTCGGGGCGGCCAGAATAGAGGACGAGGATCTAGAAATGACCGATTGCAACGCTGTAATTAACGGAAAGGCGGCGTTAACCCCACTAGCAAGCTGGCCCCAGAACCATCCACTAGGGGTGCCGCAGTCTGTGATGGAAGCATCCAACAAGATGGGGGAAGATGGGATGCCAGAATGGTTCTAGTCCCCATCAAGAAGATAGTGAAGAATGGCAATGCACGAGTGCCCCTGAAGCCACCTTCCCCCCAGTGAAAGGGAAACAGCCCCCTTGAGTGATTGAGTATCAAGTTCGGTCAATGGCTTGTCATCGGAGATGATGAAACCCAGATCCACCGAAGAGGGGACATCGGAGAAATCACCCCCACCAGCATCCAGTATAATAGGGCAAACACCCCTAGCAGTCCATTCCCCGACCGTCTGTTCAATACCTCCTCCCGAGTGTAGAATTCCTCTGCTGAACTCTCTGAAACGACCTCTGGGAGGGATTGCCTCCTTCAAAATCCCCTTAATCTGGCCAGAAATAGATCTCTCGTCAGGCCTAACCCCGGCAAGAGAGGAACCATTGAACCAAATCCTCCTGCTTGGACCATCGCCACCCATCAGGTGGAGCAAAACATGGCTATCTTCCCTAATTCCATGTGAGACGAAAAGTGCTGAATTTACCGCCCTCGCAAGTACGTCCATCCGCCCTCCAGAACCAGCGAGGTCATTCAGGTTCAGAGCTCCCGAACTAGGCGCCCTATGGCCAATGATCGCGAACCACCTTTCCAGCTAATCACCCCAGATCGAGATCGTCATCGATCCCCATCATAGATTGCATTTGACGCCTCATCTTCCTGTCTCCTCTGAAGCCTCGCATCATCTTCTTACTCCTATTCCACTGCGTTAGCAGCTCTTTGACCTCCTTTTCCTCACAACCCGATCCTCGAGCAATACGCCTAATCCTACTTGATTTGAGCAGAAGCGGGTCATCCTTTTCCTCTTGCGTCATTGAGTCCATAACAATTCTATATTTGTCGAGATTTGCCTGCATCTGCCTCTTCTGAGCCACCCCCATATTCCCCATGCCGCCGAACATCGTATCGGGCAAATGTGAGAGTACCTTGTCCAGCGTCCCAATCTTACTCATCATTTCCATCTGGGCATACATGTCCGTGAGCGTGAATCTGCCCGACATCAGCCTCTTCGTCAAGCGCATTGCTTCTTGTTCATCCAGATCCTCCGGGGCTAGATCGATTAGTCCTTTGATATCGCCCATACCCAGCAATCGTGAAATGAACCTATCAGACTCGAACTTCTCGATATCACCTATCTTCTCCCCCTCTCCAACGAAGACAATCGGAGCACCAGTGTTTGAAACTGCACTTAGAGCACCACCACCTCTTGCAGTACCATCTAACTTTGTCACTATGGTCCCAGTAACGCCCACTAGATCGTGGAATGTTTCGGCCATCGGGCCAGCAGCCTGTCCAACCTGGGCATCAATCACTAGGAATCTCTCAGAGGCATTTGCAATCCGGGCAATCTCGAGCAACTCATCCTTCAACTCCGCATCAAGACTATCCCTACCAGCAGTATCTATGATCACGACATCAGACGTTCCTACTTTCTTCAGGCCGTTTCTGACTATTTCTGCTGCAATCTTAGACCCCGGCTCTCCATAAACTTCTACACCAGTCCCTTCAAGCATCTGACTCAATTGTTCGAATGCCCCTGGACGGTGTACATCTGCCTCTATTACTGCTACCTTTGCACCATGGCTCCTCCTCCACCAATCTGCTAGTTTGGCAGTGGTTGTTGTTTTGCCCTGACCATACAGTCCAACCATTAGTACAGTCTGATTGTGAGGTTTGATTTCCCTAGGAGGGCCAAGAATCCTAACCATCTCCGTGTAAATCAGATTCATTGCATGAGTCTCTAGCTTAACTCCCGGACGTGGCTCCTCCTCGACAATTCCTCTTTCGACTCGCTCTGTGAGCTCCTTAGCCTGCCTCACATTGAAATCAGCTTCCAGAAGTGCCCTTCTGAGTGATTTGCTGAGGTCCTTGACGGTATCTTCGTCAATCTTCCTCTTTCCCTTCAGAAGACCTATCGAACCTAGAACTCTATGCTTGAACCCCTCTAGCGCCATGAGTTTCGGCACCAATCGTGTGGTTTGAACATTGTCTGGCCGACAAGGGAGATGAAGACTGCCTAATATCCGCTGTACTGAAAGGGAACTCGCCATGGGGGGGATATGGCTGAAGCACCCATCGAGTTGTGGGAGATGCAGGTAGCCTTCGCAATCGGTCTTTTGGGGATATACGTCGGTTGGAGGGGAACTATAGCAAAAATGACGGGATTCTACGACTTATCCGGGGCCGTTAAGACTTTGCTATATGGGATAATTTCAGGGGTCTTGGCCGCTTCAGCCATTGATGCCCTGATACTATCAGAAGTCAGAAATGAGACTCAGAACATCATCTCGATTAGTGCAATCGCACTAGTGATCGCTCTGGCCGAGTCTTCATTCACACTATTCGTACTTGGCCGCTCTAGAACCGTTGGTTTGAGGGCCTGTGCCCCATATGGTTGGACACTCGGATTGGGTTTTGGAGCAATGCGTTCAGCCCATCTGAACGTCCGATTATTCGACCCAGTAGTGTGGGAGGGAACTGGTTTCAGCATACCAAACATCGTCTTGGCATTGCTTCTCACTGTGATAACCTGTCTTGGTCACGCATCAATTACTACATGGCAGGGATCCAGAATGATCGAAAACAGTAGATTCCGACCAGTAGTTTACGCTTCCATCGCACGCTCTGCTCTGATTCTTGCCACAGTTCTCACAGTCTTCTTCCCACCGACTCTGGCACTAGTCGCCCCCATTGTGGCGTGGTCTTGGTTCCCTGCCCAGGAATCATGGCTGCCATCCGGACTCACTCCTTCTGCAAGACAGGCGTATAGGAGAACAATACGGCAAGCGGAGATGATCAAATCCAAGGCAGACAGAAGAATCAGGGGAAAGTTTGTCGATTCCGAGGAATAGTGCAGAAAAAGGTAATTTCTCAATTTTCCAGTCATGGCGCAGGATTATATCCAATTCACATATTCATTTGGTTGAATGCGAGTCATAATCGCAGGTGCCGGCGAGGTCGGCCGGGGTGTCGCCGCCGCGCTACGGGGTGAGAAGAGGGGTGTAGCGATGATTGACCCCGATCCCAGTGCAATTAGTGACTCGCAATCTTTGGATTGCCTCTTGATTACTGGAAACGCACTCTCTAGGGACTCATTGGTAAGGGCCGGAATCAGCGACGCAGAAATTATCGTTTTCGCCACAAACGATGACAACGTGAATATTCTTGGTTGTGCATTTGCAAAACGAGTATTCAGTGAGCAGGTAGGCGATAGAACCGCTTCTGGATTGATTACGATAGCCAATGTTCGCGATTCTGAAATCACACATCCTACAAGGGGGGCAGGGCCATTGGAGAACTGGGCTCGAACAAACTTCGTAGTCTCACCCTCCACCGATGTCGTAGAACAATTGATTTCCGGTTTAGTTGCACCATCGCTTTCTGACATTATCCCCCTGGGTGACAATGCCTGGATTGTCGAATCTAGCGTATCGATAGACTCGCCATTGATCGGTTCGACAACTGGAGATGCAAACTCTAGATCTCGTTCAGACCCCGTCTATCCTAGGATTATCGCGATGAAAGGACAAGGCAACAAGGGACGGATAGTTTCTGGGAATGAAATCATCCAGGAAGGCGATATGCTGGTTTTCGTCATCGGCGCGACGAAATTCTTCGGAGAGGTCGCTAGAATGGTTGGAGATGTGGACTCAGAGATGCCAGAGAAGCCTAGGGTTGCTGTTTTCGGTGCAACAAGCTTTGGGAGCAAACTGGCTGAGCACTATCTCAGCAAAGGTTCGAATGTAGTGATTATCGAGCCCGACTTGGATGCAGCAAATGCAATAGTCGGCTCACGAATAGGTGTAAACAAGCGTCTAGATGTGATTCACGGTGACCCTCAGGACGAGGACTTACTCAGGGAGCTCGCTGTAGAGGATCATGATATTGCAATTTCTACTCTGAGTGATGACAACCTCAATATTTCAATCGCAATGCGGACCTTTGACAAAGGCGTTTCTAGGACTGGATTGATTCTGAAGGACAGAGCACTTGTGGAGGCTATACAGAGAATTGGGCTTAGGCCTGTCAGCAAGCGTAGAGTAGCCGTGAAGTCGATTCTCAAAGCAATCCACATGCATGTCCCGGGCCTTTACGAACCAATTCCAAGAATCCCATCCCTGGTCTCAATGTCTGCTGAAATCAACCCCGGAAACTCACTCATGGGCAAAGAATTGGACGAAGTTGAGAGCATTATTGGCGCGAATCTTGTGATGCTAGAGAGAATGGGGGCGGATGGGGCCTTCCACCATATCGTGGAAGGCAAAATTGGCTCCTTGGAAGAAGGCGACCGAATCTACCTAATTCTAGAAATTGACGATGTAGGGAAGGCCGAGGAGTCACTACGGAGTTAGTATGCGCTGGGAGGTAGTTAGCCTAGTTCTTGGATGGACCATTGGTTTGGTTTCATTGCCTTTGGCCGTTGTTGGATTCTACAGCCTTTATTCTGAGGGCCTAGAGCCCGCAATCCGTACATTTGCAATTCCTACCCTGATTTCTATTTCTACCGGATACGCACTCGTCCTCCATTCTCGCGTTTCTGACCCTTCTGCAAGGGTAAGGGATAGAGAGGCATTTGCCTCAGTCGCCTTGGGGTGGATACCCGTGGTAATTGTAGGCGCGTTGCCTCTTTGGCTGGGAGGTATGTTCCATGGTCCCTTCGGTGAATATTGGGACCCGGGCCAAGAGAATTCGATTAGTCAGATTTTGTACGGCCTACTACATTCGTGGTTTGAGTCAATGTCAGGTTTTACGACCACCGGGGCCTCACTTGTAGACCCATCAACTAGTCCTGTTTGTGGCTCTGGATTAGCCGGAATTAATGAATTTCAGGGAGACTGCCTGGGGAGTCAGAGGAAAAGCCTCATTCTTTGGCGCTCAATATCTCAGTGGATCGGCGGAATGGGGGTAATTATGCTAGGGCTCCTAATTTTCTCAAGGGCTCTCGGTGGAGGGATGGCGCTAGCCAGGGCCGAACTAACCGGCCCCTCGGTCTCGAATCTTGGAACTACTCTAGAGGGAACAGCCCGGAAACTATGGGCCATTTACGTCGGTCTCACACTCCTAGAGGCAATTCTGCTGTTTCAGTTTACAAAGATGGGTTCTTTTGACTCGATTAACTATGCTCTAACGACAATGCCATCCGGTGGTTTTGGAACCACTGATGAGGGGATTATGCACTTCAATGACGCCATCATTGAATCGATTGTAATGGTTTTCATGCTACTTACGTGCATTAACTTCAGCCTACTGTATTTTGCATTCTCGGGTAGATCAAACGACATCTGGAAGGACGAAGAACTCCGGACATATCTGCTAATTGTTTTCATTGCATGGGTTGCAATGACGATAAACATCTATCAATCGGATGATCTGGGTTACGGTTTTCTGGAATCAATCCGCCACTCCATTTTCCAGGCCATTTCGATTACCAGTACTGGATTTTCTAGTGCCGACTTCTCCGATTGGCCTGTCTTCAGCCAGTTCGTTTTGCTCCTCTTGATGATTATAGGTGCCAGTGCAGGGTCTACCGGGGGCGGCCTCAAGGTTCTTCGAATTAGAATTGCATTCGAACTGGCTAAGAGAGAAGTAATGAAAATAATTCAGCCACGGAGGGTTGTTGCGATTAGATTCAATCGTTCCGTAGTTGACGAGGAAAGGGTCTGGATTATTCTGGGAATGATCAGCTCCTGGCTGGTCTTAGTCACTGCCTCCATGCTGACCATTTCTTTCCTAGAGCCAAATCTAGACATGGATGACGTATTATCTGTCTCCATCTCATTACTCGGTAATACAGGCCCTGCATTGGGTGATTTCGGACCTTCCGGAGCCGCTGCATCGTGGGCTGCCATGAGCACGCCCTCTCTACTCGCGTCCACTATGCTGATGTGGCTAGGTCGACTTGAACTTCTCACAGTTCTGGTTCTCCTCCATCCAAAGACTTGGGAGTCGGACTAGCCGAATCTATCTAGGGTCGGCTGGTTTTCATCTTCGACTTGATCATCGGGAGGCTTCGATACTATAATTTCAGCACTCTCACCAGATCCTTCTTCCCCGAATAATTCCATTATCTCCTTTGCACTCTTGCTAGATTTTGGAATCCCGTGCATGGCAAGATGATCCTCTGCGGACAAGCCGATCTTCTTTGCCACGCTAAAGTCATTCTCAGATCCACCTAGGCCCGAATTATGGATTGCGAGCAGAGTCGGCCACAGGTCTTCTCTAATCGCCGCGCGACTCGCCCCAAATTCACCAGAAAGACTGGAAATCAGACTACCTGTCCGCCAAGACTCTCCACCCCTCCTTAGAAAGTCCGGGAAACTGACGAATACCTCATTCTCACTTTCCGCCTTCGAGCCAGAAGCTATGGCTTGGGCAGGCAATGCTGAACCCCAGTACCAGGACCTGAATGCCCGATTGGTGAATTTTGTGGCAAGAAAGGAATCCGATTTGCACATAGCCCCAGAAACTGCCTCCAAACTGGAAGCTGCCATTATCGACTGATTGTTCCAAGCGAACCAAGCCAACATCTCATCCGGATCCTTGTCGGAGTTCCGGACAATCTTGGAAATACTCGCGCCTGATCGAGTCGTGTATGCTCTCTTTAGGGAGTTGAAAACGTTGATCTGCGAGTCCCTTACGACTGAATCCGAGAGGTCTTGGACCGAACTCATTTCTATGTGGCCGTCAACTACGCATGAAAGCGACTGCAGATCCCTGACTAGGGCTCTGAGATCGCCTGGATTTCCGTCAATTAGAGCATTAAGAGACTCGGGATCGATCCCGACTCCCTCAGAATCCAGAACTCTGAGAGCTATTCTCCTAAGGTCAGATCGATCTACCCTCTCGAAAATGACATTCTCCGAGACCCTCAGAACCCTATCTCTGTTGGATCTCCAATTTCCACCCCGCCCCCATAGCTTCATTGGGTCATTGCAGGTCATTATCACTGGATTTTTGGTATTTTTTAGTAGGTTGAGAAGCTCTGCCTTGCCGCCGGAGTCGCCCCTCAAAACAGCCCCATCATCCTCGTCCCCCATAGTCTTCTCAATGCGCTCCTCAGAGACCTTGGCGAATCCCCCACTGAGGTGGTCCACTTCGTCAAGCAGGATCACCGTCCTACTGGTCGCAGCGGATTCCATTGAGAAATGTTCGAGCGAGAAATTCTGAGACCCCCTCGTTGCTGAGCCTCTAATCGCAGCTGCATTCCTTTGCTCAGAAGCATTCAGTTCAACAACTGTCCACCCTCTTTCTTTGGCCAATGCATGTGCTATGGTAGTCTTACCGACACCTGGTGGACCAGAAAGAAGTAAACCTCTCTTTTTCGGCACCTTTCCCGCGGTCCAGCTATCTAACCACAACTTGACCCTTCTCAGCTTGTCTCCGTTTCCTTCCATCTCCGATAGTGTGGTGGGACGGTATCGCTCTGTCCAGTCATCTGGTCTGATGCCTCCTTCCACAGACATAGATGCCCTCGGCGACACTTGAAGATTAGCCTAGAATAGGGATTGCAGAGATTTCGAAGTAAGGCTCTCAATCAGAGTATCGATGTCAACACGAACCTGCCTCTGGTCATCCCTTCTTCTGATTGTCAATGTGCCGTCTTCAAGAGATTGGTGATCAACTGTAACAGCCCAAGGGACACCAATCTCATCTGATCTTGCGTACCTTCTCCCGATCGACCTGCTAGTATCAATTTCAGCGAAAATGCCAGAAGTTGAGCCAATCCGTTTCAAAACCTCTCTTGCCATTACCCCCATTCCGTCCTTGTCGAAAAGAGGCAACACCACTAGGTCATAAGGTGCCACAGAAGGTTCCAGAGACAAGATTGTGTACTCCTCTCCTTCTTTTTCCAATTCAAGATAGTTGTGATCGAGGATATGCCAGATGATTCTGTCTATCCCGAATGCTGGCTCGATTACGTGCGGCGTGAAGTACTCCCCGGAAACTACTGAATCTTGAAGACATCTTGTCACCATCCCCTCTTCGATTTCTACTGTCGTGCCATCAGCAAGTGTGAGTGTAAAGGGGGTGACTTCAGGCAAATCAGCCAGTTCAGATAATGCTTCTGCAACGTCCGAAGCCCTTTCCCTGAAAGCCGGTCCGATTACCGAACCCACTGGTTTGAGGATCTCACGACTCTCATTGACGGGGGTTTCGAAGTTCCTCCATCCTCTCAATAGCCCGGACTTGGAATACTTCTCGTGAGACTCCAAATCGTGACACGTCCTATTGGCTATCCCAACAACTTCAATCCACCCGTGCTCACCACTTAGTTCGCAGTCCCAGCAGTCAGATGCGTAATGCGCCATCTCAGTACTAGCGTGCTGCCTGAATCTAACTTTCTCGGGATCAACCCCGACATCTTCAAGGAATTGCATCGTCATAGCTAGGAACCAAGCCACAGTTGGATGCTTAACAATTCCATTCTCGAAAGCTTCTTCGATAGTGGCCTCTATCTCACTCGGGTGGGGGCCATCGGGATCGGGGAGCATGCTGATCCTTCTTTTCCATCTGCTCAAATCAGTGGATGGCGGGTTTTCCGGGTCAATGAAATACTCCAATTCTGCCATATTGAACTCCCTGAGACGAATCATTCCCTGACGAGGGCTAATTTCGTTTCTGTACCCCTTTCCAGTTTGCATTGCCCCAAATGGCAACCTCTGTCTGAAATGTCTGTAGAGTGCTGGATAAAGCATGAACATCCCTTGCGCAGTCTCTGGTCTCATGTAAGCAGCCCTCGAACCACCCATTGCACCAATGCTCGTTTGAAACATCAGATTCATCGGACTGGCCCCGGACCAGTCCTGGGAACCACAACTGGGGCACTTCACCCCATTCGTCGAAATCAACTCATCAAGATCCGAAGAATCCAGGTTCTCCGGGTTGTCGTGAAGTCCGTCAAGAAGGTGATCACTTCTGAATGCCCCACCACAGGATTTGCACTCAGACATTTTGTCATTGAATTCGCCAACATGCCCGCTTGCAACAAGAACTGACTCGGGGGTAATCGTCGGCGAATCAATTTCCACCACATTCGGAACCTTGCCCCAGTGCTCAATCCATGAATTAACTACGCGACGCTTAATTCTGGCTCCCACCGGCCCGTAGTCGATCAGTCCAGAAACGCCTCCATATATCTCGAAAGATGGGAGCACAATACCCCTCCTGCGGAGCAGGGAGGATAACCTCGGCATCCTTCCTTTGTCGTCCATATGGCCAACGACAACCAATCGTGGTTTTCAAGCCATCCTAGTGACAAGGGCTATTGTCGCGATTGAGTAGCCATGACTAGTTTTTCCGCCACAATAAGCCAATTTAGGACGATTTTCTGAGAAGCATTCATTTATGCAATCGATAGCCTGAAACGCAAGGTGGTTTGAAAAAAATGCCAGAAATTACGTATGTCTCTGATTTTTCTGAGACCAAGGATATTCTGGAAAAACTCTCACCTCCTGTGAGAAATTGGTTTAAAGACAAGTTTCCCGATTTCACTGAGCCCCAGAAAGTTGCCATTCCTCAGATTCTGTCGGGAGAGCACCTGTTACTGTGCTCCCCCACTGGTTCTGGTAAGACATTGACGGCTTTCCTTTCAATTATTGACGACTTGGTCCGGAAATCACTAGAGGGTAAGCTAACAGATACTGTGCAATGCATCTACATCTCACCGATAAAGGCTCTAGCAAACGATATCCAGAAGAATCTCATAGGGCCTCTTACAGAAATAAAGGAGAGATTCCTACCTGGTAGGGCCCAGGAAATCAAAGTCGGACTCAGAACCGGTGACACGCCCCAGAAAGAAAGGGAGAGGATGCTGAGGAAACCCCCTCACATTCTGATTACTACTCCAGAATCATTAGCCCTCGCCCTCGCATCGAAGCGGTTCCGCCCACTTCTGAATGACTTGCAATGGTTAATTGTCGATGAGATGCATTCCCTTGTGCCTACAAAAAGAGGTACACATCTGTCTCTGAGTCTTGCACTTATGGACTCAGTAGTGGACTCCGATGTTCAGAGGATTGGTATCAGTGCAACAATGGAGCCACTTAGCGAAGTAGCAGAGTTCCTAGTTGCCAGTGACTCCAGAGAGGACCAAGGAAATCAACAGAGAGTCTCGATAGCCAAGATTTCTGGGTCAAGGAAACTAGATCTGGACATCATCCTCCCTACTCCAAGATTCACATCAATACCCGTCAAGGAGGTCCTGGACCACAATATCGATAGAATCAAGGAACTAGTCGAGGCCCACACTACAACCCTTGTTTTCGTGAATACTAGGAACATGACTGAGACGTTTGTACAACGTCTGAAAGTTGCCGGGGTTGCGGGCGTGGAGGGGCATCACGGATCAATGGACAAATCCATTCGTCTAGATGTAGAACAGAGACTCAAAGATGGAAAGCTGAGGTGCGTGGTTTCCTCATCGAGTCTGGAGATGGGGATAGACATCGGCTCAGTTGACTTGGTAATACAGGTTGGCTCTCCCGGTTCCATTGCCACGGCACTACAGAGGATTGGTAGGGCGGGCCATCAGGTAGGAGGTCTACCAAGAGCACGTTTCCTACCCACATCCTCCCATGATCTGTTGGAGATTGTTGCACTACAGAACGGCATACTATCGGGAAACATGGATCTGCTTAAGTTCCCCCAGAACTGCCTTGACGTTCTGGCCCAGTTCCTAATAGGATTGACAATTATCAGGGAATGGGATATCGACGAAGCCTACGAACTGGTTCAAGCATCGTGGCCATATCGTAATCTTCCCTATGACGACTACATAGAAGTGCTAGATCTCTTGGAAGAGGAGAGAAGAGTTTGGGTCGACTGGGAGGAGAATCGTTTCGGAAAGCGGGGATATGCCCAAATGATATACTACACAAACATAGGTACCATTTCTCCAGACAATAACTATCTTGTCTTCACTTCAGATGGTACCCTAGTCGGACAACTCTCATCTTCATTCGTTTCGAGCATGAGGAATGGCGATGTTTTCTTGCTGGGCGGCTCAACATTTAGGGTTGCTAGCGTAATTGGAACAAGGGTGAACGTAACCCCAGCAACCGGATTCCGGCCCACCATACCTTCGTGGACCGGAGAAGCGATGAGCAGGACCAGCGAACTAAGCGACGAGGTCCTCGGATTATTGAGTATCCTATCTATCCAGTACAGAACTGGAAATTCGATAACTCCGTTCCTAGTCGATGTCATGGGGCTCAATAAGCCGGTGGCTAACGCTCTATCACAGTTCCTTGACGAGCACTCTGCGACTACCTTTCAGGTTCCTTCCCAGGATCGAATCCTAGTGGAGCAGGTAGAAGCCCCCCTGCCGACCTATGTCGTTACAACATGTAGGGGGAGGGCCTTCAATCTAGCACTAGGTTACCTCTTTGCCGGAATGGCGACCAGAGACGACATCATCGTGCATGAACTCTCTTTCGACGAGAATGGATTCATGGCAAAATTGAGCCACGAGGTCGAGGTTTCCCTGATCCCAGAAGTCTTCCGCGGCAAACGTAGCGAGGAAATTCTAAACAAGTACCTCATCGATTCGCAGCTCTTCGCAAAACGATTCCGTGAGGTCTCATCTAGAAGCATGCTCAATCCCCGGAGGATAGGGGCCGAAGAAGTGAGCCCCAAGCAGTTCCAGGTCAAAGCAGAGCAGATCATGAACAGGCATAGGAAGATGGATGAATCAGTAATCGTTAGAGAGGCGATGAATGAGATTCTTAATACTGACTTGGGGATGGGTCAATTAAGACAATTCATAGAGAGAATGGATGCTGAGGACGTCCGCATAGTCCATCGTAGGGTCAAGATTCCTTCCCCACTGGGACTAACCCTATTCATGTCCTCTTTCGAAGACCTACTTTCACTCAGAACACGCGCATACCTGATCAAAGACGTAGATCCTGAGATCCTTAGGCGTCTTCTGGGAGCAAGGTCGCTAGCAACTGAGCTTGACAAGGAAAAACTCGGCGATTACTATCAATCCAAGGTTTCGATACCAACAAGCGCCAACGAACTCCTCAGGCTGATGGACATGGGCGGCGGCCTAGAGAGGCAACTCACTCATCCATTGTATAGCGACAAGCTGAAGAACATCGAATTCGAAACATTGCGTGGTTGGGTCCACGATCTAGCAGAGAGGGGCCTAATCACCAAGGTCAGGGGGACCGGCCTAGAGAAGATAGATGGCAAGTGGTTCTCGATGAGGATGACCGAGGTCCACGGAACTCTGGGTTGTCTCGCGGTAGCCGGAGCCGCAGAGATGGATGATCTCAGAGAATTGTATACTGGCGGTCTGAACTATGAGATCGGCGAAGGTTATGTTGGCGGGGAGGCATCCAATTGGAAAAAGAAATCACTCTCTGACCCAATGGACTGCCTAAGACTCAAACTCCTAGATATGTTGGGATCAGAGGGCCCCCAGACAATTGAATCTCTCAGCGCACGTTTGCCTTTCCCGACTGCCCAAGTAGAATCAGTGCTACAAGAACTAGAGATGCGAAACCTAGTCTCAATTGGCTTCTTCACTCAAACAGACGAGGGAGAGTTCATACTCAGAATAGATGAGTATAGAATTACTGGAGGGGAATTCAATGTCATTGACTATCGAACCCTTCAGACATTGATTCTGAACAAGTCATTTTCTAGGTTTGTAGAACCAGCCGATGCAATTCGTAATCTGACCTTTGTCCAGAGGAGGGAGGAGTTGCTGCATCGAGTTGAGAACTACAGATTCCGTGATTGGAAGGACATTAAACACGATTCTGACGTTTACAATGGTAGATTACTCCACAATAGGGTTGGATACACTCTCAGTGAAAAACTACCCATGCTGATGGGCCTCCGTTCAGAGCCATGGTTCGGGCCTCTGGAAGAGGAGCTGATTGAGAAGATTCCCGAAGAGGGGATATCCAGAAACGATCTATTCTCGGAATATCCCAAGGGCAAGGAGAATGCACATATCCAGAGGAGCCTGAAGTCCGCCCTCTCGAATATGGAGAGGCAGCTAGTGGTAGCGAAGCAATTCGTCGACGTCCCCAATCGAAAGAGGTCAATGGCCATATTCAAGAGGCTGCACGGTAGAGTCAAACCATTACCTTTCGACAAAGCCCTAACTGAATTAATTGCCCGAATAGGCCCCGTTCGCCTACATACTCTGAGGCTTTTCGTCTCTAGGCCCGTCGAGGAACTGGCCGATACACTTCGGGATCTTGAGAATCGAGGATCAATTGCTAGGGTTGTTGCACTACAACCAGATCCCACAGACTACTACGCTTCCCATGAAGACGCAGAAAGCCTCCTCTCACCTCTGCCAGAGGATAGGAAGATGCGCATTCTGGCGCAATCAGACCCATTCAGCAGCCGATTCATTCAGGAGGTCAGACTACTCCTCAAGCAAGGATGGTACTACCCAGTCTTCAAGGGAGTTGATCCAATTGGCAGAGTCCTTATGTTCGTCGTGAACGACTACTTGGAAATTAAGGACATCAACATCCCGCACTCATATCTGGATGACTTCAAGAAAACTTTTGCTGAATTACTAGATAACTACAGGGACCGACTCGTGGATGTTTCCGTCCTACATGCCTTCAACGGCGTCCCAGTCCACGACTGCGACGAGAACATCCAACAAATCCTAGCCGAATTAGGATTCTCATCAATGGGCGATGGAGAACGGTATATCAGAGGAGGGGTGGTGGAACCAAGATCGAGAAAGGAAATCAACAGGATGCTTTTCTACCATCACTCAATTCACCAAAATAGTAGGTGGGAGAACGAGACCATCGCGCTCGAGAACTCCACAGAACTACGTGACGACTTCTCCCTTAGGGGGCGGTGCGAGATGTTCAGAGTAAACCTTGACTCAATGGTCGCGGCTCACCAGTTGCATCAAGGATCAAATCTGCGAGGTCACCTTGTTTGGGCACGATATCCACACTTCCAGAGACTCCTATCTATTCGGAACGTACCTACTGATCCAGAGGACGAGGAGACTCTTCAGTTCTTCAGAGACACAAACGATCCCGATTTATTCATGGAAAGGAATGCAATGTCGAGGTCCGAGTTCCGCAAAATAGTGTCGCCTCTAGTGAGAAGCGGTCATCTGATCCAAGATTATCGAGGTGGCTTCCGGACGGTAGAACCTCTGCATAATGTGGATCTTTGGGATGCAAAAAGAAAGTATCTGAGAACGTTGGTGGAGGATTACCCAGTAATCTCTCTAAAGCAAGTAGAGAGGCTTGCCGGCTCTTCATTCACGCCCGAGGAGATTAGCGATGTGATGCATGATTTCGAGGATGATGGGACTTTGATCAAGGGATTCCTTGTGGATGATCTCCAGGATATATGCTGGGGGAGGCTCGATATGCTGGAGGGAGAGGAGAGTATTAGCCGAACTCGTGACTTGGTCATACCCCCCTCAGACCCTCTGATACATTATTTCGGAAGTCTTCTCAGAGAGAGATTCGGCTTTGGATCTGCATACCTAGTATTCCACAAGGAAGATCCAATTGCCGCATTCAAGGCTAATACGAGGAACAATAAGATCGAACTCACCGACTTCGTTGGAGACTCTGAGTTGGAGAAGGAAGCAATCAGAGTGATGAAGGAATTCGCTTGGGAGCACGATATGCCCTTATCGGGCAAGCTTTTCGAAAGAATCAGGTCAAGAATCGTCTAAGTTTTACTACTGGACTCATGACCTTAGTTACGTGTTTATGAAGTTCAGGAAGTAGGTCGAAAAGGGCCAGTGCCATAAGGAACATTGCAAATAGGCTAGCTACTTTCGCAGCATAACTATGGGCGAAGTCAAAGATCCCCATCCCCGATAGACTCCATACAGGATAGGTGTCTGTAAGCCAGACAATTCCCGCGTTCCTGAAAACGTTCAGAACGTGTATGGTTGGTATGGCGATAACTAGTGCCCGTGCACGCCTCTTCCAGTGAACCGATTTTAATGCCACAATTGCCCCGATGAAGACTGCCATAGACTGGAGAGCAGAGCAAGCCAGAATGAATGCAACCACCGATTCCCCCTCCTCGTTAATCATTGGCGCGTAGAAGCCCCCCTCTCCTAGTGGTTCGCTAAGCACAAATCTATTCCCTTCCCAATCAGAAACAGGGATTGCGACTTCCCCATGCCTCTCGATCATCATTGAACCAATCTCGTAACCACTAAAACCTGCAAACTCAAGCATTAACTCGGCACTAACTGCAGTGAATTGCACGAATGCCATATTCAGATAAGGAATCCCGAAAACAACATAGTATGGAATCATCGACCAAACTACGAATCCCCTCAGCCAGACAATAGTATCATCCTCTCTGCCATCTGAAATCCACTCCCAATACGAAATTGCAAGACCGGCTGGGAGGGCTCCAGCCGTCATGAAAATCAAAACGGGATCGGATATCTCTACAAAATGCCCCGAGTATAGATAGAAGAAGAGACCGATTAATGGCCATGAAATTATGGCGAGGACTTTAGAATTCCTCTCAGAATGACGATGAAATGAAAATGACATCAGTACCAAACCAAGAGAGCCAATCAATAGCTGCATGGTCACGTCAGAGATTCCAAGACTTGTGGCAAATGTACCAACAACAGCCGATATCGGGTCCTCCATGACCTTCTTGCTTTCATCAACCCGTAAATAGGATGCCCCCTCCCGAACAATCGGACATATGACTTTCGACTTCACTGAATTCGCCGAAGCATACGCCTCCTCCCTAGTGGAGACAATAGGCAACTTGCCCATTTCGCAGATAGAAGAGTTCTGGCATCTAGTCGAGAATGCTAGAAATTCTGGCGCTACTGTGCACTTCATTGGAAACGGCGGAAGTGCTGGTACTCCATCCCATAGTTCAGGCGACTGGTCAAAAGAACTGTCACTTCGAACAATATCTCATTCAGACAATGCATCATCTCTGACTGCGTGGGCAAACGACACGGATTACGAAAATGTGTTTGTCGGCCAACTTTCCACCTTCATCAGAACTGGCGATGTAGTGGTAGGCTTCAGTGGATCAGGGAATTCTCAAAACGTAATCAATGGGATTGAATTCTCAAAAGAGAACGGTTGTAAAACAGTGGCAATAACTGGAAACTTCAGTGGATCAGGAGGAGGCAGGTTGGCAAAAATAGTAGATTTATGCATTTTGGTGCCTTCTCAGTCAATGGAGAGGATTGAGGACACTCAATTGATAATCAATCACATCATAAAAGAGGCAGTAAAGTCGAATAACGGGTTGTGAGAAGATGTTGCCACCTCATCGGCACGGTTCTCCTCTTGAAGCCCCATTAAGCCTCAGTGATTTGCCCGAGAATGTAGATTGGGATGGAAGAATTGCATATCTGGATAGAGATGGTGTGTTAAATCGATGGAAGGAGAATTACGTCAATTCTCCCGACGAAGTAGAAATATTACTCGGTTCGGGAAAGGCAATTACTAGTCTAAGGAGAATGGGTTTCAGGATTTGTGTAGTGACCAACCAATCACCTATAGGGCGCAATCTTTGGGGGCATGATGTCTTGGCTCAGATTAATGAGAGGTTACAGGAGCTCCTTCTCGAAGAGGATCGGGGAGCCGAAATAGATTTGATTCTGTATAGCCCATATTCACCATCCGAGGGCTCTTGGTCGAGAAAGCCTAACCCCGGAATGCTTGAAGCGGGAAGACAAATTGTTGACAATGCTCACAGATTCCCTGGAAAGCCGAATAATCTCTCATACGGTGACGAATGGATTGATCGGCCGGACGAATCCGGCTCCATCCTAATTGGCGACCGGAAATCAGACATCATTGCTGCAGAGAGATTCGGAGTCAAAGGAATTCTATGCGGCCCCGAATCAGGAATCTCAGGAGTCATCGACCAGATCCTATCCGCCAAAGAGGGGTGATCCAATGAGGCTTTGCCGTATCGGTCTCGATGACACCGATCATGTTGATGTTGGTTGCACCACTTCTAGTTTCGACCATCTTCTGACAGTGATTGAACAGGGGGTGGACTGCAAAGTAATCGAAAGAAGACTAGTACGCCTTTGGCCATTCGCCAGAAGAAGAACCCGTGGGAACGGAGCTCTCGGTGCGATTCTAGAGATTCCCGATAATGGGGCTGATGATATTGAGAAAATCTGCTACGAGTGGTTCTCTGAATTATTGGAACAGGTTAGCAATCACCCACCTTCTGAGTTCAAAGCCTCTCCTTGCCTAGTAATTTCGTATGACTCAGCCCCTGATTATTGGTATTGGAACGCCGTCAGAAAACACGTCGATTCAGAAACACTGCTAGAAGATGCCACCCAGAGAGGGGCTGTAGTGTTCCGTTCAGAGACCACATTTGGAGTAGTGGGCGCCTGCGCTGCGATTTCCTGGGAAAACACTGGCAACTCTTCATGGGAACTTATCTCTTGGAGGGATGACTCCAGAATCGGTACGCCGAGGATTGTCTCATCCGAATCAGTCTTGGAACTGGAAAAAAGGCACCCAGAAACGTTCCTTAATCGGGATCCTACTAAGGGAAAGGGAATGATCGCCCCCAGAACTCCGTGCCCCGTCCTATATGGTATTCGGGGGTCAACATACTCTGCAGTCGAAACGGCGCATCATTGGCTTCAATCGAGGAAGGATGTTGAGATAAGCAACTCTTTCGCAATTCATAGAACAAATCAGCTCAGTGACGACCACATCGAGTCTTCAACATCAGGCACTGTAACCTCATTGCCGAAAGAGACCAGGGGAGGGCATGCACACATTTCCGTTTTCACTTCTGGAAAGGCAGCCAATCTCGTTGCTTTCTCAGAGGGAGGGCCAGTAAACAGACTCCTACGGTCTCTAATTCCAGGGGACAGGATTTCTTGGTCAGGGTTGGTTTCTCCCGATGGATCTATACATCTGGAGAAAATAAAACTCGACTCCGCAACTGCTAGAATTGTAGGAAGGCCCGTTTGCTGCTCTAGAACGATGAGGAGTTCTGGCCGTGGACAGGGAATTCGTTGTTTATCGTGCGGGCGAAAAGAGAGAAAGTCATGGCTATGCATAGATTATGAGACAGCAATGGGGCATTCTGTTGGCGAATGGCAAGAACCCTCTCCATCCAATCGAAGACACCTGTCTAGGCCTCTTTCACACGGTTTTCCTGGGACAAACTGAAACGAGCCCCCCGAATCCGAAGCCATGGTCGGGCTTAGTGAGATTTTGGCTACATTCGTAATGATCGCAATTTCAGGTTATTTGGTGTGGACCCTTCTAGGAATCAGGCAACGAAGAATGAAATTTGCTGCAGAGGGTGGTGATGATTACAGTGGGGGGGCCAAGGAGCCTGAGGCCCTGACAAATCCCGACGAAGAAGCCTTGGAAGACATGGACAATTTATTGGAACAGGCTGGATTCACTATGCCTGAGGAAGAATAGTCAGTAAGGATAATCCCTCTTAGGGTCCTGCGAGTAATGTGCCAAAGGGAGTTAGGTCCACTGAGAGGATACCTCGTCGCCCACCTCCCGACTTTCTCGAATCCGAGACTTCTGTAATTGGAGGGGTAATTGAGGATGGGTTCTTCAGCGTTGCACTAGATGATGCGAACCAGTATGGCCCACATGCGATGATAATGCTTCTTTTCGCCGTGGCATCGATTACGGCTATTCTTCTGTTGATTGCATCACTTTTCTGACGTTTCTTCTCTTGCAATTTCTATTGAGCTATTCACTATCTGTACCGATGAACCAAGATGCGACTCGGGTTCGAATAGACCAGAAATTTCATCCTCATCGAATAGGTCCATTATCGATTCTGAATCCCTGCAGACGGCTTCAAGGTTAGAGCCTGAATCAACTGCAATCATTGAAGCAGACCTTAGAACCTCATGGGCCATGTCTCTTGGCATTCCGCGATCGACCAATTCGAGCATGACCTTCTCGGCCATGATCAATCCATTTTGTGACTCTATGTTCTCCTTCATCTTAGCTCTATTAACTACCAAACCCGAAAGAACCCTGTCACATTTTGCAATCACATCGTCAAGAAGTATCATGGAATGCGAAAGGGTAAACCTCTCGCTAGAGGAGTTCGCCAAGTCCCTTTCATGCCACAATAGAGCGTTTTCGTATGAGGGAATAATCATCGAACGAACTATCCTCGCTAGTCCGCAAGCATTCTCGGCAGTAATCGGGTTCTTCTTGTGAGCCATAGTGGATGAACCCACTTGTTTCTTTGAATCGAACGCCTCTGCAACCTCACCTATCTCTGTTCTCTGGAGATTCCTAATTTCTTGTAGGATCTTCTCTATGCTCGTTGCAACATTGGCCATCCATCCAACCCATTCTATGTACCGATCCCTTCCAACCACCTGTGTCGTTGCTATTGGAACTTCCAAACTTAGTTCCCCTAGCACTAAGTCTTGCAATTCCAGGGCCCTTTCTCCCTGCGCTGCACCAGTGCCGACCGCGCCGAGGAATTTTCCTGTAATGCACCTAGGTCGGATTTCCCTCAATCTAACCAGATGACGCCTCATTTCATCAATCCAAACTGCAACCTTCAGTCCGAATGTAATAGGGACGGCCGCCTGACCGTGGGTTCTCCCCAGCATCACAGTACTCTTTTCCCTATCTGCGATTTCACACAAAGTCTCGATCAGTTTGAGGAGAGATTGATCCTGCAATTCAATGCTGTCTTTGATTTGCAGGGCCACTGCCGAGTCGACGATATCATTGCTCGTTGCACCTAGGTGGACACACCATCCAGAATCACCAGCCGCTTCAGCCATGGCCTTAGTTAGTGCCATTATGTCGTGTTTTGTCTCTGCTTCGAGCTCATCCACTCTGTCAGCAGTAACAATGCCGGGATCGGCAATCTCAGCAATTGCATCGTAGTCTTCCGGAGAAACTCTACCCATCTTGCTGTGGGCCCATATCAATGCCCTCTCGACTTCCAACGAACGGGCATGTCTTCCCTCTCGTGACCAGATTTCCTTGGCAACATCCCTTCCATACCTGTAATCCAAGGGGGAAACTGGCATAACTACGAGACTTCCGACCGGGGTCTCCTGTTTGAGTATAGCGATTTCATGTAAGCCTGCAAGATTTGACTTCCAAGACTCCCCTTGAGCCACGCCAAATCACCTCTCCATCCAGAAGTATCTTCCTCTTCATGTGCGGTGCGTCTGTAACTATGGTCTCGAACTCTCCCCCCTCTCCATCTAGGTTGAATCTGTATTCTCTAGATGCTTCTTTTAGTATCCTCAAGGAATCCCCATCTAGATTCATACCAACCCATCCTGCATCCATCCCCTCGGTTGAAACCGAGGTGAAAACCACTTCGAACCCATGCTCCACTAGTGACTCCATGTGCTCGACCTGGTCTTTGTGCCAGAGGGGGCAGAACGATCTAACACCCAGTCTTTCGCACATCCTCTCGATTCTGGTTTTCTGGTAGTCAGATCGAAGAGCCCCGACTACTAGCCCATCAATTTTCAGTGGTCCATTGTGTATCTCAAGATCATCCGGAATTTCCACCCCTGCCGGCCAAATATCTTCGAGTGGAAAAGAAGCAGTCGATTTCCCGGCCAACGCAATCTCTAGATCATCAATTTCCTTTTCCTCCTCGCCGTTTGAAAAAACGGGCTTCCACGACGTACCAATGGAGGATGCCTGAAGTCCAGCAATCCATGAATTCTGCAACTGGAACATCATCGAGTCTTCACCTCGAACAAGTACTGTTACCAGTGAGACAACTTCCCATCCCTGGAGGCCTGCCCACCAAGCAGCATACGTTGAGTCCTTTCCTCCAGAAGCCAAAATCGCTACCCTCATTCTTCCACCGAACTATTTTGCACATAATGGACACCCGATTGAGTCTTCCCCCGACCAAGATTGATAAGAGTCCATTATGGCATGGGGTCGATAGCGATGCAGCCAAGCGGACGAGGATACGACCACGGGGTCTCCACTTTTTCTCCCGACGGTCGTCTGTATCAGGTAGAATATGCACGTGAATCCGTCAAAAGAGGGACAACTACAGTGGGTTTGGTCTACAAGGATGGCGTTGTACTAATTGTCGATAAGAGGGTTCAGAGCAAGCTAGTAATCACAGACTCAATTGAGAAGATGTACCAGATAGACAATCATGTCGGAATCACGACATCCGGACTGGTTGCAGATGCACGTCAGTTAGTTGACAGGGCAAGAGTACAGTGCCAGGTAAATCGAATGACATACGGCGACGACATCCCCGTCTCCACATTGGTCAAGAAGATGTGCGACTATAAGCAGTCATTCACCCAGTATGGCGGTGCAAGACCATTTGGAACAGCACTTCTAATCGCTGGCTTCGACGATGAAGGGGCTCATTTGTTCGAAACAGACCCTTCGGGTGCTTACCAGTCATACAATGCCGGTGCAATCGGTCGTGGAAAGGCCACTGCTATCGACTACTTCGAGGCGAAGTGGAAGAGTGGGCTAACTCAGAACGCTGCAATCAAGATGGGTCTGGAGTCTCTCCGTGAGTCTCTCGAAGAAGATCTGAACCCAGAAACCGTTGAGATTGGTTGCGTGGATAAGGGTGGCTATAAAAAACTAGGAAGAGAAGCAACTCTGAAGCATCTCGGAAAACTGTCTTGAACCCCATTATGATAAGCCAATGCCATATCGGCAGTCATGGTAAGTCTGGATGACGCCGTTCTAGCCCGTCTTGAGAAGGGGGGCAGTAGATACGAAATTCTCGTCGATCCTGATTTGGTCGATATCTGGAAAGAAGATAACAACTCAGTCGAACTCGGAGAACTTCTCGCAATCGAAGAGATATGGTCAGATGCCCGAGCCGGGGAGAGGCCAACAGGAGAGGCTCTTGTGAAGACCTTCGGAACGACTGAGATTCTTGCCTGCGCACGAATAATTCTGGACAAGGGGGGCATTCAACTCACCACCGCTCAACGAAAGAAGATGGTCGAAGCGAAAAAGCTTCAGATAATCAATGAAATAGCCAGTACTGCTACAGATCCTAAGACAAAACTGCCTCATCCGAGGACTAGAATAGAAACTGCACTTGATGAGATTCGATTCTCGATCGACCCCTTCAAGTCTGTAGAAAGTCAGGTTGCAGATGCAGTTTCTGCACTTCGCCCAGTCATCCCTCTTCAATTCATTACTATCCGTCTCGCATTCATGGTCCAGGGAAAGGACTACGGAGGTGTGAGCCAGATGCTTAGGGATTCGATTCAGAAGGAAGAATGGACGAGTGATGGTAATTGGGTATGTGTTGTTTCAGTTCCAGGGGGGATGAAGAACGATATTATCGACAAAGTTGCTTCTAGGTCGTCTGATGTTGAAGTAAGGGAATTAGACTGATTCTATCATTATCGCCAGCATCAACGGTTATGAACAGCGGGCCGGTCGCGCGGCCCGATAACATGGCAAAAAAGAATGGCGCGGCGGGGCCGCGAGGAAATATTCGAGGGCAAACCCTCGTAGTGCCCGGGGAAGACCTAGGCGATTCAGAAGATTTTGAGGCAGGGCATGGTGTAATGGCCATCTCTGGGCGCCTCAAGGCAGTAAAGCAAGGAAGACTAAGGGAAAAGGGCGGATCAATCTCGGTTGACCCTACTCACACAAGATACATCCCTAGACCAGGAGACCTGGTGATTGGATATATCGAGGGTTGCACTAACAACCTCTGGTTCATTGAATTGGGAGCACCGTTTAACGCAATTCTCCCAATGAGCCTTGGCCCGGGAAAGGTTGACTTCGGCGGGACCAGGTCAGTAATGGATATCGGAGACGCGGTCCTTTGCAGAATACAAGAAGTTGAGGAGACACACTCAAGCGTAGTCACGATGAAAGGAATGGGGCTACGGAAGATCAGGTCAGGGGTAATCGAAGAGATTGACCCTCACCTTCTAGGCAGACTAATCGGAAAGGGCGGGGAGTCATTAAGAAGGCTGAAAGCAGAAACAGAGTGCCGAATAGTCGTGGCAGACAACGGTCGGATGTGGATTGACGGCGAACTTGATGGAATTCTAGATGTACGAAACAAACTTTCAGCAATTTCTCAGAGAAATAAGGGCGGTGAGAACTGATGGGGGGTTACGGAGACGTGCAAATGATCGATGAGAACGGCCTACGCATGGATGGCCGCTCGCCAGGTGAAATCAGAGATATCACAATCGAGACTGGAGTCATTCCCGTGGCAGACGGGTCTTGCAGGATGACTTGGGGCACAAACGAGGCGATTGTAGCTGTTTATGGCCCTATGGAAGCACATCCTCGGAAGATTCAGAGACAGGACAGGGCGGTTCTGGATGTGGCATACAACATGGCGCC
Source organism: uncultured Candidatus Poseidoniales archaeon (assembly GCA_964570065.1). Taxonomy (GTDB): domain Archaea; phylum Thermoplasmatota; class Poseidoniia; order Poseidoniales; family Thalassarchaeaceae; genus UBA36. Next base: position 32,261 of record CAZMVZ010000003.1, read on the forward strand.
ATTCTCCACTACCGACAGGATGCGTCCAGGATTCAATCGTCGAAGCAGAGAGATTAGCAAGGTTACGAAGGACGCCCTTGAAAGCGTAGTTCTTCTGGAACTATATCCCCGTTCGAAGATTCGGGTAACTATTGAGATCGTGTCAGCAGAGGCCGGAACACGATGTGTCGGACTTACTGCCGCTTCGGTGGCCTTAGCAGATGCAGGAATTCCAATGACTGATTTGGTTGTTAGTGTTGCTAGTGGGAAGATCAATGACGTAGTAGTTTGTGACTTGAACAAAGAAGAAGACAACTATGGCGAAGCAGACTTGCCTATGGGAATAATGCCAAATTCTGGAGAGCTTGTCTTCTTGCAGATGGATGGGGACCTCTCTCAAGAAGAATTCAAGCAAGCATGGCAGTATAACATGGACGCCGCCCAAGTTGTCCATGGGATGATGGTTGAGGCACTGAAAGGGGGTGGCTCCCAATGACCATCCCAATAGTTCCAAAACTGCTGCGTGCTCATCTTTCCGATCTCGCTGTAAATGATGCCAGGATAGATGGAAGATCACAGTGGGAAGGAAGAAATCTGGAGATTGAGCATTCTGTTTTGCCTAGGGCCGAGGGGTCAGCCCGAGTGAGAATGGGGGACACAATAGTTCTCGCTGGAGTAAAGTTCCAGATTATGCAGCCTTACCCAGACCGACCAAATCAAGGCGGTTTGATGTGTTCCGCCGACGTTCGCCCCATTGCAGGACGCAATTGGGAAGCCGGACCACCCAGTCCCGAGGCAATCGAGCTCGGTAGGGTGGTGGATAGGGGAATTAGAGAATCTGGTTGTATCGATGTCGACTCTCTTTGCATAATCCCAGGTGAGAAGGCATGGCAGGTAATCCTAGATCTCTTCGCAGTATCTGATGATGGAAATCTATTCGACGCCTTCGCCCTAGCCGGGATAGCAGCCCTCAGGAACGCCACTGTTCCTGCAGAGCGTTTTGAGGTAGGCGAGGATTACGCTCTACCGGTTTCAAAGACTCCAATAATGTGCTCATTCCACAAGGTTGGCGGTCGTTTTGTCTACGATGCCTGTTCAAGAGAGGAACTAGGTGGGGATGAGAGAATCCACATCACCCTTGGCGACGACGATAACGTCCACTCGCTTCAGAAGGGTCTAAAGGGAATTTTCTCAACGGAGGAATTCGAAGAAATCATGACTAATGCCCAAGAAAGGACCAAGGAACTCAGAAAAATAGTAGATTCGTTGTAGGTGGAAAAATGGCTAAGAGAACACAGAAGGCGGGGGCAACAGCAAGATTTGGTGCTAGGTACGGCGTAAGCGTTAGGCGAAGAGCTGGGTCTGCACTTGCAAAGAAATCAAGGAAATACACTTGCCCAAGTTGTCACTACCCTAAGGTTAGGAGAAAGGCAGCAGGAATATGGGAATGTAGGAAGTGTGATCACACATTCTCTGGTGGTGTCTGGGAGCCTTACACAAGGGCCAGTGACGCCAATAAGAGGATAGTCCGGAGATCCCTGGAAGGGGCCACTGCAACTGATATGACGGTAATCGCCCAACAGGCGGCACTCGACTTCGAGAGAAAGCTTTCCGAGAGAGATTCAGATGCAGCAACAGAAGAGGAATGACTCGGTTTCACTGGAGTTGCTATTGGAGCACATCGATTCCGGGCCACTCTCATCATCTCTAATTACAGAGGCCGAATTCTCTCATGATGGAGACGAGATTTCGGTAACACTCTCGGCAAACTCCTTCAGTGACATCAGGGCAAGATGGAACTCAATAATGAGAGCATTAATTGCTTCCGAGCAATCTCTCGAAGCAACGGACGGGGGTGAATAGGATCAGCGAGGAAGTTTCAGCCGAAGAAATACAGTCTATAGCAAGAGAATTGCAGATTCTGAGGAATCAGATTCAAACAATCTCCTCACAGTCTTCAGAGTATGGGATTACCGTAGAAGCCTTATCCAAGCAAGACCCCGAGAGACCTGTTTACCGTTCCTTAGGGAATATTCTCCTTGAGGTCAGTGATCGAGTCTCATTGGAATCAGAGTTGAAGGAAGCACAAGAAGCACTGAACGAGCATCTTGGCAGACTCGTCGAGAGGGAAGAAAGCATCCGTAAAAAGTACGAAGAAATGGCTGAGAGCTTCGAGAGGGCGTGAACATTGGATGAGCAAAGAAACCGCTCCCATAGAAAAATCAACATCAGACTCACTACTTTTCCAGACATTATTGTCTGAAGGCAATACCGAGAAGGCTTTGATCCTCAGTGAAAAGATTCTGGAACAATCGAGGAATCTAGGGGATAGGGATTTCGAGTCAGAGGCTTGGATAAGGATGGAAAGAGCCCTCTTAGGGGCAATCGCCCCAGAGAACGTTGGTAACGAGCTACGTTGGTGCGTCGATAGACTTGCTTCCGTTAACCCGGGCTCTCCTCTGCACGGGCTTGCTCTCTTGAATCTCGCATCTTGGCATCGAAATTCCAACGAGCGAATGATGGCTCTTGTAACACTCGCAGACATTTCCTCGGATTCAGGCCACCCCGTAGATTTGATTGGGCTCTCGCGCCTAGAGTCGGGGAGAATACTCGCCTCTATCGGTGATCTCGAACCTGCAATGAGACACCTCTGGATGGCAATGAGGAGACTCTCATCATCGGACATGCCTGCCGAGGCAGTAGTATGTGCTATGGAATGGCTAGACCTGGCATTAGACGACATCGACCCCAATTCACCAACTATGGATGAACGGATAGTCGATGCAAGGCCCAGGGAAAACCCGGGGATGACAACAACTCCATCAAATCCTTCAGACATCAAGGAGTCAGTGGAGATAATACTCTCAAATGCTCTAAAGGACGTTTCGGGGATGAAGAGAGATGACCTAGGCTTGGTCTTGGATGCTAGCGAAACCTTGGAAGAAGCACAATGGAGGGAAGCAATAGAAGAAAGGCAAAGTGAGATTCAAGACCCAAGGCTGATCGATGTGCTCCAATCATGACCCCTGATCTTCTCAATCTCGTCATCTCCCCAAGCCGAATTCTCCGGAAGTTGTAGACACCAACCAACTTCCTCTATGGCATCATCGGGTGATTTCCACGGTTCCGGGCTAACTGACATATCTACTTGGGCCAATACCACATGACCTCCCTGGATTAAATTTGCATCAATTGCCTTCGCAGTGCCAAGAACACCAGTTTCTTCGTATAATTCCCTCAAAGCCGCTTCCTCGGGTGCTTCATCTTGATTCACACGACCTCCTGGCAATTCCCAGCCTCTGACCCTATTCTTCACCATAATCCAGCACCCATCTTCTTCAGAAGAAAAGGCCCATACAACAACAAAACTCAAAATTAACCCTCCAAATCTTGCAGTATTTCAGATACCTTCTCTTCCGCACCATCAGCGCCTTCAGCGACCATTCTTCTCGCAAGAAAGAAAGCCTCTGTTGTTTTACCATCGGCCCTCAGCCTTTCAATCTTTGAGAACGGATCACGTTCATCATCCTCAAAGATTTCTCCAATCTCCGCGTATTGATCTGTTTTCGTTAGATTACCAAGCTTATCGAGAAAGGCAGCCCTATCCGAGATAGAGGGCGCTATCCAGGGGCCACCCTCACCGCCTCCTACAATCGACTCCATTCTGGACTTGAACCGCTCTATTGCTGTCGAATCGGGAAAAACACTCTTCGCCTGGTCATAACAAAGCCAGGCTTCGTCGTGCTGACCCCTTCTCTCATACATCATGCCCAATTCTTCCCACGCTTCGTGATTAATTGGCCTCTGTGAGAGAAGTATTCTCGTCAATTCAAGAAATAAATCTTCGAAACCACCCCTCCTGACTCTCTCAAGCCTTCTGGAGAATAGGATATTTGCTCTCTGATCGGAAACGTCAAGTCCTTTCAGCCTTTCAGAAAATGAGTCCATTCCGTCGGGTTCCCTGCTGATTTTATCCCACCAATTGTCTGGGTCTAGTGGATCATTGGAGAAAGCCGCATGCAACAACCCTTCACACGAGTCTATGATGTCACGGTCCGCCAATTGCTCCATTAAATCAGGATCCCGCCCTAGGACCGAAAAGAGATCTGCTAGGACGGCCCTAGCTCCTTCGGAATCACGCATCAATACTTTGATTTTGATCAAAACTTCCCAATTTTCCTCATTCGTGAAGTCGTAGAGGACGCTTTGTTTGGCGCTCTGTTCTGCCCATGAGAGATTTTTGTCGTTTCCTTTCATTATTCTAAGGAACTTTTCAGCCTGACTCCTGTATCTGTTTCCCAGACTCCTACGGGGATGTTGAAGTGACTCTGATAGAAAACCATCTTCGCGCATTAGCCCCTCTCTCATAGAACAGACTCGAATGGCGAACGATCAATCCCCGGCTCTATGGTTGCATCGATGCCAATTTTGCTCGTTGTGCCATCTGAAGAACGACTTGGGTCCAAACTAGAGCCCTTTTGGCTTGAAAGAATTAGAGTGTCCCTATCCGGCTGCCATCGAGTCATCAAGGCCCACTCTACCCTTGATGAATCGGTTACATCAATGTCATTGTCAACCACAATGACCTGCTTCATTGATTTATGGCCATCTAATGCTGCCATAATGGCCTTCATACCATCGCCACTTTCCTCCGGAATAATCTGGACAACAGATGACAACCATCCACTGCCACCATCTGTCAGATATACGTCAGTACAGGTCACTACTTCCGATACTGCTGTTTTGATGGTTGGAGCCCTGGGCATCCCCATCAGAGTCATATGTTCTACTCCGGCCGGAATAAGTGCATGGAAAATTGGGTCATTCCTGTGGTGAATCTTGTCGTACTCGATAACTGGCTCAAGTCTAATGTCATCAACTGTTCCCGTAATATCCACATAAGGCCCCTCTTCTCCTGTGGAAGTTGTTATTCTCGCCTCCATGGCATATTCTGAAATTGCCGGGACAACAACGCCGTTTGAAAGCTCCACAACTTCCAATTGGGAGTCATACAACCTTTCGTGAAGCGCTGCAGCAACTCTCAATTCGTCGAGTGGTTCGTCAAATGACATTGCTGCTGCCAGGAGGACCACTGGATCGGGACCATTGACAACAGCAATGGGCACCTCATCATTTTTCTCCTGAGCATTATTTACCATTGTTCTCAGATGTCTGGGGACCAGTCTAACACAAGTGGTGCTCTCATCTTTGACTAATTGCCTATGGAAGGAAGTGTTCCGTAATCCCCCATATTGTGCTATGATAATGGAAGCTGACTGATACCTGCCCCCATCTTCTCTATAGTGCCAAGGAATTGGAATCCGCAATAAATCCGGAACATCCATGGTATTCTCCAATACAGACGAGTTCTCCCTTTCTATGAGGACCGGATCAGAGGGATTCTCCATCGCCCAAGAGAGTATGTCTATCAGTTCTCCAGGTTGTACTTCGAATGCTTCGCAAAGCCTCTGACGAGTAAGTATGTTCATCGCAGCCCTGTGCCCGGGAGACTCAATAATCTCATTGAATAGGATAGGTTCGTTTCCCGATGTTTCAGACTCCTCTTTCATGTCAAAATTTACGCTCACCGGGACGTCACTTACTCGACTTCCATCGACAAGTTCCCTGAATCCCATACTATCTTCCGGAAAACTACGCCGCTTGAATGTTAGGCTTCCAAAATTGTCTACAGTGCAAATATGCTGGATGTCTCACCCGTCAGTCTCATAAATGGACGGCAGGTCGCCGAGCCGTCATTTTGAGGTGTATGCTTGGGACGAGGCCTATTCTCCGGTTCGAAGATGAAGTCAGATCGTAAGAGGTACAGGTGGAAGGAGAGGAAGTTTCGTAACAGGCAAGCCAAGCGAAAGCAAGGAGGAGTTCTGAAGCATGATCCTCTTCGCGGAAGCCCTCAGGCCAAGGGTATTGTGATTGAGAAGGTTGGTTTCGAGGCTAAGCAACCCAACTCAGCAATCAGGAAGGCAGTGAAGATTAGCCTGATTAGGACAGGCAACAGACTCACTGCATTCGCCCCTGGAGACGGCGCAATCTCGTTTATCGACGAACACGACGAAGTTATGGTCGAAGGTATCGGTGGAAGTAAAGGACGTTCATATGGCGATCTACCTGGTGTTAGGTACAAGGTGATCAAGGTCAATGGCGTTTCACTAGATGAAATGGTAAGGGGACGCAAGGAGAAACCAGTACGCTGAGGTGATTTCTAATGGATGATTCAGAGGAAATTGACCAGTCTGAGAACTCAGAGGCACCCATTGCAGGAATTGGTACAATGGTATTTGGCAAATGGGATGCTAGTGAGGTAGTTTGTAGCGATCCGGGCATTTCTAGATATGTCAATCTGAAGATGATAGGGGCTCCTCACACGGGAGGTCGACATGCCAACGCATGGTTTGGCAAGCAAGACCTTTCCGTTACTGAGCGCTTCATTAACAACTTGATGAGATCAGGAAAGTACAGTGGAAAGAAGCAATATTGTGCGAAATCACTGGACGAGGCATTTGATCGAATCAATGCTAAGAGTGGTAATAACCCACTCCAGACTTTCATCGATGCAATCACAGAGGCAGCGCCTTGTGAAGAGACGACAAGAGTAAGAATTGGGGCAGTCAGCCAGCCAAAAGCAGTCGACTCGTCTCCGAGCAGAAGGCTCGACGTCGCACTACGGAATCTTGCCATTGGCGCTGCATCTGCAACAATGAAGAGCAAGAAATCCCTTACCGAGGGCATCATTTCAGAGATTACGAAGGCATCAGACGGCGATGTCAATTCCTTCGCAGTTGGGAAGAGGCACGAAGTAGAGAGGATTGCCGCCTCAGCCCGATGATTAAAATTGTGCCACATTTATCCTATTCCCCGAAACTGCTCAATTGTCTTTATGAACCGTTTTCAGGTCGGAAAAATTACTGGATGAGAATATGGGTCGTAAGGAAGACAACATCAAGCGCGCTACAGAGGTAATGCACATTCGCGAGCGGATACGGAATCTAGCCATCGCTGCCCACATTGATCATGGGAAGACTACCCTATCAGACAACTTGATCGCCGGGGCAGGAATGATGTCAGAGGAGCTTGCTGGTAAGTCTCGAGTATTGGACTTCGATGACCAAGAAAGCGCCAGGGGAATCACAATCAATGCAGCCAGCGCATCTATGGTCCACGGAGTGAATGGTGAGGATTACCTGATCAATCTTATTGACACCCCCGGACACGTAGATTTCGGTGGAGATGTAACCCGAGCAATGAGGGCTGTAGATGGGTGCATAATTCTCACCTGTGCCGTAGAGGGGGCAATGCCACAAACCGAGACTGTTGTTCGTCAGGCACTGAAGGAGAAGGTACGACCTGTCCTATTCATCAATAAAGTAGACCGTCTTATCAACGAGCTCCAAGTTACTCCAGAGGATATGATGGCTAGGTTCCAAGAGCAGATAAAGAAGGTTAACAATCTAATCAGGACCTTTGCGCCCGAACAGCACAAGTCGGATTGGCAAGTTGACGTAGCCAAGGGCACAGTTGCCTTCGGGTCGGCATATCACAATTGGGGGATAACCGTCCCATTTATGCAGAAGACTGGGGTCAATTTCACTCAAATTTTCGAGTATTGCAACAATGACCAACAGAAGGATCTTGCTAAGAAGGCTCCAGTACACGAAGTTTTACTTGATATGGCCGTGGAAAAGCTACCCTCTCCATTGATTGCTCAGGAATACAGGATTCCGAATATATGGCAGGGGGATCTTGATTCCGAAGTAGGAAAGACAATGATCAATTGTGATGCAGATGGGCCTCTATCTCTGATGATAACGAAGATTTGGATGGACCCACATGCGGGTGAGGTAGCTGTTGGCAGGGTTTACTCCGGCACCATCAAGCAGGGTGAGACCGTATGGGCTAGCGGAGCTGGCAAGGCCGAGCGTGTACAGCAGGTCAGCATGATGGTAGGTGGAGATAGGATCCAGGTTCCCGGAGTATCAGCGGGCAATATTGCTGCATTGACTGGAGTCAGGAGCGCAGCGGCCGGTGTTACCATTACAAGGGAAAAGGATGACACTCCATTCGAGGCAATTCGGCACTACTCAGAACCTGTAGTTACCGTTGCGATCGAGCCTAAATCAATGAAGGATTTGCCAAAATTTATTGGCGCATTACGAGGTCTGGCCAAAGCAGATGCTTCTCTTTCAGTGGATACAAATCATGAGACGGGCGAGGCACTACTCTCGGGTATGGGGGAGCTACACCTGGAGATCACTATTTACCGTCTTGAGGAGGAGCAAGGAATCAAGGTTAACCAGAGTAATCCGATAGTTGTCTACAGAGAGTCAATCGGTAGTGACAACAAGGGCCGAGCTTTCGAGGGCAAGTCACCCAATCGGCACAATAGATTCTACGTCGAGGTAGAGCAACTTCCTGAGAATGTAATAGTTGCCTTGAGAGAGGGAGACCTAGGAGACGGACCAGTAAGGACCAAGGATGCAAAGGAAGTCGGAAATAAGTTTGGCGAGCTCGGAATGGACAAGGACCTAATGCGGAAGATATACGCCATAAATGCCACAACTGTACTAGTAAACGACACAAAGGGCATACAGAACCTCCATGAAACAAGGGAATTGATTATTGAGGCATTCAACGATGTATGCAAAAAGGGACCAATAGCCGATGAACCTCTAACAGGGGTTCTGGTCAGACTAGTGGATGCCAAGTTACACGAGGACGCTATCCACAGGGGCCCAGCACAGACAATACCAGCAGTAAGGAATTCAATCAAGGGTGCGCTTCTTAGGGCTAACTCAGTGCTCTTCGAACCAATTCAGAAGATTAGAATCGATGCCCCCACAGAGTGGGCAGGGGGGATTACCCGGCAATTAATCACTCGAAGAGGCGTAATTGAAGACATGCCGGTCGAAAACGATGTAACTTGTGTGATCGGTAAGATGCCAGTAGCCGAATCTTTCGGATTCTCCAATGACATTCGAGCTGCAACTCAAGGTAGGGCAGTATGGAATACTGAGAATGCCGGCTATGATCAGGTCCCTCCCGAACTCTTTCACAAGATTGTTGGCGAAATTAGACAGAGGAAGGGCCTCAAAGAAGAGATTCCAGGTGAGTCTCAATACACTGATTGATTAACTGATTCTAATCAATTGGAAGTCAGTCAACTCCCTAAGAATCTCAACTGCTTGCGTGCTAGGCAGATTGTCCAAGCAATCGTGCGCCAACGAATGGTGATGCATAGCCCTGCTTCTTGCGTACTCTATTGATCCCGAGCTCCCCAATTCCAATACTGCCTTGGATAATGAATCTCCATCGGGATCACCAGAACCAAACACTCTTTCGAAATGCGGTAAATCATCGCCAGTCCGCTTTGCATGAATTGCTATCAGTGTCATCTTTCCTTGAACTATGTCGGATCCTGCGGGCTTCCCTAGAGTCTCCGTGTCCCCAGTGATGTCGATTAGGTCGTCCATCAATTGGAAGCATAATCCTAGATTTAAGCCCCATTCTGCCATGTTTTCTACAGTCTCTTCATCCGCATTGGCTAGTATTGCTCCTGTTCTGGCGCAGGTCTCGAACATAGCACTAGTCTTTCCTGCGATCATTTCTATGTAGTCTTGTTCGGAGACCTCGTCACGGCTCTCAAATTCTATGTCCTCTTGCTGGCCCTCTGCAACCTTCCTAACCATCTCACCAATCGAACGAATAAGGTGGCTGAGCCGATTGTCTGGGATGTCTTCTGACTCTGCCAGTATTTCGAATCCAACAGCCAACATTGCATCTCCAGCGTTTATTGCCGTGGCATCGTCGTATTCGACATGGACAGCATCAAGCCCCCTCCTAATTGGATCCTGGTCAATTATATCATCATGAATTAAGGTAAAGTTATGGATAATTTCTATCGATGCACCTAGTGTATAATGACCATCATTTCCACCTCCTACAGCCTCTCCTACGAGTCTTGGCAAAATCGCCCTAAGCCTCTTACCACCTCCTTTGAACAGGTGCGTCATCGCTCCATGGAGGTTTTTCTGCTCCATCTTTCCTAGACTATCCATTATCTCCCCCTCTACCCTGTCGCGATGGTCAGACAGAGCATCTAGCAGCGTCTGTCCCGGATTAACTGATTCTCCATCCATGTCTACTTCTCCACAGTAGATTATACTCTCATTTATCGAACTTGCCATGGCATTTGGGTCGCAATCGTGGGGGATAGCAAATTTCTCCCAGATCAATCTGAACCAAGGGGCAATCACTTCATCCCCCCAGTCTCCATCGCCTTCCATCATTCTGCTAATTTCTAATGAATCCGCCCAGAGAACATCTGAGATTTCATTTTCATTATGATTTACTTCAGTATCGGCCTGAACTACCATGATGTGATCTATTTCCCTCTCTATCCAATCATTATCCCACCTGCAAGAATATTCCATTCTCCCAATGTGGCGGAAAGACCAAGTTTCAGTAATCCCCACCGGAATTCCAAGCTCTTGCTCTAATTTTCTCCTAGCGGCATTCTCAACTCCATTCGAACCCACATTTTCTGACACTATATCCAGAGGGTGACTACAGCAGCTGTTTGCCCATACTCCTGGGAATGTAATCTTCTCAGAAGATCTTTTCTGAACCAAAAGCCGTCCCAGTGAATCAAAAATTAGTACACTGAAGGCCCGATGCCTAATTCCACCATCCTTGTGACAGACAAGTTTTGTCTCAGCACCAATGATTTTGTCATCACTATCTACAACTAGGCACATCTCATCCATCATCCCTGCCTGAATCGAATCATGGTCTCCCACCTCGCCGATTTCAGGGGCCATTAAACTACATGGGGCAGAGTGGTGTATATGAAGACTCAACCGCTCAGAATCTTAGTCCCTATTGTTTCTCCAGATGTCAATAATTCAAGAACCCTGTCTGGTTTTCTACCATCAATAATCCATACTTCGTCGACGACCCTTGCAATCTCAAGAGACCTTTCAATTTTCAATCCAATCCCTCCAGTGACGTCGACATTGGCATCATGCTCTCCCTTTATTTCCGTATCGGGGCCCAAATGCGTAATCAATTCTGAATCCTTTTCACCAGGGGGTCCACTCAAAACACCCTCAGAATCTCCAATCAGAAAAATGCTGTGCGTGACTTCCAATTCAGTTGACAAACGTAGCATCAAATCATCTCCTGACAATATCCCGAACTCAGACTCATCACCAGTACCAACAACGTCACCGAATGTTACTGGGATTGGTTCTCCGGGCCCTCTTTCGAAGATTGAAATTTCACCCGAGAATCGGGCTCCGGTCCCCTTAGCCCAGTCTGATGGTGGGTGGCAACTGCATTCCAACCCTTTTTCTGAGAATTTTCCCATGATCAGTTTATTCAATTCCCTCATGTCTGATCGAATTTCTCTAACTGCTTCCCACTGGTCCTTCACTTCGCGAATATTCAATCCATCTGCAATTCCCCATTTCTTTGCGAGAAGATGTCCAAACGAGCCAGCCCCATGAACCAGAACAATTGAAGCTCCAAGTTCTGAAACAGAACATAGCGTCTCTACCACTAATTCCACTGCTTTATGATCGAATTTCTTCATCTTGCCCTTATCAGTAATTAGGCCCCCGCCTAATTTTATCACCACTCTGATTGCCATATGCGACCAAAGGTCAAGAGCCACGTATTCTAACATTATTGAAATCACGGCATACAGTTTAACGCATAGCGCTCACTGGAAATAATGTGATTGACACAGCCGAACTTGAAAGGTATCAGAGGTGGCTCCAGTCTGAACTAGCAATCGCAACTTCAATTGAAGACAAAACTGACAGGGACCGTAGGCTACTCCAGATTGAGATTGCTATATCTGAGGTTGTTCGTTATCGAGAGGTTCTAAGTAGCCTGGAAAGCACAACTTCTTCACCATTCGTAGAAAGGGACTCGACTGTAAAGGAACAGAGCAATACTGACGTAAAACCAGTTACGAAAACCGGAGAGTGCCACTCTTGCGGAGCGGAAAAAATCAGTGACTTGCAGTTCTGTCCAGTTTGTGGTGAGTTCTGATCACTCTTCTTCCAACCACGACTCTCTCAGTAACGAGAGCTCTGGATCGTCTTCGTCCACTATGGACAAGTACTCCCCAGCTACGCTGTCCGTGAGGAAAACAGTCACACCAGCGTGCCAGATTGTTTCTCCAGAGGCCACCATTCTTGCCGTATCTACCTCAATAATTGCAGGGTCATTGTGGTGGAACCTCCCCGCCTCTGCAGCATATCTGATTGAGGCTGAGAGATGAACGTGGGACCGATCACCGGGACTTATTCCTACTTCAACTAGATTTTCAGCCTCGGCAGGATCGGATGGGTAGTAAAGCGAATCGGGGATATCATTCGATGGGAGATCCAACTCAATTTCTACAGTGTGCCCGTAAGTAGCCCGCATCATATTCCCGCGGACTTCATACCTCCCCTTGGTATCAGTTTCAGATATTGCTCTAAGATGATGTGGCCTTAGCCAATGTTGCGGTCTCCGCCCCCCATCTTTGAACTTCCTAACAATATCTCTAACGTCTATCCAACCGTTAATGTCCATTTCCAAGTCAAATTTCTCCGGCGCGTGCCTAAGTACAAGTGCCAACTTCCTTGCCATGCCATCTCTTTCTCTGGTACTCAAGATGAACTTGCCCTCAGAGTTGCATGCAGGACAAAGATCGTCATCGGAAAAATATCCATGCATCGAGCATTCCCTAATCATGTGCGCACCTCGATGTGGATTATTCAAGAACCCCACGGTCATTAGATGAATCACATTCCCGGGAACCGTTATGGGCCAGCCTCCCGAGGAGGACTTGTGCGGTCGGTAATTGTCGATTGGCGGAGGTCCCCGTTTACCAAGGCACACAAGGGTGCTCTTTCGGGTACAAGGCCAGATGACTTCGCCGGCCAGGTAATCCATGCACTCATGCGGAACTCCACAATTGAAACAAATGAAATCGACGACATTATCGTCGGCTGTGCTTATCCCGAGGGGGAACAAGGATACAACATCGGTCGTCTAATGTCATTCCTAGGGGGGTTTCCCCCGGAAGTCCCCGGTTCAACAATTAACAGACTATGCGGATCCTCAATGCAGGCAATCCTTGCTGCATCGGCTCAGGTTTCCGCGGGTTGGGGAGATTGCTTCTTGTGCGGGGGTATTGAGTCAATGTCCCGGGTTAAAAGAAGGGGATTTAATTGGAGTCCGAACCCGACTTTGGAGAAAGAAATGCCTCAGGCTTACATTAACATGGGAATTACTGCGGAAAATGTTGCAGAGCTACACCGAATCTCCAGAGAAGAACAGGAAGAGTTCGCACTCAATTCCCATTTGAAAGCAGTAAAGGCGAATTTGGAGAAGAATTTCTCCGAGGAGTTGGTTTCCATAAATTCCGATGGCAGTGAAATCTCACAAGACGATTGTATAAGGCCAGAATCCACCCTTGATTCAATGTCTAGGCTTAGGCCGGCATTTGTTGAAGGGGGCTCTGTTACTGCCGCAACATCATCGCCACTTACTGACGGGGCCGTATTCTCGTTAATTTGTAGTGAGGAGTTTGCAATTTCACACTCGCTCAGGCCTATGGCTGCAATCGTAGCTGGCGCAGTTACTGGATGCCATCCAGAATTAATGGGACTAGGCCCAATATCATCCACCAATCTAGCCCTCGAAAGAGCAGGATGGGATGTATCTGACATCGATGTTTTCGAATTGAATGAGGCATTTTCCTCACAGAGTATTGCCTGTATTAGGGAATTAGATTTGAATCCAGAGATTGTAAATATTGATGGTGGGGCCCTTGCAATAGGCCACCCTCTCGGCGCATCCGGCGCAAGAATAGCTTGCAAAGCCGCGAGCATTTTGTATAGAACAGGCAAACAAAGAGCAATGGCTTCCATGTGCATAGGGGGGGGAATGGGTATTTCCATAGCTCTCGAATCTTTGTGACACATATCGACGCCCTCATCAATGACCCACCAATAGCAAGAACGTGAGTGGGGATACCGGCGTCACTGTCCAGGGGTCTAGTCTGGAAGGCAAAAGAGTCATCCTCGCTGTTTCCGGGGGAATTGCCGCAACAGAGTCGATTAAGCTGGCGAGGGAGCTAAGAAGGCACGGGGCAGACGTTTTCCCTATGATGAGTAATTCTGCAGAGGGAGTAATTTCCCCACTTGCATTGTCCTGGGGGTCCGGAGTCGAAGTCATCACGAAGTGGGATCCAGAAATGACACAATTGGATGATTTTGATGGACTAATTCTTGCACCAGCCACACGAAATTCAATTGCCAAATTCACTCATGGAATACTTGATTCGCCTATGATGATGGCGCTTTCTGCAGCATCAGGGCAAAGGATACCAATGTTGTTCGTACCGTCTATGCACAACGACTTGTTCCATGACGCCGTAACATTGGACCTTCTCTCGTCTTTGGAAGAACTAGGGGTGAAAGTGCTGTTGGAAGAGCCTTCCGAGGGTAGGAGGAAACAACCAAGTGCGACAAAAATTGTTGCTCAGTACTGCAATATGACAAATAGTAGACTGGAGCGGCGCAAGAGGGTTGTAGTGACATTGGGTGGAAACGTAGCACAAATCGACTCTGTCAGAAGAATCGTGAACGCTTCCACGGGCAAAACTGGATGGGCAATAGCAGAGCATCTGCATAGGATGGGGCATGATGTGGTGTGCGTAGTTGGTCATACAACCTGTGATTCTACATTTCCTCTACCGGACGTACGATTAGACGAATCACCAGGGGGGATGCTAAACGAATCGATCCAACTTGCCAATACTTCACCAGATCCACAATTCTGGATTCATGCAGCAGCAATTCTAGATTATGAGCCCGAATATAATAGTGGAAAAATTCCTAGTGGCATTGACAATTGGAACATCGAACTCTCTCCCACAAAGAAACATCTCCAAGTTCTAAAGGAGCATGTTCGAGGCTCAAAGAGGATAGGATTCAAGCTAGAGGTTGGAGTAGATGAAGAAACGCTAATCTCCAAATCTATGGGTCTAATTTCAGACAACGATCTTGTAGCAGTAGTCGCCAATCTTCTGGATGAGGTCCATAACTCATCCTCGAAAAGATGCAGAATAGTATTCTCGAATGGCAATGTGGAAAACATCGAGGATTTGTCAGGATTGTGTAAGAAAATTGAGGGAATCATCGTTTCAAACTGACTCTCGGACTTAAACGAATCATTCAAGCACTACTCCATATGGGAAAAGAACGTGGCGAATCACTCTAAGGCTAAGAGGGGAATCCCCCCAAAGTCGGATTTCAATTCATGGTACCCTGCAATTGTAGAGATAGCAGACCTTGTCGACAAGAGGTACCCCATCAAGGGGATGGATGTCTGGAAGCCATACGGCCTTTCCGCAATGAACCTGATTGACCAACTGGCTAGGGAAGAGATGTTACGCACTGGTCATCACGAGTATCGTTTCCCTCTGTTGGTGCCAGAGGGGCTACTCGACAAAGAGAATAGACTAGTTTCCAGGTTGAAGGCCGCTCGTGAAGCGGGTGTAGACCCTTCTGAATTAAGATTAGAAGAGGAGGAGTCTGGATTCAAGAAAGAAGTATACTGGGTAACTCACGGTGGTGAGAATAAACTGGAGATCCCGATGTTCCTGAGGCCTACTTCCGAGACTCCCATGTACACAATGTTTTCACTATGGGTCAGGAGTCATGCTGATTTGCCGTTGAAGACATTCCAGATTGTAAACACCTTCAGATATGAGACAAAACAGACTCGTTCTTTTATCAGGGTTAGAGAGATTCATTTCTTCGAGGCCCATACAGTACATGCTGATCAAAATGGGGCAGACATGCAGATTCAGGAGGATGCGGAAATGGTCCAGAGGATAATGCATGATCTCTGCCTCCCATCGCTGGTTTCCAAGAGGCCGGTGTGGGATACCTTCCCGGGCGCATGGTACACCAAGGCTGCTGACGTTGTGATGCCTAATGGAAGGACATTGCAGGTAGCGACATATCACCACTATCGGGATCAGTGGGCCGGTGCTTTCGATCTGTCATACGAAGATCCAAATGGCGAGACACAAATGTGTCACCAAACGACATTCGGAATGTCTGAGAGGTTACTCGGTGCAGTCGTCGGAATGCACGGTGATGACAAAGGCCTGGTAATGCCACCTTCAATCGCTCCATTCCAAGTTGTGGTGATGCCTGTGGCTTCTCATTCGGATGGAAATGTAATCCCCGCTGTTCAGGCCCTGGCCGCCGACCTAAACGCCAGCGGCCTCAGGGCCACAGTCGATTCAAGAGACGTTAGACCCGGAGTGAAGCACTATGATTGGGAGATCAAAGGAGTCCCAATCAGGGTTGAACTAGGACCGAGAGATCTAAAATCGAGCAAATGCGTTGCAACTCTAAGGACTGGGGGGAAGGTTGAGATTGATTTGGACGACGCACCTGCGAAGATTAGGGAAATGCTACTGGAGATCTCCGATGAACTGCGAAACAGGGCCAACTCGCTTGTATCCGATCTTATCCAGGAATTCCCCATTGAGAATCTCGATTCCAAAGATAACACCGACTCCGTAATTGATGATGGAATAGTCTACGAGATCGCTTTCGACGGAAATGACTCAGATGCAGAGTTCCTCGAGAGGAAGACAGGATTGACACTGTTGGGAGAATGCGATGAACCCTTTGGAGAACCGAGGAAATGCTTAGTTACTCATAATCCTACTACAAAGAAGCAGTACATTGCAAGGATGTACTAGTGACCTTTCTTCGAAATCACTCCGAAGACGGCAACTATAGTGAAAATTACAATTAGAACCAAGTCGCCAATCAGTATCTCGGTCATTGGTTTGACCCATGAGTCAACCTCATGCAAACGATCGTAAGTATAGCCCTCAGTCCACACTACCTTAGTCTGCCCGTAATCATCATTGCATATTTGCCTCATATTCGCCGCCCCAACAGAGCACAGAGCAGCACCCATCCCTATTGTCATGTTGAAAACTGTTACAATGGCGCCAAAAATCCCTGAAAATAGTACAAACCAACGTCTCCGTGCTCTATTACCAGCATCCTCACTCTTCATTTCGGATAAATCTGGTACGAAATCCGGGAGGCTAACGTCTTCAGAAATCACTCCAATATCTACAACTGTTTCCACGGGTCCAATTATTGGAGCTTGGACCCCTAGTTCCTCCAGAGCTTCACTTCCATATATCCTCTCGGCCATAGAGTAAAGGTCAGCATCGCCCTCTATTTCGACAGCGTCAATATCCCCTTCTAGAAGTCGCCTAACTGCCTCTGGGTCGGGCATATGAAAAATCCTCGGAATCAAGGGACGTATCAAATGAACCCCATTACGGACAAGTTCAAGAGGAGTTTTTCCGGTTTATCGAGTTCCGCACTGCCTGACAAATCTCTTCGCTTGTCAAACCTACTTCTTCCATTAACTCTGATGTGCCCCCACTTTCTCCGAATCTGTCCCTTACTCCCACCATCTCCAGTGGGATCGGTTTGTTTGTAGATAGCCATTCTGATATTGCACCTCCAAGGCCTCCGATAACCGAGTGATCCTCGGCCGATACAAAGCATCCACATCTTTCCGCTAGCTTTGATAACAACTCTATGTCTAGCGGTTTGATTGTATGCATATCAACTACAGTGCAATCGATACCCTCTTTCGCAAGTTTAGCTGATGCATTCCGAGCCCGCTCTACCATCACCCCACATGCGAATATAGCAACGTCGCCTCCTTCTTCAAGGACCGAACCAACTCCAATGCTCAATCCCATTTTACTTCCTTCATCATACATTCTGGGTACTTTGTTCCTTGCAGTTCTCATGTACGAGGGGCCTTGGACGTCTAATAGCTGTACCGTCAACTCTTCCGCTGATAAATCATCACATGGGTGAATGACTGTCATTTTGGGGATTGATCTGTAAATCGACAAATCTTCTATTGACTGCGCGCTGCTCCCATCAGTACCTGTGTGAATACCACCATGACTTCCGCAAATGTGCACCTTAAGACCGGGTCGTGCTATCCCGTTGCGTACCTGCTCGAAAGCCCTCTCAGTGAAAATAGCGAATGTGCTTGCAAAGGGAACCTTTCCGGAGGATGCCATTCCTGCAGCAACCAGCATCATATTTTGCTCTGCAATACCCAACGATATTGTCCTCTCTGGGAACTTTTCACGGAAATGGCATGATTTTGTCGACTTGCCCAAATCCGCCTCTAATACTACCACACGTGGGTCATCCGAGAGTCTGAGAAGTGCTTTCCCATATCCGTCACGCGAGGCCCCTTCACTCGATGGAGCACTCATGATAATTCCTCCAGGGCAATAGCCAACTGCTCATCATCGGGGGCCTTTCCATGAAATTCGGGATTGTCCTCCATGAACGAAACACCCCGCCCCTTGGTAGTGTTTGCAATAATTGCAATGGGCCCCAAATCAGAAGTTTCTGTCCAGCGCAAGGTCTCAACTAGTTCAGCCATATTGTGACCGTCTACTTCTCGGACACTCCAACCAAAAGACTCGAACTTCGCCCCTATATCTCCAATTTCCATCTGGACTCCCATGAAGTCATCATTCTGTATCCTGTTTCTATCAATGATCACCCGCAGATTTTTCGCATTGTGATAATTTGCCGCCATCACAGCCTCCCAGATTTGCCCTTCCTGTGTTTCCCCATCGCCGAGCATTACCCAGATGCGCCTTTCGCTGGAATCCATTCTGGCCGATAACGCGCACCCTAGTCCGAACGACAAGCCCATTCCTAGACTGCCAGCGGAAAAATCGACTCCATCTGTCCAATTCATATCTACGTGACCCTGGCAAACAGAGCCTAGGGTCCTGAAACCCATTAGGTCACTTTCCTCAAGAACCCCCATCTGGTGTAGGAGGGCGTACATTGCAGGGCTTGCATGGCCCTTGCTCATCACAAACCTGTCTCGGTCATCCCAGTTTGGGTTACTCGTGTCGAACCTTAGGCTGGTCCCATATAGCGCCACCATGCAGTCAATGGCTGATAGAGACCCACCGGGATGGCCCGCCCCTGCTGCATGGGTCATCTTAACAATATCAATTCTGCATTGTCTTGCCATTTCCTCTAGTTCCGCAATTCTGTCTTGCGCTGCATCGCCCACGAAATAGAATTCTGGAGTAGGGCTATTGATAGTTTTCAATGTCCTTTTCACAACTATCTAGCAGAGTGATTCAAATCATACCATTTACTCGCATTGATTAGAGATGCTAATGGGATCCATATTAGAGAAAGATTGGAGGGCAGAACTGTCCAAAATTCCTATACCAATTTCTGTAAAAAACGACACATTACTCTCACTTTCACTGGGGATTCTAATCGAAGGGGGAAGGATTCCAAAGGACGTCGGTTCCGATTTGCACAGGAATTCTGATCTCCCCGGCCTTACTGCACTAGCAAGTATGATTAAGCAATCCAGATTTGGCAATCATGTATTCTTTAACGAAAATCTACACGTAAATACTACGAACGTCTGTACTCTAGCTTGCCGTTTCTGTGCCTTCAGGAAGGGGTCAAGGCATAGTGAGGCATATTCACTTTCTGCAGAGGAGTTTGTATCTAGGATTGAGCCATATCGTGGATTAATTGATGAGGTACACGCTGTTGGTGGCTTGCATCCAGAATGGACCATAGATAATTACTCGGAGATTTACGAGATGACAAAGAGAAACTTCCCCGAAATTAGCATCAAGTCACTGACTGCGGTAGAAGTGAAGCACATAGCATCTAGATCACAACTTTCGATAAAGGAGACTCTCAAGTCTCTGAAGAAATCAGGCCTCAATTCTCTGCCGGGGGGCGGGGCCGAAATATTGGTGGACTCAATTAGAGATCGGATATGCATGGGGAAGGAGAAGTCATCGGAATACTTGGAAATCCATGCAATTGCTCACGGACTAGGTATCCCTACAAATTGTACAATGCTATTCGGAACTATAGAGACTATCGAGGATAGAATGACGCACTTCGAAATGCTAAGAAACCAGCAGGACAAATCTGGCGGTTTCCAGTGCTTCGTCCCTTATCCTTTCCTGGAAGACAATACCCGACTCCCAGAAGCCAAGTTAGCATCAGGTGAGGAGGTAATCAGAGTAATTGCTTTGTCCCGAATAATGTTAGATAACATCCCACACATCAAGGCTTACAGGATGAACATCGGCGACCACCTTGCTTCAATAGCAATCAATTCGGGCGCCGATGATATCGATGGTACAGTCGGCCATGAGGAGATTATGCACTTAGCTGGGAGTGCCACGAGTACTGATTATGACAGTTCTAAACTAGCCCGACTAATCGAATCAGCTGGTCAAGAACCTGTGAAGAGGGACTCCACTTACGAAAGATTCGAATCGTTTGACTCCGAGTTAATGGGAGAAAAATTGGTTCTGCCAATAGTAGGTCAGTGACAGAATGTCTTGGAAGAGGACTCTTGGTAGGGTTTCATTCATCAATTGCGAACCCATTTTCCATTCAATTGGCCAGAATTGGCATATTCTGGCCGCACCTCCTTCATGGCTAACGGGGCACCTTCTTAGGAGGGATTGCATAACTGCTCCCATACCAGCGGCCGACTATGCAATAAATTTCAATGAGCTAAATCTATTACGGGACATAGGAATAGTTGGTAGAGAGTCTGTTGGTTCTGTCATTCTTTTCGGCAACAGATCCCTTGAGTCAATGCGGGACATCGCATTACCCTCTGACTCATCGACATCAAACATGCTCCTGAAGTGGATTCTTGGACAGAGGTGCTTAGACCCAAAACTGGTACCAATGGGTCCAGACATAGAAACGATGCTGGGTGAATGCGATGGAGCGCTAATTATCGGGGACCGGGCATTATCAGCAGCACTCGCGAGCCCTGAACTTGTTAGGATGGATTTGAGCAGGGAGTGGACAAACATTACTGGTCTCCCGATGGTCTTTGGAGTATTTGCTGCTAGAAACGACTCTTCGCCAAGTATTGTCGATGAAGCAAGGGAATCAATGCTCAGAAGCTACAACGGATTCCTGATTGATGATGATACAAGGGGCGATGTAGTCTCTATTGCGTCGCAGAAGATTGGCCTCCCCTTGGGCAGAATTAGCAAATATTTCGAATCTGAGGTTTCGAATATTCTCGACAAATCTTCCATCGAAGGACTGAGAGTGTTCCTCGATGAAGTGTGCAGGATGGGTTCGCAACCACGTTGGTTCGACTCTGTTTAATCCGTGTAATCTAACCTATCACTAGAAACCCAATTTAGTAAATCAATTGCCACTTCGCATGATTCGGCTACTACAATCTCATCGTCCATTGCGAATTTCTCCAATGTCGCCATTGCAATTCTGTTTCCAATTGCACCTAGAGCCTCAGCAGCCTCGTGCCTAACCATGACATCCTCTCCCATGTCCTCCAATCGGCTAATCAGATGTGGGACCGCATGATCATCCTGCATCTGCCCCAGTACGTATGCAACTTCATGCTTCAATAGTGCAGATGATGAGTCAAAGGCAGCAGCCAATGAGTCAACAGCATCCTTTCCCCCGATGTTCCTTAGAGCAAACAGGGCCCTCATCCGTTGGAACATCCGCTCTTCTTCATCACAGAGCCTTGCCCTAAGGTCCCCTACAGCCAAACTCTCGTTGGCTGGTGCAGGGTCAACCGAACCGAACTCGCTTACATCTGGTCTTTCTGTCATTGCTCTTCAGCCCCAATGAACTCCATTCCTCTCGCATCGAAGGTACTCCTGACCAGCCCAACTTCCTGACCTCTTTCAAGGAATAACCTAACTGCTTCACGTCCCTCAGGACCATAGTCTATCGTTCGATCGTTCACATACATTCTGACGAACTCCTCGTTTGTATCCTCATCGATTCCTCTTCCCCACTTAATTGCATCTCGCAGAGCAAGTTCAGGATTGGAGAGGGAATACTCAATGCTCTTCTTGATGTCATTAGAAATCCCCTTGCACATTTCTTCTCCGAGATCCCTTCTCACAACATTCCCCCCAAGTGGTAATGGTAGGCCAGTGGTGCGATTCCACCAAACTCCAAGGTTGATGACCATGAACGCGCCTTCATTGGACCATGTTAGCTGACCTTCGTGGATTATCACTCCTGCATCGTACTCACCACTCAGAACACCCGGTTGAATTCTATCGAAAGGCACCTCCTTTACTTGGACATCGCCCAATGCAAGTACAAGTGATAAGTATGAACTCGTGCTCTTCCCAGGAACAGCGATCACCCTATTCTTTGCATCCTCAATACTCATTTCCCTATTAGAAATTAGTATTGGCCCATAACCCTCTCCCATCGACGCTCCACAATTCATTAGAGCGTACTCTTTGGAAATCTTGGGGTACGAGTGTATGCTTACAGCAGAAACCTCGAAGTTACCACGCTGCGCCTCTTGATTAAGGGTATCAATGTCCACCAATACATGCTCATATTTCCTTCCAGGGGTATCAATGAGGCCCTGAGTCAGGGCATGGAACATGAAAGCATCATCGGGGTCCGGTGAATGCCCTACACGAATCCTCAGCACCTCCTCAACCATTATTCGATGCGCGAAGATTTGAGTTGAAATGGGTTTTCGTCAACACCTCTCCTCGCAATGATGAAATGGTCACCTCCAAAGGGCCAAACATGGTCGACCCCTCCAAGCTCTCTACAGCATCCGGACAACTGGGGCCAGTCTGTGCAATAACCGGCAAGGCCCTCAAGTTCTCTGAGGCAATTGTCCTCGACAACGAGTATGTTTGCTGGGAGGCATATATCGAGGCAACCGGGGCTTCTCCATCTACTGATGGTAAGGAAGTTGGCGGACTAAAGCTGGGCTGATTGAAAATTTATGGCCCTCGCCCCTTTATTTGCCTCTCATGGCGGGAGGCTGGAGCAGGTTCGCGTTGCGATTCTCTGAGTATTACGACTCCATTTCGCCAAAATCACTCTGGACTCCACCAAGACTGAGAACAAGGGAATGGATGTTCATTCCTTGGGGTGGAGCCCCCCCTGACAGGCACAGGTCATTCTCGGACAAGAATTCACTTCATTCTTACCTTCGAAGTAGAGCACCACACTCTTGCTTTCATAGCACTGCGTACTACCAAGAACCCTCTCAACTAAAGATGGCCGAAAAGGGCTGGCTGGGTGCTGACCTAATTTTTGATTTGGATGGTGACCATCTACCGGGAGTCTCAGGTAACGACTTTCCTGCGATGATTGAAGTTATACAAGGTCAAGCATGGCGGTTGTGGAACGAATTCCTAGAGCCTGAATTTGGTTTCAAAGAAAAGCATGCTCAATTCACATTCTCTGGACACAGGGGATTCCACATTCACGTCAGAGATCCAAGTCTACTTCACCTAGATTCCAATGCGCGAAGGGAGATTGTAAATTACATAAGAGGCGAAGGAATTGACATCCAGTCAACAATTTCAGACAACTCCGAGTGGGGGCGCAGAGCTTTGCAAGGAATTGACTCGACCCTGGAAAAATTGTCTAGTATTTCCAGCGGAGAAACGGGAAAGGGAGCTTTGCTTGATGAATTGCATGGGATTCTTAGAACTAGATCTAACTCTCCACAGGTCAATCTGAAATCCTCTTCTAGAGCCAGTATTGTAGAACTCGCAAAGTTATGTGATAACGAGGAAAAAGTTAGCAGGCTGAAGAACGATCCAAACCTTGCGGTTTTTGGCCCAAAATGCACACCAATATTCTGGGAACTTGTGAAGGGGGACTCTTCTGTAGTAATAGGTACTGCCGGAGAGACCGACGAGGTAGTGACCGTAGATACGAAGAGAGTGATCAGATGGGTAGGAAGCTTGCATGGAAAATCCGGCCTTCGCGTGACTGAGTTTCCTCTAGGAAGGCTAGACCCAGATTCTGGGACCAAATTCGATCCACTATCAGAGGCGGTTGTCTTTAGAGGAGGGACAGTGAAGGTGAGGGTTCTTGCCGAAGACGTAACGGCAGAGATCTCTGGGGATAGGGTTGAACCAAGATTGGGAGAGGAAATAGAGGTGAAGGAGTCAATGGCAATGTTCCTCTGCCTGAAAGGCTGGGCGGAGATTTGCAAATGAGTCCGATTTCCCAAAATCAGTGAATAATTGAATCATCTCAATTACGAAGCCACAGAATATTGAATAGTGTTGAACTACGGAAACTATCCGTGATTGACCCGTTGGACGATGTTGATACGGATTCTGAAGGCCCCCCCAAGCCACTGCCACCCCCTCCTCCGGGAATCAACATGCCAATGCCAGAACCAGAAGTTCCATTGCCTGAGATTCCATCAGTTCCTGATATTCCACCACCTCCCCAGTTCGGCTTTGTGCCAGAGCCTTCTGCCGATGGCGACCTTTTAGACGCTGCAAATTCCCTATCCGCCAATACTCCAAGCCCATCTGTGAATCAACCTTCTGATTTCAAATCAGTTTGGGATAAGAGGAAGACATCAAACCCCTCGATATCGAGTGGCTCAAGAGATAGCATTTACAACAGAATAGACAGGATCTCAACAGGTCGAGGCGAATCTCTGATGGACAGATATGCCGACCGGTTCGGATCCGATCTAGACAGGGAAATTATCGTTCTTAGGAAGAAGGATCAAGACGATTTGACCACTATTAAGCCAACAGTTGAGCTTATCTCTGAGGCCAGTAAAACTGAAATGTCACTAGCAGAATTCCTTGAGGCCATGGACGATTCTGATTTCGTAGGGCGTGTAGCGGAGAAGACAGGTGTCTCCGTGGACAAGATAGACGAACTAGATCTGGACTCTATGCAAGAGTTCTTCCAGAGCGCTGACAAAGACAACTCCGGATCGTTGGATTTCGACGAGTTTGTCAATGGAATTATCGAGAGCTTCAGGAGCTACGACGAGGACTTCTCACACTTCTTCACGGTGGTTAATGGCCTCCTCGGCCAATTGCCCGATGACAAGACTCTAGCATTCATAGAATCGGACGGATTCAAACTATTCGAGTCAGTCGGTAATGACCCAAAGGCCATCGATAAGGAATCACGGGGCGAGTTCTTCACGATGGTTAATGAACTGCTTGTAGACCTGCCCGAAGCAGTCATGAAGTCATTCACGGAATCTAATGATTTTGATTTGTACAAGCTCATAGCTAGCAGGTATGGTGTTTGAATGGGTCTATTGGAGAAGGCTGGCCAGATAAATGCCGGAGAAACAACCAACGTTGTCCCAGCTGAAACTGAGGTCAAGCCACCACCCGTCGCTGCTGAAACCGTCTCTGAGCCAGAACCGGTTCAATCGAAGAAAAGATCCAGGAAGAGGGCCCCTAGGAAGAAGAGGGAGCCGAGAGCGAAGAAAGTCCGTGTGGCGAAGGAACTACCAGAAGGATTTGTGGAGGCATCGAGAAGCCAGAGGGTAATCAGGCGGGGTTCCGATTTCGCCGTTTCATATGGGTGGACCGTACCTCTTTCTGTTCTAACTGCCTGGGGGTCTTACTTCGACCCAACCTATGCGTTCCTACTGGGAATTCTCCTAATAAGCTTCAACCTTGGTTTCATGCCGTACACCACTGGACGGACAGTCGGGAACTGGATCAGTAGGACTACCTTCATCACCACTAAGTTGGGCACCCCCCACCAGTCTTACCTTTTCCTGAAGGGACTCACTTTCCCTTTGGTGATGCTAGGATTGATTTTGTTCCTGACCTCAACCTCAGAGGGCTTCGGAAGCAAAAGCGGCCAAGTTCTCCTGGTAACCTCGTTAGTATTCCTATTCCCCCCCCTACTGGACTATCTGTTCTACCGTTTCAAGAGGGACGATCTAGGACTCTGGGACACCGTATACGGAGGTGTTTGGATGGTAAAGACCAGCAAATCAGCAGAGTCCAAGGGCTGGTTGAAGAGGCTTGAGCAGCTTGGGGACTATTCTGAGGCCCAAGGATGGTGGTCTGACAAGGAGTCTAGCGAAGACTCCGGGACCACGGAAGGTTAGCTTTCAGTATTCCACTGGAATCGGGTCTAGTGTCCTCCAAAGGAACCAACATGCAGCACTCCGAAATGGACGCCACGCTTCAGCCACATCCAGCATCTCCTTGTTTGTCAGTGCCTCGGGAACGAGGCTTTGTATTCCCTTCACAACTCCAAGGTCCCCCAGACTCAGAACATCGGGCCGCATAAGTGAGAAAATGAGCATCATCTCTGCTGTCCACGGCCCCACCCCTTTGAAACGGACTAGATGTTTGAGGATGGAATCATCATCCATCTCTTCAAAGCCTACTGGTAGTAATGGGGTTTCGTTGATTGCTATTTCATGTATGAACTGGGTCTTTTTCCGTGAAATCCCACAAGATGCTAATTCTTCTAGCGTACGAGACCCAATCGACTCCCTGCTGATTCCACCGCACAGTACCTCCAAGCGTCCGTGAATGGTATCCGCAGCCTTCACAGAAATCTGTTGTCCGACGATGCTTCTTACCAGAGTCTGGAAGATTTCGCCTCGTCCAGTCAAGAATCCGCCACTATGCAATTGGACAATATGACCGAGCAATGGATCTTCTGAAAGGTGTGCTATTGCTTCGTCCCACCATTCGGGCTTTCCTTTCTGCACATACTCATTAGAGGTCACTACTCTATGAGGATAGATGTCAGCGACTCATCATAATTCAAATTTGCAACATGTAGAAAGTACTCTATTCCGGATCTGAGTCGTACCTACTCCTAGCCAACTCTCTCATGTCTTCATGGAGAACCCCATCATCTATGGCATCTTGATCAGACTCATCTACAATCTCAACACCCAGTAGAGTCTCGATGATGTCCTCCATGGTAACAAGTCCTGCAGTCCCGCCAAATTGGTCCTTTGCTACCAATAACTGCTCCTTGTTCTCTAGAAGGATATCGAGAGCCTTGTCAACTGATGTGTCCACATCGCATGTCACAATTACCCTACATAGATCCTTCATTTTGGTTTCGAAATCATCATCAGCTGCTCTCCTCAGAATCTCGCTCCTCAGTACCAAACCAGACATCTCATCCACATTTTCTCCAAAAACTGGCATCCGGCCATGAATCATTATTGGAAGCCTATCCAAGACTTCCTTTACGGTCTCAGTTGACTTCACAGAGGTCATCACAACTCTTGGCGTCATTATTTCGGTGACCTTCATCTCCCTTAGCTTCAACAGATTCTGGATCACAGCCTCTTCATCCTCTTCGATAACATCCGATTCCTCGGCGATATCTGCTAGTACTGAGAGCTCGTTACGAGTAACCGTTTCAGTCTCAACCTGTGGGAATGGGGCTCGCATTAACTCAATGATGACGACAATCGGCCAGAGGACCCACATCAGCCAACCAAGTACGTGGTAGGAAGAAACAGTCATCTTCCTCCAGTATAGTGCCCCAATAGTCTTTGGAAGGATCTCGCTCAACAGTAGTATTGCGATGGTTAGGACTGCCGCCGACCCCGCAACAACGTACTCTCCCTCGAAGTTGTTCTCGACCTCTGAACCAACACCAAGAGCCCCAACTGTGTGGGCAATTGTGTTCAGTGTCAGAATTGCCGTGAGAGGCCTCTCAGGATCATCCTTCCATTTTGACCATGTAGCACTGACCTTCGCATGTGTGTCTTTCAGAGCCACGATGTGCCCATGAGAGGTCGATAGCAGCACCGCCTCGAGTATACTGCATAGGAAGGAGGCCCCCAACGCCAGAACGGCGTAAGCGATCATCATAGTGTAATCAGCCAATTCTTATGCCTCTAGGAGTCTTTGTGTGTGTTTAGAATGGTCCAGTTTGGTTTTCCAAGCGTTTGTCTCCATGCTGCTCCGGGCGAACATGACATAAATATCTAACTTTACGGAACGTTCGGGCTAAGAATGGGATATGTCACTATTTTCATGGCCTGGCCTTACGCAAACGGCCCACTTCACCTTGGTCATGTAGCCGGAAACTGCCTTCCAGCTGACATTCAGTATAGATACGAGCGTGCTCGTGGTAGAAGAGTGCTGATGTGTAGTGGCTCAGATGAACATGGGACGCCAATAACACTAACCGCAGAGGAGATGGGCATTAGCCCCCAAGATGTCGTGGACAAGTATCACGAGGTTAACACCCAGGCCCTGGCTGATCTAGGTTGCTCATGGGTAAATCCTGTTGATCCACGGGGGATAGAATTTGGAGGTGCATTGTACAATCGCACTTCTGACCCTATGCATAAGGAAATCGTGCAGGAGGTCTTCGCACAATTGCTTAACTCCGGATTTCTGGAACGCGAGTCCATGCAGCAGTATTGTTCAGTTAACAAGGATGGAAAGGCTAGGTTCCTGCCAGATAGGTACGTAGAGGGAAAGTGCCCTTCGTGCTCAGAAGATGGTGCTAGAGGCGATCAGTGCGACTCTTGTGGTGCCACTTACGAGGCTCACGAACTCATCGACCCCCGTTCCAAGTTAGAAGGCGAGTCTGATATTGAAGTCAGGGACACAGAGCATTATTTCCTGCGTCTTAATGACTTCCAGGAATCATTGGTGGCCCATTCGTCCGAGAGGCAAGGTGTTTGGAAGGCAAATGTCCGTTCTATGTCTAAGAACTGGCTCGATATGGGACTTCGTCCTAGGGCAGTAACCAGGGATATTGAGTGGGGAATAGAGATTCCACTCGATGGTCCGGAATGGGAATCAAAACGAATCTACGTTTGGTTTGAAGCCGTACAGGGATACTACACCTGTGCTCGTATTTGGGCAGAGAGATACGCCGAACCATCCGGTCATTCAGATGGAATTGATGCTTGGAAGAATTGGTGGTTGGTTCCAGAAGAAGGAGAAAGCCCACGTCACATCTACTTCATGGGGAAAGACAACATCCCCTTCCACACAATTATCTGGCCTGCTATACTGATGGGTCTGAATGCCGTTGATGCAAGCGAGGTTTCCCATGTCCCAGAGCCCGGGGATATGGTTCTGGAGGACAATGTATCTTCGAACGAGTTTCTGATGCTTCAGGGCGGCCAATTCAGCAAGAGTAGGCGACATGGCGTCTGGCTCCCTTCATACTTGGAGAGATATGACCCGGACGCACTCAGATATTACCTCTCCATCAACATGCCAGAGACCCATGATACAGATTTCAGATGGGACGAGTATGTCGACAGGGTGAATAACGAACTCATCGGAACGTATGGGAATTTCGTTCACAGGGTGATGACTCTGACACACCGCCTGCATAGCGACGGGGGGAATCCGCTAGCTAGCTATGACGAAAACGAGTTGCATCTAGAAACAATTAGCTCTGTCAAAGAAAAGATATCCAGTGCTATCGATTCTATGGAGAGACAGCGTTTCAAAGAGGCACTGAGGAGCATAATGGGAATCGCCCAGATTGGCAACTCACTACTCCAAGAAGCTGCCCCATGGAAGCACCTCAAAGGGGAAGAGAACCCAGATAGGCACCAATCACTGTCTTCATTGGCCCTGTCCTGGAGGATTTGCAGCTGCCTAGCTGTATGTATGAGGCCATTCATACCCTTTTCCTCCGAGAGGCTATGGTCGATGCTCGGGAACGAATCGGACATCGACACCATCCTATTGGAGGATTCCATGAATGGCATAGAGCCACTATCGTGGAACCCAGCGGCACCACAACCTCTCTTTTCACGATTAGACTTGGAGGAGATACTCGAGAGCGAGGAGTCCTTGTCTGACAGTAAGGACAATGACGGCCCACCCAGTCCCACGGACGGGGGGGATTACATCGACTTCGAAGATTTCATGAAGGTTGAGATGAGGACGGGTAGGATCATTTCTGTAGAGGACCATCCCAACGCGGACAAGCTTTTCGTGATTACAATCGACGAAGGTTCCGACTCAACTAGAACTGTTTGTGCAGGGTTGAAGGGGCATTACGAGCCATCTGAGTTAGAGGGCCTGAACGTTGTATTCGTAGCCAATCTGGAACCTAGGAAGCTCAGGGGGGTAATGTCCGAGGGCATGATCCTGGCAGCAGACGACGGTGAAGGCGGAGTCAAGGTTCTGACTACCGAGGGTGACATCCTCTCGGGTTCGAAGGTGCGGTAATCATACTTCTCTCCTGCCAATGAACATCGACGAAGCCAAAAGGGCCGAGATTGCTGCGATGAGCCCGAACCCTGGAGTGAATACTCCCCCTGTTGGCATACCTATCACTAGTGCTTGGTACTTCATAGCAT
This sequence comes from uncultured Candidatus Poseidoniales archaeon, assembly GCA_964570065.1. Taxonomy (GTDB): domain Archaea; phylum Thermoplasmatota; class Poseidoniia; order Poseidoniales; family Thalassarchaeaceae; genus UBA36. The sequence goes on from CAZMVZ010000003.1 coordinate 62,486, forward strand.
TAGTCCGAGAAGTAGGGCAAATCAACTCTTTGTCCAAACCGAGTATGTTGTTGCATGTTCATTGTCCTCATCCGCGGTCGTTTGCTCAATTACGGCCTCGGACCAATCCGACCTGTCCCATTCGGGGAAGGAAATGTCCCCGCTACCGCTGACGTGGACAGTAGTAACGTGGACCTCGTCCACCCTGTCTAGGAACATCTCGTAAATCTGCGATCCACCAATGACCCAGCACTCTTCACTGCCCTCTGCAAATGCTATCTCAATTGCCCTACCGACGTAAAGGGCTGTGTCTGCACCGTCAGCATTCCAGTTTGTATCCCTAGACATCACTATGTTGGCCCTCTCAGGAAGGGGCTTGAACTCATCAGGAAGGGAGTCCCAGGTCCTCCTGCCCATGATTACAGAATTGAATCCGTCACCCTCAGTGAGTGACTTGAATCGCAGCATATCGCTCCTTAGTCTCCAGGGGAGCTCTCCCGAGGAACCTATGTTGCCATCCTCGTCCATTGCGACGATCATCGCCATCTTCATTGTATCACTATACGGAAATGGGTGCTGATATGTGAGGATGGTGGTCATAGCCTTCGATAGTGATGTGCTCGTACGTGAATTCATCGATGCTGGAAATAGCTGGGTCGAGTCGCAACGTCGGGAGCTCTAGTGGCTCCCTCACGATCTGCATCTTCGCCTGTTCCATGTGATTTAGATAGAGGTGACAGTCTCCTCCTGTCCAAACGAACTCACCCGGCTCCAGTCCGCATACTTGGGCAATCATGCAGGTAAGGAGGCTATACGATGATATGTTGAATGGCACTCCTAGGAAAGCATCGGCACTCCTCTGATATAGATTGCATGACAACTTCCCCTCATTCACATAGAACTGGAAGAAGGCATGGCATGGCATCAGAGCCATCTCGTCTAATTCGCCTACATTCCATGCAGATACGATGATCCTTCTACTTCGAGGGTTGTTCTTAATCAGATCAATTGCGCCTTCGATTTGGTCAATGACCCTACCATCATTTGACTCCCAGAATCTCCATTGCTTTCCGTAAACCGGCCCGAGATCACCATTTTCATCCGCCCACTCATTCCAGATTCTTACATTGTTCTCCTTCAGGTATGCTATATTGGTCTCGCCCGAGAGGAACCAAAGCAACTCATGTATTACACTGGGCCAGTGGACCTTCTTCGTGGTGATAGCTGGAAAACCCTCAGATAGATCGAACCTCATTTGATGCCCAAATACGGAAATTGTCCCAGTCCCAGTCCTATCTCCTTTGGCTGCGCCTTCATCAAGAATCCTCCTCAGTAGATCGAGATATTGCTCCATGTACCATACCCGGTGCGAGCAGGTAGTCCATCAAGAATGCGCTAAGGGGCGCCCCTCATTTTCTGGGTCTCAATAAACTGGTCTGCGAATTTCCTGTAAAGGGACCTCATGGAATCCTGCCTCTGCTCGACTCCTTGATCCGCCATCTCCTCCACCCAGTTATCGTCTATTCCACCGCCTTCTGGGAGGTGTGCCCACTCAGCGAATGTTATGGGATCATCCACAATCAACTCGATCCTCTTCCATGGCTTGGGGAATTTACTTCCAGGTGGCATGAAGTCTCTCGCCCCAATCGACATGGTAACAGGAACAACCGGGACATTGGGAAATCTCGCTGCAAGCCTTGCGAAACCAGTCTTTGCCGGCTGAAGCAGGGGGGGCGACTCTCTCCTGGATCTGGTTCCCTCTGGAAAAACTCCCAGACAACGTCCACTCTGAATCACATCCACTGCCCTAGCCAAGGCATCCCTCCCGCCATGTTCTCTGAAGGTCTCAATCTGTCCGGTCGAGATCATAACAAACCTGTTGGGTTGCCTTTCGAAATGCCCTTCCTTTGCCATGAAATGAATTGGCCTCTGGGATGCGAGGATCTTGATGAAAGGGTCCAGATTTCCCAGATGGTTGCCACAGAAAATTGCCGCTCCCTGCATCGGGACCTTGTGCGCCCCTCTGATATGCACATTTGTTATTGACCTCAGTAGTGCAGGGACATACTTCTCAAGGAATCTGTAAATCGCGGGTGTAGAGAACCCCTCACCAGTTCCTTCTAGTCCGACCCAAGAAGAAATCTTCTCCAGCGACCCGTCGGAGAGACCCATGCCCCTCGCCAGTAGTACCCTGTTTCATAGTTTACAGTTGAATACGTTGAATAAGCAAAACTATCAGAGAGTGCCATGGGGGGGAAATTGCAAACACTGCTAGTTTCTGCTTTGCTTTTCATACCACTTATTGCACCCTCAGTTGCAGGTGAATGGGGCACCGATACTTGGCTCTCAAGCGTAATTTCTGAAGAACGCCTGGCTAGCGGTGATGAGTTCGGATGCCAAGGCTATGAGGGCATAGTGACGACCGATGAGCCTTGGGTCATCGCTGCATGCAAGGAATATCTGGAAGGGCAAACAAACGCCTCAAGATGGGGAAATAGCCCCATTTCATTCGGAATAGATTCAGATGTCATTACCGCCGAATTGGGAGCCTCTCTGAAAAATTCCGGATTCCAGATCGTAGGTGACATGGTCGAAGAGGCTCCCGAAGGCCTGTCTATTGCAATTAGGAATGGCGCCAGTCTGGAGAAGGGAGTAGCCGATAAAACACTGATTGAATCGGCTGAGGAGGACTCCCTCGTAAGCGTTCACTGGAGGGCTCGAATCGGTGATCTACGCGTTCGCGAGGACAAGGATGTGATTTCTTGGATTGAGGAGCAACAGGTTTGGTTCACAACTTGGGGTGAGTGGCATAATCATAGAGAATCAGGGATCTCTACTACAGCGTCTGTGAATGGCTCTACAATTACTATCGATTCATCCCCCCAGCAACTGGGAACTCACACTTGGTCGGTTCCCGGTACTGTGATGATCGAATTCGAATCCACTGTGGCAGATGTGTCTGATTCCGAGGGTAAATCTCTGCCATTGCTAACTGGTACGGAACGTAAACTCGTTACTGGGTGGCGTCACGTTGAGGGGGGAATTATAGTAACCCAAGACCCTCATTCAACGATAATTGTTGAACTGGAAAATAGTACTAATAATGTTGAAACTACTCCGATGGTCACATTCAACGACCTCGACTATTCGATTACGATAGTCGGTCACCACACAACTAATCTTTTCAGGTGGACTCAGGATTTCTCTGGTACCGAACTAACCTTCACATGGTTGGTTGAGAGGCCAACAGAAGACGTGGTGGGTTGGAAATTGCCCCTATTCGCTCTAACGATGCTCATTGCCGTTCCACTTTCGATAGTATTTCTACTTAGAAACGACCAATTCTGGGGATCTAGAGATCAGGACCACTGATCAAAGGCCCTTCGATTTCCACGCCCTCACGAATCATTCGGGATACTATTCTCCCCACTGCTTCGGGAGGAAGTGCCTCGGGGGGGTGAACTCCTGGTGGAAGCATATTGGGATCGTTTAGCCACTCTTCAACACAGCATATTGTTACTAGGCCCGTGGCTCTAGCCATTGAATGCCCATCATCGCCACCGTGATCCTGCACACGCCAAGTCATTTTCTTCCCATTATGGTCCTCTGCAGTAACCTCCATCCAGGTGAACTCAGGTATTTTTTCGTTATACTGCCATTCGTTTGTTAGCATCTGAACGTCTATTTTCCCAGACTCTCTTTGATCAATGAACCTTTGGATGTGCCCTGGCCACCTAACGGTATACTCGGAAAGGTCAACAGCGGGAATTGTGGTTAGGACGCTCCTAAGCCCATCTGTCAGGAAGGCTTCCATCGTTCCTTTCTCGGGCACTTCTATCTCGTGCCTCTCAGAGAGTGCCGGCAACGTCACTAGCTCAGAATCTCTGATTACCCTCGCAGGCCTAGTATACTCAGCTACAACGTCAATTGGTGAAAATGGTGCCATGTAGTTCCAACCTTCGGTGGGACCCGTTGGATTGCCCCCGACTCTCACTTCTCCATTCTTCAAAGCCCCCATCTCACCGTAAGCCAATGAAAGAAGCATGTTGGATAGGCCAGGTGCAATGCCTGTATCCCACAGGATTGTTGCCCCGTATTCCTTAGCCTTCTCATCATCCCTGTCCGGTGTGAACTCGCTGAAACTTAGGTCAACGGTTCTCCATGGCAACTCTGCAAGTGATGTTGTGCTTGAATGCCCTATGTCCCCAGGTAGCATATTGACCACAATGTCACTATTCGGTTCGAATGTAATGCCTTCCCGCGAGTATACTAGTTCCAGCATCAGATCTATCGGGTCTTCATCTGGCTCTAGATGATGAATTTCGATTCCGGGAATCCCCATAACACGATGTGGCTGGGGGTCATAGGCATGGACAGTAAAACCCGACTCTGCAAACTTCCTAGCTACATAGGAACCCACTAGTCCAACCCCGAAGCAGTGTATGACGGCCACACCTTTCGGGGTGCGGCGGTGTTATTCGTTGTAACTGTCCGCAAGTATTGGCACTACAATTAGCGATGCCTTGATTGGGTGCAATACATGCCGCATTACATGGATAAGGCCGGAAGGATAGACCCATGGTCATCTGAGCAATCGACTGACTATGGCCGAATTGTCAGCCAGTTTGGGTTGTCTTCTGTTGATCAAGACTCCCTCCCAAATCCTGGGATGCTACATCGTAGAGGCATAGTTTTCGGCCACAGGGACCTCGATGTAGTAGTTGACTGCATGAGTGCCAGGGATCCATTCGGAGTTCTTACCGGCCTGATGCCTAGTGGAAGGATGCACCTAGGGCATAGCATGGTAATTGATCAAGTTCGATGGTTTCAGGAGCAGGGTGCGGATGTCACAGTTGCTGTTGCTGACCTAGAGGCCCTTGCCACCCGTGGCACTTCACTTGCAGAGGGTCGTGAGACGGCATTACGTGAATATGTACTCAACTATGCCGCTTTGGGTCTTGATCCAGACAACACTAGTGTATACTTTCAGAGCTCTAGGCCAGCTGTTCAGAGGCTTGCCTTCACTTTAGGTCAGAGAACAAATCTTTCTGAATTCGAGGCGATTTACGGGTTTAATGGCGAGACAAATCTTGCTCACGTCCAAGCACCGCTCGTACAAGTCGGCGATATAGTACACCCGCAGATGGATGAGTACGGCGGCCTGAGGCCAATCGTTGTTCCAGTAGGTGTTGACCAGGACCCACACCTGAGATTGACTAGGGACATTACTCAGAAGAGTAACTGGTTCAACGTAAAGCAAAGAAAGTCTGGAGGACTGACAGTCGCACTCTCTATTCAAGATGGTAATCGTTCAGATCTAGGAGTTACAGATTCAGGCAAGGTTGACATGGACTCGAGAAAGTCTATGATGGCAAATTTGGAATCTTCAATAATCGATCTCGGGTTCTCTGATGTAATATCGAACCCCAAGCACGGAACTATTGAGATTCCCGCCGCAACGACTACTGACAAATTCCGAATTAGAATGAAACTGCTATCAATAGAGAGGAATATGGGTGGAATGGGTCTCTTGCCACCATGCTCAACATACCATAGATTTGCAGTTGGCATGACTGGTGATAAGATGTCATCTTCAAAACCAGAAAGTACGATTTTCATGGACGACGACGTAGGAGTGATGACGAAGAAGGTCAAGAGGGCGATTAGTGGCGGGCAACCTACGGTCGAGGAACATCGTAGGCACGGTGGTGATGTATCCAAGGACGTAGCCTTCCAATACTTGCAATTCTTCTTTGAAGAAGATGACAATGCTTTGCAAGAGATTCAGGACGAATACGAAAGTGGAAGGTTACTGGCCGGAGAGATAAAGCAAATATGCATCGACAGCGCTACCGAATGGTTGTCCGAACTCGCAAAAAAGAGAATACAGTGGGAAGACAGAGTGGACGAGTTCCTCGCTCCAGATGCAATCTAGCTTAGATCGAATACTGGGATCTCGGGCCCTGTTTCCAAGTCCCCACTCTCGGTATCATTCAATTCCCTTGATATCGCTTCACCATGGATAATCTGACTTCTTCCTCGAGGGTCAAGTAACTCTACACTGACCCTATCCTTGCCCTGCTTGACAAGTCGCAGTCTATCCAAGATTTTTTTCGCAATTTCTGTACCCATTCCGTCATCATCACCTCTAATGATAGTCTCGATAGCATTTTCGAATCGTTTTATCACTCCCTCTATGTTTGTCACGTATCCACTAGATGAACCACCAGGGGAGACCTCAAGGTCTAGCTCTGGTATTCTTATGGTACACGAAGATGACCTCACTACTCTCGCCATCGTCTTTTGGTCATTATCGACAACCAGAGACGAGAATCCAGGCTTTTGCCCGTCCGATGGAATGAAATCCGTGTGCTTCCAACCGCAAGATGAACATAAGACGGTGATCTGTGTATGTTCTCCGAAATATGGTATTTCAGAGTTCATCGCTAGCATGGTCAAAGTGTCACCTTCTGCACATTGTGGACAGGGCGCGTCTACCTCGCTCTGCATGATTACTTCACTCTCGCACTATCGAAAGTAGGGGGTAGTAGGAGCAGTCTTGCATTACCTAGACGTACTAACTGTCCACGCATGTCACCTTCCACAAACTCCTGGATTCTACCAACTGCCAATTGCAATTCCATATCCCTGGACATCAAATCAGTCATTTCTACGATTACGATATCTCCATCGGATATCCAATCCATTAGTTGAGCTATTCCAGTAACATCTTCCAGTAAGGCCCTATGGACTATCACATCGCCCTGGGTTCGGGGAACAGGAGCATTCGGAAACTTCATTCCTAAGTCGTGATAAGGTTCACCAGGCTCAATACTACCGCTGCTCTGATCAGAAATACTTGGCATTTCGACCCATTTGGGGCCTTTGTCTTCGGAACGCACGCAGTTACGACATTCATTTGACGCTTCATACCTTCTACTTTGGCGGAATATATCCGCCCATTGTAATACATTTTCTCGCAGCCCCACCTCCCGTCGCATTGATAAGGGGTCGATTTTAGTGAATATCACTGGCAACTCCGCCGGTGATTACTATGGACGCAACATCTACCCCAATCAAGACTGGCACCAGCACAGTTGGCATTACTTACGATGGTGGGGTAGTTGTTGGTGCAGACCACAGGGCAACAATGGGACATTTCATCGCGAATAAATCCGTTCAAAAACTATTCAGGATATCTGACAACATTGCACTGACCACAGCAGGTCTTGTTGGACACGCCCAATCCCTCTCAAGAGTTCTTGCAGCTGAGTTGAAGTTGTACGAACTAAAGAGGGATGCACCCATGACTGTTAAGGGAGCTGCGACATTCACTGCTAACATTCTCTCCGGCAGACCACACTACGTCCAGTTGCTAATTGTGGGTGTTGATCCCTCCGGTTCAAGCGTCTATAGTATCGACTCGGCTGGTGGATCTATCCCCGATGTCTACTGTGCAACTGGATCAGGGAGCCCATACATGTACGGGGTACTGGAGGACCAATTCAAGGAGGGGATGTCCAAACATCAGGCTTTGTCCGTTGCCGCAAAGGCTCTCCTAGCATCTGCTCAGAGGGATGCAGCAAGTGGAAATGGCATGGATCTAGCCTTTATTACCAACGAAGATGGATTCACCCAACTATCTGAAGAGGAAGTCAGCGAGCTTCTCTCTTCACTTTGATCACATTCCCGGCCTAGCGCCGACTTGGCCTAGTTGCCTGTGGATAAGAGGAGAATACTATGCGATTGACCCTACCGGAGATTAAGAGGAAGATCTCCAAATTGATACCTGACGATATAGAATCAGAGGTGACCTTGGAAGCTGGATCCATTTCAATAATCACCAAACAACCTGGACGATTCACTGGTGGTAGTGAAAGTCTTACGGTACGAATTGCCAAGACTATCAAAAGAAGGGTTGTTGTTAGGCCGCACCCAGATATTCTGGCCGACGATGCCGCAGTTCATGATGCAGTTAATCGGATTATTCCACCAGAGGCAAAGGTGAGGAACACATGGTTGGACCCTGCATTATCTGAGGTTATACTGGAATGTGACGACCCATCTTCTGCAGTCGGCCCCAAGGGGGCCCATATCAATTCCCTGAGGGATGAGATTGGTTGGCTGGTTAAGGTTGAGCGTGCCCCTGCAAGGGAAAGCCGCACCCAACACGATATCCGCCGATACCGAAAGGAACTGGCCGATGAGCGGAAATCACTATTGAAGAAATTCGGAACTAGGATTTATCGACCCCAAAGACCCGGGGAATCTTGGGTCCGGGTATCTGCACTGGGATCTTATAGGGAGGTCGGCAGAGCGATGCATCTTGTTACTACCAATGAGTCGAAGGTACTAGTTGATGTTGGTGCCAAACCAACAAATAACCAAAATGAGGTTCAACCATTCTTCTCTGCTCCCGAACTCCTTCCGCTTGACAATTTAGATGCCGTAGTTATCACCCATGCTCACGTGGATCACATAGGCATGCTCCCAGTTCTATTCAGGTACGGTTACAAGGGTCCTGTCTACTGTACTCCACCTACTCGTGATTTGATGACGCTACTTCAGATTGATTACATCAAAGTCTCCCAAGCGGAGGGAAACGAACCACCATACTCCAAGGCCGATATACAAGAATGCATTAAGCACGTCGTAGATGTCAACTGGGGAGACAAAACAGATATCGCACCTGACGTCAAGATGACGATGGAGAATGCCGGGCACATACTCGGCTCGTCAAGTGTTTACATGCAGATTGGAGAAGGCAAGTCAGAACACAGGCTTCTTTTCTCAGGAGATATCAAGTATGAGAAATCATGGCTGTTTGATGCGGCAACTGTTCGCTTTCCTAAGGTTGACACTCTGGTAATAGAATCCACTTACGGAAGCCCTCAGAGCATCCAACCTACTAGACAGCAAGCTAGCCAGGAGTTACAGGATCTTGTCACTGATACCTTGAACAGGAAGGGCAAGATTTTCTGCCCGGTGTTCGCCGTGGGTAGATCCCAGGAGGTGATGTTAGCAATTGACGAGCTCTTCAAGTCCGGCAGAGTCCCACCAGTAACAGTTTGGCTCGATGGGATGATTAGCGAGGCAAGTGCTATCCATTCTAGCCATCCTAATTTCTTGAACAGGGAGTTGAAGAAGAGTATGCTTAGGGGAGGGGACCAGAATCCATTCAACTCTTCATGGTTCAAGCAAGTAGACTCGCGTGAGTTGCGCGAGTCCATCCTACTAGATCCGAGCCCTTGCATAGTCCTTGCCACCAGTGGTATGATGACTGGTGGTCCAATCATCGAGTATCTCAAGCACTGGGCACCTGAGCCAGGCAATACACTTTGTTTCGTGGGATACCAGGCTTCCGGGACTCTAGGGAGGAGGCTTCAGGAGGGGCACTCGCATGTACCTTTGATGGACAAGGGGCAGACATTAATGCTGGATGTAAAATGCAACATGGTAATCATCGATGGCTTCAGTGGGCACTCTGATCGCAATCAATTGATGGATTATGTTTCTGCATTGAATCCAACCCCAAGAAAGATAATCTGCCATCATGGCGATCCTCAGACTTGTAATGCTTTCAGAATGGGCTTGCGTGAGAGGTTCAAGGTCCAGACGTATGCTCCTGCAAATCTTGAGACACTACGTCTGTCATGAATCATAGAACCGGGACATCAAACCCCGCCTCAGTAGGATCGCCAACAGATTTGTTCTGCTCCAAATCATGTTCTTCTTGCCAATCGACAATCTCAGAAGTCCGATTATTTCTTCCATTTCTAGTGGTTACAGCAAAACCTGCTGGAATGGGTGCTAGTAGGAGCATTGCCCATGCCTCGGCCGTAATCGTTCGTTCTACAACCATGATAGCCAACGAGATAACCACTAGAATCAAGGAGGAAACAAGAGCCAGCCATCTTCCCGTCTTCATAATTAATACTCTTAGAGAGTCATAGATGTTCATATTTGCCACGACAAAGTGATGAACCTGCTTGATTGAGAATATACGTGAGCGGCGAATGGCAATTGCGAAGATGCGAGTGCGGACACGCATTCGGATGTAATGCCGCGAACTCGGCATCTTGCACCAGATGTGGTTCATCGAGTTCAATTCCAATCTCTAACTTTGAAGACTCACGTCAGCTTGCAGTTGCGGTATCCAATGCAAACCTCCCCAGGGAAATCTCACGAGATATCGAAAATAGGATTATGTTGAGGGATAAAATATCGGTCCACAGTGCCCAGAAACCTGGAAATATCCGTTCGAAATCAATTCAAGCAATGCACGATGCAACTGATCGGCACGGCATTCTGACTATTGCATCACTTGAAGAGGAATTGACTCACAAAGGAATTTCCGAACCATCTTGCGAACATCTGATCGGGCAAGCTGAGATGGAAGGAATTCTAATCCGGCATGACGGCGACTCGTGGTCTTGGCTCCAGCAAAGTTCATGACGATTCGTCGTCCGCATTGATTTCCTAGGGGCCTGTGGGTTAGTCTGGTCTATGCTTGTTGCTTTGGGAGCAATAGACCCTGGTTCGAATCCAGGCAGGCCCACCACATTTTACTAGACCAACCGTTCAAGGCTGATACCCCCTGGCAGGGTCATGGGAAGCCTCGAATTTATGGGGATACCCAACTGGCTGGCATTCGCAGTGATAGGATTCGTCTTCATACTCCTGATGCGGGGCGCATTTTTCTGATCTCATGACGAAGAATCCGTATTCACAATCTTTTTATTGCCTCTATATCAAACTTCGAAACAGCCTTATTCAGAGCTACTTCCTTGGAAAACCACTCAGCCTTCTCAATTTCATCATCCTTGGGAGTAATTTCCTGGTCGCCCAAATCGGTCTCGCAACGATATGTGAAAGAAACCCAATTTATCCCCTCTTCGTTGAAAATCTCAGTTTGGACTACCCCCAAATCATCGCCATCAATAACTGCCCCTGATTCACCTCTGGAATCGGGGATTTCGATCCTAACCCCCAACTCCTCTAATGCCTCCCTTTCAGCAGCATGCCTAGGGTGTTCTCCGTAGTCTACGAATCCACCAGGTAGGGTCCAGCACCCAGTGAAGAATCCCCTCGATACCTTAGCCATTAGGATTTCATGTTTTGAATTCGTGATGACGACTTTGCTAACTACCCTGTGGATTGTGCGATAGACTGATTCTCTAGCAACCGGGTCAACTGCACTATCACTGATTACAGAATCCTTCCAGGCCCAATCCTCGGGCCAGGGGATTTCCGGAATACCATGGCTGATGACGTAGTCGATTTCATTCAGCCTAATTCTATTGGTTCGTCTGTGGGCCCAACTAATTCCCAATGCTGACACCTCCTCGGGAGTTGGTAGTCTGATGACAAATCCACCATCGAGCAGATCCCTTCCCATCTGGGGTTTTGCTGGACCCTTCCCCCCCATATCAACGAGGAGTAATTTTCCGTCATGTTCTAGGTGGACATACTCTGTAGCCACGGTCTCATCTCAATTATGTTCAATATCCCAGAATCGAACCTAATTGCTCTTTGTAAAATGCGCCCGAACCATGTAGGCTCTCTAATTCGTGCGGCTCTAGTTCTAGTTCGATAATTCTCTCAACACCATCTTTGCCCAGAATTACAGGAACTCCAATGTATATGTCCTCCATTCCATATTCGCCATTTAGATAGGTGCTGCAAGGGAGCACCCTCTTCCTATCATCGAGTATCGCCTCGGCCATTATTGCCGCTGCGCTGCCAGGGGCATAGAATGCGCTACCCTTCTCAAGGAGCTTCACAATCTCTCCACCACCACTTGCAGTCCTCTCACAAATAGCTACAACTTCCGCTTCACTGAGGAGTTGGGTTACTGGGATTCCGTTAACTGTAGTGTATCTAGGCAGCGGGACCATTGTATCGCCGTGACCGCCAAGAACCATTGCCTGCACATCCTCATTGCTGCAACCTACCGATTCGGAGATGAAGTGAGTCATTCTTGCGCTATCCAAGATTCCTGCCTGCCCCACGACTCTATTGTGCGGAAATCCAGTGATTTTCTGCATATGGTATGTCATTAGATCTAGCGGGTTTGTGACCATGACTACAACTGAATCCGGAGCGTGTTCCCTGATTCCCTTGCCTACCTGGGAAACAATATCTGCATTTTTCCCTATCAGATCTTCTCTACTCATCCCCGGCTGTCTAGGAAATCCTGATGTCACGACGACCACGTCGGAACCAGCAATGTCTGCATAGTCCTTGGTACCGGTAATCCTGCCATCATAGTTCAGAATCCTCCCGCCCTGGCTCATATCTAGGGCCTTACCTTTGGCAAATCCTTCGTATATGTCCAGAAGTACAACCTTTCCAACTTTCCTCTCAGCCAAGACGAATGCACATGTAGCACCTACATTGCCCGCACCAATTACTGCAACCTTCCTTGCACCTGTTGTCATGTTCTTTCGCCTATGGCACCATTCTTAGCACTTTGCCGAGCAAACATTGCTGTGACGTAGGAAGCATATTCAGTACCGTGCATAACGGATTGTCATGGATTCCAAGCATCACCCAATCGTAGCCATAAGTTTGGTTTCTTTCATTCCTACAATTTCGATTCTTTTTACATTGAACTATAATGACGATGCATTAACCTCACAGATATTTTTCATGGCATGTAAATTGTGGCTCCTAATTGCCCCAGCATACTGGTTTCTACGCGTTGAGGGCAAAGAAATTTCCCGTTCACCGGCCGATAAGGAAGGTCTGGCAATGGGCGCCATCACCGGCCTTCTTATGTCTGCCATAATTATCTTGATGTGGTATATCTTTGGTGATACCATTGATACGGAAGCAATGTTGGCAGAAATGGAAACTACTGGATTAACGGAGATTCGAATATACATCGCTGGTATGTTGTACTGGATTTTCTTGAATAGCCTACTTGAGGAATATGTTTTCCGATGGTTTGTCACTACCAAGGGTATTGAATTATTCGGGAGTGAAATTGCAGCGATCTTTTTGTCTGCAGTCCTTTTCACATTGCATCATGCAATTGCACTCCATTACTTCGGATTCTTATGGTGGCAAACCATCATGGCTTCATTTGGCCTACTTTCCGCTGCAGCGATTTGGTCTTGGTTGTACATACGCCACAAATCGATTTGGGTTTGCTGGTTATCGCATGCAATCTGCGATGTCGCAGTTTTCGGAATTGGCTATCTCCTAATCTTCGGCTGATATCCCAGTGAAATATGCGAGCCGACGGTTTCAATAACGGCCTTCAATTGCATTCAACTGTAATTCAGATTGGTGATACGATGAGAGTAGGGGTGTTGAAAGAAGTTGAGGGTGAGAACAGGGTTTCAATTGTCCCCGGCTCGTTAAAGAAATTGAAGAAAATGGGCTTCGAAGTAGTTATCGAGACCGGTGCCGGCATAATTTCACACAATAGTGACTCGGATTATGAGGCTGCGGGTAGCATCGTTTCCAGTCGTGAAGATGTTTTGTCTAGTGATGTGGTGGTATCAATATCGATGCCTGACACCTCGAATTTGAAACAGGGTCAGATTATTGCCTGTGTAGCCGATCCATTCAGGAACCCTTCCTCTGTAAAGGCATGCGTAGATTCTGGGATTACTCTGATTAGTATGGATATGATCCCCAGGCGCCTTTCCCGGGCACAAGCAATGGATGTGAATTCTAGCCAAGACAACCTAGCAGGATACAAAGCAGTGTTACTCGGTGCAGCCCACGTTCCAAGGGGCATCCCTATGATGACCACTAGCGCTGGAACTGTGAGACCTTCAAAATTCGTAATCATGGGGTCCGGTGTTGCTGGTCTCCAAGCAATAGCAACTGCAAAGAGGCTTGGTGCTGTGGTATACGCTTCTGATGTACGCAAATCCGCAGCTGAACAAATTGAGTCAGTAGGTGGCCGATTCATTGAAGTTGATGGGATGGATGATTTCGAGGACGAGTCGGGCTATGCTAAGCCCCTGACGCCAGGGTTTATTCAGAAAGTTAACGATACTGTTTGCCAAGTTGCGAGCGATGCTGATGTAATAGTGACAACCGCCAGAATCTTCGGTAGACCCGCTCCCATCACAGTACCTTCAAGTGCAATTTCTTCATTCAAACCCGGCTCAGTGGTGGTAGACATGAATGCTGACGTGGGTGGTAACTGCGAGTTAACCGTCCCAGGAGAAGTGGTCAGAACAGAGAACGGCATTACCATAGTCGGGACCAAGAATCTCGCCGGTGAGCTAGCTTCAACAGCAAGTATGCTGTTCTCGAATAATATGACTACCTTCCTTTCAACATTAGTAGAAGATAATGCGATTAGAATTGATATGGATGATGCGATTCTTGTCGGCGCCCCAGAAGGAGACGACTTCTATGTCGCCGGAATGGGGGGCGTTCTCTTATGCCATGATGGTGAGATCCATTCTAAGCAGACGAGACTCTCGGAGGTAGTTGCCCAATGTTGACATTGACCACACTAGTTGCTAGCATCACGGTTTTCGTATTGGCTATTTTCCTTGGTTTTGAGTTGATCAGCAAGGTTCCCCCAACTTTGCACACACCTCTAATGTCTGGTGCGAATGCAATTTCAGGAATTACAATTGTCGGCGCACTGATCCTTTCAAATGCTGAATTCAACAATGGAGATCCCGGCACAGCATCATGGCTGGCCTTCATCGCATTGATCATGGCAACAATCAATGTCGTTGGCGGGTTCATGGTCACAAACAAGATGCTGGAGATGATTGCAGGTAAGAAGCGAAGAGGTGGGGGCTAATGGTAGACTCAGTTGTGTGGGACATTGGATACTTAGTTTCAGCAGCATTGTTCATTCTAGGTATTAAGAGACTATCCAGTCCTAGAACTGCTCCACAAGGTAACATGCTAGGGGCATATGGCATGCTTCTAGCTGTACTGGTAACGCTTGTGAAGATGTATACTGAGGAAGTAATCGGATACGAGTTGATTATCGGTGGATTAGTGATTGGCTCCACCATTGGATACTTCATGGCCACGCGCGTTGGTATGACAGAGATGCCTGAATTAGTTGCCTTGTTCAATGGTTTTGGAGGTGGAGCATCAGCACTTGTCGGTTTGTCTGAGGTTCTCAAGAGGCTCCAGGAATCTAACATCCCTGATCCCGGAGTTGAATTATACGCGACTTGGGTCGCAATTGGCCTTTCTGGAATAGTGGGATGGGTGACTCTGACTGGCAGCCTCATGGCTATGGGGAAGTTGAGGGGCGGTTTCTACATTCCATTCACTAAGAAGGACGAACGAGGCAGAAGGAAGTGGGTTAATTTCCCAACATGGGGGCCACCATGGTTGAATTTTGTTAAGGGTACTATACTCCTGGCCTGCTTTTCACTCATAGGTCTTACAGTTCAAGACCCGCATAACTATGACTACGTATATTCGATAGTAATACTTTCTTGTTTGCTTGGAATACTCTTCGTGGTACCAATTGGTGGTGCTGACATGCCCGTTGTAGTCAGTTTGCTTAATTCCATGTCCGGGATAGCAGCCGCATTCACAGGTTTCGTCATAGGGAACAATGTACTAATTATTGCAGGCTCTATGGTCGGTGCAGCCGGACTGATCCTCACATTCATTATGTGCAAGGCCATGAATAGAACTCTTACAGCAGTCCTCTTCAAATCCTTTGGAGGGGGCGGCAGGGAATCAGTAACCCGTACAAAGGTCGGGAGCGATCCAGAAGAGGTTGCAATGGTCTGTGATGGGATCAGCAAATGCGTCATCATACCTGGTTATGGGATGGCTGTAAGCCAGGCCCAGCATGCCGTAAAGGAATTCGCTGATCAATTGGAAGCCCAAGGTGTAGAAGTACTGTATGGTATACACCCAGTTGCAGGAAGAATGCCGGGACACATGAATGTCCTGCTTGCCGAAGCAAGCGTTCCCTATGAGCAACTTATTGAGATGGATGAAATCAACTCCGAACTCCCGGAAACTGATGTAGCACTAGTCATTGGTGCCAATGACACGGTAAACCCAGTTGCTAGGACAGGGGAAGGGCCACTAGGTGGGATGCCGATTATCGATGCCGACAAGGCAAGGGTAGTTGTGATAATTAAGAGGAGCCTCTCTGTTGGATATGCAGGTGTCGACAACGATCTGTTTTTCGAAGACAAGACGATGATGTTATTCGGGGATGGGAAGAAGATGATGAATGAGTTAAATGCGGCTATCAAGGAGTTCTGAGGATAAGTACCCCCAACCGTTATTTGACATCGACTCGGAGAAAGGAACGGTGATAGCGTGGGAATGAGTGCCAGAAGACTCTTGGCTTGCCTAGTGATAGTGGCCGCATTATCACTCCCAGCACTAGGTATGAGCACGGGTCCAGGTGCTTACAATTCCAACGACGAGTTGACTGTCAAGTATGGGTGCACTTGTCACAACAATGGAGCCCCATCTGATCGTGCTGTTGTTATGGTGACGGGTGTGCCATTAATGTACGAACCTTTGGAACAGTACCAACTGACAATTCGTGTGGCCGACTCGCTAACGCTCTCTGGAGGTGACGGGAACACGCATGCAGGTTTTTTGATTTCATCGGACTCTATCGGTAATTTCACGTGGCCAGAAGAGCAGGAAATACGCTATGCTGAGGGTCGAACCGACGATGCCTCGCATTCTGACCCTAGTGTGGATGGAATTTGGCAAATCAACTGGAACTCCCCTAGTGAAGACGTCGGCGCTGTCCAATTCTGGATTGCTGGAAACTCAGTCGATGGGGCGGGAATTCCTGACGACATGGATTACTGGAACATCCTCTCATTTTCAATCAATTCTCCGGGTACCATTTCCACTGATGAGAGTGGGGCCACTCTAGAGACTAGGACAATTTCGGTCGGAACTTACGATTCGCTTTTCCTAATCGAGGTATCAGAAGGTCAATTGGAGCAAGAACGCCAGGATGCATTGTCACACAGGGTTTTCTCTCAGGGCAATCTTTTCTATTGGACAAGCCTAACTGCACTAATCATCGGTGCTGTAGTTCAAAGGGAGATTCTGGAGAGGAAATACGACGACGGACCTGATTTCCTAGCTAGTGAGTTGGCATACCCACAGGCTTTCCGTAGATTCGTTGTATCAGCGATCTCTTTCTACTTGGCTGTTGGATGGGCCAATTCTGACACCCCACTCAGATTCCAAGGTGTCGATTTCACTGATTTCGCTACTGGTACAGCATTCTTCATCAGCGCATGGGCTGCATATGGGGTCTACAGAACAATTCTGGCAGCAAGGTCAGAACCAGAAGTGAAGGATGTAATGTGAGTTCAGTTCGAGACCATTTACTCAGTAATGAGAGGCATTCCGGAGACTTCCTTGAGCTACACTCAATCGCTAGGAAATCTGCATTGTTGTTTCTAATAATCTGCATTATCTGGTCATTCCTAGTTAATCAAGTAATTTCCCTGTGGATAGGGTCATCCCCATTGCCTGCAGGCCCAAATAATGAGAATTTGTCTATTTTCGGGCCGTTCGATTGGATCCAGATTCGATGGAGCGTAGTAATGTTATTGTCTATCGTATCAATCCTGCCGTTCCTGTCAATAATGACTTACAACTTCGCTAAACCAGGACTTTACCACAGAGAGAGGAATTGGCTAACTGCAGTCCTGATATTTACTACGACTGTAGTCCCAGTAGCCATATTGCTCATTTGGGCATTCGGACTCCCTGCACTATATGACATTTCAATAACACACGGGATGCCGGAGGGTGTACTTGTTAGATATGATGCTGCGTCGGTATTCTCCCTCGGATTAGGTGCAACCTGGGTTCTGGTTGTTTGGTCTGTCACGACTGTAACCCTCTCTCTGTCCCGGATATTCGGAATGGTATATTCTGGAAAGACTAGGTTTAGAAATAGGATGCTGGCAATATCTACTGGAGTAATCATTCTGACCCTACCTGTTGAATATGATGGTTTGAAAGTGGTAATCGCGATACTTACTGCACTCTCCGCCGAGAAGCTATCCCAAACAGCACCTGTAAAAATGGACCTGTGGGAACCATATGCAAATACTGACTCTACCTACTAGCAGTTTGGCATTGGTTTGAAAGGCTGTGCTATTGGGCTAAGGCTGTGAGCAAACAAGGGTCGGCACAATTACTCAGAATTGTCCTAGCAGTAGTTTTGCTCGTTTCTTCGGGGCTAGTCATCATTTACTCAGATACAGTAAACGAAAGCATTGCATCTACTGTTAGCGATAACCAAGAACATGATGATTACGAGATGGTTGGTCTATCCAATGAAGAGAAATGGCCAGTACTACGAATCAGCTTCCCAGGTAAGGCATTTCCAAATTCACTATTGGGGGAGATTTTCGAAGGAGACCTATCGGCCCAAACATATGTATCTCAAATGAGTGGGAACAAATCACAATTAATTCCTACCATAGTGGATGGAGTATGGGAATCGCCATACGATGATTCTCACTGGGGCTCAGATTCTGAGTTAGAGAGAGATTCTGGCAGTGGTTCTGGGGGAGCCAGAGAATTGGCATCACAGGCAATCATAGGCTTATTGCAGGGACACGATCTTTCTAATTGGGATCTGAATGGGGATTATGTGATTGACCGCCTCCTGATCTTACATTCGGGCCAGCCTCAAGAGGAAGGGGGTGCATCCAGTACTATCTGGAGTCACTTTTCTCCATTCAATGACCCAGTAATTATTGGGGACTACAGGTTTGAGCACTACACGATGGCCTCTGTTCATGGTGGCCTCGGAGTTACAGTACACGAAATGCTGCACCAGATGGGCGCGGTTGATCTATATGACGTTCACAGTGAATCTCCCACAAAGACTTGGTATGGACTTGGTGACTGGGGCATTATGGCTAGTGGGAATTGGATCGAAGATGGTGCCATGCCATCTTTGCCATCATCTACTACATTGGATTTAATCGGTGCAACAGAAGCAATCGTGCCTGAAACTCAACTTGATGGAAACTTCACATTACAACCAATTTCTCTGGGTGGCAAGCCGTTGAAGATTGACATAGCACCAGGTGAATTCGTTTGGATTACTTTGAGATCCAATATTGGTTTTGATCGGGGTTTGCCTGGCCATGGCATATTGGTCGAGCAACAAGATCTGGAATTCGGAGATTTAGGTACAAATCTAGTAAACACTGATCCTACTAAGCCTTGGGCAAAGATCATCGAAGCAGACGGAAACGATGCTTTACTTCGTGGAAGGGATTATGGCTCGTCAGGTGATACTTTCACAGTTGGTGATCGGTTTGGCCATACGGGAAACCAAATCTGGGACAATAGGGGGAGACTAGTTCCATGGACTATTACTGTAACATCACTTTCTGATGAATTATCAACTATTGAGTTTGACTTCGTAGGAGATGCAAACGCTACAATCTCCTTACCAAGGAATCCTATTGTCTTGCTTCCAAACGGGACTGCGCAAGCAGAGTTCCACTCTGACATCGGATGCGAACTGACGAGTGATTTACCAGATCTTGCTCCGGTTCAAACAACATCTGAGGGCTCATACATTATAGAGATCTTGAATCTGTCCAGAACATCATCTCTAGAAGGCAGAATTTCTGGTGAAATTGGATGCTCAGACCGTCCAATGATACGATTCTCACTTGATTGGATAGTTGTAAATCACAGATTTACCAGTAAGACGTTGGAGACCACTGTTCCATGGGATAAATCAACTACCGTGAAACTGTATCCCGAAGCAATCGGTTCCGGGTCACGCATTTACACAATTACTGTCGATGGCCCAGCAGGTCGAATATCCGAATCAATTACTTCTGGAACGTACTATCCCGGCGAGCCCATTGTTTTGTCAATTGAGCCCGTCGGTCTTCTTGAGCCCAGGATGATAGCTCGAGGTGAACTAGTTATTGTCGACTCCGATAATATTGAACAAAGAATCCCAATCATCCTTAACTCCGAAGGAGAGTTACCATTCGGCCCTCTGAATTGGCTCGCAATACCTTCCAACGCCATATCAACTGTGCTTGCGCTCTTGGCCCTATCCATAGCAAGTGGAAAAAGAAAACTGCATAGTGCTGGTTAGAAAAGTCTCTAAGAATGGAAACCCCCAATATAGCTCTCAGATTCTCTTTGGATTGCTCCATCGAGAGTCTGATGGCGGTCTAGAAATTTGTAGGTATCTCCAGCCATTAGCATCTTTAATTGGGTATAGCCAGTGTTTATTGACTCCCGAAGCGAGTCTTGAGGAAAGGCATGCTTCGGCCCAGTTTTCAGGCCCCTCACTTGAAGGGTCAACAACAAGCCATGGTGCATGGGCATCCCCCACATCACCCGAATAGCATCTCCATGTCGTCCCATACTTGAAACCCGATCTGGTATTCAGACCCCTCATCCACAAGTCATTGAGAATACTAGCTGCAATTGACATATCCCCCTCCCCATTATACTGAATGACCTCTGCTTCGATCGGATCCAGTTGACGACCACCATGAAGGGGGATGCCAATAGATTCGAGTGGCCATTTGGAAACTGATGGAAAGAAAAATCCATTGCCGTCTATGCTTTTTCTGTCCATCTCCGATATCTGAGAAACGATATCGATTGTAAGTTTCCCCATTTCACCCCTGGGGTTGGCCTCACTAAGACGGTATGTCACTACAGACTGTTCTTCGTCTATTACGAGAACTTCAGGAATTCTGCCCCTCTCCTTAACCTCAACACACCACAATAGTAAATCTTCCAATATGCTCATTTCCCCATTTATCGTATTATTCAAGAGATCCTTTGACTCAAACCACATTATTTCAGAATCCGGTGCACCTCTGCTAGGGTGGTTATCGGATGACCACCTCATTGCCCATGAGCGGCTACCACCATGTCCCAATGGCTCAAAATTTTCTGAAAGAACTACTTTGTTTCCAGGAACCCTAAGAGCTTCAAGAACAGCAGACTCTAGCAATGTCTTACTATTATCCATAATCCTTTGAGTAAGCCACAATGAAAATGCCCCATGGTCCTCCAAACCTTCGAATTCAACGCCCCTGTGCTCTCTGCAGAAGATTACCTCGGAGTCAGCAAGTAGCAGTCCGGGCCCATCAGTGAGAATTCCAATTGCTGACTTCTCCCATAGTCTGCTATAAGCAGAACCGTCGTATAGCATTCTACTCTCACGGTACTGCATCGTTCATTCGAAGGGGCTAACAAATTAGACGCTATCCCCAAATATCATCTGTCAAACCTTACTCGGGAGTATATGGGTGACGAATCAGAAATTCTCCGACAGGAAAGTCTGACAAGACTAATCTCCTTACTGGAATCAATAGATGGCGCCAAAGTAACCCTAATTGGCGATACAATGCTTGATAGATACCATCACGGATTTGCTAACAATCTTAATTCTACTGCACCTGTTCCAGTGTTAAAGATACTGGATTCGGAAGAATCTCCCGGTGCATCTGCCCACATAGCAATAGGACTAACGTCATTCGGTATGGAAGTCTCTTTCCATACTGCAGTTGGTGATGATATCGAGTCCGGATCAATAATTTCCACATTGAAGACGATGGGTGTTGGAAGTGAAAATATCATTCAGGTTAAGGGCCGGAGTACCCTGACAAAAATTCGATTCTTTGGTAGTAGAGAAAGCCTACTAGATAGGAGTCAGATTCTGCTACAGGCCGATAGAGGCCCCAACGTTCCACTCGATAATTCGATATCTGACTCACTGATTGAATCTGCTCGCTCCAATATATCGGACAGTTGCGCATTGGTAATCTCTGACTATGACAAAGGGGTGGTTTCAAACCATGGAGCTCAAACTTTGATTGAAACCGCCAATGAAAAGGGAATCCCAGTAATTGTTGATCCAAAATTGACCGGGTTGGAAAAGAGTAGGGGTGCAACAGTAGTGATATTCGAGAAAAGGGGCATGTCTCTGTTGTCCAGAAGGATTGGTTTAGATGATAACGATGCAGCAAAACGGCTTTTAGAGGAGTATTCTTGGGAAGGAATACTAGTCTTGGGTGGAATTCATGGTATTCATCTGCATCAGAAAGAACACGATAGCATATTCATGCCATGCATGGCTCCAACAGCAGATCAACAGATTGGGATGCATGATGCTGCAGCGACATCACTAGCAGCTGCATTAGGCTCCGGATTGGATCTTTACGATGCTTCCTTACTCGCATCTGCTGCTTGTGACTGCGTGCTCTCAGCTAGCACCGGTCGTGACTACATCGATAGAGCAACTCTTGGTTTGTGGTTGGATGAATTATCTTGGCAAATGCGAATCTCTGATAGATAGAGCAGTTGCCCATGGCATTGAATAGTGTTGGATAAACGCGAGTATTGTGAATGATGAGCGTGCTCGATCAATTTTAGCCCCAATCATTTCTTCATTTTTCATAGCTACACTCTTGCAACAGATTTCTTTTGCAGAAGATTCAGGTGCAGATTTTCCCCCTATAATTTCCATTGATATCGTTGACGGAGCGATAATTTCAGATTATTCTACTGTGACTATAGTAATTCAGAATGAGGAAGCGCCGAATTCTGCAACCTGGGAGCTTTTTGACTCATACGGAACTAGACACTTTGTAGATTTTACAGGAGACTTTGATGAAGGGGGCGCCTCAACTGATTCTCAATTTAGTAGCTGGAATGAATGGTCATTCGAAATTGAAATTGAACCACTTAGTATAGGCCCATGCTCTTGCATTGCTAAAGTAAGCGTTGAAGAAGAAGATGGAAATCCAATTTCAACATTTACATCAATATTCATTTCTCCTGACCCATCTTCAGACTTTCAGTTTCCCCCTACTATTCAGATTGTTAGTGACACAAGCTCACATTGGTTTAGCAAATCTCACATCTTGAGATTTGTTTCTATGAATGCCGACTCCGGAAACTCAACTTTTTCATACATTGTCACTCAATCTTCCAACGTCAAGTGTTCAAACGAATACATAGAAGTCGCATCCAATTCAAATATTCTGAATCCTTCACAAATCTCACAATCCGATATGACGTTTTCATACAATATCGATCTCAATGGCCTATCTGATGGTTGGTACGATCTGAGTATTTTTGCGATTAACCCCTCAAATCAACAACACTCATATGATTGTAAGAGTATCAGAGTAGACAACAATCCACCGGTTGTAGTAATCGATGGCCCTGATTCCATCACAGAGGGAAATGGATACGCAATATTCGATGGCTCTTCTTCTTACGATGAATCGTGGGGTATTCAGGGACTCACCTATATTTGGTCTGTAGTTAAATCAGATGATATTTACGAAAATGGAACTAATGTCGCCTCGGGGTTAGACCAGAGAACATTTTCAGTAAATACGATAGATTCAGGGACATATCAGATTATACTAACTATCTCCGATCAGGCTGGCAATCTTGGTTCTGCAATAAAATATCTGGAAGTCGAAAATGTCCCACCGGTTGTTAGGCTTACAATCGATGGTGAGTCCATTTCAAACAACGGCGAATTCACCCTATCCCGCGAGTCTACATGTATTATTGACGCCTCTGGATCTACCGATACACTGAATGATGCAGAAAATCTCCGATACGTCTGGCGAGTAAACAATATCCCCACTTACGAGGGCGTCTCAAGAGAGTTTTCTTGGCCAGAAGGCGTGGATGAAGATTTCATCCTCACCATAGAAGTTATTGACGATGACTCCGAGTCATCGCAAATATCAATTTTAGTCAAAGACGGAACTGCTCAATCATCAATTCCATTATCGATAATTGTACTTATTCTCTCTACACTATTCTTTTCATATTCTATTGTAAATATGCGGAAACAGGCTAACGAGTCCGACATACCGAAATGGTAACGAGTCTGTAATGCAAAAAAGGACCCAGTAGAAAGACCAAAAGGCAGAATCATGAGGGCCACATATGGACTTGCCTTTCGAAACATCCGAGTATACGAATAGACAGGAAAGGCTGTTTTCCCAATTACCCGATTCAAGCATCGTCATTATTCCCACAAACGAAAGGAAAATTCGTTCAAATGACGTTGTTTACCCTTTCAGGCCAAACTCGTACATTCTGTATTTGTGTGGATGGAGTGAGGACGAGGGGGTTTTCGTTGCACATAATCAAGGAGGAGAGGTTGTTTCGGTCCTCTTCGTCCCCCCGAGAGATACCAATAAAGAAATCTGGGAGGGAATCAGGATTGGAGTCGATGGCGCTAAATCATGGCCAGTTTCCGACACTCAGTCAATTGAAAATATTGAAACAGAGATCCGGAAAATTATGAAAAAATCCAGTCATGTTTTCACTATTCCGGGCATATCAAAATCAATTGATAATATTTGCAGAGAAATTGATGAAATTTCTGATCCGCGACCAATCATTGACCCGATGAGGAGGATCAAATCAGAAAAAGAGATTCAGTATATGCAGGAAGCAGCATCTATAGGATCCCAAGCTCACAAATTTGCTATGGAAAATGCTGCCCCTGGAATGGGTGAGTGGGAAATACAGTCTTCTGTCGAAGGATATTTCATGAATTCAAAAAGTACATGGAGTTTCCCTTCTATTGTTGGTGGTGGCAGTAATGCAACAGTTCTTCACTACAAGTCAAACGATTGCCTCGTTAATAATGGCGATTTAGTACTGGTTGATGCTGGATGTGAAGTAAATGGTTATGCATCCGATATCACCAGAACATGGCCGATAAGTGGAAGCTTCACAGAACCCCAGAAGGAGATCTATGAGTTGGTCCTAAAAGCCGAGAAGGCCGGTATTGAGGCTTGTCAGGTAGGTTCTCCATGGTCTTCGATGCATCGTGTGGTTTCCGAGATAATCGCCCAAGGACTCATTGACTTGGGAATCCTAGATTGCGACTTGAAAGAAGCACTTGGCGATGAAACGAAACTCGATGGCCCATTCAGGAATTTCTTCATGCATGGAACTGGTCATTTCCTCGGTCTTGATGTTCATGATGTAGGCGGTGGTCGCCAGGGTGACCCCGGCGCACCAGAATCATTGGAACCGGGTATGGTGCTAACTATTGAGCCCGGACTCTATTTTGCGGACTGGAGAGAAGATATAGAAATCCCTGAGAGATATTCTGGGATAGGAATTAGGATCGAAGATGATGTTCTGGTGACCAACGATGGTCCAGTGGTCCTTTCCTCATCTTGCCCAAAGGAAATTAGCGAAATAGAGAATATTGTCGGCTCGGGATTTTAGTATGGTAAATTGGCGAACGGTACTAGAATGCCAACTGCAAAATAACCCCCCCGAACTGACAGTAGAAGACGCCACAGAAATATACTCCAACGCGCCATTAAATGATCTAATGTTCGTAGCAATGGAGAGAAGGAAGGCCCAAGTTCCTGGGAACCTCGTAACATACATGATCGATAGGAACATCAATTATACTAATGTCTGTACAATTAACTGCCATTTCTGTTCATTCTACAGGGCCCCGGGTCACAAAGAAAGCTATACGCAGAATGTAGACCAGATTAGCGAACGAATTGTTGAGCTGGAACGTCTAGGTGGTAGCAGAATTCTGATGCAGGGCGGGGTGAATCCTTCTTTGCCAATTGAATGGTATTCTGAACTTCTTGAAGAGTTGTCAATAAGGCACCCCAGCATCTCACTAGATTGCTTCTCACCAATAGAGATTGAGGGCATCTCTGAGGTTTCAGGACTCTCGACGATGGAAGTGCTTTCCTTATTCCGCGACTCAGGATTACACGGTCTTCCAGGAGGCGGGGCTGAGATGTTGGTCGATAATGTGAGGCGTGGCATCTCTCCGCGAAAGGGATCGTCTGAGAACTGGCTCAGAGTGATGAGAGAGGCTCAGTCTCTAGGCCTGATAACGTCTGCAACCAATGTATTCGGATTCGGCGAGAGTCATTACGAACGCGTGGAGCACATGGCTAGAATCAGATCATTACAGGACGAATCAACTTTAGATGGCAATCCCGGTTTCACCTCATTCATTTCATGGCCAGTAATGCTGGAGAATAACGCATTCGGAAAGATCGGGCTACGTCGGAACTCTACTGGCCTTGGTGCTAGTGCCGTGGAATACCTGCGACATGTAGCGGTATCGAGGATTTTCCTCCACAATGTGGACCACATTCAGGCGTCATGGCCAACCATGGGCATTGAGGTCGCTCAGATAGCATTGTCAGGAGGTGCCGATGACATTGGCTCTACCATGATGGAGGAAAATGTCGTTTCTGCTTCGGGTACAAAAAAGACCATGGCATCTATAGCCGAGTTGAAGGGGGCAATTTTGCAAAGCGGATTTGTACCTGCACTACGGGACTCTGAGTATAATATTCTAGAAGTTTCTGAAGTTGAAGCTAATCCACTAGAAGTCTGATAACTCGGCCCTTCCACTGATTACAGGGGCTATTTGAATATCAGTGGCCACATTAGATTGGGGGATAAATATTGGAGACACCCAAGCAATTCTTCTTCCATCATTTTGCTCGAACTCAATAATCAGCTCCCAATGTATCGCTATAAGTGAAGAATAAATAGAACCGGGCCAATTTTCATCAGGCATGCATAGTTTGCAGGGCAATCCAACTTCAATATCAGAAACCCATTGTGAGCGACTCATTATTCTGAGTGGCTCTAGTATGACCGACTTCTTTGTAGTTGATTGCATAGGTGTCGACTCACCAACCCCTAAACCGACTTCATCGCCAGGTGCCACCCTTTTTTCGGATATTACTGTAGACATCCCAGGTGATGGTTGACCAAACTGATTCCTGCCTAGCGAATATAGAACTGTAGTTCTCTCTGGACTTGCAACGCCAACCTGAATTCTAGCCCTAATTAGTGAAATATCGCTATCGAATCCATGAATCGTAACCACTGGTGATTCCCTATTCTCATCAATAGTGAATGTGGGCTCTTGGTATGGGTGTTCGTTGATCATTGATTGTCTTGCCATATCTCGGAAATTTGCTATCGTTCGGAAAATCAGTGGCAAGAGAAAAAGTGGAAAAGTGTAGAATAGTAACCTGGGATATTCCAAGGGCCCTATGACAACTGAACCCGCAATTGCACTACTAATGATCCTTAGATCTACTAAGCCGGGCTCTATTGCATGGATAAATAGTGAGACAATGAGAAGTAATACAGTTGGCAAGATCAACCTCCTTGAGATGTTGTGAAGTGGATCCGGATTGATGAACCAACCTAGTCTAGTTCGAGTTAGGAATATTGGTGGTTCTAAACCTACGTCACATTCAAATTTTTTTCTAGGAGGGTCATTTACATTACAATCGGTCCATTCAACAAACCAGCTTTCTTCAGATCCAATTCTGAAATTTGTCAATATATCGTCATCGACGTCGACTTCGATTTCGGATATCGGAACTGCAGAAGGGTCCATTTGCCCTAGTTCGAAAGGAGGATACCTGATTCTCTGTAACGAACGACGCATTATTAGCTCCATAGAATGGCCTTAGCTGCTCTTCCTGCAAGCCTTCTGAATTCCGGTACCTCTCTGAGCATCTTGACTCCTAGTGGGATGGGGTTCTCAATATCCCCGAATTCATTGATTAAATCAGTCACTTCAGGTCTCGCCCAAACGGCAAATATGTTCTCTAGATCAATGTCATCCATCTCTGTAAGGAAAGCATCCCTCAAAGCCCTCTTTTTTCTCTGATCCCTTTTCATTTCCTTTAGTTCTGATGAGATGATTTTCATTCTAGAGCTATTCAATTCATTGTCGGATATTGCCTTACTTAGTAGGGGTACCAGGATTTCTACTTGTCTGAAACCAGGTCCGATACCACCTCCTGTAGTAGGTTTGCATATTCCTGCGGCATCTCCGAATAATGCTACTCTCTCACGCAATGGTCTACTTACAATACCACTAGGTACTGGGCCGCAGAATCGACCAACTTCGGAGCATTCAGCGAATCTTGTGTTTAGATTGGGATCATTCATCAATCTCTTCATGAACTCCTCACTGGAAGTTCCCCCCATAAGATTCGCTTTGCTCCAAGTACCCAACCTTGTTGTCTCTCCAGTGGGAATAGCCCAACTGAAGAAACCCGGGGCTATTCCATTGCCGGTGTACATATCAAGAACCCCATCATCGCCCGAATATCCCGTAACTTCAATCTGAAATCCAATCATTGTTTCTGTAGGAGAACCCATTTTGAATTTCCGCCGAACCCATGAGTGAGCCCCATCCGCCCCACAAAGCAACTTGCAGCGCACTGTCTCAGAGCCATTCGAACCATCGATTTTAACTTCGACGAATTCATCCCCTATAGTCGCTGATATTGGTTTTGTAGATAGCAATATTTCCGTTCCTGTAGCAATTGATTGCATTACCACTGCTTCGTCGAAAATCTTCCTGCATACTGAAAATGTCCTTGGTACGTCTGGATCGCCGATCGATACTCTTTTTCCATTTGGGCTGTGAATATTAGCCCCCCAAATTGGAGTTAAAATTGACGATTCCACTCCTATGGTCTCCATTGCCAGTGGATTAACTAGTCCAGCACATTGGAACGGGCGTCCAATTTCATCATGTTCCTCCAATAGTAGGACGCTGTGGCCACGTTCATTCAATTTCCTTGATAGGTACCCGCCAATTGGACCAGCTCCAACAACGATGGCATCGAATAATCTGACCATTCGGCTCCCCAGTTACTATTTCTTACCTCTTCTCTTTGAATTTATTGTTTTCTTTAGATTACCAATCAGAATGCTTGCATCTGACTTGGAAATAGTGTCGATAGACTCCGTATGGACAGCAGCAATGGCATCCTCAATTTTCATTTCTAGTGAATCGGTCATCGAGATAATTGTCGCTACCTGCTTTTCTGTTGCAGGTGAATTCTTGTCTAGTTCAATTAGTGCTCCGATGGCATTGCTTGCTGTACCGCCCCTACCACCAGTTAATTCACTCAAGTCTGACTCTCCCCTTTCCTTCAAGAATTGACTCAGATCGATTTGTAACCTATCGACCAGTTTCAATATCGTGGCAATCTGCTTTTCGCTTGGTGGAATATTTGCCTGGGCCGCCTCACCTAGCCCATCGATAATATTGCGAACTTGTTCACCCGTTAGCTCTTCCACTAAATTATCCCCCACTATCTGCTGCCTTTCTTGATCTGTCATTCGATTGAGAATTGCTTGCAAATACTGGATCTGTCTTATTGTTGGCTTCTCGCGACGCTTCTCCAAGGCTATATTGTGCATTTCTCTGAATGTATCAACGAAATGGGTCCAGTGTTCAGAGGCATTGGCCTCACCGGCCTCAATTAGATCTAATTTTTCCTCCATACTAGATGTGAAACCAGATGAAAATAGACCCTGATCATAAACATCTGATTGATTGTAAAAGGGAGTCACTTCTGTCCATAAAGTTCTACCATTTGTCGTAGGAATAAGAGAAGCCCCCTCCTTATCTACGTACTTCCTATCTACTAATTTGGATACTGTCGAAACATAGGTTGAAGGGCGCCCTATTCCGTCCTTTTTCATCTGTTGGATGATTGAGCTTTCGGTGTACCGTCTCGGTGGTTTGGTGAAATCTATAGTCAGTTCTGCATCTTCATCGATGTCCCATTTTGAACCAACGGTGAATCCAATATTGGGTGGTTGGATTTGAACATCTTTGTATGACCAAGCGAATACCTCCTCCCAACCTGAATGGGTTCTCCAGGTAGATGTCCCATTAACGGGAGCATCCAATCCAACACAGGAAAATGTCAAACTTCTTCTTTCCCTAATAGAGTTAGACATCTGACTAGATGCAAAGCGGGACCAAATGAGTCTGTAAAGTGCCTTTTCATCACGTTCTTCGCCAGCAACTTCTACGGAGGGATTTGTGGGTCTGATGGCCTCATGCGCGTCTTGGACGTTTTCCTTAGTTTTACTAACCTCACCAACGCCATCACCAAGAAAATCTTGGCCAAAATTAGATTCGATGTATTTCCTAACATCATTCCTAGCCTTAGCGTTAGTTCTGGTTGAGTCGGTTCTGATGTATGTTATATGGCCAGACTGGTATAAGGTGGATGCTATCTTACTGGTCTTAGAAATTGACCACCCCAATGTAGAACTGGAAGTTTGTAGCATCGTATCGGTAGTGAATGGGGGCTTAGGACGTCTACTAACAGTACCCTCTTTAATCGATTCGAGATTCAGTGAACGATTGGAGTTTATCAAGTCAAATGCTAGCTTGGCAAATTCTGTATTTGAAGTCCTGTCAGGGAAATGCTTTCCATCATCATCTACCCATGCATCATCATCAGTGGATTCATGGAACCTTACCTTCAGTTCGATCCCGTTAGAAGGAACTCCTACCGAGTTATACTCCTTTGGAATATGATCATCTCTCTCAATTTCCTTTTCTACTATGTATCCTAGTGTGGGTGTTTGCACCCTACCCATTGACCTTAATTTCCATGAACGACAGAATTTAGAACATCTAAATCCTACAAGTCTGTCCATCAGTCTCCTAACAATTGCTGCATTAACTAGGTCCATATCTAACTCTTGAGGATTAGAAATCGATGAAATTACAGCCTCCTTGGTAATCTCATTAAATGACACTCTCTTTACAGATTCGAAT
The DNA here is from genome assembly GCA_964570065.1 of uncultured Candidatus Poseidoniales archaeon. Classification (GTDB taxonomy): domain Archaea; phylum Thermoplasmatota; class Poseidoniia; order Poseidoniales; family Thalassarchaeaceae; genus UBA36. The sequence goes on from CAZMVZ010000003.1 coordinate 93,069, forward strand.
TCTGAAAGTATCTCACTGAGTCTCCAAGCAATAAACTCGCCCTCCCGATCGGGATCGGTTGCGATGAATACTTCATCGACTCCAGATTTTCTTGCCTTCGATGTGATTTTTGACATTATCCCCTCAGCTCTATCTGTCCAGGACCAAGGTGGTTTTGGCAACTCACCTGGTTTGGAAGACCACATTGCCTTGGAGCTATCCTTGGTCTTTCGATTAGATGGGAGGTCCTGCACGTGGCCATTACAAGCATCAACAATCCATCCCTTTCCGAGATATTTTTTGATGGTCTTGGCTTTGGCCCCGGATTCTAGTATCACCAGTTTCATTGTGTCTCCTCGGATTTGAAATGCCGTAACAAGACCCGTATAAACATGAGTGGTTGATTGGGATAGCAACGCGCGCGCTCGCGCTCGCGCGCGCGTAACCGGTTGTTTTTGTCTTTGAAATATTAGATTACAGAAACAAACCTCCGTAACCATTGAAGAATAGTTACGATTGGGAATATTATGGGAGTGGCATGGAGACTATTCGGTAATCCTGCCTTACGTCTAATTGATTCTGAACGTGCGCATTCACTTTCAATGCTCGCTTTGAAATCTATTGGTGAATCTCGAGCTGGACGTTCAGTACTAAATTCGTTATACAAGTCTCCAGAAGTCCCGATTGAGGTGTTTGGGAAGTTATTTCATCACCCTCTAGGATTAGCCGCCGGATTTGACAAGGGTGCCGAAGCTTTGTTGGCATGGTCTGCCATGGGGTTCTCCTGGTGCGAATATGGCGGTGTAACCAGGTACCCCCAAGAAGGGAACCCCAAACCTAGAATGTTTAGGGCAAACAAACATCGGGCCCTGGTCAATAAAATGGGATTCAATAATCCCGGCGCTTCGGAGATTCGAAAGAGGCTTGCTCAGAGAAAGACGATGGATCTTTGGCCTAAATCGCCTGTTGCTGCAAATATCGGTCGTTCAAAAAAGGTGCCAAATGATCATGCTGGAGATGATTATGCCGCTACAATAGATTTATTGTGGGATCATGCAGATATGTTTGTTCTGAATATTTCTTCTCCGAATACTCCAGGGCTAAGGGACCTGCATGGTCAAGAGTATCTTGAGTCTATACTTTATTCTTGCAACAAGATTAGATCCAAGAAAGGTGAACAAAAACCCTACCTGCTAAAGCTCTCGCCCGACGCACTTGATGATGAAATTAGAAGTACCATTTCATTTGCACAAAGACTAGGTATCGACGGAATAGTTGCCACAAATACTACCATAAAAAGACCCATTCCACTGACAACTCAGTCCAGAAAGGCATTCTCTAGTGACGGTGGTCTTTCTGGTCGACCATTGCATTCAAGGGCACTAGAAGTAATTCATACGGCGTACGAAGAAACAGACGGAAAGATACCCATAGTTGGTGTTGGGGGCATTGACTCGAAAGATTCTGCTTGGGAAGCGATAATCTCTGGAGCATCACTGATTCAGATATATTCTGCTCTTGTCTTCAATGGGCCAACAATTGTTTCGTCCATTGTAAAGGGTCTGAAACGAAGAGTAGCTGAATCTGGTTTTTCTTCTATTATCGAAGCCGTAGGATACAAACACATTTAGCAAAGAGCCGTGAGAATTGGTTGTGGCGCTAACAAGGATTTCAAGACTTGTGATAGTTTTCTGCTCATCGTTAGCAGTGCTGGGATTAATGATGGCCAGTGTAGATCCAGAGATTCAATATTCAGTTGATGAGATAATGGACGAACCGGTAAAATTCCAAGATGGGCATATTTTCGTCAGAGGAGTAGTCTCTCCAGATTCTCTGGACAATCAAGAAATGACCTTCATTCTAAAAGGAGTAACTGATGAAATATTTGTAGATTTCACCGATTCACCCATTCCCGATGGTTTCGACGAAGGTCGTACAATTGCTGTACGCGGAGACTTGGTAAAACAAAATGGAATTTGGGTCATAGACTCGTTTGAGATTCAAACCGGTTGCCCTTCAAAATACGAATCATGAACTGTCATGTTCATAGGTGACCTCTGGGAGCACTATGCGGGCTAGGGGGAGAGTTGACGTGCTCTATTATTCACAAATCGTCGAAAATGGTGACCCGAAGTCCGAGGGCGGCGCAAACGAACCACTGAGATTACTCCAGTTGACTGCGATGTCTCGCCCCCAAGAGATCCAGGTTGGCGGGAGGGGAATCCGGAGGGGTTTTCCAAACGTCTTACGCCCGGGAACCAGGTCAGGCGCGGAAGCGAGCAACCCGACCGGGGATGCTGGATGCCTTGGGACTTCGGGACGGAGAAGACTGGCGTGCAAGTCTCTTTGATGACGAGCGTCCACCGAGGACATGCCCACCGTTTAACCATCTTGATTTGTGTGCAGCAACGCACTAATTGTATTGTCAGTTACTCCAGCTAGGCCATTATTGGCACACCTACGAAGAAGCTCTTCCCATCCGCTATTTTCTTCGAATGCAATCATGGCTAGCTCTCTAGCCTCATTTATTCGACCTGATTGAACCAGTTCGATTGATTTCCAAAACGCAATTTCAGGATTTCCCGTATCTTTTGTCTGTGATATTACTTCCGCGTCTAAATTATTTATATTTACATATTCATTATGCATCTTCAGCAGCCTTTCTAACTCCACCAGTGGTTCACTACTATCATCCACACGGATATCCACTATAGTGCCTTTCCAGGGATGGATGTTGATTTCTGAATCTACGACAAGTAAGCGCGCTGATTGCTTGCCACGAATATCACCGTGTTCAGATTCTGCTGCATATAGGGCCGCCAACATTCGACTGGATAGATCGCCACTACAACCTACAAATGCCTCTGCCATGCACCCCCATACTGTAGATTTCCACATCATATTTGCTTGACAAGAGAAACCATTACCCACGAAATGTCCCGATTCAGGTATGGTTTTAGAACCAGTATGAACAGATATTCTAGATTTGGCGTCGATCATAGCCACTTGCCTAATTTCGGGATTCGGGTCCAATGAAAGCCTGCTCTGCATCGCTTCATCGGATTTCGCGCCACCCTCCATTAGCTCTATTCCAAGCGGGCCATGATCAATTAATGCCATAGCCTGAGTCGCAACAGCACCTACGCCTGCTTGGGCCCAGCAAACTACTCCAGCGGCAAACCAATGGGACTGTACGGCTACACCAATTTGACCAGTATCCGGACACCTGGCAACAATTGAATATGTCACAGAATCGCCTAATTTTCTAAATTACCTAGCCCACCCATGGCACATACTATCCTAAAGTGGCTTTCTGAAACGGGTTGTACAGATAACCGCTGACCTCTTTGTAGCAATGGCATTCCTTCCAAATCGCCATTTGCGCGTAAATTTGGAAGTCCTACTGGTTCTAGTTGTGAGACTGGCTCGATGTCTACCATTATCCACCGTGGATTATCAGGAGTTGCCTTAGGATCGAAATATTTTGAATTCGTATCTTGAGCCGTGAAGTCGGGGTATCCCTCCTTGCATACCTTAGCGACGCCGGCTACGTGTGGTGGTTTGCAATTAGAATGATAAAAAAGAACATAGTCACCGACTGCCATATCATCCCTCATAATATTCCGAGCTTGGTAGTTCCTAACACCATCCCAATGGGTAGACCCGTCGGCGAGAAGCTGTTCCCATGGGTATACATGAGGCTCACTCTTCATTAGCCAGTAATTCACCATGCACTACCTACCGGTAGGAGAGAAATCAAGGTTGCCTTTCACCATGCATCCTTTGCATAGTCCAAAGAGGAATCGATGGATTCAATATCTCTCTTAGTTACACCGTGGGATAGGCCTGAAGACTTCAACATTGCAGAGGATCCACCAGTTAGGCCAAGATTGGAAGTTACCATGAATGAATATATGGCCGGTAACAGAAGTAATGCGGAAAGGGCAGCGATTATCAGTAGAATGATGATCACTGTAACGAAAGGAGTGATTGCCTCGATTGGGATTCGATAAGCACATGTCAAGCCTGCAGCAGTGACGGTTGTAGCCTCGAATAGGCTCATCCCGGTACTCGCACAGGCCGTGCGAATAGCATCTAACGAACCGCCTAATTCCTTGACCCTGTTTGCAATGTGAATCGAGAAGTCTATTCCGACACCGACCAGTATTGAGCCGATCATCACAGTAACAAGTGATAGGGTGACGCCCCCGGAATCCATGACTAGCCATTGCATAGCGACGGTGAATCCGACAGGTACAGTAGTCAGTAAAGCGTATCTGATGTCTCTGAAGACGAGAGCGAGTGTGACAACAGTGAAGCCCAATGCGAATGCCAGCGAGGTCCATTGGGATTCTACAATCAGTTTATTCACCTCAATTGTTATTGATGCTACGCCAATCAGGGTATCACCAAGTACCGAAATCGGATTTTCTGAATCACCTGCAGATTTCGCCCAGAGATTGATCTGCTCAGCGGTCGCCGCCGTTCCTTTGACATCCATGAACGGCATGTCGATGTATATCAGAGTCCTTTGATAGTCCGGTGAGATGAACAGCTCACGCATTTCCTCTGTCATGCTGTTGTAGAAAACGTACAACAAGAAATTCTGGACTTGTCGGCCACCATCATCCTCTTGGGCATCCAATGTGTCGAGGATGGTCCAGAATGAAACGTTACCAGACTGGCCACGATCGAAAATAAGTTCTGCGACCTCTTTGATAGGATCTGGCAGTGGTGTGTCTTCAATTATATCATTAATGGGCGATCCAGATACATTTACCCCTACTGCAATGGCCTTCATCAAGAAAACAATAGACACTGCGGTGGCGTTTTCTACATCGTTACATTTAGATTCCAGATTCTCAATACCTTCCAGATTAGCATATGGGTGTTCGGCAGTAATTGATCCGATTCCTAATTCAGGCTCAGCCCTAATGTCAGCCTCGACCAACAAGAATCCTGGTTGCCCGGCTTCGAACTCCGTTGAATAGACATCCATCTTCTTTACCGCTTCGACTTCATTTGGAGCCATTTTCAGCAAGTCGATATTTTCCTCGACGTTTTGACGATTGTATCCTGCAGAGACAATCATTAGCGCAAGGAATAGGGCTAGTGTGATACGAGACCACTTTACGGGCATGTTTACAGCAGCTACGAATACCTTGGGTGGCGGGTGTGAAGGTTTCTTTAGATCTAGTAGAATGGTAAGATTGGGGACCATGATCATAGTCATGAAGTAAACAACGACAATTCCACCGGCCAATGCCCAACCAACAGTCTGGATAGGTTTCATGGGTGCGAATGTTAGGGAGATGAATCCGATTATCGTGGTCATAGCAGATAGGAAAACGGCACGTCCGGTCGAATTCAGTGCTGCTGCCATTTTCTCATGGGGCGTCCCCTTGGACTCAGCATATCTGTTAGTAATGTGCAACCCATAAGAGACGCCAAGTGATAGTACAATAGGGCCAACTAGTATTACGGTCATGGTTACTTCGTAGTCCAATAGTCCGATCATTCCCAGAGTGACCCATACTGCACAAAGTGTCGGAAGACCTGATATTATGACGACCTTGACTCCTTGAACAAATCGAATTCTTCCTGTTTGAAGTAGATCGCAGTGGAATATGAACAGCATACTCGCTACGATTACAACCCCAATGGGAAAGACCTCCCAGAATAGTTTGAACGACTCTTCTGTTACAGCATTAGTTAGAGGTGCTGGACCAGTGAGAGTCATTCGAAGGCACAATGGATTGCCTGCTTCATCACACTTGCCCTGGGAATCCGGAGTGCCCCAGTTGTTATTGGAAGCAATCTCATTTATTTTGCCCTGTGTTTCGGAAACAATGTCTCCAACGGATTTGTCGCCTGTATCATCTGCAATTCCAATGATTATTACAGCACGGTTCCATCTAAACGCCCTTTCTTCAGTGGCAGTGCCGACATCCCTGACGAGTTTGTCCAATGCGTTCTGTGGCATTTCCTGTAGTATCTGGTCAACTCTCTGTTGTTCATCGGGAATTGCGTAATTCCCAATCAAATCGCTTTGGGCGTCAATGGTCTCATTTATTTCATCGGAAAGCTGCTGATTCCCGGTCGCTTCCGCTAAACCGGAGAAAAATGCCTTGACTACCCGGCCACCACTAGAATTGACTTCCTTGACTACTGTGGAAATGGATAGGACATAGATTACGTTATCATCGGCCCCTCCATCATTTGTCTGATTGTTGATCACCCTTTCCACTTTGTCGATTTGATTAAGAATGTTAATCTGAGTGACATTGTAGTTATAGGATTCTACATAAATCACCATCACGTTTGTTGTCCAGTCCTTTTCGACTTGGGCAATTAGATTCTTTACGCTATGCGGATCATCATCAGTGGGGAGGTATACTTCCAGATCTCCGTTTACATTGAGTGCTGGCTCATCACTGCAATAGTTCGGATTATCAAAACCGTCCCTGCAGTCAAGTACGCCAGAGTGTGGCAATAATGACAAAGTAAATGCCAGTGAAATTAAAACAGCCCAGATTGGGAACATGGTAAGTAAACTGGAGCTCTCAGACTCTCTAATACGACGTCTAATTCTATTGGGGATCTTACTTATCGAGCCCATAATCTGCTCTGAGTTAGTATTGGAAATACCTGTTCTAGTTTTGTCAATAATCGAACTGACAGAGCCACCTAATGAATCGCCTATTCCCTTCTTCGCCATGTCACTCCTGCTTCGACGTGAAACGGCATACCTTCAACCCCTCGGCAAACATGTTCCGGGATTTGTATTTTGACTATGCAATGGTAACGGTCAAGAACGCCGGACTTTACGAATTATCGGGTGACATTGTGGGTGAGCCAAAAATTACTGACAAGAGATGGAGCGTTGATCTTGAGAAGCGTATCCAGGAGTCACACTACGATGAGGATTCTTACCGAGATAGGTACAGCTTTGATCCTCGAAGTGAGAAGGAGATTTTCGTAATCGATACGCCGCCCCCGTACCCCAGTGGAACTTGGCATATTGGCGCCGTGGCTCAATACAGTATGATTGACGTCATAGCAAGAAGCCAAAGATTGCTTGGCAAGGAAGTTAGATTCCCATGGGGGGTAGATCGCAATGGAATAAACATCGAATTTACCGTTGAAAAGAAAACCGGTAGGAAAATGAGGACTTATGACAGGGCCGAGTTCCTGAATCTCTGTGAATTGACAATTGAGGAATACACCCAAGCTATGCGAAGAACGGCAAAAAGAGTGGGGCTCTCCTGTGACTATGATAACGAATACCTTACCGATTCACCTGATTATCGCGCAGTTTCTCAGTCAATATTTGTTGATCTATTCAAGAATGGGGATATTGTTGAGGATTTAAGGCCCAACATCTATGATCCCGTTGAAGGTACTACAATCGCCGATGCAGAAGTACAGAGGGTTCAGCGTAGAACAAAACTGTGTAATGTAATTTGGACAACTGAGGATGGTGAAGAAATCACAATTTCAACAACTAGGCCGGAAATGATTTGTGCTTGTGGAGTAGTTATGGTCCACCCGGATGATACTCGTTACTCACAGCTAATAGGAAAGAGGGCGATTCTCCCTTTGCCTGTTTCTGAGAGGGAATTGAGTGTTGAAATAAGGTCCCACAACTCTGTAAAGATGGAATTCGGTAGTGGGATTCTGATGGTTTGCTCGTATGGTGACCAGAATGATGTTGCAATATTTAGAGAGCTCGGTTTGAGTCCCTTCGTTGCTATTGATTTGAATGGAGAAATGACATCATTATCTGGGCCACTTACTGGCATGAAGGTCACTGATGCGCGAATTGCGGCAACGAAGATACTGGAGGATTCTGGTTGTCTAGAATCTATTGAGGAAAGGGAACAGGAAATCCCTGTCAGTGAAAGGGGGGGGAATCCGATTGAGATAATCCTACTGAAGGAATGGTATGTCAGGCAGACCCATGTACTTGACAGACTCGTGGAACTATCCAAGAGCAGTAGGTTCATCCCAGAGAGGAATAGGCAGTTCCTACATGACTGGGTCGATGGAATATCAATTGATTGGCCGATTAGTAGGAGAAGGTGGTACCATACTGAGGTCCCCATATGGTACTCGGAAGATGGATTCAAGGTGATTGTACCTCCAAAGGGGGTCTACGTGCAGCCTTGGCGGGATAGGCCCCCTGGTGACTCGGAAGTTATTGACAGGGCGACAAAAGAGATCATAGGGTCCTTTGCCAGTTTAGAAAATGATCTGGGTTTGATTTCTGGTGAAGAGAAAGTCTTCGACACATGGATGGACTCATCAAATTCCAACCTATTTGTTTCTGGGTATCTCAATAACCCTGATTTGTTCGAACGTTCTTTTCCAACCTCAATACGTCCCCAGGGCAAGGAAATAGTCAGGACTTGGTTATATTACACCCTCTTGAAAAGTGCCTTGCTACTGGACAAACCAGCTTTCGAGAACATCTGGGTCGACGGTTTAGGCATGGACCCATGGGGTCGAAAGATGTCTAAGTCGCTAGGAAACGGAATTGATGCAGATAGCGTACTTGAATGCGGAGCCAGCGGTCGCACTGGCTCATGGAAGATCAAGGGTGCTGATGGCAAGCAAGTAGTCCTAAAGGCGAATAAGATAGGTAGTGAATGCTTCCGTCTATGGAAGGCATGCGATGCGCAGGTAGGTGATGACTTCCATATCAATCCAGAGGAGATTGAAACAAAGTATTACGGGGTATTGACTAAGATTTTCAACGTAGCGAGATTCGCTAGTCAGTTTGATGTTCCGGATGACTTGGATCTGTCGCTCGATCTAGAGGTAGAAGATGTTTGGATACTTGCAGAGTTCGACGAAACTCTTTCTATTGTAAATTCTGCATGGAAAGACGTCGATATTTACTCGGCTGCCCAGGCAATCAAGACATTTGGTACTGGCATCTTCCCTAGTCACTGGCTGGAGATGTCCAAAACAAGGTTGTACGATGGAAATTCTTCTGCAGCATGGACCTTGCACAGGATTGTTCGGGATCTACTGAGTATCTTTTCTCCGATATGCCCATTCTTCACTCACTACCTCAGTACAACGATATATGGCAAAAGTGCTGTTGATGTTGAGGAGTTCCCAGAATTGCCACAGTCATGCAACAAGGAAAGATTCCATGATTTACGCTCATTGACCGAAGATCTGGAGAAGTTCAATTCCATCGTATGGAAAGCTAAGAAGGAATCCGGTGTATCTCTGAGGTCTCCGATTTCGGGCATTGTCGTCCCAGAGAACCTGTCAATATTTTCCAAGACTCTGGAACAGATGCACAACCTGGAATGAGGTTATTTGGTAAATTTCCCAGTATCAGATCTCCCCAAAGTCGAAGCCCCGGCCCCACCCAAGAATCCCAAGCCACAAATGCCCTGAAAACACGCCTCTCCGGCGAAATTTCCCAATACGTCCGCAGGATCACCCGAGAATAGGAAGACTCCAAGTATGATTACACCAAATAATATACCAATAGCAATTAATGCAGCATTATTTTCTTGTTGATCTAATTCTTCTTCGCTGTGACCCTTTGCGGACTCGTCAGACCACCACAATAGGTGTCCGGAATAGTCGCCTGTGATCTTTGTTTGAAGAGTGGCAAATGCCTCATCAGTTGTCATTTCCATGCTTTCGATCATTTCCAATCTGTCCCAATGCTCTAATTCTCCCTTTTCAATCGCATATTGTACAAACTCATTTTCGTCTACTGTCAAATCGACGATCCAGAATTTCTTCGCCTTTTTCAAGTGGGTGAGAAGATTGTCGATTTCCTTGGAATCTATGGTATTCTTTTTCCCATCAATCTCGAATCTAATTATCTGATTGCTAATTCCTGTTCTGTCATCAGACGAAGTCACATCCGGTTTGATGTTTATGTGCGCTATTTCATTTCGATGTTTGTAGCAAAAATGACTGTTGAACTGTGCAGTTCGACGGCAACCGAAGAATTCGCATGGGCCACCCACGTGCATGGACATACATATTGGCAAGCGACATCAACATTGTTACGTCATCAGAAGTTTAGTGATGTGCTGGTTTTGCCCGTATCGAAGAACTCAATCAACAGTGATGCCATCTCAATGCCAATTCTAGCTTGAGCTTCAAGAGTGGATGCTGCAATGTGGGGACTTCCATGGAAAGAATCGTGATTCAGTAGAGGACTTGCTCCGAGAGGCTCTGATTCAAAGACATCCAAGGCCAGAGATTGCAGTTGGCCACTTTCCAAGGCTAGTTGTGCCGCGTCTTCATCGACGATTCCCCCCCTAGCACAACTCACGATATGGTTGCCACAATCGATTCCATCAGCACCTATTCCAGGCATAGTCGAAATACGTTCTGTGTTAACCAAGTTTCTAGTTTCATCTGTAAGATTGCAATGTACGGAGATATGTGTACAGTTTGAGAAAATTGCATCGACGCTGTCATGCATGGTAATGCCTTCAATCGCATTATCAACAAACGGGTCATATGCGTGAACATCCATGCCAAAGGACCTTGCTGCCTGTGCGACGCCACGAGCGATCCTTCCGAAGCCAATCAGACCGAGCCTTTTGCCACCAATCTCAGACCCTCTGAGTTGCTTCTTCGCCCAAACTCCATTCCGTAGCATTCGGTCTGCAGTAGCAATATTTCTCGTCGAAGCAATTAGATGCCCCATCGTCATCTCTACGACGCTTCTAGTCGAAGCCCCCGGTGTGTTGCAGACTACTATTCCATGTGCTGTAGCCTCGGAAATATCGATGTTGTCAACACCTACACCAGCCCTACCAATGAATCTAATTCCCCGTTCACTTGATACGGATGCAGAAATCTGTTCAGCTGGAAGTTTCGTCGCACTGCGAATAACAACTGCATCGAATTCTATAAGAGAACCAGAGGAAATCTCGTCCGGATCATGATGTCGCAATACCACTTCATGTCCTGCATTTTCTAGCATTTCGACGGCTTCGGGGGACATCCCATCCGTGACTGCTATTCGAGCCATGTTACTACCTATGAAAAGATGTGCATCAACATTGTGAATTCTAGGTTCCGGTGGTTTGATATTCAATACCCCTTTTTCGGTGATTGATACAATGGGATTTGAATTGCCAGAACTGGAATATACATACGACGCACTTGAGCCACATATTGATGCTGAGACAATGGAACTCCACCATTCGAAGCATCACGCAGGCTACACTGCTAAGCTTAATGCTGCAATAGAGGGAACTGAGATGGATGCTATGGGCATAGAGGAATTGATGGTGGAAAAATTCGATAATGCAGCAGTCAGGAATAATGGTGGTGGTTACTGGAATCATAGTCTATTCTGGTCTACAATGTCTCCAAATGGTGGAGGGGCACCAAGCGGATCTCTTGGAAACGCAATTGATGAATCATTCGGCTCATTCGAATCAATGAAAGAAGAATTCTCAAAAGCTGCAATGACGAGATTTGGTAGTGGGTGGGCATGGCTATGTGTCGGAAATGGGGATCTGTGCATTTGCTCAACTCCCAATCAAGATAACCCACTGATGACCGGTTCGGGAATCCCGATTCTCGGCATTGATGTGTGGGAGCATGCATACTACAAGAGTTACGGGCCAGGCAGGGCGAACTACATTCAAGCATGGTGGAATGTTGTCGACTGGGGGGCTGTCGCCGACATTTATGAGTCTGTATTATAGGCGAATTTATGCTAATGTTTACCATTTCATTATAGTTACTAGACACCACGCGAAGTCGTGGTTGATGATTACGAGGCGATGATTACATCTGTCCTCATTCTAGTATCTCCAGTATTCTTTGCACTGCCGGTCTCATTTGCATGGAGGTGGTGGGTTGGTATTGAGCCCGAACACGAACATTACAGGGAGAAGGTGCGCCGAGTACTAGATGCCGGAATGCCACTAGTACGATACAGGGGCGAGTTAGATGCTGAGGCAAGAAGGGTCCACCTATCCTCAGATAGACAAGCTAGGATAGAGTCTGATCTTCTGCATAGGCTCAGAGTTCAACATTTCCTACTTTTCCCTAGTCTGATTCTGTGGCCGCTAGTCGGGATTTTCGCTGCCATAATCAGCATTCCGATGATGCCCTTCCTAAGACTTGTGGAGTGGATTCTGATAGACAAAAAGGCGCTTTCCGGTGTTGCAACGGTGATTCAGAAATATACTCGATGGGAGATAATAGGCATCCCGAGGCTTGATGATGGATCCAAGGAATTCGGAAAGGCACTTGCATCAATTCATAGGATGCCCACAACAGTATTTCTCGGTTTGTTCGCTTACCTAATAGTTTCATACGCCCCACTAAGCTCATTCCACGTCCTACTTCTGAGTGCATTTGTGTACATAATTCTGGTATCTGCAATTTCGGTAATTAGAGCCGCAACAGAAAGTACACTAACATTTGCAGATCCCACAAATCGAAGAATAATCCCCATGGAGGCTTATGTGGACGAGAAGCTCGGTCCTTGGGTGGGGGTTGGACTTGTTTTCCTATTGTCTAGGCAATTGATGTATGGTTCCAAGATCAGAACTGGCGAGTTGCTTATTGACCCCGTACCATTCTCTATCAGCGTTCTGTTAGTGCTTTACACCGCGACAATCATTGGGATTACTGTTGAGATTCTATTCTTCAGAAATCGAGGTCGTGGTGTTCGTATGATTTTTCAAAAACAGATGGTGGAAATCTTCAATCCCGACGTGTATCTATTCAACAGGAATCTGGGATCACTGAGGATTATCCCTTTGATGCCACTGTCTGCCTGGTTGGAATCTGGTGAAGATTATGAGGCAATAATCAAGGATAACCCATGATTTCTATAGTGTAATCATTACCTCCAATGTGGATTAAATCGGGAGTTGCGTTGCCCATTTTGATCAATGCAAGTGCAAGTGCTCGGCCGTTTGAAAAAATAGCAGTACTGATTGAAATAGTACCAAATCCAGGTACATTCTGTTTACCCAAAGGGACAGGGGAATCGCCCGTAAGCCTACAAAGACTTTTGATTTTCCTTCCACGACTTTCCAGTCGAGCATGAATCTCTTGGCCGGGATAGCACCCCTTGTCATTGCTAACAAGTTTACTCAATCCCATTTCGGCCGGAAGGTTTCCCCTGGAATCGCACATTTCTGTAATTCCATGCCTGAGTCTATAATTTTCCCAACCGCTTGAGTCCATTTCTTCAAGTGCAGATTCGCGCAAAATGGAAACTATATTTTCTAGGTTCTCAAACTTCACCAGAATATCAATAGTAATACCATACGTAGTTTCACTTTTTACGAATAGATGATCGTCTTTCTCGAATAGTACATCCGAATCAATGTCGTTTAGATCGACCCCAAATATTTCGACTAATACATCTATATCTTCAGGGAAAATGGATATGCAATATATTGCCTCGTCCGCTACCAAGATTTCGCATTCTTCATCCCATGAAGTTCCATCCACTAGTTTCCTACGAGTGACTTCTTTCTCAGAAATCGAAGAAGATAGCAGTAAATTGCCAGTAATTGTGTAGATTGTCCCTACGTCGCATATTCGACCATTATAATCGCAGAATAATACATTTCTTCTCGAAAGGTCAACCATGTCATTAATTTTGGTCGAGACAATCCTGTCTAAAACATCTAGAGAATCGGGGCCTTGAATCAAAGTATTGGCTACGTTTCGAATGAAGAACTCAGATTTTGGAAGAGATGGGGACAAAACACGACCTCAGCCAAATGACTGCCCACAACCACATGAGCGATCAGCATTTGGATTCTCAATTTGAAATCCGCCACCCATCAAGGTCTCTTTGAAATCGATATTTATCCCACTCAACATGGAACTGTCTTTGTTATGGACTAATACCTCGATTCCCCCTATATCGATTCTCTGGAAACCATCATTCCCCGGGTCTTCGATGATCTTCATGTCGTATAGATAACCTGAACATCCACCAGATTGTGCACTAATTATGAGTACGTGTGATTGTTCATCGCCAGCCATGTTCTGTTTGAGTGCTGCGATGGCGGATTCGGTAAAGTTTAGATCGACATCTACGACTTCAGTTTCTGTGACAACAGGTAATGAGAAACCTTCCCCTCCTAGTAATCCCATGATTACCTGTTGAATTGGTTCTATTTCAACGGTTCCTTCAAACACTCGTCACACATATCAATCATGCTCGTCTGCAGCAACCATGCGTGGGTTTGAAACTAGAGATATCGCAAAACTCACCGCGGATGGAATATTCCGCAGTATCGACCACGTGACATCCGAAAGTCCTCTTTCGATAATTGTCGAAAGTCAGAATCATGGCAGACATGAACTTGGCATTACAATGAGGACTGAGGGGGATGACGAGCTATTGAGTATTGGATTCATGTATTCTGAAGGAATTATCTCGACTTCTGGAGACATAGATGAAATGATTGTAGATGATAACCAAATTGTGATCAAACTGAACGATGGTGCCTTGTTTGATCCCGCGCAACATTGTAGGAGAAGTACGGTGACATCTTCTTGCGGGATATGTGGAAGATCAAATATCTCGAATGGACTAACTGATTTCAATAAAGTTTTAGATGAAGATATGCACATTCGTTTGGAAGCAGTGGCAAAATGCCTAAATTCGGTTATTGGAAAACAAGAGGTTTTTTCGAAGACGGGGGGATCTCATGCGTGCGCCAGTTTCACAAGTGATGGTAACATTGAACGGATTTTCGAGGATGTAGGGAGGCACAATGCGTTTGACAAATTGGTTGGTTCGTACCTTGAAGGGGGCGGAAGTTTGGGGCCTGGTTTGGGCGCATTTGTATCTGGAAGGGCATCATTTGAGCTTGTTCAGAAATCCATACGTGCTGGATTCCCTATTATGATTGCAGTTGGGGCACCTAGTACGCTTGCAGTTGACTTGGCTAAGGAACATGGATTGACGCTGGGCTGTTTTGCGAAAGATCAGTCAATTACAATTTTTAGTGGAGTTAGGAGGATCGGGCATTAGTTCGATTCCCGTGGATCTGTGTACTTCCTCTCCTTCAAGTCATTATGGTATTTTACTCCGAGGGCTGCTCCATTGGTAGCAACCCACTCTGAGAATTTTATTTTTCCCAGGGGCTCTGCATCTGTAGCCATCAATCCCCGCATAAGCCCCTTTATCTCAGCCCTGGTAATTACTCTGTCCCGTAATATCGCCCCCACTACCTTACCTACAGCCCATCCTACAATTGGCGGAACGGGGATAATCAACCTCCTTACTCCAATTGATTTCGCTATTAGTGTCACATATTCCCTGTAGGTGAAGATCTCGGGCCCAGCGACATCCAATACTACATCTTCAACAGACTCACCCTGTTCAACAGCAACCTTAGCTACATCCTCTATATGGATAGGTTGGATTAGATAATTCCCCATTCCAAAGATTCCGAAAACAGGAAATTTACGAATTAGCCAGGCCATGTTATTGATCAGAACGTCCCTTTCACCGCCAAAGAAAACCGTAGGCCTAAGTATCGCATAAGAAAGACTTGACTCGGTTAGTAAATTCTCAACTTCGACCTTGCCTCTGAAATATGACCAATCGGGAGCTTTGGTTGGATGAGCCACAGAAAAATGAACTATACGATTTACGCCGGCCTCCTCGGCTGCTAGTAATAACTTACGTGTGTTTTCAACAGCTATCTCATGTGCATATCCATCTTTTCGATTCTTGTAGCGGACCCAATATGTGTTGTACAGGACATCGGCCCCCCTCAGGGAGGAAACAAGTAAGTCATGATTGGTGAAATCTATTGGCATGACCTCAACCATTCCTTGGAATGGATCATCCCTGCCTACTGCATTGGTAAGTGTCCTCACCTTTTTTCCTCTTGATAGCAACTCCCTCGCAATCCATCTGCCTGAATATCCAAATGCCCCTGTAACAACATGAACTCGGTCTGACATACTTGTCGACAGTGGCAGTTAGACATTATGTTACCCTCAGTACTTTGAAATGCCTGACTCATTATTTTGTCTCGTGAGAGAAACGCCCGAGGCAACGACTCCAGTTGAAGATGTACTGCCTCGGAAGGGCGCGCCCAGTACATCTGCCGCAGGACTGCCAGCGATATTGTCCACAGTAAAACACAGCGTCTCAAAGATGGGTTTGCTGTCTAGCCTGTCTAATCTATCCAGTGTAAACAAATTTCATGGTTTTGATTGTCCTGGTTGCGCCTGGCCCGATCCTGATCATAAGAGGACTTTCGCGGAATTCTGTGAAAATGGTGCAAAGGCGATAGCAGATGAAGCTACCAAAAATAGGGCCGATCCAGGATTCTGGAGCAAGTGGAGCGTATCTGAACTATCCAAGAAGCCAGATTATTGGCTAAATCGGCAAGGTAGGATTACTCACCCGCTGATCCTAAGGGATGGGAGAGACAAATACGAGGAGATTTCATGGGATGAGGCGTTCAAAACTATTGCCAGAGAGTTAGCAGATCTCAATTCACCCGATGAAGCAATTTTCTATACCTCCGGTAGAACAAGTAACGAGGCGGCCTATCTTTGGCAATTGCTTGCTAGAAGCTTTGGGACAAACAACCTGCCTGATTGCTCTAACATGTGCCATGAATCTTCTGGAGTTGCCTTGACACAAAGTATTGGAATTGGGAAAGGCACGGTAAAACTAGAGGACTTCGATAAGGCAGATTTGATCATTGTCGTAGGCCAGAATCCAGGAACAAACCATCCAAGAATGCTCACTGCACTTAGGGATGCGAAAAGTATGGGTGCTTCAATAGTGAGCATAAACCCACTAATTGAGGCCGGCATGGTTAGGTTCAAGCATCCGCAAAATCCACTCGAAGTACTAGGATACGGAAATCAAATCTCAGATGAGCATGTCAGAGTTAGAATCAATGGTGACCAAGCGCTTTTCAGGGGTTTTGCCAAGTCAATGCTGACAAATTCATCTATAGACATGGAATTCATAGAGAAATTTACTGATGGGTACGAGATTTATCATTCAGAGGTAATGAATAGTAGTTGGGTGGATATTGAGGAGATCAGTGGGGTCGAGAAATCTGAAATTCAGAGGATTGGTGAATTAGTCGGCAAATCAAAATCTACAATTTGCTGCTGGGCAATGGGACTTACTCAACACAAGAACTCTGTTGCGACAATACAAGAGATTGCTAATGTTCTACTACTTGGGGGGCATATCGGTAGAGAGGGAGCAGGACTTTGTCCGGTTCGTGGTCACTCTAATGTACAGGGAGACAGAACGGTGGGAATTAACCATAATCCATCGATTGAGTTCCTTGATTCTTTGAATAAAGAGTTTGGCATATATGTCCCTGAAGAGAGCGGGCTAGATGCAGTTGACTCTGTTAAACAAATGAACAAAGGCGGAGCAAGTATATTCGTTTCTATGGGTGGGAACTTCCTCTCAGCGATGTCTGACACCAAAGCAACAGCAGAGGGTTTGCAGAAATGTAGTTTGACGGCTCATATCTCGACTAAGCCGAATAGATCCCATCTCGTTACGGGGAGGACATCGATCATCCTCCCTTGTCTGGGTAGAACAGAACTAGATATTACTGGGGGGGGTACACAATTCGTCACTGTGGAAAATTCTATGGGTGTTGTCCATAGATCAATTGGGAAGAGGAAACCAGCCAGCGAACACCTACTGTCTGAATGCGCTATTGTTGCCGGTCTTGCTATCGCGATAGATGATGTAATGGAACCCTCCGGGATTCCCTGGTCCAATCTTATCTCAGATTATGACAGGATCCGAGATTGTATTGAGAGGACAATTCCGGGATTTGATTCATTCAACGAAAGATGCAGGTTTGATGGTGGCTTCTATCTGCCCAATCCACCGCGTGATAGCCGAGTTTTCAGAACGGAAACCGGACTAGCCAACATCATCACCCATAAATTGCAGCCGGTTGTGATTCGTGAAAACGAGTTCCTGATGATGACAATAAGGTCGCATGATCAGTATAATACGACAATATACAGTACAAATGATCGCTATAGGGGAATTTCTAGAGGTCGAAGAGTAGTAATGATGAGTCGAAAGGATTTGGAATCGCGAGGATGGAAAGAGTTCCAATCTGTTTCAATCACCTCACACTTCCGCGGGAATGAGATTTCCTCGGAAGGATGGGTTATTGTTGAATACGATATTCCTCAGGGAAACGTCGCCACCTATTTTCCAGAGTCAAATGTGCTAATACCACTCGAAAGCGTTGCTGATTGGAGTAACACGCCTACCAGTAAGTCAGTTATCGTCACTATCGAACCTATGAATTAACTCTAGACTGGCGTTTTGCTTGCTCGCGGGAGAGAAGGCGACATCTGCTAATCTGCTTCTCGCATAGTTCTGACTCTTGTTTCTCTAGACCTCTATCTAGTGCCTGTGTGAAACACTTGATGGCGTCATCAAACATCTCAACAGCAGCATACGAAGAACCCATGTTGAATAGTGTCCTGCCAGTAACGCTGTGAGGATCCATTCCTATGGCCGTGTGATATGCAACGACACTCTCAGTAAATCTTCCAGAATTGTATAATGCGTTTCCTCTGCCATTTTGTGCCTTAACCTTCAGATCGGTCTCAGATGGTGGGCACCCCCCAATTGCCTTTTCAAAGCTTGATATTGCCTCGTCGTTCTTGCCTTCCCCTAGTAGGTTGATCCCCATATTGTACCAACCAATGGCATCATCCATATCACCTCGTGAAACGGGTTCGATATCGACAGATTGGAACTCTTCAACAGCCAATATCAGCGCGTCGGCCAAATCCTCTTCTTGGGTTTCAACATGATATATTTCATCGGGTGGCTCTGCTTCTATACTCTCTGCCCTCTTGAAGCATTGATTGGCCCGATCGTCATATCCTGCTGAATGCAAGGCTTCTCCAAGGCCACGCCATACTTCTGGCGAATCTGGTGATTGCTCGAGGAGTCCCTTCCAGATTGCAACGGCACCGGTATGGTCACCGGCCGTGGAGAGGCCCCTTGCTGCTTCGTAACTATTTGAATTAGAATCAGAATTCATAATAGAGGAAGGGGGCTCAATTTCGTCAACTACCTCATCAATCTGCCTCGCTTCGACGTAGACTCTCTTTGGTTCCAAAGGTTCTGAATATTGGGCTATTGATGTTAGTTTCTCATCATCTGAAATGGTCACTATGGCTGATTTTGCATATTCAGAAGCGATCATTGGTTCACGTTGAGCCAGCAGGTAAGCTAGATTTGCAAGGGTGGGAGGATGATTTGGCAAGAATCGATTGGAATTTTCAAATGCTTCAACTGCCTTATCCATTGACTGCACTCTGGCGTATAGGACCCCGAGGCAGTACCATGCAGTTTCATTTTCCCTATCAATCTCCAATACAGATAGGTATGTGTCTATTGCGACAGAATCATTGCCTGACCTAGCATGTTCTGCTGCTAGTTCCATTGACTCTCTTAATCCAGTTCCCACGACCTCTTCGAGAAAATTATGATGAATAAGTATTCGCAACAATAGAATGTGTATTTGTTGTATAGAATATTATCATTAAATGAACAGATAATTGAAGACTAGGTGTCTACTGTGGGTGTCGTGAGTGAGCCAATTGTTGTGATGGGGATCTGCGGGTCCTACGATCTAGAGTCAGCGAACGGAAGGATGTTGGAGATTATACTCGAGGAGTGTAGAGAGCTGGGGGCTGAAACGGTGATCTGGGATCACGGCTCCAAACCCTTACCACTTGTTGGGGCCGAAGGCTCCTGGGATGACGAAAATGTCAAGGGTTTCCAAGAAATGGCAGTCTCAGCGGACGCCTTTGTTCTTTCAAGTCCAGAATACCATGGCACCATGAGCGGAGTGATGAAGAATAGCCTCGATTGGTTGTACTCAAAACACACCTCTGGGAAGGTCTTCGGACTAATATGCACTCTCGGTGGGCAGAGTAGCAATAATACACTCAATCACATGAGGATTGCCGCGAGGTGGATTCATGGATGGGTTACTCCTGAGCAGATTGCTATTCCCAATATTAAGGAGGCCTTCGATGACGATGGCTTCCTAGTTAACGAAGAGATCAATAGTAGGGTGAGAGCTCTCGCCTCCTCAATTGTAGAAAATACAATCAAACTGAGGAGATAGATTGACAGTTTTTCCTGTTAGGATAGAAGTTGGATGGGAAGAGTTAGGCCCAGAACAGGTAGTCATTATCGTCAATAAGGAACTCAGCCCTTTGGAGGAAAGGGTGGCAAATTTTCTTGGGGCACCGAAGACTGTAAGAAGACCTTTGGACGAAATGAATAGCAAACTATGGATGTTGATGGATGGAAAAATGTCTGTAAATCAGATAGTTGCAGAGATGGATAGAATTTTCGCCGAGAAAATTGCCCCGGCCCCTGAGAGGGTGAATCGGTCAATTGCTGATTTCGTTAAATTGGGATTGGTCAGATTACATCGAACGGGATTTGATGAAGAAGAGTAGTTCATTCTTCCTCGACTGCGGTTCGGAGCTCCTCGTTCTTATTTTCCCTATATCTGGCAGAAAAGAAGATCATTAGTGGTATTACTAGAACTAAGAAGAAGCAGCCAACCAATGCAGAAAAGCTGTACACAGTCTCTTGAACAGGATTGAGCTTGAACTCCTCCAATTCTAATAGTTCGTGGGAAGTGAATTCCGATTCTACGAGAATCCCTTCACTAGAGGATATTTGCCCATTATCCTCAATCTTAATCTTCCAAGTGATTGTCTTTTTTGCGGATTGAACCAGATTTTCAGCTTCATTTTGCGCATTTATGATATCATCACTTTCGAGATACCCCTTCCCCTTTATTGGAAGATCGAGTGAGACTCGGCCGCGAAGAGTTCCGCTGCCATTGTCTAGTATAATGGAATGGCTCCTACTGTATTCGCATGTTTCCAGATATTTCGAGTAGTCTGAGTCTGGCTCATTGCAAATGTAACTCTGGTCTTGTAGTCCCAGGCTAGGTGAATGAGACCAATTGGTGCCCTCGGCTTCCACGGTAAGGGTAGATCCAGGTGCAGCGTTTTCGACAGTGAAATTGACCCATGTTATTGCACTGTAGGTCGTGTAATACCATTGTGCCTCTCCCTCCGACTCTTGTGAAATATCCATCATATTATTTTCATTAGTAGTGGTATACGAAAAATATTCAGAATCTACTGTATTCGAATAAACGGCATAGGATAGCAGTATAATCAAAGTCAATCCGGTACCAACCATGGTTCGGAGCATGTTCGGATTCTTTGAGAGTGATCTCTTCACGTTTTTTCGACGTGCTAAGTAATTATTGAATGCTTGTCGGGATGAATTTCTATGGATTCGATAGAAAAAACAGGTCATCACGGTTAAATACGGTCTGTTGGACGGCGGGGACGCACGGTGGAGCTATGACGACATACTACGACGTTCCAGCGGATCTCCTGATTACTGGCCTTACTGAGAAAATGAGCTCTTATGAGACGATAATCGCTCCTGAATGGGCATCTCAGGTCAAAACCGGCACTCATCGTGAGAGGCCCCCGGTTCAAGATGACTGGTGGCATACAAGGGCCGCCTCAATTCTTAGGAAAGTGGCAATCAAGGGCCCCATAGGAACAAATCGTATTTCCCAAGAGTTTGGTGGAGTCAAGAATCGTGGCGTGAAAAAGAACAAGGCCGTCTCCGGGTCAAGAAATGTCTCTCGAAAGATTCTGCAACAACTCGCTGATTCTGGCCTAATTGAAAACTCAATGAATTCGGCGGGAACAGTGAATCATGGGAGAATCGTCAGCTCTGTTGGACAGGCGCTCCTTGACGAAGTTGCACATTCAGTTCGCGGTGCTGCTGAGCAGAAATATCCTGGTCTGGAGAGGTACTGAGTGATATTATGGCTCGAAACAAACCATTTGCCAAGAAGAAGCGCTTGAACAAGGTTACCAAGCAAAACAAGAGAGTTCCTGTTTGGGTAGTGATGCGAACAAACCGTAATACAAATTCTCATCCGAAGCGCCACATGTGGCGTCGCTCAAAGCTACAGAGGTGAGAATTGAATGGCAGAGGTAAAGGAACTTACAATCCCCCTTAGGGCTGCTTGGAAGGTTCCCCGAACAAATAGGGCAAAGAGAGCCATGGCAGAGGTAAGAATTCATGTTTCAAGACACATGAAGAAGACTGATGAGGAGGAGATTTGGATTGACGAATCTGTAAATCATGCCATTTGGGCTAGAGGAATGCAGAATCCACCTAGGAAAATCAGGGTTGTATGTACTCGAGAAGAGGGTTTTCCCCTTGAAGTAAAGCTACTGGAGGATTGAAAATGGGAAACATCAGACCGTCATTCATTAAATCGAGGGCTCTGAGATTAGTGGAGATGTATCCTGATCAATTCACCGATGACTTCGAAACCAACAAGCATCTTGTTTCAGAGTTCTCCGATGTTGACAACAAGAGGATGCGAAACTGGATAGCAGGGTACATCACCAGATATAGGCAGCGTAGAGTGGATTAACGATCACTTTTCACCTATGATGGAGTCGCTAGAGCATGGGAGAAAGGCGGGACGACTCACTTCCCCGATTCAACGAAAGTATCTGCATTGTATTAGTTGAACCCGAACACGATGGCAACATAGGTGCCGTTGCTAGGTGTATGATGAACTTCGGCATTACTGACTTGAGGATAGTGGGCAGAGATGGAGATTGGTCAGAAGAGACTAGGAAACGGGCAAAGAATGCCCAAGAAGTTCTTGATGGAGCAAAACTGGTAGACACACTCGAGAAGGGGGTTTCAGATTGCTCAATTGTAATAGGGACTTCTGGGAAGAGGGAAGAGGGGGAAAAGACCTCTTTGAGGCATTTCCTACTACCAGATGAGTTGCCGGACCGACTTTCAGATGTTGAGGGCAGGGTTGCAGTAGTTTTTGGCCCTGAGGGGAGGGGCCTTCTAAACGAACAATTGCGAATGTGCGATATTCTAGTTACTATACCTACTTGGGGGGGGTATCCGATCCTGAACCTCAGTCATGCAGTAGCAATAATCTGCTACTCTTGGTTCATTAACTGTCAAACAGGGCCTCCTTCGGGTGCTGGAGAACGCCTACTTGAACCGGCACTAAGGGAGAGGTTTAGAGAAGAGTCCATGAGACTTGTCAGATCGATTCCGACGAAGGAGCACAAGAGAAAAGGGATTGAGGAGACCTTGATGCGTGTAGTCATGAGAGGGTTACCAAAGAATGATGAGATGCATAGGCTAATCGGAATAATCTCAGAAGCTGCAGATTCTTTCGAGAGAGAAGGGGATAATGACTAATCACGGGTCCAGGTTGCCCATGACTTAGGAGTCTCCCTTACATGAAATGAGTGTAGTCGTAACTTGTTTCCATAAGAAGAACTGATATGGCGGTCGACTTGCTCGAATGCCCATCTCGCTAGATTCTCTGCTGTTGGGATAAATGGGACTATTACAGTACGATGCCCATCACCCATTGAAGATAGGGCAGTAATTGCCTCCTCATCCCCTTCAAAAACTATGAAAGAGTGATCGACTATGTCATGAATGTACTTTGTAAGAATAGTTGAGACATCAGAGAAATCTATCAGCATCCCTTCTTCTGAAACCCCTATTTCTGTTACGACCTCCCCCTCTAACTCGGCCTCCCACCTGTACCTGTGGCCGTGGAAGTTACGGCACTTGCTCTTGTGGTTGGGAACCCTGTGACCGGTATCGGTCTCGATCCAGCGCCTTATCGTCGAACTCATTCCCCTTCCCCCGGTACGAAGTCCAAACTGGCCGAGTTGATGCAGTACCTCTCTCCCCCGAACTGCGCTGGCCCGTCCTCGAAGACGTGCCCCAGGTGGGCGTCGCAGCCCTTGCACCTGACTTCCACCCGTACCATCCCGTGGGTGGTGTCCTCCAGCCTCCTTATCCCGGCATCGGGGTGCTCGGTGTGGAATGCGGGCCACCCACAACCAGAGTTGTACTTCATCTCGCTAGTGAAAAGGAGGCTCCCACAGCAGATGCAGAAGTAGTCCCCGCTCCTGTCCTCCATGTTCAGGGCCCCGGTCATCGGCCTCTCGGTCCCCCCTTCCCTAGTTACGTGGTATTGTAGTGAGGACAGTCGAGACCGCCACTCCTCGTCTCTCTCGGGGTCGAATCTGGGTGTTCCTCTGTTCATTTGCTCTCCTCGTGCTTCTCGTTCTCAATTAGAGCGTTCTCCAGGGCATTCTCCCACCCGCCGACGTACTCGACGGGGTCCTCCCTCCCTATTGCGTGGAATGCCAGGATCCTCTCCACGTCGGCTCCGGACCTCCCAGAACTGCGACCCAACTCGTCTGGGTTGTATGATGTGTTTGTGTTTGCGAAGACCGTGTCGAAGTCGAGGCCAAGGGTCTGGATCGCGTCATAGGAGTCAACCAGTATGGTCTCCTTGTCACCGTCCAGGAACGGGAGATGGAATGAGACGAGTTCGCTGTCCCAGTTGCCTATGGCGAAGGCTTGACCGATCGCATCGTAGAACTCTGGGCGGCAGTCTGGGTAGATCTCGTGGTC
>CAZMVZ010000004.1:0-47311 GCA_964570065.1 uncultured Candidatus Poseidoniales archaeon
CATGGTCTAGTGGTTATGACAGTAGGTTCCCAACCTGCTAACCCGGGTTCAACTCCCGGTGTCCGCACCACATCTCTTTATCTGCAGAGTTACCAATGACTCATGCAGCCAATTTGTTTAAATCGCAGATGACGATGATTCAATCTTATGGACCAAACACTGGACATGCAGGTTGCCGCGCTGATTTTCCTAGCTGGCACAAAGAGCCTCGTCACTAGTGCGGACACTGGTGACGTTGAGATGACGACTGAAAAAGAGACAGATTCGGAGGAACCGGCCCCGTCAAACAATATCCCACTCAACGAGTATCCCTTTTCCAATCCTAACCGCCTTTCCAAATCTATTAATGAGTGCAATCTATGATACTACTAAATTCAAAAGGAGGATTGAGGCGGAATGGGCATGAAGAAGGGCATTACACCAACTCTGTTGATGATTTTCCTGATGGCGACTGCAGGTTGCCTCCAGGCAGTGGATGATGTAGTCGAAGACATTGAGAGGACTATCGATGCATTGGAAGGGGACTACCCCAAACTGGATCTCCCGGAAAGGACCCGAACGTCACCCGTGCTCCAGAACTACGATGCCTGCGACACACTTCTGGAGGATCTGAAGAGAGCGGTCTACGACGAGATGGTGGTTAATCTGGATCAGCAGAGCTACTGGCACTGGGTCTCCGAGCCTTGGTCGGTTAGGTTTGGAAATCCAGAATTCGCAACACCTGACGGAGAACCAATGGTGGCTGAATCGACAGACGATGTAGCAGCAACAGGAACAGATTCAGACTCAGGATCAAGGGAAGGAGAGTTCTCGGGAACCAACAACCAGGAGTCCGGCGTCGACGAGGCCGATTTCCTCAAGACAGATGGATTCCACATCTACATGCTAAACGGGCAATTGCTTCTTATCATGGGCGTCCCGGAGTTTGGGAACCTGACCATGGAGTCCAACCTGACGATAGAGGGTAATCCGACCCAGATGATGATCGAGGGCGATAGGCTAGTCATCTCCTCGTCCATATACTACTGGAACCTACCTGCAGACAGCGACTTGCGTAATCTAATGTCCAAGGAGGTCACGGTGGAAGGAGATAGCGTTGGGGACGGCAAGGACGACGATTCTGGGGACTGGGAGTCCACATACACGTACACCAAGGTTCAGAACCTAGTCAAGTACACCGTGGTGGATATCACCAACCGCTCATCTCCGGTCATAGAGAAGGAGATGTACATCGAGGGCAACTATCACACAGCAAGGATGGTTGATGGGACGGTTCGTTCGGTGACACACCTTTGGACATATTTCGATGAAATCAGGACTTGGGTCAACCTTCCTGAAGACTACTGGTCAGAAGATGACCTAGACAAGAGAATGGATATCTGGAACGATAGCGTAGATCAGACTGTCTTGCATAATGAGAGGGTCATCTCTGAACTTACCCTAGATGACTTCGTGCCTCATATCTACGAGATGAGGGATGGTGAGATCTTCACTCACCCCCTGACTTACGAGAAGTGCACGGAGTTCTCAGCAAGCGCAGACAGCGCAGGACGGGGATTCACGACGATCATGACAATACGGATGCTCGATGATGAGGCGTCACTGGAGGTGGATCACATCACTTCCTCTTGGGCCCATGTGTATTCATCCAAGGACACCCTAGTCCTAGCTGAGCCAGCCAACGACATGTGGTGGTTCTGGAGGAACTCCGACTGGGAGGACGCGACCAACATCCACTCTTTCGACATAAGTGACGCAAATCACACGACCTACGTCGCTTCTGGAAGAGTGGAGGGTACCGTCAATGATCAATTCTCTATCGGCGAGCACAACGGTGACATCCGAGTCGCTTCGACCTCGGACAACTGGGGGATGTGGTGGAGAACAGCAGAGTTAGACGAGAACGGAGACCCAGTGTGGAGTGGCCCAACCAATCAGGTTACCATTCTAACCGACGATGGCGAGGGACTTCTCGACCAGACTGGCTACATCGGTGGAATCGCCGAGGGAGAGACAATCTGGAGCGCTAGATTCGTCGGAGATAGAGGGTACCTCGTGACTTTCATGAACATCGACCCACTGTGGGTTATCGACCTTTCCGACCCATCTAATCCAGTAATACTAGGAGAATTGGAGGTGCCTGGAGTATCGACTTACATCCATCCGATTGACGAGAACAACCTCCTGACAATAGGTATCGCTCCAGGGGAAAACGGACTGGGTCTTGATTGGTCTATGACCCAGGTTTCCCTATTCGACGTCAGTAACACAAGCAATCCCACACTATCTGACTCGCTTATGCTGACTCCAGGATATGCGGACGAAAACTGTGATGAGATTATGTCTTGCGGTTGGTCATGGTCATACTCGGAGGCTACCTACGAGCACAAGGCATTCACTTTCTGGGCACCAGAGTCTCTTTTGGCAGTCCCACTCTCAACTCACAGATACGTATACGATGAGATCGAGATTGAGGGGAGGGTCTACTACCACTCTGGATACGAGTATGTCTCCATGCTCAAGATGATCAACGTCGATTCTGAAAATGGGACACTGTCAGATCACGGCCAGGTCGAACACTCGGAATTCTACAACGAGGATGGCCTGTCAAGTTGGTGGTCGGGCTCCACTAGCATCAGGAGATCAATTTTCATGGGTGACTACGTCTACGCCTTTTCGGCAGGCGGGGCCACAGTCCACAGAACGGCGGACCTACACCTGATGGTTGAACTGGAACTCCCCGGAAATGAGCCAATCGGGTACAACTACGGGCTTGTGGAGCAAGTTGACGGAGTTGAGACGAATCCATCCGAACCCGAGGAAGAGACTGAAACCCACCCATGCAACGAGCCCGATGCAGAGAATTGCGAGGATTAAGACAGATTCTATCCGAACCTAAGCGCTCTACCTACTGAGCCAGGTGTAGCCACGGGGATTCCTCGGAGCGCTCCGTCGATTTCCCTCTTGTGGACGATCTCACCATCGACGATGGTGTACCTCGGCCATCCGGTGAGCTCCATACCATCGTACGGTGTCCACCCAACTTTAGTCCAGGTGTCTGAATCAGTTATGGTTCGACCAGTTTCCAAGTCGACTATAGTCAAGTCACCATCATATCCCTCGATTAGTGATCCCTTGTTCTGAATGCCGTAGACCTTGGCAGGCCCTTCGCACATCCAGCGAACCACATCTGTGACGCTACATTTGCCATTCATTGCGTGTGTCAGCATAATTGGCAATGAGGTCTCGACTCCCGGCATTCCAGCTGGTGTGGCTGGAAAACCGACAGACTTTGCTTCCAAGGTGTGGGGCGCATGGTCGGTGACCACGCAATCTATCGTTCCGTCCTTAAGCCGCCTCCAAAGAGCGTCCCTATCCTCGGTATACCGAATTGGCGGATTCATCAAAACCCGCTCTCCCAGTCTCTCAACGTCATCTTGGTCGAAGGTCAGGTGTTGTGTACATACCTCGGTTGTAACGAGGTCGCCTTTGTTTCTATGTAACCAATCAGCCTCTTTACCGCTAGTCAGATGGACGATGTGAAGACGATGTTCGTGATCCTTAGCAAGAGATGCCGCTCTCTTAGTAGCTAGGAAAGCGCATTCAACATCCCTACACTCAGCATGAGAGGCAATGTCCGTACGATGACTGAACTTTGCAGTACGCAGTTGCAAACGCTCCTCATCTTCTGCATGGGTAGCGATTATTCCTCCGGTATTGGCAAAGATATTCTCCAGATGCTCTTGCTCATGTACGAGTAAGTCTCCAGTACTACTGCCCATGAAAATCTTGATTCCGCAGACCCCGTCCATTCCTTCCACATTTTGCAGATCGCTGATGTTGTCCTTGGTAGCACCAATGAAGAAGCCATGATGGGTCACAGACTTCTTAGATGCAAGAGCAATTTTTCTTTCCAATGTGGAACGATTTGTCGCATTGGGGTTGTTGTTCGGCATGTCAAGGAATGAGGTGACTCCACCTGCAGCAGCAGCCCTACTGCCGCTTTCGAGGTCTTCCTTATCGGTATGTCCAGGATCCCTGAAGTGGACATGAGGGTCGATAGCCCCTGGGAGAAGATGCAAGCCAGTGGCATCAATAACAGTCTCGTCATTACTAGCATCCAAACCCCCTCCTACTGCGATGGTAGCGATTGAACCACCAGAAACACGCAAGTCTCCTTCGACTACCAGATCAGGCAATACAAGGGTCGCATTCTGAATAAGCAAATGGCCGTCCATGGTGGGTTCAGATGTAGTCGGAATGCTGGCATCACAATACTGTTCCCATCATTCATACGATTTTCCTCGTCCCGCGCGTTCAAATAACTGAGGCCCCGGCGAGAAGACAGCGGGTTGGAGTAGTCAGGTTATCTCGTCGGGCTCATAACCCGGAGACCGATGGTTCAAATCCATCACCCGCTACCAGATAAAGTGAAAGTGAAAAATCGATAGACTGCTAAGAATCATCGAGCATGAATACTTTCATAGAATCTCTAGGGGTCCTTCGTTTGTTCATATACCTCCGATTGAGAACGGATGAATATTGGTGATTAGATGACAGAAGAGACAGCGAGTGAAAAGGTGGAAGAAGAAGAGATAGTGATTGATGTGGACGAACTCGAACCCACGATTGAGGATTTGCCAGGAGTCGGGCCAGCAACAGCGGAAAAGCTCCGAGAAGCAGGATTCGAGGATCTCTTGGGAATTGCCGTAATGAGTCCAGGTGAGCTAGCAGAACAAGCAGAACTTGGTGAAGCAGTATCAGCAAAGATCATCGCGGGAGCCAAGAAACTGGCAAACATCGGCGGATTCGTCAGTGGTGCTGCACTACTCGATAGAAGAAAGAGAGTACAGAAGCTGACATCCGGGGCATCCTCACTAGATGAACTACTAGGAGGCGGTTTCGAGACCCAGGCAATAGTAGAGGTATTCGGTGAGTTCGGAAGTGGAAAGACTCAGATTGGCCATCAACTGGCTGTAAATTGCATACTCAGTTTGGAGAAGGGTGGCCTTGACGGCGAGATTGTTTACATTGACACAGAAGACACATTCAGGCCAGAGAGAATAGCACAGATGGCAGAGGCAGTAGGCATCGATCCCAATGACGCACTCGATAGGATTCACGTTGCTAGAGCCTACAACTCGGCACACCAAATCCTCCTTGTAGATGAAATAAAGAGAATGGCAAAGAGTCTAGACGTCAAGCTGATCATAGTCGACTCTCTAACCAGTCACTTCCGTGCAGAATACATTGGAAGGGGGATGCTTGCTCCCAGACAGCAGAAGCTCAATCGTCATATGAAGGAGCTGAAACAAGTTGCCGACGTGCAGAACGCAATCGTTCTCGTAACAAATCAAGTCCAGGCCAAGCCAGATGCAATGTGGGGCGACCCTACTAGAGCAGTAGGTGGCCACATCGTAGCACACGCCAGCACATTCCGCCTATATCTCAGGAAGTCAAAGGGGGGCCGGAGAATAGCCCGCCTAATCGACAGTCCAAACCTACCTGAGGGCGAGGCAGTCTTTACCGTGACATCCGAGGGTCTGCGCGACTAGCGTAGGCCCCGGGGTCCGAAGGCTACGTAGGCAGCTCGGATAACGCAGTCTCTACTGTTCCCATCAGGGACATGAAGTGCCCTTCGTTGAAACCCAGCTCCAGATCAGCTGCCGAGAAGAGTTCTGGCAGTGTTCTAGTATTCCCTAGGGACATTGCATTTGCATAGTCATCAAGTGCCTTCTGAGGGTCACCCATCTGTGTCTTCCACAATTGCAAAGATCCAAGCTGTGCGATACCATACTCGATGTAATAGAATGGGACTCCGAAAAGGTGGCCTTGTTGCTGCCATGACAACTCTCTGAAGTCGGTGTGTCCCGTCCAATCCATGTCGGATCCGAATTTATCTCTAATTGAGAGCCATACCTCCGCCCTCTCCTCTCTTGAATGTCCAGGGTTGGCATATATCCAATGCTGGAAAGAATCAATCGTCGCAATCCATGGTAACAAGAAGACTACTCCTTCCAAGTGAGCCCTCCTTGCCCTGTCTGCCTCCTCAGTTTCGTAGAACTTATCCCACCATGGCTGTGTGAGAAGCTCCATCGACATTGATGCAACTTCTGCGAATTCTATGGGATAGTCCCTTTCGTCAATTAACTCCAGATGACCACAATAGAGTGAGTGGAATGCATGTCCAGCTTCATGGATCATAGTCTCTAAGTCACGTTGAAGGCCTGCTGCATTCATGAAGATGAATGGCACCCTGCTCTTCTCAAGATAATACTGGTATCCCCCAGGGGCCTTCCCCTTCCTAGTATCGAGATCCAGTGTGTCCATCTCTACTAGCTTGTCAAATTTCTCACCAAGATCATTGGAAATTTCATGGAACATTTCAGATAACTTCTCAACCATCTCCTCTACAGTCTGAAATGGACTTAGAGGATCTCTGCCATGAATATCTGGTCCCGAGCCTCCTTTCTCATTCACGTCCCAAGGGCTCAAATCCCCTATCCCAAGACCATCGCACCTGTCCTTGTTGATCTTCTTGAGAATGGGCATGCAAACTGACTTCACAGATTCATGGAACTCCAAACAATCCTCGATTGTATAGTCGAATCTATGCATCGCTCTGAACATATACTGTGTATAACTCTCGAATCCAGCGTTTGTAGCCATTTGATGTCTAATTGAGATCAACTCATCGAATATCTCCGACAACCTCTCACTATCATCCATTTGTCTTGCAGCCATAGACATCCAGGCTGACTGACGTCGGGGTCTATCATTAGACTCCAGATATTTGTTCATCTGTGGAAATGTTCTCTCTTCACCCTCGAATTTCACTGTCATTGCTCCGTTGATTGTTTGCGCCTCAGTAACAAGTTCCGTTTGCCTAACTCCTAGTGGAATGTTCTCCTTTCTGAAAATCTCAACATCTGTCCTCATGCCCCTTAGCATCAGGTCGTATCTGCTCGGTAGATCATTTACAGAGGGGTGATTGACTATTCTTCTATTCAGTGCATCTGAGAATTCAGATAACTTGGGTCTTATGTTGCTCATGAAATCTAGGAAAGACCCCCTTTTTTCTTCACTCTCGGTATCGCAAGTCATTCCAATGTATAGTAGGGCCCCGGTTTCCGAGATATGCTCGGCAAGCTCAGAGGAATCAGAAATCAGACCTTCTACACAATTTGAGCAACTCAACTTTCTTTCCATCAAATCATTAGTTAGGGGCTCAATGTTCTCCCAGATCGTTGCATCAAACTCATCTGGAACGAATCCACTTGCCATGGTCGAACCTCACTTTTTTACTGGCTTGGGACCAAGTGGGAGAGGACCTTGCTCACGAGTCCACTTTGCACACTTCCACACTTTTACTGCTGCCACTACCTTCTCACGGATCCCCTCCAAATCTGGATGTTCTGGGTTCCTCTTCTCTATCCAGCAAGCCGTGCAGAACCTTTTCCCTTCATGAATTAGGAAGTTCCCTGACGTACATGGAACATCGCAATCATCGCATTTTCCGAAGCCGTAGAACTTTGGCATGTTACGAATTCCTGTCGTGCCACATGCCTATCAACATGACTGCTGAAAGAACTCATCTCAAATCGGAAAGAGCAAGGTGACTCAGGAAAAAATCCTCTATTTCCAAAATTTTCGACCCTTCCAAGGAGCCTGAACCAATCCTCTCAAGTCCACTAACAGTTGGAGTTGGACGATTTGGCATCAGCGATCCCCCCAGATGCTCGATTAGTCGAATTGCATCTTCTGTAGATTCGTTATAACTTTCCAATGGTATCGAGAATTCTCCGAAATCGTCACCTAGTTCTGAGTCCGGGAGCATCACAATCCAGGCACATTTGTCATCTATTGCAATTCCAGCCCTCTCAAACGCCTTGTTGATTTGACGAGTCCCAGAGACCAACCTCAGAAATTCTGCGTCAGGGGTCTTTGCTACCATTTCACCCGATGCCTCATTCCTCCTAAGTGAGTACCATGCTGTCCAGAGGTGTACTTCACTGGCTGCTGCCTCATATGCTAACATCATCCACCTATTGCTAGGCCTCCATTCGTTAATGATGGACACTATGGAGAATACGTTCTTTACTGGCTCTGGGAATCTAATCCCCCAGGCAGGGAACCATGGAACTAGGTGGTGCGCGTCCATGCTTCGGGATGCTGTTCTGCTGATGAATCTGATTAGCGTGACCTTCTAACTGACTTGCTCGCTGAATCCACCAGTTTGTCAACTAATTTAGGACTCCATCCTCTTAGGTCAGAAAGCTTGGACTTGTCTCTCTCTGTAATCACGGATAGGTCGGATGCGCTGTTTAAGCCAAGTGTGTCAGACATTTCTCTAGCTCTAACTCTACCAACCCCCCTAATCGCAACTAGGCCCAGGATGTCTGCCTTGCAGCCATACCTAACTCTTCGATGCACTTCGTCAATGGACTGGTACAGGGTTTTGTGCGCCCTCCGATCCATTGCCAAATCCTCATCTTCGGCCAGAATCCTCCTCATTGCATACAGGAGCCACTCAATCAACTCAACCCTGCTTCGCAAATCTCCAGCTTGGACTCCCCAATCATTCTCTATCGAATCTAGTGAGTCTTCATCCATCCACGAATTTACCACTAGTGCCCCTTTCATCCTCCGTTCTTCTTCGAGGTCAGTGGGTGTAGAAAGAAACTCCCTTTCACGCCCATGCAGTGCTTCTTGTATTGCTCCATAGTCATTCTTCCTTGGCCAAAGAGGGAGGAAATCAGGCGTGCAAGAGGCTAGGTGAAGAAGGCTAAGTGGAGAAACCTGACCAATCTTGTCTTCTCCCGAGATAATGCCTATCGCCTTTCTAAGACCATCTTGGATAATCCTGCCTGAAATTGGGTTCAGATAGAGTCTCGAAACCCTTGCTCCAAGTGGTGTAGGCGAGTAGGTCATTGCAGCCGGTTCTGGGAGAAAAGACTCAGATGGCTCATACATACTGGCCTTCTTGAAACCAAAAATCGCCGGACCTCTCCTAGGGGAGAACCTCCTTCTTGGTGACTCTTCCTTGGCGACGAGGTCCAATCCAGGGATCGCAGTGGCCGAGTTTGCCCATGATGGCATCTCATCTTGCCAGTCCTCCGCGCCTCTTTCTTTGGTCTTCGTATCCTTAATCCTCTTCTCGACCTGCTCAGACTCCCCCGTCCTCTCTATCATGCCATTCTCACAGAGCCAGTGTAGGACATCGTCAGTTCTAGCCTCCAGAGTCTCTGAATCCATCTGGCTCGAGAGAAAGGTCTTCGACATAAATCTCGAGATCGCATCTCTATCATCGATTCCCGCAGTAGCCACAATGGAAAGAATATGAGCAAGTAGAGCCCCATCCTCTTCTGCATTCTGAGCTCCTGGGTTAGCCAGCTTCGAGGTAACATCTTCAGGTTCTCCTTTGAGGTATAAATCGATTAGAGAGCCTTCATCTTGCTTACTCTTTGAAACTAAGAACGACTCCCCGAACTCATCGAAACCCGGTCTTCCGGCCCTACCCATCATTTGCCTCACCTCCATTACCGGAAGAGGCATGCTCCTGGCTGCAACTGTGCTCCATCTTCTTGTATCTCTTACGACAACCCTACTGGCTGGAAGGTTCACTCCTTGTGCGAGAGTAGGTGTCGCCACTATGCACAACAAATTACCAGTTCTGAAACCTTCCTCGATCACTTTTCTTTGAGAAGAAGTAAGACCTGCATGATGGAAACCAACACCACCTCTTACTGCGTTTGCTAGGGCCTTTGCAGTGACTGAAACGCCCTCTCTTGCAGACAGTGAATTTGCCATTTCGCTCCAAGAATCAGTAATTGAAACTGAGAATTTCTGATCCCCCGCAGCTACTTTTGATTTTACATGCTTTGAGAGTTCCCTTGCTTCTTTCTGCGCCGAGGATCTCGAAGCCACGAACACCAGCATCTGCTTATCCATTTCCATCGTGTCGTCCAGAACAGAATGGAGGTTCTTGTTCACCCCGCCATCAAGCCGCTTCGACTCAGGTAGAGAAAAATCCCCACCGGGGCTTTCTACTGAGTGGTATCTAAGATCCAAGCCTGTCAGAGTGCCTGAGTATAGGGCGATTGGCCGCCATTCAGATTTTACTAGGTCGGCTTCCAACCATTCTGCCAACTCACTTGCATTCCCCACTGTTGCCGATAGCGCTAGTATTTGCGCCCCTTCAACTCTGTGCCTAATCCTGGACAGTAATATCTCCAATGTTGGACCTCTGCTTGGTTCTTGCAATAGGTGGAACTCATCAGCAACTACTATCCCAATGTCATCCATCAGGGAAGGATTCGAACGAAGCATCGAATCTAACTTCTCACTGGTACAAACCAGTATGTCCGAGTCTTCAACAAAATTATTCTCACTGCTCCTATCTCCAATCGAGAGTCCTACTTTCAGGTCAACGCTGTTGCAGATTTCACTCAATTCGCTGAATTTCTCCGAAGCAAGAGCCTTGAGGGGTACAATGTAAACCCCCCTCATCCCCTTCAAATCGTTAGACAACCTGTGTGCCATTGTGATATGAGCTACAAGCGACTTCCCACTTGCTGTTGGTATCGCGAGCATCAGATTCCTCCCATCAAGGGAATTTGGGAGAGCCCTTGCTTGCGGAGGGAATAATCGACTTATCCCCCAATTTTCCTGAAGCATTTTCTTCAAACGTTCGTCGATTTGGAACTCCCCGAGGTCAACCATATCGCTCCTCCCCTCGTCTTCCATGGGGGGACTTCAATTCGGCCGTTCTAAAGGATGCCGAGAGAGCATCAGGTCCATCTGTGGAAGGCAGGATGGCCCTCTTTCACAGCGACGAACAAACCCTCTCCTGTAGCACACAACTTTCCATCCGCAGAAAGCGACATCTTCACATTTGCTCGGTCTTCTCCAATTTCGACTATTTCTCCGGTTACACTAAGGGTGACGCCGAAGGGAGTTGGCCTTCTGAGTTTGATGCTGTAGGAAGCAGTGACTGTGCAGGGGGGCTCAGATGCACCAGTTTGATCCATCAGAGCAATTGCTGCGGTCCAGTTTCCATGACAGTCAAGCAGGGTCCCGATTATCCCCCCATTTATCATTCCTGGAAATGCTTGATGTTCTTCAGTTGGTTCGAACTCCATCTCAAGTCCATTTTCCCCTCTGAAGGATCTAATCTTCAACCCATCTTGGTTGGACGGGCCACAGCCGAAGCAAATGCTAGACGGCGCATGAATCTCTTGTACAGACTTCTCATCCCCTCCCTCCATGACCCTCGAAAACCCTCTTTGAAATTGAATATTCCCAAAACGGTCTTGCGTATTGTATTAATTTGCGAATCCCTCGGGCTAACAGTGAGCGCGGGCGATTCAGCCAAAGGAGACCCACCTTCAAGCAGTCGCGAGACGAAACCACCGCCTCGTGCAAAGAAGAGAAGGTTCGCACCGATTAAGATAGCAAATCAGATTCCAATGCGTAGACGCAAGGAAATCGAAAAGGCCTTGGGAGAGGTGGGAGAGAGTCCAACCAAGTGGTCTCGTAACGGTGGAACAAAGAATCATGTTTTCATGAGGAAGAGGATCAAACCTGGTACGATTAGGCACATGGAGTTTGATCTTCTAGATGTTGAGATTGGCGAGTCATGGCCGGTCCCAATCAGTGTAATCCATGGTTCCCGACCTGGTCCCGTAGTGACCCTTCTGGGGGCTATTCATGGGGACGAATTAGTTGGCCCTCTAGCCCTAACTTACCTTTGTGGCCCCAACTTCATGGGCCCAGATAGGGTGATTGATGCTGGTGTTCTGGCTGGTACGATTCGAATCGTCCCGATCGTCAATCTTCCCGGATATAGGAGGATGATACGTGACTTCCCTGATGGCAGGGATTTGAACAGATGCTTTCCCGGGAAACCAGACAGCAACACCACTTCTAGAGTGGCTCACAAGCTTTGGAGCAAACTCATCTCAACTAGTGACTATGTTGTCGATCTTCACTCAGCAGCAAAGGGAAGGACAAATATCCCGCAGATTAGAGCCAATCTTGCACATGCAAGCAGCAATCGAATCGCAAGGTCTTTCGGAATCGAGACAATACTGGATAGCGAGGGTCCTCGCGGATCGCTCCGCAGGGTAGCCAACCAGGAGGACATAGCCTGCATCACCTACGAAGGAGGGGGTTCGGACGAGGCAGACCCGGAGTCCGTTCAGATTTCCATGTATGGCATAATCAACCTCCTCAGGAGCCTTAGGATGCTGCCCGGATACCCAAGCAAGCCCAGATTCAGGATTCTGGCCTCTGGATCAGTCTGGATCAGATCCGATCAGGGTGGCCTCCTCGATGTCCTTGCTCCTGCAGGGAGCTTCGTCGAGGAAGGGGAGATTGTGGCCACAATCACCGATCCCGAACTGCCTGGTGTCCAGCACGATGTTGTCTCCCCCATCAGGGGCTTGCTGATTAGTTCAGCTACTCACCCATTCGTAAATTCAGGATCCCCAATCGGCCACCTCCTTCCTGTCAAGAGGGGTGTGACTACTCTGAAGAGGAGGCTTGACGACGAGGGTTGTTTGATAATCAGCGGTTCTGATGGTGAGCCACCATGGAGAGAGGACGAGGAAATTGAGGA
Organism: uncultured Candidatus Poseidoniales archaeon; assembly: GCA_964570065.1. Classification (GTDB taxonomy): domain Archaea; phylum Thermoplasmatota; class Poseidoniia; order Poseidoniales; family Thalassarchaeaceae; genus UBA36. The sequence goes on from CAZMVZ010000004.1 coordinate 12,620, forward strand.
CATTGCTGTCTTCGGAGAGTGGTCAGGAGGATCACCCGACGCGGAATGGGGTCCAGCTGGTTCCACAGATGAAGAGGAAGACAACTGAAGGCTAACCAGTGTACTCAGAGGGTCTTCAACTGTCTGGTTCCTACGCCGCCTGGGCCCATCCATGACTCCGGCTTGTTGCCTAGGATCTCATCTATTTCGGACATGTCATCATCGGTCAGCCTCTTGACGACATCTATGCACCCCATGTTGTCCTCAATCTGTGCAGGGGTTGTTGCTCCCATCAAGATGGTCGAGACGTTGGGATTCTTCATGCACCAAGCAAGTGCAAGCTGAGCAGGCGAGCAATCTACCTTGTCCGCATATTCAACGAGTTTTGCCACCACTTCGAACTCGCCCTTTCGCCTCCTTTCCTCTAGATCCTCTAGAAGCCATTCGTATCCCTCCTGTGTTGCTCTCGAGTCATCCGGAATCCCATCCAGGTATTTGCCCGTTAGGAAACCAGACCTCAGTGGACTCCATATTGTGGTGCCTATATTGTACGGAGGGTTGAATATCGGAAAATACTCGTTCTCGAACCTATCCCGATGTAGCATATTGTACTGTGGCTGCTCGAACTGGGGTGGTTCCAATCCCTCGCTCCTGGCTATCCAGAAGGCCTCGGTGATCTGCTGGGCAGACCACTCGCTCGTTCCCCAAGCAGTGGCCCTGCCAGAGCGAACCATCTGCGTCATTGATCTTACAACGGTTGAGGTAGGGGTGTACGGGTCTGGCCTATGGCAGAAAAGCAGGTCAACGTAGTCAAGTTGTAGGCGAGATAGTGAAGCATCCAAACCCTCTCTGCAGTGTTTCATTGAAAGGCCGGATTCGTTTACCCCGGACCCTCCCCAGAATGTCTTGGTTGTAATGACCAAGTCAGAGCGACGCCATAGTTCCGAATCCTCCTCCTGGAGTTCCTTCAGCGCTATTCCAAAAATCCTCTCAGCCTCCCCGTTTGGGTTACCGTAAGCCTCTGCATGATCGAAGCAGTTCACTCCATTATTGCGAACCATACTCATCAGTTCTTTTGCGGTCTTAACACCCTCGTCACCGGATAGCCTGTCCTTGATTCCGTATGTGGCCCAGAACCCGTATGAGAGGACAGAGACCTGAATACCGGTATTGCCCATCATTCGATAGTACATGTTTTCATGAGTCATTTTAGAATCCGAAAAGGCATCCCTTTGAGAACCCTCTGAGACGGATTCATCTCAGATTTTTCTTGAAACGCTATATTACGAGGTAGTCTTGGAGAATTTGATCATGAACTCCCACGCTATCCCATTGGTGTCAACTGTGCCTCCGTTTCCAACAAAAATCAATGGACCATCAGGGTCGAACTCCTCTTCGTAGGGGTTGTGGTCTGCCACATATAGAGTCACAAGAGAAACCTCGGAACCATTCTCGCAATCGGTAAATGACTGGATTGAGTAGAACGTAGAAGGAGAGTTGGAATCGGGAAGAGTCCCCTGACATCCATTCATTTCCGCCCACAAGAGGAGATTCTGAATTGCCCCGTGCTCTTGTGCCTCGACATTGGGTAGATGGATCGCATCATTGGAATATAGGATTATTTGATCGACTAGTCCATGGATTTCCATCACTGGGATCGAGGAGTAATTGGGCTCTGGATCATCAAGCAAGTAGTAGGACATGCAAGCTACGGCTGCAAACACATCACTGTGCTCATTGGCCAGTTTCTGGCTTAGCGCGCATCCATTTGACCAACCGGTTAGGTAAATCCTGCTCTCGTCCACGGAGTGATTCGTGACAACCCTGTCGACAATCTCCATAATCAGTCCTGTATCATTCAGACCTAGTTCACCTGCAGCGCTGCAACAATATCCAGCATTCCATGAATTCTCGAATCCTTGTGGCCAAATCGCTATTGCACCATTGTCCTCTGCGATCTCATCAAATTCCGAAAGAGCCCTCTGATCTTCCATTGTCAGGGTGTTTCCATGCAGATCAATAATCATGGGAACTTTTTCTGACAGATTTACGGTACTGGGAACCAGCACATTCCAACACCTCTCTAGTTCCTCGTGCATCATGCATTCGATGTAGTCCAAACCTTCGAAATCTCCCACGAGGGGGTCATCCGGTGAGTCTTCGACAGAAGATCCACTACTAGAAAGACAACCGCCTATTGAGGTTGAAACGAGAACTAGGATGAGTATGCCGGCTCTATTCCTAGTACGCATGTAGACGCCGAGTAATTCTGTGTAGAAAAATTATGTCTACCCCTGATCGAATTAACTCATCACTCAGATTTCATCATTCGACCATGAAAAACTCGGTGCTTCTGGCAGTTCCACACCCTTATTCTCTGGTCGGATTGCCAATCTCTCCGGGCTCACGCCATATGCCTCTAATGCCTCTTGTAGTTCTTTTGCTCGGGAAATCCTAGCCCCAATTAATGCCCCACCGCCAGTTAGGCCGATAAGAAGAACGATTATTCCAATTATGCCAGCAGGGCTTGAAATCGCTGAGAAGAACCTGTTCTTCGATACTGGCTCCACCCACGTTGAAACCATTACACTCCATTCAATCTCCGTTACGTACTCACCTTCCGAGATAACGGCCTTAATCTTCTGTACCGATGATCCTTCATCGCAAACTTGTACCTGGAGATCGCTAATTGGATTCTTGCAATTGATGGGAAGTAGCAGAATCTCCTTCCCACTATCGCTAGTATTCATTTCTAGAGAGTAACCACTCATCGACCAAGAGATTACTCCGCCGACTGATGACTGGATTCCAGATAGAGAGATTCCAAAAGACTCGTTTGCAGAGTCCCAATACACTGGCAATTCCTCGTATGAATTGGGTCCATCGTAGATTTCACCATTGTTTAGGTACACTGTTCCGCCCGACTTCTCATAGTTTGCAAGAACTAGATCGAGCCTGTTAACGAACTCGTCTTTCACCTCGTCACAGTCATCGTCAATTCCATTCCACTGTTCTACAGCGCCAGGGAATGTGCTTCCTACAAAATCGTCACAGTCTTCGTACTCGTAGAAACCGTCATTGTCCCTGTCGTAGTCAGCCAAAACAGGACTTGAGAGCCCACGAGCGACCTCGGTCCCATCGTCTACCCCATCTTGATCTGAATCGGCAGAGTCGAACATCGTGCTATAGTTGTGGTACTCGGAGTAGTCAGATAATCCGTCCCCATCAGTATCAATATCATAGAAATCCTCGTCTACAACTTCGTCGCAATCATTGTCTTTCCCATCAAGCTCCTCTGGCCTTTCCGGAGCTCTCTCGAAGTCATCATCATCGCAGTCCTGGAAGTGATACCAGCCATCGAGATCTGCATCAGGATCTGCAACGAGAGGATCCGACATCAATTGATTCAACTCTACTCCATCAGGCAGGCCATCACCATCTGAGTCCCCGTTGCCCGGGTCAGTGTAGAAGTAATGGAACTCTGAGTAGTCAGTTATGCCATCTCCATCCGAGTCTATCCATAAGAAGTCCTCATCGCTTTCCTCATCGCAGTCATTGTCCATCCCATCTAGAATCTCTGGGACTCCTGGAGCAAAACTAGAGTCATTATCATCGCAATCCTCGAACCAATAGGCACCGTCACCATCAATGTCCAAATCCACGGTCAATGGATCGCTTCCATACACCTCAACCTCCTGGTCATCCGATATGCCATCGTCATCTGAATCTGGATTAATTGGACTGGTTCCATGGACGTGGAACTCATCCCAGTCAGACAAACCGTCACCATCTTGGTCAGATTCATTGTAACCCTCGTCCTCTAATCCATCGCAATCGTCATCCTTCCCGTTTAGCAATTCCTGCATTCCGGGGTTAACACTTGCATCATCATCGTCGCAGTCAATGAAGTGATAGTATTCATCTGAGTCGTTATCTGGGTCAAATGTGAGGGGGTCAGACAACCAGTTTACAACCTCATCGTAGTCATTCAAACCATCACCATCCGAATCTTCCGAGTTAGGGTTGGTCCCGTAAATAATCACCTCTTCGTAGTCATCTAGGCCCTCGTTGTCAGTGTCCGGATTGATTGCATTGGTGCCATAGACCACAATTTCTTCGTAGTCGTTCAAGATATCCCCGTCAGTGTCCGGATCCAATGGATTGGTCTTGTGATTCTGAGTCTCGTTGTAATCGCTCAACCCGTCACCATCGTCATCGTCGTCCAGGAAGTCGCATTCCCCGTCAGCGTCGGTGTCCGTGGGGGTCGAGGAGTTGTCCAGGGGGTCAGTTGAGCAAGACTGCTCAGCAGTGTCGTTCCACCCATCGTTATCATCATCTTCATCATTGTAGTCTGGCCATCCGTCTCCGTCAAAGTCAGTCACATTCCCGACTCCATGGAGAATCACCTCCCAAGAATTAACCGTTCCCGAGTTTGATCCAGAAACGGTATCTCTCACTTTCAACTTCCATTCGCCTTGTGAAGACTCATCCCAGTGCTGTACGGTGCCGAACCTCCAATTTGAGTAGTCCGCATTGTTGTCATTGTGTTCCTCTGCGAGCCAAGATTCGTGTCCACTTGGAGATTGGAGGACTATGTCCAACTCCCCTCTAGCACCATGGGTGATGTCCACAATCACATCAATCGACTCTAACCTCAAGTCTACTGGTACTGAGAGATTAAACTCAGTCCAAGTTGAAGGCCCATTGTCAATTCCAGTATTAGGGGTGTATGGGCCAAAGCTAGCATTGCTCTCTTCGCCACTACTGCTCCAATTATGCGCAAGTGAAACCGCTGCCCCAGCGTCTACTGCACCGAAGCCGAACTTGTGGGAAACGTCGTGACCTGCTCCATTCATGTTCCAAGATGAGTCATTAGCATCGTTCTTTCTTGAGGAATGGACTAGGATATTCTGGACGTCTCTCCAAGTCAAATCCGGATTTGCCTCAAGAACCAGGGCAATGACCCCGGAAACCAGGGGGGTAGCACTGGAGGTTCCTCCAAAGTCATGAGTGACGTCTCCACCGTCGTAACCACCGGAGCCAGTAATGTCGGTTGTCGTGATTCCCTCGTAGTTCCCTTGTGGAATCCCCCCATTTGAGTGAGCCGTAACCAAGATGTTTGCACCGGGTTCGGAATACCAAGACTGTTCTCCGTAATGAGTAATGGCTGCGACTGCAATGGAGTATCTACTGTTGGAATACCCATCGTAGTTAGAATTGTCATCAGCATCCAGTCCGTTACCTGCAGCCCATGTGTATATGTTCCCAAGCCCAGATCTTCCATTGTAAATGGAGTCTTCAATTGCAGCGATAGTTATCGGACCCGGGCCATCGAGGATGTTACCAGAGTCAAATGGGCCCCAAGAGTTTGAGTAGATGTCTATTCCACCATTGTGATAACTCAATGCATCAGCAGAAGTAGAGTCTGAAAAACCACAGGCGATTAGCCTGTGTCCTGCAATGCTGGCCCCAAAGGCAGCTCCTGTAACTCCAATTGAGTTATTCCCGGTTCCAGCCGCAACACCGGCTACTGCTGTCCCGTGACCATCGGAGGAATTGGGGTCGGGGTCAGCGTCATCACCACACCAGTCGTAGGAGTGCACTGACACGTAGTTGTCAGAAAGATCAGGGTGCGAATGTTCCACACCATCGTCAATCACACTGATTACTACTCCCGAACCATTGTATGAGTCCCAGACTCCCGTTACATTAGCATCCTCTCCGACCTCCCCATTTGTCTGCCCCGAGTTGTTTAGGTGCCATTGATCATCGAAGTACGGGTCGTTGGGCTCGAATCTTGGTGAGAAGGTCTTCTCAATTAGTGGAGAGAATGACTCGATTTCACCTTTCTCAAATGACTTATTGAGAACCCCAAGAGCAGATTTGGAATCATCGAACGTCCAGATATATGATCCCTTGAGAAGCGCCAATGGCTCGATTTCATCAGGATGTGCTTCTGTATTGCGGTGATTTTCCATTGCCACTCCTGAAACTACTAGCCACGAATTAACCCCAGCAAGAGTATCTCCGTGGTACAAACTCAAGTCAGAGACCCTTTCGAAGGCTATCTGAACCGTTCTCGAATAGGATTGCATTACATCATTAACAACGATAGGAGCGGAATCCTCGTCTTCTACCTCTGCCAAAGCCTGACCAAATGGTGCGAAAACCATTATCGCCATAATCAAGTATGCGACTCTCACAACCCATCTCGGGAATCTGGAGAATATAGCCGTTCGGTTTCGTTGCTAGTTGACTATCAAGTTTACAATATGTTGTTGGGGCTTCCCCACTGGAAAAATTGACGAAGATCCCAATTGTTACCTATTCTCCTCTGAACTCAGATATCGCAGAGTGGACTTCATCATCCGTCATCATTCTCCTCTGACTCTTCGCTACCTCAAACATATGTGCAACCAGACCGTCTTCGGCTGCGTACCCATTCCTCTCCAGCCAGTGAATAACATTCGATCGGCCGCTCATGTGACCTATCCTGATGACCTGTTGAAGACCGAAATCACCAGCAGGAACTCCGGAGTAGACTCGATCAGCAAGCCAGTTGTCACCTTTGTCCATCGCCTTGATGACAGCCGATGCGTGAACTCCAGTACCAGTTTCGAAAGCATCCTCGCCGAATACCGGGTAATTGTGAGGTAGGGCGACTTCAACGTATTCGTGCGCTTTCCTCGTGTACTCATTCAGCATTGTGAGGTCATTCTTGATTACCCCCATAAGACTCAGATTTACCAGAGTCTGGTCGAGCGGGGCATTCCCAGCTCTTTCCCCTACGCCTAGGGCCGTTCCATGGATTACGTCGGCACCGGCTTCGTAGGCAGCTAGATTGTTAGCCACTCCCAGCCCCCTGTCTTGATGTCCGTGCCAGTTTACCTCGATGTCCCTTCTCTTCACTCCTGAGTCTGGAATAACCTCGTCCTGAATGAATCCTAGGAGCTTCCTAACCCCATTAGGAGTTACATGCCCGCAGGTGTCACAAACGCAAATCCTATCGGCACCTAATTCGATAGCCCTTGAGTATACTTCCTTGATTTCCTCCGGCTTGCTTCTAGTAGTGTCCTCAGTGACGAACATTACTGGAATGTCATTGTCAACAGCGAAGGTGACTGCCCTTTCCGCTGTGGAGATAATCTTGTCCATCGTCCATCCCTCAGCGAACTGTCTAATCGGACTTGTCCCAAGAAAGGCACTAGCCTGGATCTGTGTCTCGTGTTTTGCTTGCAAGTCAACGAGTGGCTCAATATCGGAGACCAAAGTCCTAACCGCGCATCCAGGCCTCAGACTGTAGCCCCTATCGCCCATGTGCTTCAGCATCGCATCGATGTGATTGACATGGAAAGGACCCGCCCCGGGAAGCCCAAGATCTACCTTCTGAATCCCAAGACTCTCCATGTAGTCAATCAATTCTATCTTCTGTTCGATGGAAGGGTTTCTGGCACTTGGACTCTGCAGACCGTCTCTGAGAGTTTCATCGTCAAACCACAACTCATGCGGGTGATTCGACTCGTCTCTATCAATGGAGTAGTCAATAGAATTCCAGTCATAGATTAGGTCATGCTCTTCCACTGTCTCACCCCTGCCCTCCCATGGTACGCTCGGTGTTTGAAGCCATCGGGGACTATGAACTCACTTTGAACTCGGACCTCCCAATGAAAGCCAAGGAAATCATCGCTCCAAACCCAGTTCCTACTTGTCCAAAACTACCCGAAACGAGGACTACGAACATTAGCGCAAGATAAAGCATCGAAACAAAGAATGAGTTTGCTGCACTGGCAATCCTCCCCGAATCGTCTGGAATTTCCGAAATGTCGATCCTCCAAACCGTTGACGCGTACCAGACGCTTAGCCCAAGTAGCGTCCAACTGAGAACATGGTAACTCCCCTCGTTTACTTCAATCTCTCCAAATGATAAAGGTGCGATGAATGAGAGTAGGATTAGAAGAACTGAATACACCTTCATCTCGATAATTGTTCGTTCTGGACCTTTCACGTTGGGCAACATTGGGACTCCTGCCTCTGCGTATTCTTCTGACCTGTATAGGGCAAGAGCCCAGAAATGCGGAGGGGTCCATAGGAAAATCAGAGTGAACATGAACCAAGGCATCGAACTTCCAAGATCGAATAGGGATTCAATTGCCTCTCCCAGAGAATTATTGGAGATGGAGAGCCCCTCCACACTAGCCGCCCACCCGATTACCGGTGGGGTTGAGCCCGCGATACCTCCGATGACAATGTTCTGAGGGGTACTTCTTTTCAGCCACATGCTGTAAATAAGGACATAGAAAAGAATGCTGAATGCTGACCAGAAGGCGGCAATCTCATTTGACATGAAATAGAACCATGCAACTCCCAGGAAGGATATCGAGATCCCGAAAGCTAGAGCCGATACAGCACTTACCTTGCCCGACGGAATGGCCCTGTTTGCAGTGCGTCTCATCATTGGATCGATATCCCTGTCGTACCACATATTGATCGCGTTAGCCCCCCCGGCTGTGAGATAACCCCCAATCAGAACAACTAGCATAGTTTCAGCCGAACCTCCCGAGAGGCTCCCTTCTAGTGAGTCATGAACAATCACTGCGCATATCGCAGTGATCTGTAGTAGGATGACAACTCTTGGCTTCGTCAATGAGAAGTAGTCTGCAATTGTTGACGAAATCATACAACCTCCTCCGCGGTAATCGCACACCCAATCCAAGCAGTTGCCATTGCAAGGAAGGTCAGTGAAGCCAGCATAAGGTGAACCAATGAAAGTACCTCAAAGAACCCTTCTTCCATATCCCAGGAGATTACGTAAATCGCACCAATTGACGCATTAGTAACGAAGAGTCCGGTTGAGGCCCAAATCCAATTCCTCAGAATGTGGCCGGAATCATCCTCGGACTCTTTCCAGATGAGGTAGGAGGCCGAACTCATTGCAATCAGCATCACACCAACTAGCCATCTATGAATCATCTGTGACTGCAATACTATGTCTTCTACTGAATCCACCAGATTGCCTCCGCAAAGAGGCCATGAGGCCGGCATTCCATCCACCCCGCACCCTAGATTAGCACCTGGAGTGGTAGACACGAATGTTCCAGAGAAGATCGAGATGAATGCTCCGATTGACAACCAAGTAACCCTGTTTCGCCACCTGCTTGAGATTCCATGCTCGATTTCTAACCAACCAGGAACTCCTCCCTCTGACCTTGTGATTGTTAACCATAGCCAAAACATGCTAATTGTGAATGCTAATGCAGAGCTTAGGTGAAGTGCAACACTCCAGTGCAGGTTGTCCATTTCAACTGTCAACCACCCAATTGCGCCCTGCCAGATGATTAGGACCACCGTCAAAGTGGAAGCGAACCTGACATCCTTGCCTGGATCTTCGTTTCTCCTTAGTAGATACCAGTTCAGCAGAACCAGAGGACCTAGAAATGCCCCGGCAAGGAATCTATGGGACCATTCTGTGAAGATCTGGAACGTCGAGTATCGATGCCCAGAACCACGAGAGTCGACCTCCTCGGGATTCTCAGCCCACCATGCCCCTTGTTCCTCCTCCGAGACATCGAAACCCAATGTCCCGAAACACAATGGCCAATCTGGACAAGACTCCCCCGCATCGTAGATTCGAATCAACCCTCCTAAGCCGATTACGACAATTGTCAATCCCAACAGCCACGCCGTGAGGGTCTTCGAAACCTTCCAGTTAGTCAAATGCTATCGCTCCCTGTAAGGGGCTGCTCCGCTTCACTCTTCGTGCGGGTCGACGTCGATTGGAATCTTATTCTGCTCATACTCCAGTGTCGCGATCTTCATCGGATCAAGAACTACCTTCTCCTTGGCGTCATCGACACCATAGAGTTGAATCAACTCACTGCTGTACTTTTCGCGCAATTCGTCCTCGGTAACGAAGAGCGGTGCTCCCATGCTAATCTGAAGCGCTCTGGCACCAATAATTCTGGCCTTTTCGAAGCGTGTGTGTGCTCTTGCTGGCTCAACCATCGGGGCGGTCGACCGGAGACCCCCAAATAAGGTCTATGACTCCACTCTGGGAATGATTTGACGGCTATGGGGCCTCAACCATCATGGCTACAGCGTTCCCTCCGCCCAGACAAACAGTCACAACCCCCCTTTTCCCCCCAGTTCTACTCATTGCATTTACCAGGGTCATCAGACATCTAGTCCCGGTCGCTCCGAGGGGGTGACCCATTGCTATGGCGCCACCATGTGGGTTGAAGGAATCGTCGGGAACTTCCAGTGACTTCCTGATGGCACAAGACGCTGAGGCGAATGCCTCGTTGTGCTCCAGAATGTCAATCTCACCCATCGTTCTTCCCGATTTCTCTAGAAGAGTTTTCACCGTTGGAATTGGCGCGGACATCACTCTACTTGCCTCGACTCCCGAGGTGGCATATTCCACGATCCTAGCCAATACTGGCAATCCAAGTTCCGCCGCCGCCTCTTCAGAAGCAATGAGAACAGCAGAGGCGCCATCGGATACTTGACTGGCATTTCCTGCTGTAACCTGGCCTCCTTTCGAGAAAACAGCTCTTAGGTCAGAAAGGGTTTCTTCGTTAGTCTCCGGGCGAATCCCCTCGTCCCTTTTTAGCGAACCAACTGGAAAAACCTCTCTGTCGAACCAACCCTCTTCCCAAGCGTTGTTGGCAAGGGTATGTGATCGTACAGAGAACTTGTCAGAATCAGATCTGCTGATTCCATGTTCCTCCGCAACTGTCTCTCCCGTATTTCCCATAGACTCTCCCGAGAATGCATCCCTCAATCCATCTTCCATCAATACTGATTCAAGAGAGGAAAATGAGACGTCTTCCCCTTTCTTCACATCCCTTGCTAAGTAGGGAGCATTGCTCATTGACTCCATTCCACCGGCTACCACAACTCTAGATACCCCTGCTCTGATTTCTGTAGCAGCGATCATTGCCGCCTTCAGGCTTGATCCGCAAACTTTGTTGATTGTTGTGCAGGGAGTGGTAACTGGCATTCCGGCCCCAATAGCAACCTGACGAGCCGGAGCCTGCCCACATCCTGCTTGTAGGACATGCCCCATGTACACCTGGTCAACAATCCCCATCCCGGGGTTGATGTTCGCGCGGTCCAAGAGTTCCTTTACGGTCAGAATGCCAAGGTCTACTGCGCTGTAATCTGAAAGTGAGCCTCTGAACTTGCCTATTGGGGTCCGAGCATAGGCACATATGACCGGAACAGGCATACCCGTTCGACTGACGACCTAGCCTTCAATGGCACGATGATGCTTCATCCTCATGATTCACGAATCAACAGTGTATCCGTAAAAATCTGCATTAAGCAAATCAGGTCTATTCTGCGGCTTCACTAGTATAGTCCTAACTTCCCAAAGGTCCTTGAAAATTCTGTATCGTGCAGTGGCATCCAGATAGTCTACTCCGCTGGTTCCACCTGTGCCTGTCCTCTTCCCGATGATCCTCTCGACCATACGTGCATGATCATGCCTCCACTTCGCCATCGACTCTTCGAGTTCTACGAATGCATCGATTAGTTTCCTAGGCCAGGTGAGAAGGGGCAACTCTCGATACGACTCGATGAATAGGAGTCCGGCACGTCCCCGGCTCACCTCTCCATCTGGAATTAGGAAAGAAGTCGCAGACTCCTGTGCAACATCCAATCTCTCCTTCATCCTAGTTGAGCCATCTCCGTCCATCCCGGACATTCTCTCCAGGATTTCATTCCCCATCTGGAGGTGTGCCGCCAAGTGTGAATTGACATAATCCCTAACTGCCCCTTCGTCACCCTCACTCTCGAAATTTGATCCCATGATTGGAGTTCGTTCCATCCACCTCATCAGAGACTCATATAGGGACACATCCCCTTGCCGTGCCTCTAACCTTTCCAGGACCTCTTTGTCCCTCCCTCCTTTCTCGGCTAGCTTTCTGAATGTCTTAATCGGATCCATCCCAAACATTCGGTCTTCTGTCTCCAACCCCAGTAGGGACTCGAACTCCCGCATCTGGAATGATTCGAAGCCAGAGGCAGTCCCCAATTCATCCCTGAACGCTAGGAATCCTTGTGGAGTCAGAGTCTCTAGGACTGCCCACTGATTTGCCATCAATCGGAAAATCTCGGTAGTTCTTGCCAAATGATCGACAGCACGGGGAATGTCGTCTTCGGGTACTGGAACCTGTGCTAGAATATCCCTAGTCTCAGACAGCTCTCTAATGATCTGCTTGAACCACAACTCAAATGTCTGATGGACGATGATGAAGTGCATCTCATCAGAAGAAATGCCCCTGTCATCTCCTTGCAAATCCAATAATTCGTGTAGTCGCAGATAGTCGCCATAGGTCCAGTTGCCAGACCCCCCGCTTCCGCTCATAGCCTCGCATGAGGCAGCCCACTTGAAGCGTTGCCGCCGAATTAGAAATTATTTAACGCCCCAATGTGTGGCCTATGTTGATGTCTGAACCAATTGGTTGGCCAGAAGACCCAGACTCCCCTCATCCCGAACCTGCAAAATCACTGTTAGTGGAGGAAGGCTTGGAAATTGTCGCCCCGATGGAGGGGGACGCGCAAGAGCTGTTCATCATAGTCGATGAGAATAGAGCATATCTGAGGGAGTGGCTGCCTTGGCTGGATGATGTTAAATCAGTAGATGACGAACTTTCCCTCATCAGGAGCCTCTCTGAGAAAAAGGCAGATGAGTTCAGTTTCTACCTAATCCGTCAATTCGGGAATCTGGTGGGTGTGATAAGCCTGAACTGGGTGGATTGGAGCAACAGGAGCTTCGGTTTGGGTTATTGGGTCTCTAAGTCCTCGGCTGGACAGGGAATAATCACCAAGTCATGCTCAAGGCTGATGGATCACTGCTTCGATGATCTGAAGCTCCATAGGTCAGTGATAGAGGCAGCAGTCGAGAACTATCCAAGCCGAGCAGTTGCAGAGAGGCTGGGAATGAGGATCGAGGGAATCTCAAAGGATAGGGAATGGTTGTATGACCACTTCACGGACTCTTCTCTCTATGCGATCACTGCCCCGGAGTGGAAGTCTAGACATCATGGCTGAATTAGCCCGTGGTCTTCTACCGAGCATCCACCTGGCGGGAGACAGGAAAGAACGTCTTCCTGCGCCAGCCCTGTTGATTTCGAGATTCTGTTGGCGATACTGTCCTTCTTTTCCATACCCGGAACTATACTAGCCCACCTTTCGCACATCTCCGAGATTACCTTGGGAACTCCAGAAATGGGGAGAGGGACACCGTTCACTACCGCCAATCCGATTGCAATCTCTAGGGGGGTATTCCGATGCCAACTCCTCTCTCCCCTTACTACGAATGAGCCTCTTGCTAGAGACTCCCCTGTCTCTGTGGTCTTGGAAACCTGGCTCGATCTGGCATGGAAAGCAGTAGCTGCAGCACCACCGCTGCCCCAAGCCCTTGACCAGCACACAGAGATCTGAGCAGCTTCAGAGATTACCGAATCCTCCAATTCACGTGCATCTTCCAATCCCTCTCCCAGAGTCTGGGAAATCTGTAGTGATGCCACACCTTCTGGGACGATTCCCTGCTGCGATTTGCTCTGAATCAGGCCATCTTTGAGTTTCAGTGAGCATGAGGGTGCGCCGTGTAGATCAGCATGGAAGTAAAGGTCACTGGCCGTGAGGTGCTTCCTGACCAACACGTCGTTTCCCTTGGCATCTTTCCCCCCAATCAGCAGATGCCCTCCAGATACTATCGCCCAGCGGTACTTCTCGAACCAGAATCTTCTGGCTCTCTTCCTTCCTTTGAGCCTTCCAGATGCTGCCTCCTTGGCGGCCTTCTTCTCAGCAGTCTTCCGGGATCTCTTGGTCTTCTCCAGAGCCTCTTGCGCTCCCTTTGCCTTGTTCTTCTGGGTCCGTGCCTCTTCGAAGTACCTCTGCGCATTCTGGTGCACGGTCTTGGAGGCCTCTAGGGTGACCTTGGCCCCTGGCTCGCCATCCTCATCTGGAAGGTATGCAACAACGGTATGCTTAGACGGGTTCAAACTGTCTACCCAAACAACCTCATGGGCAATTTCTGCAACATCCTGCCAGCCCTTCTCTTCCACTGCAGCACTAAGCTGAGCCAAAATTGAGTCCACATGCTCCCAGTTTTCCTGAATCGCCTTGCCAAGCTCCTGTGTTATTGCCGCCCTCTGGTTGAATCTCTCTATCGCTTTCTCCTGCTGGGAGGCCCTCCTCGACAGCTTCGAGCTCTCGTCCTCGGCGCGTTCACCTGTCTCGATTAATTTCTCCTCCTCTCTGCGGATGAAAGCTGCAGCATCATGAGAACCGAATATGAAATCGTAGACCTGAGAGAGGCTGCTGACGGCCACACTCATTTCCTCGTCCATCGATGGCAGGTTGATCGGGGAGAACTCGATGATTCCAGCCGCCGCCGAGTCTCTCTCCGACTCGTTGTCTGCATCCATCCAAGATTCCTTGGACCCCACATCGGAAAGCCAGATTTTGCCCCCCTCCCCGCCATCTAAGTCTCCTAGCATTTCCTTCAATGCAGACTCGAGCGAATCCCTCTGCTTAGTGGTAAGAGAATCAGATTGCGCATCCTCGTCTATGCCAGAGAGGGAGCATACCGCACTTCCGTACACTCTTCCAAGATTCGCCCTAGAGGCTAGGGTCCTGATTAGGGCATGATCGCTGCCATCAAGGATCCCCTCGAGCGAATCCCTATCCAGATTCCTTGGGTCAACTGCCTCTGGAGGAGGTGAGTATTTCTCTCCCTTCTTCAGTGAGCGACTGGCGTATTTGGCATGTGTGAGCGGACGGACGATTACCCCATCCTCATCGAGAAGCACGACGTTCCCATCTCGGAACAGCTCTATTACGAGACTTAGACGACCCCTTCCATGCTCGAATTCCAAACGAATCACCCTGTCGAATCCGTATTGCTCGACCCCGACCAACCTGGAGTTGTTGAGGTGCTTCCTCAGAATCATTGCGAACTGCGAGGGTTGGGTCGGCATCGGCCTATCCCTGTTCGATGCGTATACCCTCAGACCTCTCACGATTACTAGATCTGTAGACGGCTCGCCCTTCCTGTTAAGCCTCAGAACTATCTGTTCGTAGTGCGGTTGGTATGCCTTCCTAACTCTCGCACCTACCATGTCCGACATCTCTCGCACTATTCGCGCGATTTCGAAAGAGGATGACTGGCTCCGCATGATTCTCAATATCGTCCGGAACGGCGCCCTTCATCAGGGAATCGATAGAGGAGATCGGGCACTCAAGGTAGGGAAGAGTGGAATTCTCGTATTTCCCTCAGGACATCCGGCTCGTGAGCGTACTGGTTAGAAGGGACCTTTATCATCCTGCAATTTGGAATTGAATCTGCGATTCTCTGGACCTTGTCGAAGTCATGCAGGGTATCCGAAATGGCAGTCATCACCGCACATGGGACTTCTATGTGCGATAGGTCTTCAGGAAGGCTGTATCCGAGGTTCCATCTAGCGGAGAGGAGCATTCGCGGGACGTCTTGAGCTAGCAGAGCTCTGCGATAGCGGACCTTCTGACCCTCTTCTTTTGTCCTCCTGTTCACCACCCAGGACACGAAGCCAACCATCTTTCGGAAAGCCCCCATGGGGAGCGGCGAGTAGATGATCATCCTAGACCAGAGTGGGAATCTGAAGTCAGGGTTTGGAGCAAGGAGGACAGAACTCCTGCCGCCCAAATCTCCCTTCTCGAACGCATCGATAAGGAGGGTCGAGCCAAGTGACGAAGAGTACCAGTCAATATTCGGCTGATTGACGCCCAAGGCCTCGAGAACGGCTGCGATGTCTTTCGAGTGCCTTTCGATGGAGAAGTCATCCTTGGAAATACTCCTGTTGAAACTCGAACTGGCCTTCTCCCTGGTCTCGATGTAGATCAGATGCCTGCTCTTGACCCATTCCGTGACCAATGGGCGCCATCCCTCGAATAACGAACCCCATCCTGGGACCATCACCACGGTTCCGGAATCCGGACCCGCCTCCTCTGCATCCCAGACCAGTACCCTAATCGAGACTCCAGATTCCACTTCGATCCAATGCTCATCAGCAACATGCCCATCTAGAACCGGAGGACCGTTCCAAAGACCTTCCATGAGGACGAGATTCCATTCCTAGATTTCAGGGTTCTCTATCTGGAGAGTCACCTTCTCCGGCCGCCGCCTCTGCTGCGACCGCCGCCGCCTCTGCTGCGACCGCCGCCGCTTCTGCTACGGCCACCACCGCCTCTCCTGCTGCGTCCCCCACCTGTAACCTTCCTTCTGAAGTGACGCCTTCCACCTCTTCGACCCGGTACTCCGCCAAAGAAGAAGAAGTTCCCTGAACCCCATCCCCTGCCTCCGTGATGGTGGTGGACAACTGCATTCCCTTGGTGGCCGGGAACTGCTGATACTTCGGAGTACTTGGGACCGTTGCTGAACCTTGCATTTACCAGAGTAACCACTAGGATGAGTAGGAAAACCGGCATGCAGCAGAAGAATATGATTATGCTACTGGGAATAGGCTCATCAAAACTTGAATCCCCCGGTTTTTCGGTGTCGTACCATACCTGTACCACTCCTCCGACTGGGAAGATGTGTATCTCCACTTCATCGGCACAGACAAACTCCGCTCCCTGATAGTCCATTTCGGTGTAAATGTCTATGTAGACGTCAATCTTGACATACTCGATCTCATTTACTATGTAGGAATAGTCCACGTATGCGTAGCATTCAATCTCGTCCCAACACTCGTAATCATCGCAATTCTCCCATACTTCCCACCCATGTTCGCTTTTCAGGATCGTGCCGTCGGTCGCCGCCCACTCGGACTCTCCGGCAGCGACAATACTCCCCATCCCGAAGAAGAAAAGTGTTAGCATTCCTGCTAATCCAATCGAAACCGCTTCTCCAGGTGAAAGCCACCAAAGACCAAGGACACCTCTGTCATTCCCCATTCCTGCTGGAACTTCGGATACTACCACTGGGGGTGTCCCCTTTGCATCGGCCTCCCTCCTTTCTAATTCGGCCAGTTTAGTCTCGTGCTCTGCTTGAGCTAACTCCTCCTCCCTTCTGAGCCTTTTAACCTCAGACTCGTTGATCATTTCCTCGACTTCTTCCTTCGGGTCAGGGTCTTCTTTGTCCCACCACCTGCCTGAGCTATCCTTGGCCATCGTTTCCTCGGTGTCGTCATGTAGTAATAACACCCCATCATCCTGCGTGAATTCAATCTGACTCAGGAAATTCATCCCTAGGAGCGCATCAGCACATTCAAATCCATTTGTTACCTTGTTTGATTTGAACCTTGACGAGGGGATTTTCAGACATGGAAGTCACCATCCCTCCTCTTGACTTCCCCCGTTCGGACCAATTCCTTCAGGTGGGAAAGGGCCTGGTCCTCGGCTAGAGCCGGATTGGCCTCGGGGGTGTCCGAGTATGCGGAACCGGCAATCTCTCGAAGGGTCGAGCATCCGGACCTTACCGCTTCCAGGACCTTGGCGTGCCTGGCCTTCCTATGCTCTATGTACTGGGCCAGCGTCCTCTCCGGGTTTGGAATCAGGGGTCCGTGGCCTGCGAAGAGAGTATGTGGCCTGAGGTCTCTCAGCCTCTCCAGGCCTGAGATGTAGGCCCCCATGTCCCCGTCGCTCGATGGCACCAGTATGGTGCCCACCATTGTGCAGTTGTCTGCGGCCACGACTCCCGGCTCGCCCACTAGGCAGATCTGTCCGGGGCAGTGGCCGGGCGTCTCCAGAACCTCCCAGTCCGACCTCCCACTGGGCCCATCTACGGACACGATGTCCCCCTCGCTGAGTTTCCTAGCTCCCGGAATCTCTGGGAGGGCTGAAAGCGTCTCATCGCTAGCCCAAACTGGGGCTTGGTAAATCTGGGATATCAGATTCATGTCTCCTAAGTGGTCTTGGTGCCTGTGAGTGAAGATGGTGCACAGGATGTCGCTCCCATCTCGCCTGATCTCCTCCACCTTGTCCTTTAGCAGAATGAACCCCTCTTCGTCTCTGATTGCAGGATCAACAATCGCCCTCTGCCCACCCCTCTCACCAAGAACGAAGCAGTTGGTGTGTGTCGAGGGAGGCAGGGTCCTAGTTGGGATCAGAACGCACTCCACACCCGGGCCATACTCGAATCTGTGAGGCCCAGACGGGGGATCCTCGGCCATCGCATCACACGCGGCGATTAGGTCTCCCCCCTCCATTCTCTCCAACAGGTCTCTGAAGATCGTCAGAATGGGTGGTGGAAGGTGCAACTTGTTCTCTCCCCAAGCCTCGATAATTTCCTCCGGTCTCCACCATTGGAATTTGTCGAACTCGCTTCGTCCTGGAGGGAAGGAAGCCTCTACTCCAGACTCTCCCAATGCAACGTGGAAGAACAGGTTGTGAAACCTAGTTGGAGACTGAGGCGGAGTTATCCTTTCCGTGATTATCTGGCATACAAATTTCTCAGTGGAAATCTCCCCAGACTCTGCAACCTTGAGCCATCCGGACTTGTCCTTGCAGACGATCTCTCTGACTTCATCACTCACCTCCGCAAACCCGCCTTTACCGTCAGGTGTGATGCCTACCTCTTCCACCATCTCCCTGAGGAGAGTGAAAACCGACAGCCTGTCACTAGCCCTATCTGCTAGCCACTCTGGATGAGTGTCCGCCGAAAATCGGTCGACTCTGCTAACGCCTCCTCCGGGAAAGGACCATAGATCCGGGAAAGCGGGAAGTTCTGGACTCCTGTGCCCAAGTAGGACCTCATGACCATCTCCAGATTTCCTACTGAGCATCACCGACGCAGATGGGATGTGAGGTCGGGATTCTAATTCCGGTATCTGTGCCCCTTCTGGCAACTCGTCCATGCTCACTCGAAGGCATTCGATGCTTCAACCTCGCTACGATAACGATTGAATACGCATGCTAGCCTTCGGAAAATATGGCTATGAGGTCCCCGGAGACTATAGAGGAGGAACTGGAGATAATCTCCCAGGCTCTGGAGGCTGGAATAGATCCCTTTCCACCAAAGAAAGAACCGACGAGGTGGGCCAAACTGGCATTAGGATGGTTCATGATCATAATGATGGTTAGCTGGGTCTCCCAGCTTCTCTACCAGTACGTCTAGCGTATCCAAATTGGTAGTCCCTCCCGGATTCGAACCAGGGTCATGGCATCCAGAGTGCCATATGATGGACCGCTACACCAAGGGACTGGTGTAACACGGACAAGGCCCGGATATTTCAAGAAAACCGAGCAATAAGAACCACGTGCTCACGACCTGAATCCGGCATTCACCTTCTCCAGGCTGTCCTCGCTGGGTCGCAGGAGGTCCTCGGAGAGGTCCACTAGGGGTGTTTCGCTCAGCCCCAGCGTGTCCGTTGCGGTAGGAACATCGTCGTCGTAGTAGAGAAGCCCTGTCACATGACTTCCAGCCTTCTCCGACTTGTGTATGGCGCTCAATGCGGAGACAGCATCCGTGTAATCGTGGTCCGCCGCCACAGTCTCTAGCCTCAAGGTCGAGCCGTCGAAAAGATTCACCTCCCTGAACTCTCCTTCTGGGACCTCCACCTCCTCTAGTGGGGAGAAGTGGGGGATGTAGTCCAGTATGTGTAGTACCTCGTCATTCGCCTTCACGTAGTTGTAGGACCTGTAGGACTCGTCGTTGTTGGCGAAGGTCACGCATGGGGAGATGACGTCAATGAATGCCATCCCCCTGTGGCTCATCGCTGCTCTCATTAGTGCAGTCAACTGCTTCTTGCTTCCTGAGAACGATCGGGCTACGAAACTGCATCCTAGGTTGATTGCCATCGCACAGAGGTCAATAGGTGCTTGTTGGTTGACGCTCCCTTTCTTCTTCTTCGATCCCTTCTCGACGGTGGCGCTGTACTGTCCCTTCGTGAGTCCGTAGACACCGTTGTTTTCCACTATGTAGACCATATCTAGGTTCCTTCTGATGGCGTGGATGAACTGGCCTATTCCTATGCTCGCGGTATCCCCATCACCAGAAACCGCCAAGAAGCTCAGGTCCTTGTTCACCATGTTCGCCCCGGTGGTTACCGATGGCATCCTCCCATGTACGGTGTTGAACCCATGGCTCTTTCCGAGGAAGTAAGCTGGGGTCTTGGAGGAGCATCCAATCCCGCTCATCTTCGCTATTTTCTCTGGTTGAATCCCGTTCTCCCAGGCTGCTTGGATTATGTTATTCGAGATCTGGTCGTGTCCACACCCAGGGCATAACGACGACTTGCCACCGGTGTATTCTGATTTTTCCAGCTCTAGTACGTTCAGCCTGACCATCAAGACACCTCCTTCAGAACTTCTAGAATCATATCGGAATATACCCTTGCCCTTGGTGGCATTCCATCGCTGTATGCAACGCTGTGTATCTTCGGTATCAAATCAGCGGGGAACTCCTTGCGTATTATTCCGAATAGCTGACCATCTCGGTTAATCTCGAGGACAATTGTTCTCTCGTGCCTTCTAACGAAATCCTCCACCTCTGGGTGAAGGGGAAGGGCCCTGACCCTGCATGTGCTCACAGAAAGTCCGCTTCCTTCCAGCATGTCGTCGATCTCGACGATTGTGTTCTCCATGGAACCATAGAAAATAACACCCAGTTCCTTGTTCTCCTCCTCCCTAATCACGGGTTCAGGCAGATGCTCCCTTGCACCATCGATCTTCCTCTTCAATCTCGCCATCGCATCGTGGTACACCTGGGGGTCTTCCGAGTATACCCCATCCTCGTCATGTCCCGTCCCTCTGTACAGAATTGGGTCTAGGCCACTGCCCGGCAATGTCCTGTATGCTATGCCGTCGCCATCGACGTCCCTGTATCTGCCGTAATTTGCAATCGAATCCAACTCCTTTTGGCTTCTGATGACCTTTCCTCTGTCCATGGGCTTATCCGGGTAATTGAAGCCAGATGTCACCCACCGGTTCATACCCAAGTCTAGGTCGTTGAATCCGAATACCACGGTCTGGAACCTCTCGGCATAGTCGAAGGCCCTCCAACCGAATTCGAAACACTCGTCAACAGTCCCGGGGATTATTACTATGTGCTGGGTATCCCCATGGCTCGCCTCGTAGAGCATCGAAAGATCGCCCTGTTGGGTTCTGGTCGGTAACCCAGTGGAAGGCCCCACTCTATTAACATCCCAAATTACTCCAGGGACCTCAGAGAAGTAGAACAAACCGATGAATTCCGACATTAGAGAAATACCCGGACCACTGGTGCAAGTCATCCCCCTTCCTCCGGCCCATCCAGCACCTAGCACCATGCCCGCTGCAGCGAGCTCGTCTTCAGCCTGGATGACGGCGCAAGTAATCCCTCCTTCACTATCACTGCGGAGCTCTGGCAACCATCCGATAATCGATTCTGCAAGAGAGGAAGAAGGTGTTATCGGGTACCATGATAGCATGCTGACGCCCCCGTATATGGAACCAAGCGCAATCGCCTCATTACCCTCAATCAGGAAAGAGTCGGGACTCTTCTCCCTACTCTCAACGCAGAATTGACTCTCGAATTCCCAGTTCTTCTCCGCGTAAGAACTACCCTCAGAGATGGCCTGCATGTTCAACTCCACGGCTTTCTCCTTTCCTTTGAATTGGGCTTTAACGGCCTTCTCAATAGCAGCCTCGTCAATTCCGAGAAGGTGTGCGACTGCCCCAACATAGTACATGTTTGCAATTAGCCTGCCGAGTTTGGGGTTGATTTTCCTTGCCATCTTGGTCATTGGCATTCCCAGCAGGACGCAGTCTTCCCTATCCACTGGGAGTTTGACATCCTCGTTGTAGACTACTATAGTCCCCGGTTCTAGACCCTCTAGGTCCTTGAACCAAGTGTCCTTGTTCATCAGAACTTGGATATTGGTGACATCACCAGGTGCTTGGTAACCTTGATCGCTCACTCTGATAATGAACCAGGTCGGCAAACCTGAGATGTTGCTTGGGAAGAGATTCTTTCCACTGACTGGAATTCCCATTTCGAACATTGAGTGAAGAATAATCAGATTTGATGATTGGGAGCCCGTCCCGTTGGCTGTCGCGACATTGATTACGAAATCATTGACGATTTTTCCCATTGCTTTCTTTGTCCCCGGTGCTTCCAGATAGGTTGCTTGCAGTGTATCGGCGAAGTCTCAGGGTCTTATGCGTTACCATAGGAAAATCAACCAATCCTCCTCATCATCCCTTCCGTTGCAGTTTTCAATGAGAGGGCTGTCGCGAGCCCGTGCCAATTCCAGCAGAACTGCAGAAAGCTTGGGACGAATCAGCTGATTTATTGGGTGAAAAGAACGATCCTGAGGGGGCACTGGAGGCACTTAGATCCGCTTGGAGCAGCATAGAAAACGAGGCTCAGAGGGCCAAGACACTCGCTCTCGCTGCAGATGCTAGTACAGAGTTGGGCGTCATTGACCAGAGGAACCAGAAGTCACACTGGCAGAAGGCATACAAGAATTACACCAAGTCCCTTTCTATTGATTCGAAGAACAAGGAGACACGCAGAAATATGAACAAGCTCGCTTCGATGATGGACGAGAACGCAATTTCTCTCGGCCTCGGTTTCCAGATGTTCGATCAAGGAAATCCAACTCCTCTCGGACTTCTTTCGATGGTCTTCTCTGTGGCTGCTTTCCTGGTTTCTATCAAACTTATTTCCGAGTTTCTCGATGACGGCAATAATCCGATAGTGACCATGGAGGTACAGTATGTCCTCAATGACCAGTCGGTTACAGGGGAGATACAAATTGAGTTGTACGAGGATGACGCACCTATGCACGTTGAGAGTTTCATAACCCATGCAGAGAATTTCCAGTACGATGGGGTGGAGTTCCACAGAGTAATTGACAACTTTATGATCCAAGGCGGAGACATAGAAAATCTGAGAGGATCAGGAGGCTATTCCGCTCATTACTACGGGTTCTGTAATGGAGATCAGGTTCCAGAAAGCGAATGCCGGCAGAAGGAGGATTACACGATTCCATACGAGCACGAGAACGGTCTGAAGCACACAGTTGGCGCATTGGCTGCAGCACACGCCGGCCTAAACACTGACGGGAGCCAGTTCTATATCGTGCCGACTGACGGTTCGGCCAGCCATCTCGATTGGGAGGCTGGGAAGGACTGCACAAAGAGCAGCTGCCACACCGTCTTCGGTTACGTCATTTCAGGTCTGGAGCATGTAGATGCAATCAGCAACCTTGAGACTCAGAATGACTCCCCAGTGGACCCCGTCCGGATAATTTCTGCTAGAATCGCCTGATGGGAATCAGTTTGCACTGGGCTAACTTCATTTACTCCTCACGAGGAGAAATTACTCAGTGAGATAATGAGGGATGAAAACCCATTTGATGCACAGTCTGAGTTCGAGAGAAACGACGGGTCCCTTGCTCGCTTCATGGACTTGCATTCACTTGAGGAAAAGGGCCTATGCAACTTGTCCGAAATTCCATTCTCGATCCGAATCCTCCTTGAATCCGCATTGAGAAAATGTGATGGTTTCCTGGTAAACGAGGATGATGTGAAGAGAATCGCTTCATGGTCGCCAGAGATGAAGCCGGAGGAAATCCCATTCAGTCCCAGTCGGGTTATTCTGCAAGACTTCACGGGAGTACCCGCAATTGTTGACATCGCTGCACTCAGGGATGCAATGAGGGAACTCGGAGGGGATCCAAGCAAGGTCAACCCCCAGGTTCCAGTGGATTTGGTTATCGACCACTCCGTGCAGGTCGATGTATCCGGACTCTTTCCCGATGCGCGCGAGCGCAATCTGGAAATCGAGTATGAGCGTAACTCGGAGAGGTACAAGTTTCTGAAGTGGGGGCAACTTAGCCTAGACAACTTTCGTGCGGTTCCACCGGGAAGGGGCATTGTCCATCAGGTAAACCTCGAGTGGATTGCCAGGGTAGCTAGGGAGGAAGACGGATTGTGGATCCCAGACTCACTCGTCGGTACGGACTCTCACACAACTATGATCAACGGTTTGGGAGTACTCGGGTGGGGCGTTGGGGGCATTGAGGCCGAGGCCGTCATGCTGGGACAACCGATCTATATGCTGCTGCCCGAGGTCGTTGGATTCGAACTCATTGGCTCCCTAGAGCCGGGTGTAACGGCCACCGACATGACTCTTCGGATAGTCGAGATGCTGAGGGAGCACGGCTGCGTGGGCAAGTTCGTTGAGTTCCATGGCCAGGGGCTGTCTAACCTCAGCCTCCCAGACAGAGCGACAATCGCTAACATGGCTCCAGAGTACGGTGCAACCTGTGGCTTCTTCCCTGTCGACCAGACTACTCTGGATTACATGATTCTGTCAGGGAGGGAACCTAGTCACGTTGAGGACGTAAAGAGATACATGGATGCGCAGGGCCTTCTGTATCAAGAATCAACTCCGACTCCTAAATTCACCTCCAATCTTTCTCTCGACCTGTCAACCGTGGAACCCTCCCTATCCGGTCCAAAGAGGCCTCAGGACCGAGTCGCACTTTCCATGATGAAGTCCCACTGGAGATCTAGCCTGAATGCTCCAACTGGACATCAAGGACACGGCGTAGATACCAGCAGGAACCACGCAGTCTCCCCCATCGATGGCCGAGACTGCGATTTGAAACACGGAGATGTCGTTATCGCCGCCATAACCAGTTGCACCAATACCAGCAATCCTAGCGTGATGATAGCTGCCGGTTTGGTCGCTAGGAATGCACGGTTGAGGGGACTTTCAATCAAACCATGGGTCAAACCAAGTCTTGCTCCTGGTAGCAGAGTGGTCACCGAGTACTACGATGCTTCAGGTCTTTCAGAGGATCTAGACTCACTAGGATTCAGCGTAGTTGGATACGGTTGCACTACTTGCATAGGCAACTCTGGACCCCTCGATCCAGAGATTGAGGAGGCAATCGACGATTCTGACTTAGTTGTCGGCAGCGTCCTCTCTGGGAACCGTAATTTCGAGGGAAGGATCCATCAGAAAATCAAGGCAAACTACCTTGCCAGCCCACCTCTAGTCGTGGCTTACGCACTTGCAGGTTCATTGGACGTAGATTTCTCCGAAGATCCTCTCGGCCATGACCCCTCGGGCAACCCCGTCATGCTGTCAGACATCTGGCCGAGTGATGAAGAGATTCGCAGTACCGTGGAGGCAGCAATAGGTCCCGAGATGTTCGTTAGCCGATACTCCGATGTCCTGAGCGAACCAAGATGGGATGCCATCCCAAGCGAGGCTAGCGAACTTTTCCCATGGGATCCGGACTCCACTTACGTTCGACTCCCATCATTCTTCCAGGGAATTCAGCCAGAGCCTTCCTCGATTGAACCAATTGTGGACGCCCGAGTCCTAGTCATGGTGGGAGACTCTGTGACAACTGACCACATCAGCCCCGCAGGAGCATTCCCAAGCTCAGGTCCAGCAGGTCAGTATCTGGTTGGAAAGGGAGTCCAGCCGAGGGATTTCAACTCATTCGGAAGTCGTAGGGGCAATCACGAGGTGATGGTTAGGGGGACATTCGCAAACATCAGGATGAGGAACCAGACAGCCCCCGGGACAGAAGGTGGCTTGACCACTCACTTCCCAACCGATGAGGTGATCTCCATTCACCAGGCTAGTGAGAGGTACATCGAAGACTCGACTGAACTAGTGGTCCTCGCTGGCTCACAGTATGGCTCTGGGAGCAGCAGGGATTGGGCGGCCAAAGGAACCCTATTGCTAGGTGTTAGAGCAGTGATTGCGAAGTCATACGAGAGGATTCACAGATCCAATCTAGTTGGAATGGGGGTCCTACCTCTTGCATTCGCTCAAGGCGATGATGCCGACTCATTGGGGCTAGACGGATCCGAATTCTTCAACATCCCCGCTTCCGGTGATTTGGAGCCTTTCTCGGAGATTCAGATCTCCGCAAGGAAGGCCGATGGAACAGAGATTAATTTCACCGCTATCGTTAGACTGGAGACTCCCGTTGAGGTCGAATACTACAGAAATGGCGGAATACTTCAGACGGTCCTAAGAAAACTTGCAAAGGATTGAAGTCCGACTAGGAGAGAAATGAGGCTGTAGGATGGAAGGAGACGAGCAAGAACCCGAAGAAGAAGGCCTACCAGGGCCACCACCAGATCCATCTAGGATCCCCTCAATAGTTAGGCAGGTAGGGGATTTGAACCTACAATCCGAGGCCGACGAACACGGCATCTCGAAGAAGACCGACCCGGACATTCGCGCAATAATGGAATTCTTGGACGAGGTCGAGGACTTAGAACCCCTGAACAATAACCTATCTGGAGACCCAATGGCGGAAGCATGGTTGCAGATTCTCCTGACTCTGATTGTTAGGGAACACGGGCACTCTTCACTAGGAGTCAGCACCATCGAGGTACTGGTGGGGGAGCGAATGAACAGGGAGGGAATAGACCTCGAGATTTTCCTAGATAGGCTGTGGATAATGGGGAGGCTCGAGAAGGTCTACGGGGGTGCTGAAGTGAGCTACTCGCCCAACCCCAGTTGGCTCGAGATGAAGTAACCAAGGGGACAATCTCCCAATGCAGCAAAAAAACACGTTTCGGTAATGCATAAGAGTGGCCGGAAAGTCCGAACTAACATGATGAACGAAAGTATGACTGGAAACCATGAGCACGGAAAGAGCAGGAGAGCCGTCGGACTAGTGTTCCTGATGCTAACATCGCTCTTCGTTTCGGCCGTGCCTTATGCTTCTGCTTCCCACACCACCCAATATGGCGTTCAGAGGGATCCACTGTACATTTCCATCGGAGATTTGGATTGCGATGGGGACAATGACATCGCATCAGGGAGCGGATTCGGGCACTTCATCAGCTTCCTGTACAATGATGGCAACGGAGGTTTCGCAGACAGGCAGGACGTGCAGATCTCAAACAACGACTCATTCAGAGCTGGTTTCCGAGACGTGGCTGATGGGAACAGGGTCGAGATTGTAGATGTTGATGGGGATGACGTAAACGACGTAGTCTACTATCAACAGAATGTCAGGTTCGTCGGCGAGTCATTCATCAGGCCTGCGAATCTAACCGTCCTCAAAGGAGACTGTGACGAGAGGGTGAATGAATGGGAGGAGATGTTCGAGACAATCACGGTCATCAACCCATATCTAGCCGACTTCGACGTTGGAGACATCAACGACGACGGTTACACCGACGTCGTCTTCTCCTCGACCGACTCGACCTTCGCCAACCAGTTCATCCAGATATACAAGGGTCCCGATTACAGCATTCCTGCTAACCAGCATGCTCCCATTTCTGTCCCACTAACCAGTGGCTTCTATCAATATCTGAAACTTGGTAATTGGGGTGAGGATTTGCAGACAATCCCCGATCCTACCAACCCAGGTGATGAAATCTTGGCTCCTGGCGAGTGTGAAGACCTTGACATCTGGCTTCTTAGAACCCCTCCATATAATGCAGGTGTGGGGTATTCTTCTGGAACATACGACAACATGACAGTACTGGAGTACGATTGCGTTACAGGCCAGTACCCGAACCCAATGGATCCAACAGGTACTGGAACTATTCACGAATTCACACTCGATGCCGAGCACGACTACCCGATGTACGGACTCGACATCGCCGATTCTACTCCAGATGACGATGTCAATGAGATAGACATCATTGCAGTCGTTGACGGCATCACAGGCAATGTATCCTATGCAACCAAGACGTCTTCGGGATGGGACAAGCAGAACTACGTTGATTTCGGAGATTTTCTGGGAGCCTCGGTCACCATAGCCGATGTCAACCAAGACGGCGAACTCGACTTCTTCGTGCCCACTTCCCTGACCTTGCTGGACACCCAGGAGTCCACGGTGCAGAATCAGACATTCCTTCTGAGGCCAAACCTCCGTGCCCTGAACACCGTGCAGATTCTACTCGCCGATCCAGATAGCAATGGGTATCTCTCTCCTCTATCATTCGACGTTGGGAGGAGGCCAACCATGGCAATGCCAGGACAACTCCAAGGCGCGGAGGACAGTGCTCTGGAAGTCGTAATCGGCCAGGAGGACTACGGCTACAGATTCTCTAACAATGCCATGTGGTTGGATACTCTGGGGTATGCAGGCCAAGGGGACTACCTATCTGTCTTAGTACTGGATAACTTCGACTTGGGCATAACCAGGGTGGAGATAGAACCTTCAGTGATGGATCCGGCTACCTTCCAGAGCATTGTCGGAGAGGGCAATAGATGGGTCAACGTGACTGTCAAGAACACTGGTTTGATGCCCATATCGGGAGGGTCTCTAGACGTCGACTTGGAAGTCAGGGAGGTCCTCGGCGGAACTGATACTGTGGTCTACTTCAACGACTTTGAGTCGGCTTCAGCCAATGTGAACCCCGATGGGGCTCAATTCAACAAGTACTCATACACCGGAGAGTACGAACAAGGCAACTCATCCTGGCACCTCGATGAGGATAGGTACTGGATCGAGGGTACAACATATGATGAGTACGACATCGTTCACTACAACGACACCGATTACATGTGTGGAAACAACAACACAACCTCCTGTAACTCAAATCCAGAGCAGGACAATGCGTCTTGGGAACCAGTCTACTATGCGCCTTGGGAGGCAGAGGCCAACCCAACTAACTACATGTGGTCGGGAGTAACCCACACTTACCAATTCGATGATGGCAACTCCTCTGATTATACTGGATATTACAATCACATGGACGAGGCACTAATTCTGGAGGGTGTCAACCTCGTTGGGGCCGATGCCGCATTCCTGGACATGGACGCAATATGTAGCGCAGGCTTCTTCCAACTTTTCCTAAATGAGCCATATGACGTAATAGAGAGGTGGCTGTATGAGGACTCCTGCAGCATCGAGGTTTGGAGTGATGGGAGCGGATGGGAGACCGTATGGCGATTCGGAGGATGGGACAACGAGAGGAAGTATAGGATAGAGGACCGAGTGTCCAGTGCACCAGACCCCGAATACAACGACTACAACGGGGACTTCTTCGGGGACTGGCACACTACCTTGTGGAACAACTACTCCGAGGCAGGGGGAATTCGCGACTCATGCTTCCTACCATATCTTGGGTACGGATTTGGCGATTATGGAGCGGGCTGCTACGAAGATGGCGAAGGAGATCTGATGGCCAACACCATCGACCTGACTCCCTATGCAGGTCAGAATATCGACATCAGGTTCCGCTTCAGAAGCGGTCTTGAGGGTTCGGTCGGACCAGACGGATCTGCAGACGGATCTGCTCTTGACGCCTTCGCGTTCGATAACATCACAATCAGGAAGAGGGACGTAACCTTTGGAAATTCGACAGTCGAGAGCCAGGAGATATCAAACCTCAACCTAGCTGCAGGGGAATCCATTCAGGTCCAACTGACTGCTGATTTCATTGACAATACTACCTACTACGTTTCAACTGAGTTATCAAACGCCGTCTTAGGGGTGGGTCAAGGTGATCAGGATGCCACTAACGATCAGACAAGATTCCAACTCACTGTGAGGAATCTGTACGACCCAGGTTTGTTCGAGGAGCCATGGCTTGATCTCCTGAATGGCGAACGCTATGCATCGGGGGAGATGCCAATCACTATTGGCGTGCAGAACTGGGGCAACACATTCGTCGACTTCGACGTCGAAGCGAAGGTCAGAAACGCCCTCCCAGAGCTGATCGCAGCAGAGGACTTCTCAGGATTCCAACCGATATGGGAGGACGATGGGAACGAAAACGGAAGCAGATTGGACGACTCAACTGGGTCAAATGACATGCTCCCCCAGAACCAGGGCGTCTTCAAGAACCAGGCTTACTGGCTCGGGCATCCCGACGATGGTTACGGAGACAGCTGGAACGAGACTCTTACACTCGAGCCGATCGAGCTAACCGATAGCGGAGCCGATTTCACATTCCTCTCCTTCGACTACTTCGCTGAGGGGGATCACATCTCCGATAGGAACGGAAACGTCCAAGCGGTCAGGGACTTCTCCTACCTAGAGGCCTCTTGGGTCAAGGACGGTGAGGTATACCAGGGGATAATCTACGGAAGCTGGACCGATCTCAACGAGAACGGCCTCAGGCTCGCATTCAACCCATACACGGAGACGGTTTACAACTACTGCGAGGACTTCGACCAGAACGGACTCTACGAGGAAGTAGAGTACGCAGGAGACCACTCGGGCGGAATTGGTGAAGACGGCTTCGTATCCTGGTTCGACTCTGACAACCTTGTCAACACAGCTAGGATCGACTTGACCCATGTTCACCTGCTCAACCAGACTGCCGAGGACTCCTTCGCATGGACTGACGAATGCACCTCCCTATCCGGAGCTGATGTCACATTCACATGGAGATTCTACTCCAATGACGATGGAGTAAACGGAAATGCCGGATACGCCGGATTCGCAATCGACAACATCAGGGTGGACGACTACACATTCACCGATGACGGTGAATACACCCAGACCGTTACCGGAATGGATGCCGGTCAGAAGAGAGTGTTAGAGATGGGCACTCATGACTTCGAGAGCGGCCTTTACAGGATAGACCTGATGACACTGTACAACAACACGGACAACGCGTCCAAGTGGTTCGACAAGCCAGAGATCAGCAAGGCTAACAACGTCTCAACCATCCTGTTCGAGATAGCAAATGCAGACATCACACTCCTACAGGCCGATGTCCTGGACTGCGTCGCTGACGCCGTCTACTCGTGCGTGTATGCAACGAACCCACAAGGGCAGAAGTCACACGACTTCGCCGTTCCCATGCTGAATGGGGTAATCGAGGGGGTTTACGAGGTCACTATGAAGATAGTCGACGAAGAAACCGGTCAGACAGTCTACGAACAGACCTCGGACAACGGACCATTCGTTCTAGACCCGCACCAGAGGTCACAGGCCAATTGGTCGGCCCCATACGACCTCTGGTTCGACTCCCACACATACAACATCAGCTTCCAGTCCATTCTAACCGAGACAGGAGCGACTTCAGGGAACGAGAGGTACTTCGACATCCAATTCCTAGATAACATCGATGTAGCCATACTTTCCAACCCGACTGATCAGAACAGGCTACAGAGGGTCAAGCAGGACCTCTCTGCCATGAACAAGACCTACACCCAGTTCGAGGTAGAGGATTGGAACGTGTACGGAATGGAGGACTGGTTCGAGCACTACTCCAAGATCCTCCTCCCATGGCAGACCGACTACAGCGTAGAGTACGGCGATTATTACGAACTCCTAGGAGTTCCAAACCCAGACAATGCTGACATCACCCTAACCGAGTCTCTAATTGAATTCATGAGGGATGGAGGGACCTTGCAGGTCCATCTAGGACCCTATTACTCGGATTACGATGACATCCAGAACCCAAATGCTCCCGACAGGCTGCCATTCGGGATGAACGTCGTCATGAGGGACCACTTCAATGCCACAGTAGATCATCGCGTCCTCTCCGACAACATCAGCCTTATCGATCCGTTCCACCCGTTGATGTCAGGGATCAACCCCTCCGCTCTAGCGGGGATCAACGGAGGTACGCACGTAGCGCTTTCCACACTGGACCTCACTCAAGTGAAAGGAGAGAACATCCCTCGTATTTGCAGCGATGGCCCTCCAGGGGGAACCGAAGGCGGAGAAATATCAGATGGCGGGACATTCCACACCATCATCAGGGACTCAGAGAATCCAAGCCAGTCTCTCTTGTCTACTTGCAACTACCAACAAGGTGGAATGATAGTGACTACCATAGATGTCGAGAACCCAGCCGTATCACAACCGTTCGGCGACCCTAACTTCCCGATGCTAGCCAACCTACTGGACTTCCACCTGTCTCCATATCCGGACGGATTCGAGATAGCAGGCGAGGGCTTCGAGCTCACGATTGATGGTGCCGTACAATCGATTGACGTATTGTCAGGGGCGTACGAAAGGACTCCCATCAAGAGCTCGGCCGAGCTGGATTTCGGTTTCCTAACCGAGGCAACTGGAATCCATGCAGACTGGCTGATTGAGTCTGCCAATGGGGAAGACGTCACTGGCTGGGATGGTCAGGCACTTGGTGACGATAACAACCACGTTCACAGGCCAAACTCGACCGACCCTGTCACCGCTACATTCTGCGTCCCTGACGAGAACGCCGAACTTGGATGCAAGATTGACGCCGAATGGAGGATCTGGCTGTTCCTGCATGACTCGCATGGAAACACCAGAATCACCAACATCTCCGTATACACGAATGACGTCAATGCGGACAGCACACCTCCAGTGGCTCACATCGAGATTCTGGAGGACTCTGCATTCACCGAATTCGTAGAGTTCGTAGGCTATCAGCAGACACCCACCGGGGATCAGGACGAAGATGGAAACTGGATCATGGTCGATTCGCCTAAGTATAGGGTCAGACTATCTGATACTGGTGACACCACAATCAGCTTCTCATCAGCAAACAGCAGTGACATTGGAACTGGGATAGGGAAGTTCAGTTGGTCAATTAACGGAGACGGCGACAGCGTGCACGTTTACGAGCTACCAGGTAGCGAGGCGGAGTGGGCTTACACATTCAGGAACCTGACGGCCGGACAGAACACCATAATGGTCGAGTTGACCGTTTATGACAAGAGGGATCAGAGAAACGAGGAGCCCACCAGGGTCTTCTTCGAAGTGGTAGGGGAAATGTTTGGTGACTCTGCCCCTGATGTTGAATTCGACAGCATCACAACTGCCGATGGTGACTCATTCTCCGCATTGGACTCTGACATTGTCAACATCACCGGCACCGTTGTAGACAACGATGCAAGCGCCGAATGCGACGTCAAGGTCGAAGCATCTCTTGATGACATCTCGGTGTTCGACAAGAGCGAGGGAATCAAGACTGCCCAGAAGTCCCTCGGCCGTTTCGACTGGCAGGACGGGCTATGCGACGGAGACCAGTACTTGCTGTCACTGAACATATCCCACCTCTACCTCGAGCTCGATGGAAATGCAGGAATCATCCACATCAGAGTAACAGAGGGATCGTACGTTGTCGATGACCAGATCCAGTTGTACACTGTTCCAAGGTCGGACGAAGAGACCGGTGGAAATGAGGAGGGCAGCAGTGGACCTTCCACATTCATGTTCGCGGGAATCGGCGCGATACTGCTCATTGCAGTCCTGGCGATTACGATGATGTTCATGAGAAAGGGAGGGGGTTCGGACCAGGAGCAGGACTCCGTGGAGTCGTTCGGCGGTGTCGAGCAGATGGATCCAGTCGAGGCTTACGTGCAGCAACTGGTGGCACAAGGATACGAGGAGCAGATGGCACGGCAGTACGCTACCCAGTACTACGCCCAATACTACTCGCAGCAGAAGGGCGGCGGTGGTTGATCAGAGTTCCGGGACGTCGAGGCCCCAATTCATGGGAAGGGGCTCGCCCGATTGTTCGATCACTCCCAGCCTTTCCTGGAATGACGGGGTCCTCTTCTTGATCACGTAAGAGTAGAGCTTGGACACTCTGATATCATCAGGGACGCAAACCTTGCCGCTTGAGCACTCAATATCGATAGCCCTGTTCAGGAATGACTCGGGCCTGTTAAGTTTGAGAAGCAGCCTCCTTGAGAATCGCGCGATTCCGAAGTACATGGCGATAATCAGCAGCATCACAACCAATGTGCTCGGCACCACCATCATCGCTGCAGAACCAAGCAAGAAAACTATGGGCATGACGAACATTAGGAGGAAGTAAGTCTCTGTTATCGGCTTCTTCTTTCGCATCCGACTGATGAGGTCCCACGAGTCGTCCTTGCTATTCTGCGGCTCGAAACTCAGTTCCCTCTCCATGGAAGCCTGTTCCTCGTAAATCCCTCTGAGTCTCCCGGCTCTGGCCTCCAGAGACTTGCTGGGCTGAGATTCGATCATCCTGTCCAAGACCTCTAGGTACTCCCCAGCTTCCTCGAAGTAACCAAGCCTAATCAGAATGGAAACTTGTTCGAAATAGGGAAGCACGTCACTGGGAGCAGCATCCTTCCTCCCCTCCCACCACTCAAGACCATGTTCCAGCATCCCCAAGTGTCCTACCATGATTTCCCCCCCTATTTTCCATGCATGCTCGTTTTGAGGGTCAAGTTCGACCGTCTTCCTGATTGCCGACATGGTCTTTGAAGACTGGATCATATCGGGCATCATCTGCTTCCCACGTGAATCGATAGGAAGAGTCCATTGAGCGATGCCGAACCAAGCGTCGGCGTGCCCTTCGTCCAGTGAAACAACCTCTTCGGCCATTGCCAGTGCTGCTTCCCTGTCACCCTCCTCGTTGGCTTCCATGGCATCTAGCCAAATCATCTCAGCACTCTTCGCCACAAAACACGCAGAATGATTCTGATGAAGAATGCTCGGGTAGGGTCAACGTCTCTTGCTTCCTCTTCCGCTCTTGCTTGAATCCCTTCTTCGACCAGAATTGCCCGTTTTACGGCCGGAGTTGTTCGTACCCCTGCGGTTGCCTCCGCCCTTGTTGTCTCTGTAGCTCCGGCCGCCTTGGCCTCCCGGGCCCCTGCCGCGGTTGCCTCCGCCCTTGTTGTCTCTGTAGCTCCGGCCGCCTTGGCCTCCCGGGCCCCTGCCGCGGGTGCCTCCGCCCTTGTTGTCTCTGTAGCTCCGGCCGCCTTTGCCTCCCGGGCCCCTGCCGCGGGTGCCTCCGCCCTTGTTGTCTCTGTAGCTCCGGCCGCCTTGGCCTCCCGGGCCCCTGCCGCGGCCTCCGCCCCGACTACCTCCTCTTTCACGGAAG
>CAZMVZ010000004.1:47411-103763 GCA_964570065.1 uncultured Candidatus Poseidoniales archaeon
GCCTCCCGGGCCCCTGCCGCGGCCTCCGCCCCGACTACCTCCTCTTTCACGGAAGTTCCCACCAGGATGTCTTCCCCTGGAACGTCTCTGACTAGATTGCTCTCTCGGCGCGATCTCGACTGGTGAACCAACTGATGCCCTGGCATCTATCCCATCATACAAGGGGTGAATGTGAATCAAAGCAGACCCGACCGGACCAATCACAGTATCGACTCTTCCCAGTATCTTTCC
Source organism: uncultured Candidatus Poseidoniales archaeon (assembly GCA_964570065.1). GTDB lineage: Archaea > Thermoplasmatota > Poseidoniia > Poseidoniales > Thalassarchaeaceae > UBA36. The sequence goes on from CAZMVZ010000004.1 coordinate 47,643, forward strand.
TCCAGAGATCCTAATTCGGGCTCCTAGTCGAGGTGGTCTACCTTCGAAATCAACAAGCAGACCTCCCAAGTGGGACTCACGATCCACTCTTCCAGAGAAACTCAATTCACAACCCCCGCCTTCTGAAGAGTACTGCCAAGGATATTGCTATGACCAGGGAGGGCACTCCCAAAGACGGTAGGGACCCTCCTACCTCATCGGCATCATCAAGCGTTTCTGGATCTACTAGTTCTTCCATAACTGACGCAATATCAACGGTCGTGCTAGATGTTGTGCACTTGCCCGACTGGTCACAACCTGTGACATCCACATCGATCACTCCCGAGGAAAACGCACTTAGATCGATCCATTCGCTCTCCCAAGTATTGCCAGAAACCACGATTTGACCAATATCCTGTCCTTCAACCTCAATCGTGAAAGTTACCGGCTCTCCATCTGGGTCGCTGTATTGACCCCCGATTCTCCACATTGTTCCATCAAATTCTCCCAATCCAATGGTCATTGAAGGGGGTGCACTTTCCTTCACAATTCCTATGTCGATGATATGTTGGAGGGAGAATTGACCGACCACCACCTCCAACCAGACATTGACTGGGCCAGGAACGATACCCTGTGGTATTAGGCTCACGACCTGTTGCGAGGAATCTCCTTTGTGGAACTCCTGAATCTCACTTGGTTGTCCGCCTTGACTCAGTGATAGGCGCACAGTTACGTCTTCATCCCATGAATCTGAATATGATATCTTCAGGGGGTGCTGGTCTTGGAGGATTACTTCGGGCGTCGAAATTGAAACAGGAACTCCGACGTTCCATGTACGATTTCCACTGGACTTACCAGAAGCATCCTTCGCTTCGCATGAAACCTCGGTGTCTCCATCCACATTGATCCACAATGATCCATCGATGCTCTGCGAAATCTCATTTCCGCCCGAATTACAGACGACATCTAGGTTGGAAACTCCCGACTCGTCATCGAACCAAGATGCAATCTCTTCCCAAGATGCCAACTTGTTCGCCCCTTCCTCGAAAACCGGGACCCAGGTCCCATTAGCTGGTGCTTCTTGGGTCCAAGTCGGGGCTTCATCAGTCGGAATTGGTGATGTCGTGAAGTCTGCGAAGACATCCTCTCCCAGAGGCCACTCCTCTCTTGAGAAGTTCGAGTCCAAGGAATATGTCAAACTCCCATCGTCGTTTGCCAGCAACTCATAGCTCGCCGTCCCATCTCCTATGCAACTTCCTCTTATCGGCGCCGAGTCAGTTCTCGGGTTTTCCTCATCGGGACCTACGAATCTCCCTTCGCACTCCTCCCACATGTCCATCCTCAGTCCTGGCATCACGGGGAATGTGAAGTCTAACCTCGCATTGCTCATGTTAGACGAATTGAATGCGATGGTGAAGTCATTGGGGTCCGTAACCCCGTCAATCACCATCGTCGCGTTTAGCCAGAGCTCGATTCTGCACTCATCCGCACCCAAGGACTCGTTGATATCGATGTCACAATCCCTCTCAGTAGCCGGAATTACAGGAACTTCGACACATCCCTCTTGGCTAAAGCCCTGACAGTCCCTCGATTGTGAATGCCTCGCAGGAACTCCGTTGAAATGCCCAATGTTGGTTTGATCGTCCTCCCACGTGGTATTCATCCAACTAACCCCCTGTCCTCCTCTATGCGGGGCACCATCTCGAATCCCTATTCTTGTGATGCTATACTCCAGACAATCTGCAGCGATAGAGACCATCGCGTCAATCTCATCAGTGGATAGCCAACCATCTCCACCAGAGGGAACAATATCCTCCAGGAATGCATCCAGGTCCTCCCTGATGTCATCAGCTAGTGACCAGTTTATCCAAGCTTTAGCATCCACCTCGGCAGATTTCCAGTCATCATTAACACGAACCTCGAAGATTGCTTGGTTGTAGATGAATATGTCCTCGAATGTAATCGACCCACATTGATCTTCTAGCGAACCTCCACCCCCAAACTGCTCCATCTTTGTTTGTTCGTGATGTAGCTCTTCCGAAGGCAGATGGAATGTCGAAAATACCATGATTAAGACGACTAAAACTGGTCCTATCCTCATCATCCGCATTCCGGTCACTTTTGCCTTCCGGAGACCATAGGACATCATAGTTGCCATCTACGGGGAACCAATCATTCAATATGGACTATTTCTCCAGTCCAGTGGAATGCTAGCAACTCCCCTTCAAGCCCCTTTCCGAATCCAACGATCATGCCGCCGCTGGAACCAATGTAAACTTCGTTCCATGACTCGTTTTCCTCCTTCAGAACCCAGATTGATCCGGTGCAGAAGTCTCCATAGAGATATCCGCCTCTGAGGTCCTCAGGCCCCCAATCCATCCAGAAACCACCAGTAATTGAGCAATTGCCCCCCTGATGGGGATAAACTGCTACTGGATCTGTAACGTCTTCGGGAACAGGGGGCTCGTCTTCGTCAAGATCGCACGTCCCATCTTCATTCGTATATCCATTATCATGGAATCTGTGCATGCCTTCTCTTTCAGACCAACCAAAGTTAGCACTTTCTCCATTGGCAACTAGATTCACTTCTTCCCAGCAGTTCTGACCAACATCTGCTATCCAGAGCCTATCTTGGTCATCAACATCAAATCTCCATGGATTCCGTAACCCATGGTGAAGAACATACGGATCACCAATCGGGTCATCAATTACCGGACTAATAGTGCCATCGATGAATGAGAACAAGAGAATCGTGCCGAGCCTAGTCTGCGCATCCTGACCGTTCTCCCCCGGGTCCGAACCGCCTCCTCCATCGCCTACGCCCCACAGGAATTGATTGTCTCCAATGTGCAGTATGTGTCCACCATTGTGGTTTCGATGTGGTTGCTCAATCGTCATTAGGACCTCTATCGATGCCAAGTCCAATGCCCCATCATCCCCAATGATTGCAGAAGCAAGAATAAGATCTGATTCATTGGGGTCGTCGCAATCCCAATCCAGGTCATGAGGACGTCCGTTTTCAACATAGGAAAGAAGGATTTTTCTCGAATTTGCAAAATCTTCATCAAATGCTAAACCGAGCAATCCTTGTTCATAGTGACAATTACTAATCTCGGGACCCATATCTCCGATTTCAGAAATCCCACTTCCATTCCAAGATGAAATCTTTCCAGACAACTCGACAACCCAGATTTCTCTCTCTTCCGGATGTTCAATTGAGGCTATAGGGCTAGAAAAACTATCCAAGTAATAGTTACAGGACAAATTGTATCTCTCTTCGAAAGAGCAATCCCAACTCTCAGGTTCCGGCCAGACGTTCCCTTCTTCATCACCAAGGCATCCAGAAAATGACGAACTGAGAAATAGCAGAGATATGATTGCGCCAATCCTCATCCTAGTTCACTACTTCTCCAGGTAAGCCCGTATCCCTGGGACATTTGAAACTGCTTCTGAGTAGGTTCCTAGATGCTCATCTGCCGTGCTAGCAACCATTCCAGCAGTGTTCAGAACATCCCTCAGAATCTCCCTGCCCTCGCTATCATCATCAAGAGCCAATAGAGCATTCTGGATTACTAGCATCTTTTCATCGTCCATTCTTGCAGGATCATACATCACAGGGTGGCTTGGAGCTTGACCGAAAGAGGGCAGCATGACAATCTCATCCCTGTCTAGGCACCAGTCGGGACCATCGGGTACGTCATCCTCGTTCTCATCGCAATATAGGCGGTATGCCGTGTCCTTAACCAGGGCAATATCTCCATGACCAGTCATCATGCACTTCAGTGCCCCTTTGTATCCGGAGTACTGAGTCCCCCCCTCTGGAATTTCCGAATCCTTATGGAAGAAGCTCGTTACTGTAGCTCTGAGGGATTCGATTTCCTCTGCATCGCCTTGAACTTCAGCATATCCATTCCCAATCAGATAACCCATTGGTATCAGCATGCCAGCGCTCTTCAGCCAACCCGTGTGGCACGACTTCTTGCCCTCCATCAGTGCGAATGGATCGGTGTCAGGATCATCATCAAGGTATGCGGCTGCAATGTCTGAGTCAGCTTTTACCCATGCTGCAGCGTTGTAGTAGACCCTGCCATCCGGCTTCTTCTCGACGGCGACTACGTCCAAGTCGTACACCTGGTAGCCTAACCAACCCGCTGCGCCATCGACCATCGCGATTTCTGCATTCCCGTTCGCAACAGCCTCTATCGCAGCTACTTCATTAGCCACTGGGTAAACCACCACTTTCTCTCCGGTCAATTCGCTGATCTTGTCAGCCATTTCCTGTGGGTTCGCCTCCCAGAATAGGTATGTATCCTTCACTTCGTAAGCAATCCTGATACAGTCCTCATCATCCCCGCACTCGTCATAATCCACAGTGAATAATGCCCATAGAACGGCAGATGACAATAGAAGCCCGACAACCACCATTGGGATGCTCCTTCCCTTCAATGCCTCTCTAATTCTATCAATCGCTGAACTCATGTTAGACCCGAAACACATATTGTCCTTAAATTTAGGGCTACCTAAACATCAAAAGATAAATCGAACTCGAAAGAACGTGTCAGCGGCAGTTAGGCTAAGCAATCTGGAAGTTGGCTTCCAAGGTCATACCTTGCTTTACATTGAGGATTTTCATGTCAAACCTGGTGAAGTTCTGGCAATTACAGGACCTTCTGGGATTGGAAAAACCTCCCTACTGAAAACAATAGCCGGCCTCCTGAAACCAATATCTGGAACCGTCCATGTTTGCGGAGCGATAATTCCACAGAGGCCAGCAAGGGGCTCCATAGGATACATCCCACAGAAGCTAGGACTGGTCAGGCACTCCAGTGTCTGGGCAAATGTCATGTTGGGTTCGAGAGCAGGAAATCCCAGATCAACATCCAGGGAACACGCGATGAATGCAATCGAAGCGATGGGATTGGGAGAGAAGAAGAACGAGCCAATCAAACGACTCTCAGGCGGCCAACAGAGGAGAGTTGCTACGGCCAGGACTCTAGCCCAACGACCAAGACTTATTTTGGCTGATGAGTTCCTAAGTGAGTTGGACGAAGAAACATCAGAAAGGGTGGTAAACTCAGTTCTGAACTATGTAAGATCAAATGAAGCTGCCATGATTCTGGTTGAACACGACGTCTCTAGAGCTAGGGAGATTTCCGATAGACTCCTGGTTATCGATGATGGAAGACTTAACCCGTTCATCACAGATACTTCGGTCATGGAGGTGTAGTATTGGCAAAAATTGACTCAGAACTAAGGGAATTGATAGTTTCCGTTGCTGTTCTAATACTCGGTTTCTGGATTCTTCTGAAACTAACCTCCGGAATGGTCTGGGATTGGAATGGGTGGAGTGTAATTGAACCCCAGTCTTACCCACCTTGTGAAGCAAACAGGTTTCTACAGTTCACATGCTCAACAGCTTGGATTGGCATGATTGAAACAATAAAAATCGCAATTCTCGCAACCTTCTTCGGTATGATTCTGTCATTGCCCATGGGTCTACTGAGCTCAAGAAATCTATTCCCCCAGTACATCACATACCCTTCCAGAGCTGCAGTCTCAGCATGTAGGAGCCTCCCAAGTCTGATTTGGGCCATTATCTTCGTCATCTTGGTGGGACTGGGGCCCACAGCAGGAATAATGGCAATGACCATTTACACAGTAGGTTATCTTGGCAAGATGCAGTACGAGGCAATAGAGGGGATGAATAGCGCACCTCTGGAGGCGGCGAACGCGATGGGCCTAACCAAAGCAGAGGTGTCAATGTGGGTGGTTATCCCAGAAACGGCAAATCACCTAATAGCTCAGATGATATTCATGTTCGAATACAACGTTAGATCCGGGACTGTGATAGGAATAGTTGGAGCAGGTGGGATTGGATATTACATCAACCTCTATCTGAAATTCCTTCAGTATGAAAAGGTTGGAGCATACCTTCTCATTATCTTCTTGGTGGTGATGCTGATTGATTTGGTTTCCATCTATCTTCGCTCATTCTTCACGGATGAGTCCGAAAACACCAAGCCCTCTTGGACAGGGGTATTCTTGCCTCAGAATTTTGAGAAAGCAACGCCATCCGAATGAGAACTAGTAGTCTGCGACGATTCTGATAGCCCCACCGTCATAGAATATCTGAATGTGTTCCTTGGCCTTGAGTGTGAGAGAAGCCAACGCCTCGTACACATCTTTCTCCTCTACCTTGAACGCCTCAGCAGCCCTCTTCGTGGACCAGGCAACCTCGACAAAGTCAGATGCGGATATCCACTTCAGCAGTCTCGACTCGAATTCCGTCAAATCGGCCACGGCCATGTTCCCCGGATAGGGTAAAGGAAATCAAGACTGCCCCATCAATAGAACCAGAATGTCCGATAACAACATACTAAGACCCCTCGTCAACGACCTTCAAAGTTTGTAAACAAGGAAATATAGGACACTTTAGTTCTGTGAAGCAGTTCTGCCCGGGGATGACAATGTCTGATAGAAACCTACTACTGATTTTCGGTACCGAGACTGGAAATGCCGAGGAGTTAGCCGAAGACGCAGGGCATCTGGCAGTTTCCTACGACCTCATTCCAACTGTGATGGATATGGAGGACATTTCCTTGGCAACTCTTTCCACGGCCTCGAGGCTGATTGTGATATGTAGCACATGGGGGGAGGGCGAGCAACCTGTAAACGCGCAGGACCTCTACGACTCTGCGCAGGAATCAGAAGAGGGATGCATGGATGGGGTGAACTACGCAGTACTCGCTCTGGGGGACACCGCATTCGAGTTCTTTTGCGAGTCGGGAAAGGAGTGGGACGCCATCCTCGAGGAGAAGGGTGGAACTAGGGTTAATGATAGAATTGACTGTGACTTGGATTATGATGACTATGCCGAGGAATGGATTCGTACTACATTGGAAATAATGAAGAGAGTCGTTTAACTGAGCCGAACAGGAACTCATTTTACTTCGTATGCCCCGACCATTCTCCTGACTGCGTCCTCGACCTCGATGTCACCATCCAACAGTCCTCCCAAGGTGCTTAGGAAGGGGGTCGGGTGGCTCATCCTCTCGGATCTGTTGAGGAACATCCTGGTCGCTCTGACGCCCTCTGCAACCATGTGCATCTCTTCGAGTGACTCCTCCAGGCTCTTCCCCGAACCCAGCTTCTCCCCGAGGGTCCGGTTCCTGCTCCGGGGGCTGGTTGCCGTCACGTACAAGTCCCCAATTCCAGCCGGGCCGAAGGCAGTCTTCGGGTCAGCACCCATCTTCTCGAGTAGCTCGATCCCCTCGCTGTATCCGGAGAGGACCAGGGCCGCCTTGAGGTTGTCACCCCCTATCGTGTCCTTGAGTCCGTCTACGAGCCCGCATGCCAGTGCCACGCAGTTCTTGTACGCCCCCCATAGCTCCGCTCCAATCGGGTCCTCTGCGGGCGTAAGGATCAGGGAGTCAGTGGAGAGGCGTTCTGAAACCCTCTCCGCTATTCCAATGTCATGGCAAGCCACCAGAGCGTTCGTGATCACGCCACGTGCGACTTCGGGGGCTATGGTCGGTCCGGTCATCACCACTACTTGGTTGGACATTCCAGCATCGGAGAGCCTCCTCTCGATCGCATCCGAGATCATCCCGGAACCGCCCTCTTCTGATGGTGATAGCCCCTTCGCCAGGTCAACAAGCAGGTGGGACGGCCTGAGGCTTGGTATCAGCATGTCAACAACCTCCAGGATGACCGAACTCGGGAGTGCCAGCACCAGAATCTCGCAAGTCTCTGTGACATCGGAGATCTCCATCGTGCAATCCAACTCTGGTATCTGGTATCCTGGCAGGTACTTCTTGTTCTCGTGAACGGTCATCATCGACTCGTACACCTCCTGTTCGACTGTCCATCCTAGGACGTTGTGGCCGTCTTTGCACCACACTAGTGCCAACGCCGTGCCCCAGTTGCCGAGCCCAAGAACCCCTATTCGTGCCATTTTTGCCATCTGCGGGGCGTATAGGACCTGTTATGACACTATGGGGGCCATTGACACGGATGCGTTGACTTCTTGGTGGGTAATTATTCGCACGAGACATAGCAGGGGTACCCGAGTGGTCAAAGGGGCTGGGTTTAGGTCCCAGTGCGTAGTGCTTCGCAGGTTCAAATCCTGCCCCCTGCACCATCATCTGATTCTGATCTTCTTCGAGCGGATGCTGGAGATGCCACGGCTCTTCCAGCCCATCATCCTGTATCCCATTAATCCTATGAATGATATCGAGAGGACTATGATGCCCCAATTCTCGGCGGTGAAAGGCCTGAATGGGTCTCTTGCCCATTTCTCGTCACCAAGGACGCCGTCCTCCAGATCAGGAATGCCGTCGTTGTCGTCGTCAGGGTCTAACAAGTCGGGGATGTCGTCACCATCGAAGTCAGGGGCGTCCGCATCGAAAAAGCCACTACCGTCAGAGTCCAGCTCGTCCACGATAATATCGTCTCCAATGAGGGATTGTATCGGGCATCCAAGATCGTTGCCGGGTAAGTCCAGGAGTTCGATGTAGTCCGCAGTGCTGGGATTTATCCCGGGTTCGTATTGGCACTCATCAGCGTTATTCCCAACGCCATCTCGATCGCTGTCCATCCACTCCGTCGGGTCGTCGGGGAACGCATCTGAGTTCGGACCCTGGTCCGAATGCCCGTCACCGTCGGAGTCGGACCATCTCAACCCATCTAGGGGGAATGCATCGGTTCCGTCCGCACCATCGCTGTTCATGGTACAAGGCACAGGATTGAGCCATCCATCGCCATCACAGTCGGTATCTACGTTGTTCCCTATGCTGTCCCCATCCGTGTCATCCGTCTCGTTGGCATCGAATGGGAAGGCATCACCCTTGGCAGAAGCGAAGCAGTCGGGGATGTTGTCACCGTCCTGGCTAGGGCCGCTGTTCGATGGTGGCATTAGGTCTGGCCTCCAGTATGTCGTGTCATCGCATCTGCCGTCATTGTCGTCATCCGCGTCGGTATTGTCGCCAAGCCCATCACCATCGGCATCCGACCATTCGTTCCCGTCGTTCGGGAACACGTCGAAGATGTCTCGCCTACCGTCTCCGTCGTCGTCCTCATCGGCGTTGTCGCCAATGCCATCGCCGTCTTTGTCCTCCCACTCCCCTTGGTCCATGGGGAATGGGTCATCCGTGTCGTTTACGCCGTCATTGTCGTCATCCACGTCGATGCTGTCTGGAATCCTGTCTCCATCCGAATCAGCGGCGACGTCTGGATCCAACCAGTCGTAATCCTCTACGTTCGGCACACCGTCATTGTCTGCATCGGTGTCGAACGCATCTGGTATTCCATCCCCATCGAAGTCAGAGAAGCACATGTCAAAGAATGTGGATGCCTCCTCCAAAGTCGATTTGCCATCCGGGCAAGGAGTCTGTGAGGCGGATTCTGCTTCTGACACATAGTACCCCCTGGATGCGGGCGTGCATGTGGGTTGCCCCCTCAGGCTGGAGTAGTAACCAGCAACACATCCGATCTGGGTTGTCTGACCAGACTGGGGGACCATGAATCCCCTGTCAGCTAGTATGCACGTCGTCTGGGATGTGTTTGGCTGGTACGATCCCGGTGCACACGGCAACTGCTCCTTTGAGCCATGACCCAGATCGACCACAGTGGGGTTGTCCCTATGGGAAGACGTCCCGTCACCTATCTGCCCCGCTTCGTTAGCCCCCCAGCAATGCAGACTAGCATCTACGAGGATGACGCAGGAATGCCTCTGCCCCACAGATACCGATGTTGCGTTTTCACTCAGGCTGACTATTTCCGGTACCGTGCTCCCTATTTGCGAACCATCTCCCAGCTGCCCGTTGCTGTTGTCCCCCCAGCAGGCAATCTCTCCGGAGTCGAAGAGAGCACAGCTGTGGAATAGGCCAACTTCGACAGATGTCAGTAATTGGTTGGTGCTAAGTGGCACTGTAGTCGGGGAATTGGAGTTACTATTGCCTCCGTTACCCAGTTGCCCGTATGCGTTGTAGCCCCAGCAGAACATGGACCCATCATTCACGCCCAGACAGGTATGCATCGCTCCGGCATCAAGTGAAACCGCGCTACTGTTGCTTGGGATCGAGATTTCCACTGGAGTCGCTCTATCGGTATTTGTTCCATCTCCAATTTGCCCGTTCCAGTTGTCCCCCCAGCACATCACAGTTCTGTCTGACATTATTGCACATGTGTGGTATGAGCCGGTGGAGACCAATAGAGCGTCTTTGCCCCCCATGTCCGCGAGTATCGGGGTTGGACTATCGATAGAAGTCCCATCTCCCAGCTGCCCGTTGCTATTCTGGCCCCAGCACTTGACGCTGCGATCATTCAGGACCGCGCAGGTGTGAGACTCTCCGGATGAGATCCCGAGCGCACTCATTCCTTGCCCGAGTTCGACTGGGACTGGCGACGTTCTCTCTATGGTGGTCCCGTCCCCCAATTGCCCGAATTCATTGGACCCCCAGCAGCGGACTGAACCGTCATCGAAAACTGAGCATGTGTGGTATGATCCGGCAGATATCTCCACTGCTTTCCTCCCGAGTGGCATGGATGACTTCTCAGGCTCTAGGCTTGGTGTTCTAGAGCCATCTCCCAGCTGCCCGTTGGTGTTGTCCCCCCAGCAGCTGACCGAACCGTCATCCAGGATCGCACAGGAGTGCGATGCTCCAGATGACATCTGGAGAAGTACTGGGACGCTGTGCCCCTCATCAGCCCATTTGCAAGCAGTAATCGAGTTCTGTCCAGATAGGTCGTTGTACTTGCCCGCTGGACACGGAGTTCCCTCAGCGGCCCCCGGGTCAGGTACGTAGTATCCGGGCTCTGCGTCATCGCATGAGGTCTGACCAGAGAGCCTCTGGAACTCCCCATCGCTGCATGGCTGTTCTGAGGTTGCCCCATCAGAGTCCACATAGTGTCCAGGACTCGCCGGAGTCATCACCGTGTTTCCGGTTCCACTGACGTAGTATCCAGGAGTAGCCTGCCTGCACGTGAATCTGCCGTATGAACCAGAGGAGCAGTCAGCTGCTACGGTGGGATTGCTATCATCACTGTCCTCGCTGGATGGGAAACCATCGCCATCACCATCCGAGCCAATTCCGACTTCGAAGATGTTCAGATTCCCATTATTGTTCCAATCCCTCTCAGACGAGCTGATGTAACTCCACCTGGAAATCGCGAATTCGGATGGTTCGTTACCAAGAGAGAGTGCTCCCGGATTACTCGCCCCTCCCCAGCACCTAGCCAAGTCATTGCTACCGACTACACATGTGTAAGACCCTCCGGATGATATTGAGATAGCACCTAGGTTCTGGCCCAAATCGATCGCAGCAGGGGAAGAGATCTGTTCAGAGTTGCTTCCATCACCCACTTGGCCGTCAGCACCTCCTCCCCAGCAATGCAGTGAGTCGCTGGAGTCAACGGCACACGTGTGATCCCGTCCAGAGTCGATAGAAATGGTACTCGCGAGTGTGACTCCAACCGTTGAAGCATCGTTCTGTTGGTTGGTTCCGCTATCACCAAGCTGCCCCTTGCTGTTATCTCCCCAGCATTTCACATCGTTCCCATCTAGAAGTACGCAGGTGTGGGACCCTCCTGCCGACACTGCTACGGCATTTCCGCCTACTGTGACCGTCGAAGGCGTGTTTTTGTCAGTGGTGTGGCCTATTCCCAGCTGCCCGTTGCTGTTGTCACCCCAGCATTTCAGTGCCCAGGATTGGGTTACTGCGCATGTGTGCCTGGCCCCGGTTGAGACTGCTAGTACGCTCTCTCCCACTAGAGAGGCCACTGGAGTGCTGCTATCGACGTTCGTCCCGTCCCCAAGCTGACCATCTGTGTTCTTTCCCCAGCACTGCAGGCTCGCATCGTCCATTATCGCACACGTGTGCCAATCCCCTGAGGAAATTTGCACGGGCACTCCAGTCAGACTCGTCCCTACGGGAGAAATTGAATTTGAGTTAGTTCCATCACCAAGTTGGCCGTAGTTGTTCCTGCCCCAGCACTGTAACTCCCCATTATCCAAGATGGAGCAAGTGTGATCCTTTCCTGAGCTGATTGAAGTTGCGGTTCTGGCTGCATCGAGGCTAACTTCCGTCATCGTCAGCCTATCTGTCGTCGTCCCGTCCCCCAGTTGCCCGAATTCATTTGACCCCCAGCACTGCAGGCTCGCATCGTCAAGAATCGCGCAAAGGTGGTCGTCTCCGATGGTCATTGTGGTTTCTGTGAAGATCGAGCCGGATTGGAAACCAGGTTCGTTATACCCGTCTGAAACCGGATGGCGCATGTCGGTTAGGACACCATCGCTAGTCGCTAAGTAGTACTTCTGTGACCCATCTATCACATTCGCCCCTGTTACGATGACCTCCCAGTCCCCAGCATCAGGGGAATCGACGGAAATGCCGACTAGGTTGTTGACATCATCATTGGTATACGTCTGCAGAACTCCAGTCGGGCTCTTTAGGTAAATGTCCAAGTCATTCCTGAGTTGAGTGCCCGCAGAAGGGGAGTTCTCTACTTCATTCCAAGAAAGAACCACCCTCAGACTGGCAATACCGGAGTCCGGAACGCTCAATTTGAAAGAGTGGCTATCCGAAGTCGCGATTTCGATACCTTCGGAGAACCCGCTACCCATGGCTCTCTCGAGATCCACTCTCCCCCATCCTTCGTGACTGTTGGGCGCCTTCTCTACGGCACCGTTTTCCCCGTCTCCTCCGGAGCTGTATTGGCCGTCCATATCATGCGCAGAAGCACTCAGGATAGCCTTCACGAGAGCAGACTCAGGACAGTTGTCACTAGCAGAGTTGTATGCAAGGTTACAATCGTATCCATGGGCATTCAGGTGCTCGATTACTAGTGCAACACTACCAGCAGTGATGGGGGTGGCCATGGAGGTGCCACGTTTCACGGTGTAGTAGTCTCCTAGGTCTGCGCTCGAAACTCTGAGGGAAGTTTTTGTCGAGTGGATCCAAGTACCGGGTGCTACGATGTCTGGCTTGATTCGACCATCGCTAGTAGGTCCCCTGTTGGAGAAAGCCGCCATTCCCTCTGAGTTATCCCCCTCCAGATCGTTCTTGATGGGAGTCCCATACCAATCGCAGTTTCCGCATACGCTGAAGTAACTTCGTGCATGCATTGCCAGAGTGTCCCTTTCGTTCTCCGATGCCCCGACGGATAGGATGTTCTTTGCCGTCGCTTGCCTATTCAGGGCCCCTAGGTTAATCTCACCGTCTTGCCCACCTGGACAATTTGTAGAACCAAACGAGGTGTAGTAGCAGTCCCTGCCATCGTTACCCATCGCGAATAGAATAGTCAGGTCCTGGTAATTATTTGCCGCCGCATCTAGTTCCATCGTGTCTGTTGAGTAGTACGCCCAGCATGATGAAGTTGATCCGCATGCACCAGGACCTACCCCCCAGGAGTTGGTGTGGACCCTAGCTCCAGCACCGTGGGCTTCGGCATACGCGTCTTCGTAATCCGGAGTGGCAAGACTGTTGTCATTGTTCCCATAACCCACTGCTTGCATGAATAGTTGCGCTCCAGGTGCCATGCCGCTATTGTCCTCGCCAGCTCCCGAATTGCTGCCATCTCCTAGTACGGAACCAGCAACATGTGTGCCGTGCCCTTGGTAGTCGTTAGGGCCACCAGTTCCATCGGAGCACACTCCGCAGTTGTTGTATGAAACTACACCCATTATCCTCCCAGCGAAGTCTGCGTGAATTCCCGAGTTCAAGGAATTGCAATTGGAGAGGCTATTACATTCCACAGCAGTGTCTAGGCCCGAGTCCATCACTGCAACGATAACCCCATCCCCTGAAACTGCTCCACCATGGCTCATCATGTTCGATGAATCCCCCACCCAATTCGCACCGATTATCTCAGAAGCCTCCTGGTTGTCGAACTCTGGAGAATAAATAGGCTCGACCCACTCGACGAATGGCTGCTCAGACAGCATCCCGATTTCCTTTGAATCAACCAGCACATCTGCGAATCTTTCGGGCCTATAGTCACTCAATTCTACCCCAGTCTTCAGTAAATCACTAATGTGGCCCGAACCGGAGAGAAGGACTCGGATCAGGTACTTCCCCCCCTCCGTCTCCACGTTATCTTGGCTTTCTCCTTGCAGGATCGGAAACGCATCCGGGGCAATCTTGTCTATATCGGCTAGACGAAACGCCCCAATAACCCCTGCATCATGAAGGGTTGCAGGGCTCAGACGAGGGACATCGCAATGGAATCCCTGAGGGGCGTAGAAGGTTCTGCATTCCATGCCCATTTCTTCGAGTTCGTTTTTCCAGTCCGAGGGAATGGGGTAATCGTGACCCAGTGCATGCCAGCCTGAGACAAAAGGCTCCCCAGTTACCTGCTCCCATTCGTGTATTGGAACATAACTTGCTGTCCTGTAGTATAGCGCGGCCTTGCCCGTATTCCCCTCGTCCCAATTCCAACCATGCGAGGGGTCCTCGAAGTTCACTGCACTTGTGTCAAATGGCATGAAGCTCGGGACCTCAATAGAGTCCTTCGATTCGGGCATTTCTTCCAGTTCTGGCGAACCTGAGCCAAATTGGCTGATCGATAGAATGGTGGGGAGAATCATGACTGCCACTAGTGCCAGAGACAGGCGCGACCTCACCGCGTTGACACTAGACATACTCCTCCTACGGAGTAGGAGGACATTAAAATTGCCTCCGCAGTTCGTTTCCGAACTCTGCAATAATCAATCTCCATCCAGATTTCTAGTTCCCAATATTACTAGTTGCATTCCGTGAAAAATATCACATACGCCCGACCCGCTCGTCTGCTTCCAATGAACGAAGACCTCCTTCCGTCAACATCCTTCGAAACCGAGGAGAAACAATCCACTGGAACACCTTCTAACTCTGAATCCGATGACAGGATTGACGTAGAACTGGACAGGATTAGAGATAGGAGGGAGAATCCCGGTCAGAGCTTTCTGTACAACACCGTAGTGCCTCAGACATTCGATGACTATACCTTAGTCTTCGGCTTGATTGCTGGCTTGGTGTTCTTTGCCTCGGTCACAATCGCCTCATCGGGTTTAATTCTCGGTGACTCCATCGCGATTGATGATTCCCTATCGGGAACTCCACTAGACCCAAATGATTGTGTTGACAAGAGGGGCGAGGTTTGGGTCAAGACCTGGGTCCAGGAAGATGATCTGAGGATCCAAAGTAACAACGTACCAAAATCTTCTTCCTCTGCCATAATGGTCCAAGTGTGGAATGAGTCAGCACTCGACTCCGAGGGGGAAATCGAAGGTGATCCGGAAATCACCATCGCAGTCGGGGGTTCGGGGGACCTGTCCCTGGAATTGGACACGGAAGAATTGGATGATGGGGACTACAAAATCCTAATCGCAGTAATCTACTCGGAGGACAATTCAACTGGATGGTCAGAACTTTCCAAAGAGGAAATTAAGGAGAAAGGGAATGACCCTCTGCTCATTATTTCGAACAAGGATCTAGAAATAGAGTTGCATACTAGCACTTCCTCCTCTCTTTTCGGTTCTGGAGAAACACATAGGAAGATGGAGAAGATCGACGAGGAGACTCGTGCATGCATGACAATCCAGGACATGGGTATCTGGGGATGGATTCTGATGGGAGCAGAGTGGGTTGGCGGGAGGGAGACAGCTATGCTAACTGGGGGGAATGCAGAAGTTCCTCCGTGGTATATGGCAACGATCTCACTGGGAATGTCCGTATTCTTCCTTTGCGTCCAGTATCCCTTGATGCATAGGTTGTACCATAGGGATACAGACGATATGCTATCCAGTGAACAGATGAAAAGGCTAATCTCCAGGACGGTTGAAAACGCCTGCAAGAGACTCCAAATCAAACCCGACCTGGAATCCATCCAGGTTCAGGACAGGGCAATCTCAGTCGATGTTTTCCTCCCATATAGATCTACAAGGAAGACAATCATGTCTCCAATCGAAGTTAAAGGCACCATTATCAAGGATATTCTGAACGAGTTCAGAATCTTCGGAGAGATGAGGCCGCTTCAGATAAAGACAGTTTGCACCGACTCAAATGATGGGTCCGGAGAAACACCCAATTTCGACGAAATTGGCGAAGTCAGACTATCTGATGACTACAGCGTCTTCTTTTCCTCAATAGGACAGTTCGGCAAATTAGAGGAGGCTTTCAGAGAAAGCATGTCAAGATGGTTCAGGAAACACGACGTCGCGGACTACGGCTCCGCAATTATGGCTGATGAGGATGCCGTCTTCGTCAGGGTAATTTACAGGCCAGTCATGAAGTTCGCTTATTTCCTGTTCAAGCCCACCTTCGAGCACCTACAAGGAGACCTTAGGAACCAACTTGGATCTGACTTGGAACATCTCCTAGAAGGAAGGGAACTGGTTGTTAGTGCTAGGAATGAAAAA
This sequence comes from uncultured Candidatus Poseidoniales archaeon, assembly GCA_964570065.1. Classification (GTDB taxonomy): domain Archaea; phylum Thermoplasmatota; class Poseidoniia; order Poseidoniales; family Thalassarchaeaceae; genus UBA36. The sequence goes on from CAZMVZ010000004.1 coordinate 64,018, forward strand.
TCAACACTGGGTGATCGAGCTGTCGCCGGACGAGTTGAGCAGGGCTCAGAAGAACACGCTGGAGAGGCAATGGTGGCTAAGCGGGATGGTATCCCGGGCGCCCTACTGCAGAACCCATTCATGGGGGACATCCTGTCTTCGGTGGAGTATGTGGCTCAAAAGAACAGGAAAAGGATCGACAAGTACGGCTTCTGGGGGCTGATAGTATTCGTCTGGATTCCTTTCATGGCCAGCGGAGTTCTTGTCGGAGCCATGCTAGGGCTGGTAGCTCGAATGAGGTTCCAGAGGGTTCTCGCCGCCTGCTTCATTGGAGGTACGGCTGCATCGGTAACTTGGGCCTATACGGCACGAGGGATAATCGAGGTGATGGAGAGGTATCACGCAGAGGCGTTCATCCCATTCATCATACTCCTGGCAATAGGATTCACGTGGCTCAAGATCAGGGACAACAAAAGACACAGAAGGGAAGAGTTGTTCAAGGAGTCCATGTTATTCTTCGCCGGGGCCTCGGAGTAATGGCTCACGAAATAGGGATGCTAATTAGAAATAACTCGATTGTGGTGAGATAGATGAAAAGGATACTGAAAATGCGCAACATAAGACGGCATTATGCGATGCCATCCGGAACTGTGAAGGCCCTCGATGGAATCGATCTGGAAGTTAGTGAAGGAGAGAGGATTATCCTCCTCGGACCCTCAGGTTCGGGCAAGACCACCCTTCTAAACTGCCTCTCGGCGTTGGATAGCCCAACCTCGGGAAGCTACTCATTCTCAGGTTCTTTAGTGCCTTCTAACGACTCAGAGAAAATGACAAAATTCAGGAGAGACAACATAGGATACGTCTTCCAATTCTTCAATCTCCTACAGGACCTAACCGTTCTGGAGAATATCCTGCTCATCCAGGAACTAGCCGGGAGCAGGGACGAGGGGAGGGCCAGGGAATTACTCGGCATGGTCGGGCTTGCCGATGAAATCCATAGATTCCCTGCGGAGATTAGTGGAGGCCAGCAGCAGCGGGTAGCGATTGCAAGAAGCCTAGCCAAGACTCCTCGCCTTCTACTTGGTGACGAACTAACCGGCAACCTCGACTCGAAGACCTCTACTGCAGTCATGGAAGTACTAGTCAAGGCATGTGAAGCAGAAGGAATAACCTGTGTTTTCGTCACTCATGACGAATCATTGATCGAATACGCTACAAGAGTTGTAAGAATCGACAGTGGGAAGGTACTGTCTGACGAAATTGTTGAATGAGGTGATTTACTTGTTTGTTCTACTTACAAAGCGTTTGGCAAGAAGCCTATGGCGGACAAAGACTCGCCTCTTCGCTGTGGTTCTGATGGTGGCGGTCGGTGTTTTCGCAGGTATTTCTTTTGCAGCATATGCCCATACAGCCTCAAGCATGTATGATGACATCTATGCGGATACTGATGAGGGAGTAAACCTTGCAGATATTTGGGTTGAAAATCCTAGTTGGGCTTGGGATGGCAGTACTGCAGATTCAATTTGTGAGGAAATCGCAAATCAATGGCCTGATTCAGATTTAATGCTAAACGAATGCGAACCTCGCTTGAAAATGGATGGAGTCATGTTTCACACGAATGAGGATGGTGAAGAATCAATCATTCCTGCTGTTTGGCATGGTATTGACGAAGGAGATATCGATCGAGTGTGGTTTCCTGACCACGACTGCTGCTCTGGTGTTATGGCCAGTGCAGATGATGAGATAGTCGTCGATGTAAGGGTGGCTGAAGGGATGGAGGTTGAGATTGGTGATACCATATCGATAGGTTCCGGAGCTGGAAGCGTGAATTACACCATTGTGGGAATCGGTCACCATTCAAATCATCTGTACTTTGCCCAGAGTGGATCACTATATCCCTCCGAACCAGGAACATTTGCTACTGGATATTTGACGGCCGGAGGACTTGAGAGGTTAGCCGACCTCAGTTCAGGTTCGGCCAATCTTCTACTCATCGACATAGTTGGGACTCCGGAATATGACTTGCAGACTACCACTGAAGTCGAAGGTGAAGAACTTAGTTCAATTATCGGAAAGATCGACTCTGTCATGCAAGACATTGATGACTCGCCCTCGTTGGTTTACAGTCGTTCAGGAGTCGAATCAGTAGAATTGCTTCGTACCGATGCCGAAGGTGCGATGTCGATGTATGTGCCAGTTACTGCAATGATCGCAATAGTTGCTGGAATCACCATCTTCTTGAGCCTTCAGAGATTGGTACAATCTCAGGCTAGAGAGATTGCAATATTGCGAACACTTGGGATTCCACGAAATGCTATAATTCCAGGATATATCTTGATGCCCGTCATCATAGGTCTGATAGGATGCTTATTTGGTACAATCCTTGGTGTACTATTGGGTGCTCCAGCAATGCTGGGTATGTATGAAGGATTGCTGGGAATCCCAATTATTGAACCTGCAGATATCGTTCCAATCCTACTGCAAATTTCTGGAACCGCGATGTTGATTGTTTTGTTTTCTGGATTTCTTCCAGCTATCCAAGCCTCTAGACTACAGCCTCTGGAAATAATGCGTGGCCAACATCAGATCAGGCTCTCGTCTCGAGGCCTACAGAAGTTAACTTCGAGACTACCTTCCACAGTAGGGCTGACCATCAGGTCCAGCATTAGAAAACCAACTAGACTAGCCTTCACATTCATTGCTGTCGGGCTGTCAATGCTAATCTTTGGCAGTATGACACTGATGATGGCCACAATGGAAGATGCTGTAGTTGGCAATGTTGAGAATAACCAGAATTGGGATGCGCAAGTTGTTGTTCCCTTTGGAGGGGAGGCGGCAGTCAATGAATGGGCCGATGAGAGAGATGCATCTCATGAGTCGATGCTAGTTTTCCCGGCTAACCCGGAGGGAGATATGAGATACCTCTTGACTTATGGTTTGGATACGGTATCTACTAATGAAAATTCCATGATAGTTATAGATCTCAAAGAAGGCTCACTACCTGCTTCAAATTCTGAAGTCACACAGGTTCTTGTTGATGAGGGATTACAGCACTTCCTCGATTGGCAAATTGGGCAAACTCAGACGATTATGTTTGGCTCAACTCCGTTGGATATTGAGATAACCGGAATCACACAAGGAGAACTGACGCGAACCGTATACTTCCATCGACAAGATCTCGTACCCGTCGTGGGAATCGAAGCGACCTCTGTTTTGATTGATTTGCCGGAGGGGGTCGAAGTCGACAGTGAATTGGGCGAGATCTCACTCGGAGTGACTCAAAAAGAGGACTTAATCAAAACTTTTGAGTCTATTTGGGAACAGCAACAAGCATCTTTCATTTCAATTCTTGCGCTTGGAATAATCATTGCAATTGTTGTTTTATTCAATACTCTGATCATTAATCTTGCAGAACGAGACGTAGAGATTGCGACACTAAGGGTGCTTGGTGCCCCAATAAATAAGATTGGATTGATGATGCTGGGTGAACATATCGCTATTGGTTTGATAGGTGGATTTCTCGCCACTGTTTTCACCATTTTTGGCACTCAGGCATTAATCTCTACATTCGTTCAATGGTCATTATATCTCACTGTGAAGTCTGATTTCATGGTTGCAGCACAACTTGTCGGAATCGTTGTTCTCATCTCAGTAATTCTCACACCATACGGAATGTGGAGAATCAGCAGGATGGATCTAGTCGAGAAAGTCAAAGACCTGTCCCAGTGAGCACCCCCTGTGCGAGTCGTCACTTGGAACCTGAATGGGATTCGGGCCGCCCATCGAAAGGGGCTTGTTGAGTTCATCGAACGCATCGATGCCGATGTGATGCTCTTCCAGGAAGTCCGTGCTCTGCCAGAGCAGATGCCAAAGGACTGGTCCCAGCCAGAGGGCTATGAGGTAATTTGGCACCCAGCTCAGAAGAAGGGATACTCCGGCGTAATGTCATGCTCTAGGGTTGGGATGGTTGAGGTGGGAAGGGGGATAGACACCGAACTAGATGAGACCAGGGATCCAGAGGGTCGAGTATTGGTCACTAAGCACGATAACCTGAGTTGCATAAACATGTATCTGCCGAATGGTTCCGCCAGGCAGGAGCGTCAGAACTACAAGGATCAGTGGTTGGAGGACATGCTTCTATGGAGTCAACAGTTCCTCGATTCATCCGAACCTGCACTACTGTGTGGGGATCTGAACATTGCCCATACTGAGGACGATATCTGGGATCCCAAGGGGAATAAGCGCACCTCTGGATTTCTGGAGCACGAGAGAGAGTGGTTCGACAGAATGCTGGAAGCGGGGTGGCACGATCTCCTGAGGATACATGTCGGGCCAATGAAGGGCCCTTACTCGTGGTGGTCGAATTTCCGAAGAGCGAGGGAGAGGGACAGGGGTTGGAGGATTGATTACATCCTAGCAAACAAAGCGGCTAGACCACTGATGAAATCAACAGAGATCATGAGGGAAGGGGGGCTAGTTGTATCCGACCATGCTCCAGTAATTGTCGATCTTGATATCTGACATACAAATTGCCCAAGAAACTCGGACAAGAGGCAACGGGACCATTCAAGAGAGTGGACATTGGCGATAATACGTGGCCGATGCCCTAGCAAACCGCTTGGAAACCCTCCTTCCCGGAGGCAGAGGAGTTTGGGTCCCAATGGACCACAGCGCATCCGAATTCCCAGAGCCCGGGTTGATGGACAGCGATTCAGCAGTCGATTCAGCAATTGAGGGGGGTGCAGACGCAATAGTGCTTCATAAGGGCCCATTGTCCTATCATTTTGCAAGAACTGCTTGGAGCAGATTTGTATGTCATTCATCCATGTCAACCATCCATGGTGGCCCCCGCTCCCAGGAAAAGATCACGGTCTCCAATGCCAGAGAGAGCCTTTCGAGAGGGGCAATTGGAATGTCTGGCCAGGTAAACCTCGGAGATCAAGCAGAACCAGAGATGATCCTTCGTATGTCCAATATTACCTCCGAGGCCCTCGAGGTTGAGCTCCCAGTGCTGGGGATGTTCTATCCTAGGGGTCCCAATCTGAGACTTGACCCATCAGACCCAACCATGGGAGTTGCACATGCTGCAAGGCTAGCATGGGAATTGGGTTGCAATGTTGTCAAGGTCCCATGGACCGGCTCGGAAGAATCCTTCAGAACCGTTACCTCTTCAGTACCGATACCAGTTCTAGTTTCTGGAGGGCCAATAGAGGTCGAATTCTCACAGATCCTAGAAATGGTCGAGCAGTCAGTCAACGCTGGGGGGTCAGGCGTATGTATGGGAAGACACGTATTCGCTGCAGAAGATCCTGCGTCCCACATCAGATCCCTGAGGGCGATAGTACATGATGGGGCATCCGCAGAAGAGGCAGCAAGGCTTCTGAGGTGAAAAGATGCAGATTTGGTCCCAATCCAGCGATGAAGAATTCCCCAACAGGGATGTAGTTAGCCGATTCTGGGATGGGTTCTCTGAAGATGTCTCGGAAGTCCAAATCGATGACCCATCAGATCAGGAAGAAGCATTGTCCCTCATCGGGTTAGTTCCATGGTTACTGGTTCGATGCTCGGACTGGACCATGGTTCCATTGGAGAATCTAGTTGCAGCATCCAGAGGCACGAGTACCAGAATCGCTGCAGCAATCGATGAAGAAGACGAACTAAACGGTGCAGCATTTGCGTTGGGAGGCGGAGTCGACGCCATCCTAGTACCCGGACATCTGGTTAATGATGCTGTTACAATCCTCGGAGGAAAGTGGGATAGGGAGGAAACCCAAGATGACGGGGCCATCATCGAAGAAGCTAGAATTCTGTCAATCGAAGGAGCTGGGGTAGGAGAAAGAGTGTGCGTAGACCTAACAAGGAGGATTAGTGATGGCCAGGGAATGGCAGTCGGTTCAATTTCAGGTAACCTTTGCCTAATTCACGGAGAGACAATTCAATCGGATTACGTACCCATTCGTCCGTTTAGAGTAAATGCTGGGGCAATTCACTCTTATGCCCTAATGGCGGATGGGAAAACCAAGTATCTGAGCGAATTGACTTCTGGCGATGAAGTTGCGATATTGTCAACTTCCGGCAACAAAGAGAAGGCCACAATCGGGCGATTGAAAGTAGAGACTCGCCCCCTACTATTGATTAGATTCGAAGTCCCGGGTTCAGAAGGGCAAATAGTGGTACAGCAAGCAGAGACCGTGAGATTGATTTCTCCCAGCGAGGGGGCGATTCCAGTTACTCAGGCAAAAGAAGGTGACAAGATTTCCATACTCACTGACAATAGGGCAAGACACGTTGGCTTCGCACTCCCTGCAGAGGTGAAAGAGAAGTGAATGTCCTTGGTTCAGGTAGGGCCAATGGCGCCATCTCAATTCTCCACGCTTTGGGGACAGGCAGAGGATGCTCAGTAGGAATTCAGTTAGAAACAGAGGTCCAAATCATAGATGAGCGTAACGAAGTAAATGATGACAAGCATGGACTTCTAGATTCAGTAGAGTCTTGCTGGAGGGAGGAAGGACTGCCAATTCCTGACGAATTCGGATGGAAGATAGAGAGCATGGTCCCAATAGGGCAAGGACTCAAGTCCAGCTCAGCTCTCTCATGCGCAGCCTTCAGAGCTCTGAATTCTTGCGCTTGGACGGGACTATCCAATTCAGAAATAGCAGATCTCGCGACCAAGTCTCAGTTGATGTCAAATTGCGCCATCACAGGAAGCATGGATGACAATTGGGCGTCTTTAGAACCCGGATGGAAGCTCGTCGATCCAACTATGGGCGCCTCCGATTCCATAATCATCCAAGGTACGATGGATGACAGTCTGTCGGTAATACTGTGCCTTAGGGGACAGCGTTCGGTAGAAATCTCACAAACCAGATTCTCAGAGCAGCATCAGATCTTCGAGAGATCATTGGCATCCATAATGAGCGGTTCCGCTCTGGATTCACTCTCGTCAAATGGAATGGCAGTTTCTGCAGCCACGGGTGATCACGAGGCTCTGAGGGTCAGCAATCTCTGTATCGCATCGGGCGCCATTGCTTCTGGAATCAGTGGTTCAGGTCCGGCAATTGCAATAGTTTGCTTCGAAGACGACACAGAATCAATATCCGCAATTATGGAAGACAGGGGCCTTCTCACGATTCATACCCGTTTTGCAAGCAATGTTTCCCCCATCGAGGAGGTGTCCTGATGGGGATGGGATTAGGTGATCAGTTGAAGGTGACACTATTCGGCGAGAGTCATGGCAAGTGTGTTGGCGCTTTAGTCGAGGGAATCCCTCCCGGTACAGAAATCGATTTGCAGACTCTTTCTGATGATTTGTCTCGGAGAAGGCCTGGAAGGAAGGGAATGTCAGCACGATTGGAGCCCGATGACTGTGAGATCCTATCTGGGATCTACGAGGGGAAAGCAACTGGATGGCCACTTCTGATGTTAGTTCGGAACTCAGATGCTAGGCCATCTGACTATGATTTCCTCCCCGATCATCCTCGTCCTGGTCACGCAGACATGGTGGAGGAGATTAGATCCAAGGGGTCCAGCGATCTCCGTGGTGGCGGTTCTCAATCAGCTAGGCTCACTCTGGGTCTGGTATCGGCGGGAAGTCAAGCCAGGACAATATTGGAAAACTCCGGATGGTCTTGTCATGCCCATTTAAGCAGAGTCGGTGATATCTCTGCAAGGCCACTAATGGAATTGGAAAAATCAGAACCAATTGACGAGGAGTCCGAAATGGCCAGGCTCAATTGTCGCGATCCCGAAGCGGCTCCAAGAATGGCAGATTTGATCAAAAGTATTCGGAGGGAGAAGGATTCCATCGGCTCTGTCGTCGAGTTGCTGATTCAGGGTCTGCCAATTGGTGTCGGAGAACCTTGGTTCGATGGCATCGAACCATCTCTTGCCAGAGGTCTGATGGCTATTCCGGGAGCCAGAGCAATCGAGTTTTCGAATGGAGTCGCATCCTCGCAGATGAGAGGTTCTGAGAACAATGACATGTGGATACCGGGACCCGACTCCCCGCAGTTGGAAGGTGCGGATACTGGTGAAGCAGATGGGGCCCTGGGGGGGAGATCGACCGGGTCTCCGATCAGGGTGCTGGTTCACTTCAAACCCCCCAGTAGCCTTCCGAGAGAGCAGTTCACGCTTCACCTCCCAAGTAATGAAGCCAAACCACTCAAGGTCGGAGGGAGGCATGATCCAGTGATCGGACCAAGAGCTGCCCCTGTCGTAGAGGCGGTTGCAATGCTTGTTATTGCTGACTTGGGCTTGATGGGCGGATTCCTGTGATCAGGCCTGCTTCTCAAGGTACTGTTGGATTCTCAGAGGAAGGTTGATTGCGAACATCGAGGCAATCACAATGAACACTAGGATAGTTCCCAGTGCAACTCCGTAAACGCTTGTCAACTCAACACTTTCCTCGAGCCTATTTGCAGCCACAGGGTCAAGAATCCGAACGAAAAGAGGGACAAAGAAATTGATGAAGAGGGTTAGGGTTGCCACCACTGCTGCAACCGCAGGGGTATACCCCAATGCCCTGTTGTACCTATCAGTGATGCTTTTTACATTCATTACGTAAACCTCTCCAGTTCTGATTGAGGTATCCAGCATGGAGAAACGAATAACTGCGCTTGATATCTCCATATACACAACAAGGAAAACAGCATAGAGGATTAGGAGCAGTTTCTGAATAACTTCGTTCTCCGGTAGGAAACTCAGACCAAACTCCACTTTGCTACCTGCGAACCTTATTGTCACTAGAATGAGGGCCACGTATGACAGTAGCATTGCCCGTTGGTCCCTCTGCCACACCCCCCAGAAGCCAGATATCAGTCCAACAAGGATCAGTAGCAGGTGAAGCCACAGACCTAGGAAGCCAATTCCAAACATGTTAGTCAGAGCAAACCATGCCGTACCAGAAACTGGAGTGAGCATGAATGTTAGGAAACCTAGGACTAGGAGGGACCCGATCGCACCCATTTGGAGGGTTAGGACCATTCTATTTGGTGAAACGAACTCTCGATTTACCAGCACCGGACCTCCGAAGATTGCTTCTATCCAATTAGGAATCGCGACTTCTGGAACTGCATCATCAGGAATCCCAGAGTCAGCCTTCAGGGTTCCTGCGGCCTTCTTCCTGCTGGGTGCGGAAGATCTCACAACCTTCCCATCGTACAAGTGAGAGGTATCTACTGGCCCCTTGCTTCCTTGTTCTGCCATCTAATCACCTACCTCAGAAACCCCTTGCTCCAGCTAATGCCGTGAAGAGCAACATGTCAGGCTCCCAATCCATCACATAAGCCCCCAATCCTCTGAGCTCGGTCATCAAGATGTCCCTCTCAGTTTTTAGGACTTCATAACCCGTCCTGTCTATCCTTCTAGCATCGAATTCGAACTCAAGGCTACTTGGGGAGAGGATAGTAACTTCGAAGTTCCTAGACCTGAGGTCTCTCACTGCATCCACAATAGTCGGGTCGTCCTCTAGGGGGGACAGGATGATGATTGGGCTCCCTCGATGAATGTGGGGCATAATCCTCGTAGTCACAATCTTGAGAGGTGTGTTTCCCTTCGCCATCGCTCCGGCTAACTTGGTCAAGATGACATATAATTGCTTCTTCCCGGTATCCCTGTCAACAGAGACAATTTCGTCCCCGTAAACAACTACTCCAACAGAGTCTCTCCTCGAAAGGAAGTGCTGGGTTAGGCTGGCCGCTGCCCTTGTGCTGTAAACGAGTGAATTTCTGCTCACAGGTCCCGTTTCGCTAACAGATCTGCTATCTACTAGAATGATTACATCGCTCACGGCATCCCTTTCGAACTCGTTAACCATCATCTTACCATCTTGCCTTGCTGTAGCCTTCCAGTTAATTTTCCTCATTGGGTCGCCTGGGAGGTACTCCCTGAGGTTGTAGAAATTTGACCCCTCACCGGGATTCCTGATGTTCACTGCCCCGGTGAAAATCTTAGGCACTCTACTTTTGATCATCGCGTCTTTGATGTCTTCCATCTTCGGGAAAACCAAGAAGTCGTCGTAGAGTTGGACCTCTTTCTCATTGTGGAAGAGGCCAAGCTCGTCCTGGACTCTGATGCATACGGGACCAATCGTGTAGAAGCCCCTGAGCGGGGTCTCGATGGTGTAGGAAATCTCAGTCTCCCTCTTAGGGCCGATTTCCATTAGAACGTAGTTAGCACCTTTCTTGATTCTCATAACCTCTGGAACTCTGTCACGTAGTTCGAGCACCTTGGCAATGCTCGATCTGTTCTGGATCCTCAGGGTTACGTCAATCTCCCCATCCTCGAAAACTCTGGAGCTCGAAGTCTTCCTCATCGCCACGATGCTCTGAAGTTGAACTCCCTCGTCCATGACTGCCTCTTCCACCCTCCTTCCCGAGGAAGCAACGTCACCATGGGATGTCCTCAGGGCCGCCCATGTCAGGAATGAAAGTAGGACCACAGCAACTGTCACAAGTTGCTGGTTGCGCAGAACTAGGCCCAGGAGATACATCGCTACCGAAAGAGACGCGAACATCGCTGACTTTCGGCTCCAGGCCACATTTCCACCTCGTCATCACTCAGACGGTCGGGACATTCGCTGCATTCTTCCCATGTAGAATATCTCGGATGACCTCACCGGTTTCCAGTCCCTTAATCTGATGCTCTGGCTTTAGGATGATTCTGTGTGCAACTGCCAACTCTGCAACTGACTTCACGTCATCAGGAGTGACGAAGTCCCTTCCACGCATGGCTGCAACCGCTCTCCCGGTCTTCAATAGTGCCTGTGAACCTCGAGGGGACGAACCAACGAGCACTCTTGGGTCCTCTCTGGTCCTAGCCACAATGTCCACCATGTACTCTCTGACCGATCTGTCCACATACACCTCTTCGCAGGACTGTTGCATCTTGACTACGATGCTTGGGTCTGTAATGCTGTTGACATCTACCTCGTCGGTCTTACGGTTGATCCTTCTCTGCAGAATCTCATTCTCGTCAGCCCTGTCTGGGTAGCCAACCATCATCTTCATCATGAATCTGTCAAGTTGAGCCTCTGGGAGTGGGTATGTCCCTTCTTGCTCGACTGGGTTCTGAGTGGCCATCGTTAGGAAAGGTGCAGGAAGCTTGTGCGTAACAACCCCTATTGTTACTTGCTTCTCTTGCATGGCCTCCAGTAGAGCGGCCTGAGTCTTCGGAGGCGCTCTGTTGATCTCGTCCGAGAGTAAAAGATTGCAGAAAATTGGACCCGGCTTGAAGGTAAACTCTCCTTTCTTCGCATCATATATGTTGGTCCCTGTAATGTCCGCTGGCAGCAAGTCAGGAGTGAATTGCACTCTCTTGAAATCGCACCCAAGTGCATCTGCGAAGGTATTGGTCATCAGAGTCTTCGCCAGACCAGGGAAATCTTCGAACAGAAGATTTCCATTCGACAGAATGTCCACCATGACGTTATCAATCACATGTGCCTTTCCAATGATTACTTTCTGGACTTCTGTACTAATTGCCTGCCCCATTGCTCCGGTGGCGGCCAATACCTCGTCTTTCTTACTCGATCCACGTGCCTCTTGCGCCTTCTTGGCCAAAACTGCATCGTGTGCACCCGAACCGGGTGCTTGCATCCCTTTTGCTGGTTCTGTTTCACTCATATTTTTCACTCCATTTGTTAGTTATTTTTTCCCCATCGGCGAATGGTTTGCATCAACTTGCGCAACTCTTGCGGCGTGTACGTCCGGCTTTGGCTATAAGCCAATTCCACGAGACGGGGATCACCAATCATCGCCTGAACCTCAGGCGGTGGCCTCATTGCCATCTCATCTCGAGTCAAATCATGGTGGATTCTAACCTTGGTGAGCAGCGCTCTCCTCACTCTATCCCTATACGTTGCAGGATTTAGCTTCTCAGGCCGCTGGTTGAATTTTGTTAGGTCGAAAACATGTCTCCAGTTCTCCTTCTCAGGGACCACCATCATGGCTACGAGTAGTAGTAGTGCTACATTGAGTACTACTAACCACTTCAGGAACTGGTTGGATGTAAGGAGTACGACCGTACCCATAGTCTGAACGAATGGCTCTGATAGAACACCTGTCACGTGTCTGCTCTCATCAAAAACAATTTGGAAGTTACCCGGATCAGATCTTATTGGCGCATTTAGGTCTACATTGTCAAATTCCATCATGTCGTAGACTAGGAGTCTGAAGAACCTCTCATTTCCTCCCCAATCGTTGTTATTCAGGATTTCTTGGGTCCAGCAGTTGTTTCTCGTATAATCTCCGATAGCTGAGCAATCTTGACTTAGACCTTCATCCTGTGCTTGTTCTAACTTCCAAAGCAAATTCGAGAAAGCCTCATCATCAGAAACGAAAACTATGCTGCCCGTAACTTCCAATTCTCCTACACCAGCTGAGAACGCCCCCCTGCCTTCATCAGCAACCTTGTCTAGGACCTTTATTCCGGGGTAGTCGAACCTCATCATTAACCTCAGATCTCCCGTAGCAGGATTCTCAGGATTTGTTGGGTCGCCATTTCCTACTCTGTCAATAAAGGCGGAGGGAGAAGCCCTACCAAGAGTCATTATTTCCCTGTGCTCTGGGTCTTCAAGATCCTTGTCCGTAGCCTCAAACATCATTCCAGTTGGACCCTTGTACATCACTGGGAGCCTGCAATCATTCAACCCATCTGGATTCTGAATTTGGAATGATGTACAACCCTGCATTAGTGCCCCAGGGGACATATCGTCTATGTCCTGGTTTACTGGAGATGCGCTCCAAACGTTGCCCCAATCGATGAATTGCTCAGACTGTTGCGTGTAAACCCAATGCTGCTTATCGTCTTTCAATGGTGCATCCATGTACCTGACGCCAAATAATATGGCCAGATTATGGGCTTGAGTGTTGTCAGCTGCAACGATTACCTTTCCTCCCTTTTCTGTAACAAAGCGGAAAATCTCATCCGCTTCCGTTTGATCGATTGGCTTCTCTGGTGCAATAATTGTCAGTAGTGTGCGATGCGGGTCTTTCCAGTCATTGACAAGCATTGGAGTAGACATTGTGTTAGCGACATAGTATCCTTCGTCCCTGTTCTCCACATACCCGTCTTCGAAACTATCCCTCATATCGGATAATTGTCCTAGGCCGCTATCATCGTACGCCGAGTAATTTGTTGACTTTCCAACGACGAAAAACATGGGCAGGACGAGGAGCATTATTGATGTAATTACCAAGGCATACATGACGTTCCTATTGAATCGAGCCTCGCCATCTAACTCTTCCGGCATTCTTCTAAACCCCTCTTCAAGTTGGACCATTGGCCCAAGCAACATCTATCGGACATTCAAATCACGGTTATATGTTGCTGAGCAAAGTTTGTTCCTCTCGCCAGTAACGCTTTTTCCTCAAGATTTTTCTATTCGCCTTCGTCTCTGGGGAAGATTAGTGCCACTAGTAAACCAGAGATGGTCACAATCACTCCCGGAGCAGGTAGATTAGACTCAATTGAGTCCTCTGAACTGCTGCTGCCATCCCCCTGGTCACTGGAACTCGAATCTCCAGTGGGCGGAGGTTCAACTGTGACTCTTACCTCTCCTTCTGCGATGGCATTGCCCCCTCCGCTCATTTCTCTCTTTGAGGTCACTGTCACCGTGATGTCACAATGCCTCTTGGGATGGCTCTCCGAGGCCGTTACTTTCAGGTTCGCATCCTTTTCTTTGCCGGCTTCGATGTTCCCGCTGAGTAGTGAGTCAAGGCCATTATCGGTGGACAATAGCGGGCAGTCGTCCTTGACATCTACTTCCCCGACTCCGTCCTGTGCATTTCCATTGTTTGTCACAGTGACCGTGAGAATGGTTTCGGAACCTGCATTCATGGGTCCGAAGGGCTCTGCGATTTCTAATGCTAGATCGAAAATAGATGGAATCTCGAGGTCTCCTTCCCTGTTCTGAGATGAAGATAGGGGATCGGGAATGCCCTGTCTCGCGGTAATCGTTGCTGTAATGGAGAATTTTTCCTTCTTTTCCGCATCCTGGGATAGAACGTCTATTCCGCTAATCTTGAGATCGAATGACTCATTCGACCCTGCAGATATGGTCTCTCCTTCGGGTGCTTCATGCTCCCCACTGAAAGGGATATTGAATTCGAACTCTACGGTTATCTCAGTCAGTCCGGAATTTTCTACAAAGAACTCAACCTTTGCAGAACCCTGATCTGATAGTAGAAATGGGTTTGTCGGATCTTCTCCTGGGTAGTTGATCCCCAATTCCCAAGATTCTAGTTCTTGTGCTGACGACGGAGACGCAGAGAAGAAGGACAATGTCAGAATCGCTCCTAGGAGGATTGAGGCAAACCTCGATCTCATCAAATCACCAGTAAATCCCTACAAGCCCTCTTCGTTAAGACCTTCACCATCTTCCTTCTATATGCCGGGGAGAACCAAGTGTTCTGTACCGGTTTTACGGCCTTCCTGATCGACTCTGCTAGATCTTCAACCGTTTCAGCACCACGCCATCTTGACAGAGCCTCTTTCGCCTCCTCCGAATGAAGACTAGGGATAGATTCGAGACCGGTTGTCGCAACTCTTAGGCTTTCAGGACCGCCACTAGAACCTCCTCTCCAAAGTACGGCAACGCCTGCTTCCGGAAAGTCCCATGAGTCTCGTTGCCTCAATTTCTGGTAGTCACCATGCCATTCTGAGGAATCTTCCGGAATGGTGAGGTGAGTCACTAACTCTCCTTTTTCGAGAATATTTCTTTTCATTCCGTCCAACTCAAAGAACTCACAAAGCGGCAAAGACCGAACTCCTTTCGGAGAGGCTAGGTGTATCGTAGCGCCAAGACACATCAGAACCGGGGCTAAATCTGCCTGATATGTCGCAACGCAAAGAGTGTTCTGATTTGGGATAACCCTGCAATCGGCATCCGTCCCACAGTCGCACTTGTGACACCAGTCAATGGATTCTCGCCATGTTTCAGATTGGTTAATCCAGTAGCACCTAGTATCCAAGCAAATGTTTCCTCCAACAGTTCCAGATTTCCTGATTAGAACGCTGGCAACCGAATTTGCTGCCTTGGCTAGAACTGGATGGGTGGAAGCGCCTTCTGCTAATTCACTAATGCTAACCATCGCACCGATGTGACTTTCACTCAATTTCCGTAATTCTGGTATCGAAGATAGTGAAATTACGTGACTCTTTACATTGATGTGCCATTTGTAGTTAGGCAAGAGGTCGGTACCCCCAGCTATCCAGTCGAAATCTTCCCCAGAATCAGAAAGCTCTTGTGACATCAGAAGGGCCTCATCCAGGCTTTTTGGCGAAAGCACCTTGAATGGGGGCATCTTCATATTACATCCTCCAGATGGCGCCTCTCTGTATGCTTCCAAGCACTCCCTGCAAGGCGAGGGGACACAAGATATTCTTCGTCTGGAGTTACTCTGACCTCCCACCTAGGGTCCACTTCATCAGGAGGGGTGGACGGATCCAATCCAAATAGGGCGCCATTGTAGTAATCACCCCTCTCCTCATCTAACCTTCTTTCTCTGTCCCTTGACTTATGCTCATCACTCCTCTTCTCGAGAATCGTCTGCAGATCTGAGTGCTCAAGAGACGGGCATTCAAGGTCTGTCGGATTCGCAATCCCTTCAGATCTGCATCTCTTCTCAATCATTTTGAAAACTTTCTCGGGCGTCATTGGGAGTTCCGAAGTTCTGACTCCCACCGCATCGTAAACAGCATTACAAACAGCAGGGAGAATTGGTAGAAGGGGGCCCTCTCCTGCTTCCTTTGCCCCAAATGGACCTTCCGGATCATTGGACTCAACGATTATCGGGACTACCTCGGGCATCTCATGAACACTCGGGATTTTGTAGTCAAGGAGATCCGGATTCAACAGATTCCCATTTCTGCTATATCGCATCTCTTCTGAAAGGACCTGTCCCATACCCATATGGCATGAACCGATGATCTGGCCCTTCACTGCCAATGGGTTTAGGGCCTTCCCGCAATCATGAGCAGCCCAGACTTTGTCCACTTTGGTCTGGCCCGTTTCTACGTCCACAGTTACTTCTGCAACATATGCCGAGAAGGAGTATGCAGGTGCCAGACCTGCCGCTGCTCCCTTGTGGGTCCTCCCCATGGGTGGCGTCCTATATGCCCCAGATGACACCAGTGCCCCTCGATCCTCTTGTGCCTTGTGCAGTGCCTCTAGGTATGAAACGCCGACTGCGGGATCACCCTTCAGGAAAATCCTACGATCACCAATCACCAAACCTCTTCTTTCTGCCCCTGTTATCTCCACCGTTGCATCAAGCAACTCATCCCGGATTTGCATTGCTGCGGATATAGCAGCATTAGCATTCATGAATGTGACTCTGGAAGAGTAGGACCCCAGGTCAACCGGAGAAGTATCCGAATCTCTGGATTTTACCCGAATCATATCGAGAGGCAATCCCAATACCTCGGCAACTGATTGGGCAACAACGGTATCTGAACCCTGACCAATGTCTGCAGCACCAGTATGTACCGTCACACCTCCATCCATGTCCACTTTAAGATGGACAGTTGCATGGGGGAATTTATTGGGGTCCCAGTGTATGGGCAGACCACTCCCAGATATGAAGAAACCACAACCAATTCCAATTCCCTTGCCCAGAGGTAACTTTCTGAATTTCTTGTCCCAACCGCTCTCTTTCTTTACCCTCTCAAGGCATTCCCTCATTCCAATGCTGGTTACCCTAAATCCGGTAATTGTCGCTGAATGGGGGGGGAGTAGATTTGCCAGACGGAGTGTTATCGGGTCGACCCCAAGCTCTTCGGCTAGGTCATCTAGCCCGACTTCCACAGCACATCTCGAGTTTACTGCCCCATGCCCCCTCATGGCTCCACTGGCCGGTTTATTCGTCCAAACCCTAGCTCCGGTGTAGTGGAAAGCCCCAATCTCATATGGTGCTGTGTGGAGTACACCATTGTAGTAAGTAGTCACATGACCGAAGGAGGCGAACGCCCCGCCATCAATCAGTGCATCAGTCTCAATCCCACATATCCTACCTTCCTTGTCAGCATGGAGGTTCATTTCAATCCTGGATGGGTGGCGACCCCTATTGACCCAGTAAACCTCCTCTCTGTCGAAAGTGATTCGCACCGGCCTACCTGATTTCCTCGCGAGAATGGCTGCGCACATCTCGTGAGGGAACGGATCCGATTTCCCACCGAAACCACCTCCGACGAATGTTCGATGCACATTGATTTGGTGCATGGGTATTTCCAAAACATCGGCCAGTGCTCTGTGGAGGTAGTGAGGGACTTGTTGTGGCGTGTATAGGGTCAGTCTTCCAGACGGATCCCAATCGGCAACCACTGCATGCGGTTCCGTGAAACCGTGATTCACTCCGGCAAATAACCAACTTTTCTTGTGGCTCGCGACCGTTTTTTTCGACATACCAGAAATGTCTCCGAATTCTTGGAAGACCCTCTTTTGGATGTTCGACTCGCCGATGTGGTAGTTGCCACGATCATGAATTGGCTCTTCACTATCCTCAATGCCCTTGCGCATGTCATGGATTGGCTCCAGAATATCGTATTCTACCTCAATCAGTCTTTCTGCCTCTCTAGCAGTAGCCTCGTCGATTGCAGCAACGCAAGCAACCAGGTCACCAGCATGTCGAACCTTCTCGACTGCCATTGCATGCTCGTCCTTTGTAACTGGGAGGACCCCGAATCGATTCTTCGCATCCTGACCCGTTGCAATTGAAATCACTCCTGGCAACTCAAGTGCTTTGGAGCAGTCTATGGATAGGATCCTCGCATAATGATGAGGGGAGCGCACAATCCTCCCGATGAGCTCTCCTGGGAGTCGAACATCATCCCCGTAGTGGGCCCTCCCAGTAACTTTCCAGGAACTATCCACTAATGCAGTGGGTTTGCCAATTATCTGACCACTCACTAATTCGTCATGCTTGTGGGGTCCCCATGGTTGCTCCAAAGATCCGCCCTGAGAACTAGGAATCATTTCTGGGTCTGTAGTCTCAGAGAATCTTTTCTTACCTCCGGAACCGGGTCTAGAAAAGGGTATTTTTCCCGGCTGTTGTCGATATCCGATAATCTCGTCACCGCTTCCCGAATTTTTCTCGTCCTCTTCTTCCTTGGCCATACTAGTTTCCACCAAATCCTGGATGAGGGTCGCTCTTGGCGCTCGTTGAGTCTTCAACACCAGTCCCCGAGACAAGAATCTCAGATGCCGCTTTCACTGAGTCTACAATCTGCTGGAAACCGGTACACCGACAAAGATTTCCCTCAATTGCACCCTTGATTTCCTCTTCATCTGGGCGGGGGTTATCTGAAAGTAGCGCCGAAATCACAACTAGGAAACCTGGGGTGCAGAATCCGCATTGACTGCCTCCACATTCAGCGAAGGTCTGTTGAATAGGATGAAGATGATGCCCATCTGCTAGTCCTTCAACAGTGGTAATACTGGTCCCATCCACTTCAATCGCTAGAGTGAGGCAGGACAATCTAGGCTCACCATCGATGAGGACAGAACAGCATCCGCAAGTCCCCATGTCGCATCCACGCTTGGTCCCTAGACTACCGATTCTATCTCTCAGTACATCAAGCAGAATTGCATTGCTCTCAATAAAAATTGACGACTCTTCTCCGTTCACGTTGGCATTCCATTCGACCTCATCGGGATGAGGGAGCATGGGGAGTCGGAACTGCACCACATTATGACCAATCGAGTTCATCCTTTGAGCATTCGGTTTACTACCAAAACCTAGTTGAAATCATTGACGGCCTTCTTTACGGCCTCTGACTCGGCTCTTTTTAGATGCTCACCGATGGTGCTTCTCGCTATCCCCAACTCATCGGCTAGTTGTTTCAGAGTGACTTCCGAACCTTCTTCGTAGTACCCTCTCCGAACAGCAAGCTCTAGGACCTCTCTCTGCTTTTCCGTTAGGAAATCATAGTCCTTCCCAGATCCGTTCTTTATCGTCTGCACACTAACGGTGTCCGGGGGCATCACTGTTCTGACGAATTCCAAGAAACTACGTATTGAACTCGAAATTCCGAAGATTCTGAATTCCAGTCCATTTTTTGAGTCAATTCCATATGGGGGATAGACATAGATGTTCGATAACTCTAATGCCGATAATGCCAGTGGATGAGTGCAACGAATGCTTACAAGAACGCCGCTTTCGTCTTCTTCGTGCTTCTCAATTACCTCAAAACTTTCCAACTCTGAGATTTCCGAAAGCACATGCCCCTCATTAATTCTTAATTCGACTAGTTGGGTAACTCCATCAGCTTCTGTTGAAAGATGTCCAAGAACTTCTATTCTTTCGCAGATCTCCATCAGCGTATCAATCTCGTCAATCCCGCTCAGGGATGATACCTTCCATCTGAGGAGGACTTTTCTCATACTCCCCCAAGTCCTATTTTCTATTTAACTGCCAACCCTAGTTCCAGTATGCTTCTCTGATGTCCTGATTCGATTCCATACAAAACTCGACATCAAATGGCCTCTGCGACATTGCATTACTTCCATTTAGGTGCTCAATAATTGGTCTAACGTTACTCTCGTTTACAACGCCCCAACCAACTTGGGTACACGGAGCCACTGGAGAGACCGGAGTTGTCCCAGATAGAGGGTCCCAAGTCGAAAAGGATGGATACCAAGCAGAGAGATTTAGCGCATCCCGCAGATCATCATTTGTCAATGAGAAATTGATTCCATTCACGATAAAACCCATTCTGCTATCCGGATCTGCTCCAGAGGAAAGGTCCCCAAATTCAGACCTGAGACTTTCTAGTACCTCCGAGAGGAGTCCAGCAGTTCTGGGTGTTGCAAAAGAAGTTCCTGACGTCCAATGGTAGCCGTCGATGTCATCGTGGTTAGGCAAGAACTGAGTCCAGTCGGCCGCAATGTCTGGATATGAACCGCTCATAGTTTCCTTCTGGTCATCATCCTCTTCTGCGTACCCGGAAATACCAATGCTCCATGGGGGGCCTGCAGTGGAGTCTTGGATTGCTGGAGAGGGTGAGTTGTCTGCTGCCCCCGTGTGAATCTTCTTTTCTTGAACCACAGCCACTTTGGTTGCATCCTCAATCCCTGGTACTGGAACTGAGAGGATTGGACCGAAACTAGTGGTAATGATGTCAACCAATGGTTGGTTCGCTGCTGCTAGTACTGCAGCATCGCTGAATCCCTCAACGAAGAAAATTACCGCATCAGGATTTGCGTTAAGTACGGCCCCAGTAACTGCTGTTCCATGTCCGTCACTGGGATCATCTAAAATTGGTATATCGGTATCATCATCGGGAGTGGTGCCGATTATTCTGGTCCCCCTGAACCATACAATATCTCCAGATTCTATGACGTCCCAGCAATTCTCCCTATCTGCCTCATACCTCTCTTGCCATGTCCCATTACTGGTGATATTGCACACCATGTTCACCCCTAGTTGGTCAAGAAGCCACTGGGGATAGGATTCGTTCATCGAGAAGTGGTCGTGATACACGTTGATCCCTGTGTCGACTGGAGCAACGACGCTAAAGGCACCGAGTCCTTCATCAACCCAGAGTTCGTCTTCCACCCCCTTTTCCTGACCGCCAAGGCACCCCACCAGGGGTGCCGATAGCATCAGCACGGCAATGAGTGCAGAGGCTGTCTTCACAGTGCTTCGCAATTGACTACGAATTTCATACTTAGGTTGGGTTGTTTGCCTTCTCTAATGAAAGCACTTCTGCGCAAACGGCTACTGCAATCTCTTCAGGAGAGTCGGCCCCGATGTCCAAACCAATAGGGCACCTAACTGAGTCTAAGACCCTCTTTTCGACCCCATTCTCGATTCCCGACCTTTCGAATTCTGACCACTTCTTCTTCGAACCGATTGCACCAATCCTCGGCCTCCTACTGTCGCCTGTAATCTTCAGTAGTCCGATCAGCAAGTCTTCATCGACCCCCCAGTCATGACTCAGAAGAAGCACATCAGAGAACCTTCGAAGAGATCCCTCATCCTCTTCACGAAGCAACTCTTCTACCGGGCAACAAATTGCCTCCTCAGCATTAGGGAAACGTTCGGCATTGCAGAAATCTTCTCTGATGTCAAAAACACTGTATGCCCAATCCAGGTTATCGCAGACCTTTGCAATGGCGAATCCCACGTGCCCCCCTCCTGCAATCAGGATGTGGGGCCTAGGGTCAATCACTTCCATAGACACAGTCACTCGCCCCCCACATAGGCTGTCCAAGGCTGTCACCTCTTTTCCCTTCCCATCTTTGTGTAACAAGAAAACCTCCACAGAACCGCCCCTCTTTCTATGCGAAACATCCTCCGAGGCAAGCATATCTTCCAGCTTCTGCCCTACTCTCAGCTCAAGTCCAGCACCACCCACAGTCCCGAACCTAGATCCCGACGAACTGATTGCGAGCCTCGCACCTGGCTTTCCAGGAACGCTGCCCTGAGCCTCGATTACGGATGCAATTGCAACCCTCTCTCCGGCTCTCAGCCTCTCTAGGGCCCAAGACAGTACGGCGATACTCACGCCTACCTGACTGGGCACTCTGCCTTTGGAGTTACTATTACTAGCCTAACGCTACATCCAGGATCATCATAATGGTGAAACCTAGCATTACACCCATAGTGGCTATGTCTCCATTTTTTCCTCTATGGGCCTCGGGCACCAACTCTTCGACTACTACGAAAATCATAGCCCCAGCAGCGAATGCAAGTGCATAGGGTAGGATAGGGTCAGCGTAGACTATGGTCGCTGCACCCAATACAGCTGCAATTGGCTCCACCATTGCAGATAACTGACCCCACCAGAAACTCTCTTTCTTTGACAAACCCTCTCTCCTCAGTGGAACTGAGACTGCCGCTCCTTCGGGAAAGTTCTGAATTCCTATTCCAATCGACAAAGCAATCGCCGCCCCAATCCCGTCTCCAGAGGAAGCAGCACCAAAGGCAACACCTACTGCCAGACCTTCGGGTACGTTATGTAGGGTGATGGCAGAAATCAGAAGTTTACTCCTGTGCCAACTGGTCTTCACTCCCTCAGTTTCTTCTGGAGGGGCTCCTGGATGAAGGTGAGGGAGGTAGGCATCGATTACCCTCATGCATACGCCTCCCATTACGAATCCGAATGCAGCTGGTAGTACCTTCGAAAGGCCTTCTCCATCCGTCTGATCGATTGCTGGACCTAGAAGTCCGAAGCAACTCGCTGCGATCATTACTCCAGCAGCAAAACCCAGCATTCCATCCAGGGCCTTTCTGTTTATTTCGTGAAAGAAAAATACCAGTCCTGCTCCAGCTGCTGTCATGAACCAAGTGAACATACCCGCTATCAATGCCTGCTCAATAGGGCTGAAACCGCCGAGCAAATCTTCCGGATTCATGGTTCTGGGCTGAAATTACACTTTTCAATTTTCTTCAATAATCGCACCTAATCTATTCCCCAACTCCTCAATATCTGAGGGCGTGTCAATGTTTAGGTGGAGGTTCTCGTCAATAACTTCGAATCTGACGGGGTCAACGATTTCTCTCAGAGGCGAATCCTCAGGACTCTCCCTTACCCTTTCAACGTCCACAGGAGATAATAGCAGAGGGTGCCCTCCCCTTCCATCTCGCATTGGACAGCAACTCTCTTCCGAACCGATTAGTCGTTCAAGTGTGGAATCCGAGAATCCCGGCCTATCTACTGGTACTACCAGCAATCTGTAGTCGTGCCCCTTTGAGAAATCAATGCTTGAAATCCCTACTTTGAGGGACCCAGTCCTCCCTTTCTGAGGTTCTGTATTTTCAACAACATTAGATTCGGGAAGTTTGGCGGATATCTCTGCAATGTTCGTTTTGTTTGCCACTACAGTGACCCCAACTCCCCTATTCGAGACTCTTTCTGACAGCCATCCCACTAGTGTGCCGCCCCCAATCCGAATTAGCGCCTTATCTGTCCCTAGCCTATTACTAGAACCGGCTGCAAGAATCACGCACTCGATCCGAGGCAACTCCATGATATCCCGTTACCAGGCTTCGTAATAGTGCTATACCAATGCATCTAGTAATCCACTGAGATAAGTCATGTAAGAAAGATAGGTGAGAATCATCAACGAACCAACAATCTTTGAGAATTCCTTGCCCCTAAGAAATGCCGTAACCACGAAACCCGAAGTTGCAATTACTACCATGATGTCTCTAGTGAATTCGCTATCGACGACTATCCCGCCTCCGAAAATGCTGGCAACTCCAACTATCCCCATGATATTCATTACGTTAGAGCCGAGAACGTTTCCTACGGCTACTCCCCCCTGTCCCCTGAGGCCCGCTACTACAGTAACAGCAAGCTCTGGTAACGATGTCCCCAGAGCAACAATTGTCAGACCAATTACCGCCTCCGAGACTCCGAACGTCTCTGCAATGCTAGTCGATCCATCCACCAACAGCTTTGCTCCCAACCATATCGTTGCCCCACCAATTATGCAAGCCGGAATTGCGACAGACATGTTTCTTGGAAGCCACGAGTCTTCGAACTCATACTCGTCATCCCCAGCTATTGCCCTCGTGTATGTGTAGTAATAGTATGCGAGTAGGCAAGATAGCATTACAACCCCCCCGACTAGGGGAACCTCGCCCCTAAATACGAAAATAGCCATGAAAATAGTAGCCACTATTACTGCCATTGCATCCCTCTTCACGGCTTCTCCGCCTTCTGACTTAGCACCCAACAATGCTGCCGCCCCAAGTACGAGCATTACATTGGCAACATTCGATCCTAGTACTCCTCCAATTGCTATGTCTGGGGCATCATTTCCAATCGCCTCTATTGCGACAGCCAACTCGGGGAGAGAAGTCCCCACTGCTACTACGGTGAACCCAACAACTAGGGGAGAGATACTAAGATTCTGTGAAATTCTCGTCGCTCCTTGGACCAATGCTTCTCCTCCCCCCATTAGGAATGCGAAACCAGAGAGAACGAACAGAACGTCGACTAGAGTCCCATCCATATTCTATTCCCGCGACATTCCACAAATTACTCTTTGCTAATGCTAGTTCGCAATAAACATCAAGCGCATGCTCTCTCAATATGCCTAACGACTACTCTAACGCTTGGTATGGTGTGATCCTCTAGGGTCGGTGAGAATGGGACAGGTGTATCCAAAGCCCCAATTACAATCGGGGGCGACTCCATCCTCCAGAACGACTCTTCCACAATCCTGCTAGACACTGTGTGTCCGAACCCCCCCGTCCATTGCGACTCCTGTAGAACAATTAGGCGACCGGTCCTCAATACCGAGTTGATACAAGTCTCGGAATCAAACGGAACAATTGTTCTAAGGTCCACTACCTCTACTTCAGTCCCTCCCCTCGATGCCTCTTCCGCCGCATCCAGTGCAACATGGACCATCGCCCCCCATGTGACTATTGTCATGTCTTTCCCTCCACGAACTATTCGAGCAGATCCAATGGAACTATTTCCACTTTCTAGCCTCTCCTGAACAGAGTTCGTGTCAACGATTTGGTTGATTGACTTGCCCCAGCCAGTCATCCCTCCCCTAAGCCCGTATAGCCCAATGTGCTCAAGGTAGACGACTGGATCCGGCAGATGGTGTGATTCAATCAGAAGATCATACGCATCTTGTGGATTGCTTGGAGAGACTATTACCAGACCAGGGTCATTTGTCAGCCACGACTCAATCATATTTGCATGGAATGGGCCACTTCGGGTCTTTGCCCCCAGTGGTATTCTGACAGTTAGGGGCACTTCAGCACCCCACCTCCATCTTAGTTGAGCTGCATTGTTTACCAGTGGATTCATTGCCAGTGAAGCAAAACCCCCGAATTGAATCTCTGCCATAGGGCGCATACCCCCTAATGCTGCTCCTGTTGCTGAATGGATGATTATTGCCTCGGAGAGTGGCATATCGAGAAGCTTCGATTGATGTCCCTTTGTCTTCAGCCCCAGATTCATTCCGAAAGCCCCAGCGACTTCCATATCTTCCCCCATTAACAACATCTGTTCTCCAAATTGTTCAGCCAGAGTCGCCATGGCATTCTGTATCGATCTACTGAATGTCCATGAGTTTGGAGCATCTGAAAACTCGATTCCAGATTCCCCAGATCTTAGAACAGCTTCTGGGACATCACCCTCTCGATCGATCCTACTTAGTTGGTTCTCATGACTTGTCGCGTCAAACAGTGAGGTAACTCCCTTGACTACTGAATTGCCCTCGGGCCAATCCATCTCTTCCAATTCACTCCTGGCCGCTGCGACATTATCCTCCTCTTCCTGTAATATTCGATTCAGCCTTTGTTCACCAACGCCCAATTTGATCAGCAATTCTCTGTGATTTGGGATGGGGTCCTTCTCGGACCAGTATCGAAGCAACTCTCGATCAACATAGCCAGGTGGATTCCCACTTGCTGCTCCGAGATACAGGTCGTCGTGATGATGTGCGTGACCACACCCTCTCATCGTCTCAACATGAATCAGAGTAGCCCCACAACCCGCTATGGCGAACTCTCTAGCTACTGCAGAGGATGCGTAGAACATTGCCGGATCAGCGCCATCAATGGTCCAGGAGGGTATTCCCATTGCGTGCCCTTTGTCGCCAAAAGTCTCTGCTCCAGATTGTGCCGAATTGAATGTGTCGAGTGCAATCTGGTTATTCTGAATCATAAAGCAAATTGGCAGTCCACGTGCCCCTGCGAAATTCATTGCTTCCCAGAACTCTCCGCTACTGCTACAACCCTCCCCAACAGGAGCCAAATGAAACCTCTTCACACCAAGTTGTTTCGCAGCCAATGCCACCCCAGTTGTAGTGGCACTTGCTATTGGCAGGGGTGCTGTTGGGGGCAGGACCCTCTTCTCCCAATTCCCAATGTGTAGGTCACGCCCCCCGCTCCCTTCGATACCCCCATCCATGTAAGAATCAGCCTTCCCCATTTGGGCTGCAAGAACTTCAATCGGAGTCTGTCCCATGGCTAGAGCAAGCCCCATGTCTCGAATCATCGGTGCTACCACGTCTGCATTTTGACGCTCCCCCTCGGGAAGATCAATCGCGCGACTCATTGCAGAAGCACAAGCCGCCACACCCTCTTGCCAAGTTGATCTGAAACCCTTCCCACCGAAAGTACCACCATCTGGAGTCGGCAATCCAGATGCGAATAGATCCTTCAGCTGTTCATCAACTAATCTTGTTCTAATCATCCATCTTTGCCATTGTAACCTATCTTCCACTGTTATTGAGTGATAATGAGCAATCCTCCTCATGCAAAGTGTAACATCGACGAGGAACCTCTCCATCCTCCTTTCTAAGAAAACCTCACCTGTTCTTCGGGGGATAATCTCAGTTTTGACCAAAGACGATAGATTTGGGCCAAGAAGTCTTTCTGAGAACTTCATCGCTAACTCAGAAACCAGCAATTCTGCGAATTCGTGAAAACTTCTTCCATCCAGATAATTTGGCATTTTCAGATTGTTCCAACAGTCCGAAACCACGCCCAAATGACCATCGTGCCTTTCTGCAATGAATCCCAATAACTCATTTCGGACATGCCCAGACGAGACTCTTTGCGTGAATTCCAGGGGAGACTCGGGTTTCCAACTAGCACCCCAAATCTTCGGCAGAAGCGATTGGGGGTCATCATGGGAAGAAATGTCATGCAGTTTTTCTTCTCCCAAAGAAAGTCCGGTGTTTCTTCTGGAAACCTCCTCTTCTAGATCGCTAATCTTAGTTCGCGGCTCTCTTTCCCATATCTCCACACTCCTCGTTCTTCCCTTGCCAGACGATGATCTATCCAGCGTAGTCCTAACCCTTTTTTCGCATTTGGAACACTTCCTGTCTAATTTATTCGCATTATTGGACCTAGTTTTCCAAATTTGGTGAAGGCTGCATTCGGGGCACTTCCAAATCCCCATTCTCGCCAATACCATGATTGCCCGAGTAGGTATAGTACAACAATATTGGCCATATTATTGGACATTTCACCACAATTAATTGTTTAATGTGGTATTTCCGTTAGAAAATTTCCAAATTCTCTTAAGTTTACCACATTAAAACACTGTATTGTAAGTAAAGTTACCACATTACTTGCAAAAAATCAAAAAAATTAGTAATTAAATGACCAATTACCACATTAAAACAGTATATTAGAAGTAATAATACCACATTAATATTTGACTATTTCTGGATCCACATTGTCAGACCAAGAGAGTATGCCCCCAGTCAAGTTGAAAACACGTCCAATTTCCAATTCAGATTCTATGATGAATCTAGCCACAGCAGCCGATCTATGGCCACTTCGGCAGTATACAACGATGTCCGTTCCAGTTGGAAGCTCAGATAATCTCCTAGGAATCTCAAGATGCATTATTCTCGCATCCGTGCCTTCAATCGAAGCAATAGCCTCCTCATGCGCTCTTCTAACATCAAGAAGGAATGGTTTCCAACCATCCTGTCTCTGTTCGAAAAGATCCTTCGCACCAATTTCTTCAAAATCTCTGCTAATCGAATCTCCTAGTCTTGTGACTCTAACTCTTTCTGGATTCTTCGAAAATGATAGTGACCTCATTTCCATCGTCAAAGCATCAATGGCCAGCAGTTTCCCAATCAGATTTTCTCCAATGCCTAGGATTACTTTGATTGCCTCAGAGGCCTGAATTGTTCCAACCAGTCCAGGCAGTACGCCCAAAACGCCAGCTTCCGAGCAATTCGGCGCCAATTCTGGAGGGGGGGGCGTGGGAAACAGGTCACGATAATTCGGCCCATCGTTTAGGTTGAACGTAGAGACCTGCCCCTCGAATCTATGGATACTGCCGAAAATCCAAGGTTTATCCAGTATCTCACAGGAGTCACCGATTAGATATCGAGATTGGAAATTGTCCGTTCCATCGATAATTACATCATAATCGCCAATTATTTCTAGTGAATTCCCTAGAGTCAGCCTATCATCCATCCCAATCACATCAATATCGGGATTAACCCCCTTGATCCAGTTCGAAGCAGACTCAACCTTGGACTTGCCAACCCAAGAAACATTGTGGATGATCTGCCTCTGTAAATTGGATGAACTGACCGTATCATTGTCGATAATGCCTATTCTGCCGACTCCGGCTGCAGCCAAATACATCAATGCTGGAGATCCCAGGCCCCCTGCTCCCACCACCAGAACCGATGATTTGAGCAATTTCTCCTGACCTTCTTCCCCCACCCCCGGGAGAACTAGGTGCCTTGCGTACCTCTCCCTTTGCTCTGGGTTCAGGTACTCTGACATTGTCATCGTGAAAGGGCATCCAATCAAGGTACCTTCGGTCCTCAATCTTGCTCTTCCAACCACTTTTCTGCGTCTATTGCGGCCTGGCATCCCATTCCAGCAGCAGTAATCGCTTGTCGATATCTTTTGTCGACAACATCCCCTGCAGCAAATACCCCTGGGACTGCAGTCATTGTATTCTCCTTGTGGACTATGTATCCTTCTGAGTCAGTTTCCAACTGACTCTCGAGGAAACTGGTAATTGGCTTGTGCCCTATTGCAATAAATGCGCCAGCACAACTAATCTCCTCCTCTGAACCATCTCTGGGGTCCTCCAGGACTGCACCAGTGAGGCCCTGATCACCCGCAATCCATTTTTTCACCTGCCTGAATGTCTTGATCTCAATTTTCGGGTGCTTAGCAGCCCTTTCATACATCACCTTCGACGCCTTGAAAACCTCCCTCCTGTGGATGACAGTAACCTTGCTAGCAAACCTAGTCAGGAAAATCGCCTCCTCCATTGCTGAATCTCCACCTCCAACAACAATGATCTCCTCGTTACGGAAGAAAGCACCGTCACAAGTGGCACATGTCGAGATTCCACGCCCCTTCTGTTCTTCCTCACCCTCCGCTCCTAGCCAAATTGCTTCTGCCCCGGTGCAAATTATCAGCGATTCTGCCTTGAACTCCTCTCCTTCTACCCAGACGCCGAAGGGACGTTGCGAAAGATCGACTCTTTCCACATTTTTGTCTTGGACCTCCAAACCGAATCTTTCGGCTTGCTCCCTCATATCGATCATCATCTCGGGCCCGCCAATTCCCTTTGGATATCCGGGGAAGTTCTCAACATCAGACGTTAGCATTAGTTGTCCGCCTGACATGTATCCAGCGAACATCAAAGGTTCCAGCAGCGCTCTGGCTGCGTATAGTCCCGCAGTGTACCCTGCAGGGCCTGAACCAACGATGATAACGCTCCTGACATCCTCGCCCATAAGTCACCGAGGTGTAAGGCATCCCTTGAATCTTGACAGTCAAATAGACTCATTGAATCGAGTAAAATTGAGAAAGAAATCGTAATATAACAACCACCAATAGGGCCAATCATGCCAAAATACATGTATTCTGGAAACTACACTAAGGAAGGTGCCGCTGGTCTGCTAAAGGACGGAGGCAAGGCGAGGAAGGAAGAAGCTGAGAGGATAGTGGAAGCTATGGGGGGGTCCCTGGAAGCATACTATTGGTCATTTGGCGAGATGGATTTCATGATGGTTGCTGACATCCCAGAGGCCATGGCTGTGAAGTTCTCCCTCTACGTAGGAGCATCGGGAGTTTTCAATGGAAAGCTGACGCCACTAATCACCGTCGAGGGTATGGAAGCAGCTACCTCCACCGAGTTGCCTTCGATGCGACTCCCCGGCGAGTAATGCTCCCCTCACCCAGACATTGCTGCGACTGCGCCAACCGCGGACCTAGCATGTGGCTCTAGCCTAGGCTCAATGTGTTCAGGCTCGGCACCAGGTCCAATTATTCCCAATCCAATGGGTTTGTTGTGCTTGATTTGCAATTCAATTATTGACATCGTCACAGAATTCCCCATTACAAGGCCATGATCGGTCTCGCCACGTTCAATAATCCCCAAAACGATGGCTCCTTGGATTTCTTCACTCTGGAGCATCCTGTCAAGAGCGAGGGGCGCCTCCATAGAACCAGGGACCCACACAACATCCCGAACTAGCAAATTCTTTGATTCCGCCTCATCTTTGGCGAATTCAAGCATCCTCTCTACTTCTTCGCGATGAAATGAGCCACAAACAATTCCAAGATTCATAATTTACCCATCCTGAGCATAGTCTCCACAACTGCTTGGGTCCTCGAGTCTATCTCAATGTTTACTCTGTCTCCTACGGCCTTCTTATCCAAGGTGGTAATTCTCAGAGTCTCTGGAATAATGTGTAAAATGAAACCCCCTTCATCGCATTTCCCCACAGTAAGAGACATCCCATCCACGGCGATGAACCCCTTTTCTAAGATGAATGGGGCACATCCATCTGGCATGGAAATTCTAAGGTCAACTCCCTCGCCAACCATTCTTGACTCCAATATTTCAGCCGTCCCCATTACATGCCCAGATAGGATATGCCCTCCTAATTCATCACCGAGCCTCATCGACCTCTCGACATTCAGGAGGTCACCCTCCTCTCTGTCAGCCAGCGTTGTCCTCTCCAGGGTCTCTGTAATTGCATCAAATGTCACCTGCCCCGAGTCCAAACCAATCACAGTCATGCATACCCCATCCAGAGATACGCTTGCTCCCGTTTCAAGTCCCTCTGCGAAATCTCCTAGGTCCACTGTGAACGTGCAAATGCCATCTCCTTCGACAATTCTCAGAATGGGTGCTGTTCCAGCTACAATTCCGGTAAACATGCTCAATCCTCCTCATAGGGGCCACCTTCTGTGTTGGGCCACAAATCTAGAATCCTTGCAATAATCTTCCTAGTTCCGTCTAGATCATCCGACAGACCCTCGACTCGAGTCACTTCCACGTTTTCGAAACCCGCATCGTCGAGACCAGATCTAATTGCGTCAATCGAGTGCTTCTGGTCATAGCCCAGGGCAATAAGATCAGGCTTCACTTCCCCCAGTATCTCGAAAATCGGAACTCCGGGGGGGTTCCCAATTATTGCCTTGTCCACGGGCTTCAATCCTTCCACCATCCTCCTTCTCAAATCTTGACTAGTCACTGGCTCGTGCTTCTGCTTCCTCACGGTCTCATCATGGGCAATTACGACAACAAGCTCGTCACCAAGCGATTTTGCTTGTTCAACGTAGTGCAAATGGCCTGCATGGAGGAGGTCGAATATTCCAACCGCCATCACTCTGACCATCATGGAGACCCCGTTGACATCTTCGCCTAATCCTTTTCATCGAAAGCAGTGTAAATCTGCTCCCCAGTTATCATAGGAATGCCAAATCTAGCCGCATATTCCCTTGCTCCGTCCAAGGACAATGCACCATCTCCATCCGGCTCCAGCATCTCGGCCCCTATCGTACAAGGGACCAGTCCCGCTAATCTGGCTATCGACACGGCTAGTTCGGTGTGGCCCTGCCTTGTCTTGAGCCCCCCGGGAGACTCTCTACACACGGGGATATGTCCAGGGGTCCTGAATTCATCTCCCAATTGGGACAATGCGAAGTCACCCCTGGCACCACTATCAATCAATTCTCCAGACAGTTCTCCGAACCTTCTTGTCGTCAGAGCTCTGTCCCTATCGGTAATCCCGGTATACGTCTCTCTATGATTCAAAGAAAGAGTGAAGGCCGATCTAGAATCATACTGTAGGTCGTTTGTAACTAGATGCTCAAGTACTGGATTCTCCCCAATCAAGGCATCGTGTGAATGGATGTCCTGTAGCCAAGGGAGCCCAAACATCTCTCCAATTTCATTCCCTATTGCTAGGAAGAGTAGACCTCCACAGTCTTTCCTCAGTCTCCTAATTACTTCCGGAGTAGCTGATGTTGCAGGCCATAGTAAGTCCGTCTCCTTCTCTCTGAAGTCAGAATCAAAAATCATCACTGGATTTCCTGACTTGAATGCGGAAATTGCCCTAGCAACTCCGTCATCCATGTCAGGCGGAGGGGCCATCTATACCCGATACTTTCGGTCTAGAAATAATGATGTCTCGGGGCAATCTCCGCTGGAATGATGGCAGGAGTCAACTCATCTTCGGCACCTGTCCGAGTCGACCTTGCTGGAGGTTGGACCGACGTCGGACCGTATCCTAGCGACTTCGGAGGGGAGGTAGTGAACTTCGCAATCAACCTCAGAGTGTTTGCTCGGACTGACTCAGACTCCGACAATACCAAGGCAGACTTTGAGTTTCCAGTGCATCGGGGTTCCGGATTGGGAACTAGTTCAGCCATGAATGTCGCCTTGTCTGCGCTTACTGCCCCCGAGAAAATAGGGAATCCCGAGGTACTCGCAGAGGAAGCCTTTGTTCTCGAATCGGAATCCGGGAATTATTGTGGGAGGCAAGATCAGTGGGCCTCAGCAATCGGGGGTTTCAACCACTTGCTGTTCATCGGAGATTCGGTCGAGAGAATGCCATTTGAGCCAATGAGGTCATCAATGAATTGGCTGAAGAAGCATCTCGTCATCTCATTCTCGGGGAAAAGCAGGAATTCCGGAGAGATGCAAGAATCAGTGTGGACTAGATACTCAAACGGAGAACAGGAAGTAATCAATGGCCTACACAAGATTAGGGGTGCAGCCAGGGTGATGGCAAACGGGCTCCAGCAAGACCGCCGAGACATGGTGGTTGACTCATTGAAGGAAATCTGCGAGGGCGTAGACTTGATTGATCGGTCAATCCACGATCCCTTCCGCAATGTCGTGGAACCACTCATCGACAGTGGCTCAGCTGTAGCTTGGAAGGCGTTGGGGGCTGGTGGAGGGGGGTGTTCAGCTATTCTGTGCTCCCCCACAGGTCGGGAAGAAGTTACACAGGCAATAGAAAGAGCGGAATGGGAGATAATTGATTGGGATTTTGAAGACAAAGGAGTCCTTCTTCACAATTGATGTAGTACGAAATCTCAAACATGACCATTTGCCCGAACATACATGGCCGACCGCCGTCATATGTTCGCCTCTCTCGCCTTATTGGTCCTAATCGCACCTTTGGCATCCTCGTCAATCTCCGTCGAACCATCACGGCATGGGGGATTCGATGCAAATGGCGACTGGATTCCTAGCGTCGAGTCGGACATCCACTGGAATTGGTGGACTCATTGGAGCCGAGACAAGGATTCCAACTCCCTTGATGACAGGCTGGAATGGTTGATTGAGCAACCAGAGCAAACCCAGAGAGACTGGTGGAAGAGGGCTCCAGAGGGAAGCGCTCGCATTTTCGTCGACTATGACCACCACCCGACAGATGCCGATGTCTCAGCACTAGAGTCACTTGGGGTCAAAGTTACTTTCAGATTCGGCTACTTGAACACTGTTTCTGGCACATCACCAATTGCACCGATCATCGATGAAGGAGGCATCAGGTCCCTGAATGGTGTCGTGATGGTTGAGGATCTAGGGCTCGCCGAGGTCAACATGCACGAGGCAGTCCCCAATATGGGGGTCGACACAGTTTGGGAAGACTTCGGCCTCGATGGAACCGGTTCAGTAATTGCCATTCTTGACACAGGGGTCCGGGGCGATCACGAAGGCCTCAACGACATGGACGACGATCCATTCACATGCATCGATGATCCTCCCGAGCCAGATCCACTGGATCCAGATCCACAGCCCATTCCAGCAGACTGCGATCCCAAGATAATAGCATTCTTCGACGCGGTCTTCACCGACGAGGAGCAAGACCCGTCCACCTCCTATGACTCAGGAACTCACGGCAGCCACGTTGCAGGGATTGCCGCTGGCTCCGGAGGCGGTCAGACCGATCCAGTAACCGGTCTGAGGTATGTCGGAGCTGCCCCGGGGGCCTATCTGATAAACATCCTCGGTTGCTGCGATGGCGATATTGAGGATGTGATGCAAGGGGCCCAGTGGGCGATTGACAACAAGGAAAAGTACGGGATCGACATTGTCACGTCTTCCTTGGGCGAACAGCAATTCGAGGTCCATGTGGATAACGATGGGAACTCGGCATGGAGCCGTCAGATGGACATGGTCGTGGAAGCCGGAATCATCACGACCCTATCAGCTGGGAACGAATTCGGCGGGGCAACCCTAGCTGGGTGTAACACGATAGATAGCCCCGGTGATGCGCAATTGCCCGTTACAGTGGCCAGTCTGGATAAGGACCTAGGGCTCGCAATATACAGCAGCAGGGGGTACACCTCAGATTTCAGGGTAAAACCGGATGTTGCAACAATCGGCTCCGACATCATGGCTCCCGACGCAGCAACTCAGGATGGGTACACCAGCAAGTCAGGAACGAGTATGGCCACCCCTCTAATGGCAGGAATCGCTGCATTGATGGTCCAAGCCAATCCCGATCTGACTCCTACAGAGTTCAAGTCAATAATTGCAGCACATTCGATAGAGAGGGACATCCAGCTCCTTGATGACCCGGGGTTCAACGACTGTAGCATTCTTGAGAGCAGACCAGACAATGAGTTTGGATACGGTCAGGCAGACCCCACTGCCTTTGTAGAGGCCGCAGGGAGCATCGACCGTTCACTCAATGTCTCAATGGAAATGGAGACCATGCAAGAAGTCGGCAACGAGAGCTACATCAACGGCCACTCATCAGGAGCAGGGATCGGGCAGCCAACAACTAGGGTCGAGATTCGTGTCGGAGGGGGGGAATGGAAGGAGGCAGAGGACGACTCACCATTGGAAGACTGGTCAATTTGGAGCATTCGACTAGATCCTCACCAAGAGTCGGGAAACTCTACCATTTTCGCTAGACTCGTCGTCGACGATGATCATATTTCCCCGGTAGATGCCCGCCGAGTAATACTGCTCGACCAACCTGTTACATCTGGAGGGGGCTCGGGAGGTTCGAGCAGCTCCAACATCCTGATAATCGGTGTAGGGCTGATGCTGTCCATATTGGTCGGATTTGTGATATTCAACAGAGAACAACTTGTCGAGGAGTGGTTCGAAGGAAAGAGCCTGACTGAGAACAGACTCAGGAGGATGGTCTCCCTCTGTGTACTCTACTTCGCCCAGGGCCTCCCATGGGGATTCGCCTCAGTAGCCTTTGCGGCATACCTAGCCGACAATGGGCTCACCCCTCAAGAGATCGCCACCCTATTCGCCACAATTGCCCTCCCTTGGACCTTCAAGTGGATATGGGGGCCGGTGATTGATACGGTGAACATGCCTCAATTCGGATCTAGGAGGCTATGGATTATTTTCGCTCAGTTCGGAATGGCCGCCTCTATCGGAACACTTCTACTGATTCCTGACCTGAAGAACGAACTCGGTTTGGTGATCAAACTTCTATTCATCCACAATATCTTCGCATCCCTCCAAGACGTTAGCACAGATGCCCTTGCAGTTGACGTTCTTCACGATGACGAGGTCTCAAAGGCGAACGGGTACATGTTCGCATCTAAGCGAGCAGGAATGATCATCGGGGGGGCGGTTTTGGGAGGATTCGCTACCAAGATAGGCATTAGAGGTATGCTATCCGTACAGTTGCCCCTACTCCTCCTAATTATGCTCCTGCCCCTCTTCCTCTACGAGAAGCCAGGTACGCGACTCTTCCCATGGTCCGGCAAGTCAGACAAGGATTCAGGCGATGCTTCCTCGGGCCCAGATTTCATAGAGGTCGTAGCGACCGATGAGACACTATACTGGGAAGACCCAGAAGAGTCAAGGTGGTGGGCTGCAAAGGCAGTCGGGAAATCTACGTTCGACGATAAGATCCCCCTAGCCGCTCTTATCACCATCGTTTCATTGACGATATTTGTCCTGGGACTATTGTATGCAATACTGTCCGTAGATCTAACGGTTTCCGGATATGGTGTTGCAAAGAAATATGCATTCTGGGGTTTAGTCCTTGCAATGGTAGTCTTTGGTATATCTCGGTCATTTGCCATTCCAAAGGTCACGAACCCGTTCTCCTTGCTTCCATTTGGGGCAAGAAGGACACTTGCGCAGACCACTTTCAA
Organism: uncultured Candidatus Poseidoniales archaeon; assembly: GCA_964570065.1. GTDB lineage: Archaea > Thermoplasmatota > Poseidoniia > Poseidoniales > Thalassarchaeaceae > UBA36. Next base: position 99,837 of record CAZMVZ010000004.1, read on the forward strand.
CCTCACAAAGGCATTCTCACTAAGATCGTCATTCTTGCTCATTTTCCTTTGCCTCCTCTCTGAGCTGTACTTGTTTGTAGACCCAATCGTGCTTGACATATTCATCAATAGAGCGGGTTGGGAGCAGGAGAAGTACAACGTCATTGTCGGTGGAGTGGTAATCTTCGCCACGATGATAGGACAAATCTCCGGTGGGATGCTTGGCGACAGGTTCGGCGTCAGGAGGGTCGCAATGATCGGATTCACGTGTCTAGCATTGTCAAATGCAATGTTGGCTGTTCTAGAGCCATTCTGGACAAACACAGCTGTCATGACAACGTACCTGATTATCCGCGGACTGATCAATGGAGTTGCTTGGATTTGCGTAATCGCTGTCGCGATGAAGATGACTTGGAGCAAGGTTGGTGGTACCCAATTCACAGCCTACATGTCGATGTTCAACCTATCAGCCGTGATGGCCTACACATTCACAGGGAGGATGTTGGAGTTATTCGATAATGACTACGCGACCGCCATCTATGTGGGTGCTGCACTTACCATGATTACCGTGGTTTTCCTCGTTTTCATAGACCCGGACGAGTGCAATCGGGTTCTTGAGAACAAATCCGAGGGTGATGAAGTCATGGATGCCGACCTGGGAGAGTCTGCATGGTGGGATGGGGAAGATGGGGGAGGAGACACTGTCGCAGCTGCATGATATAATAGAGAAATCAAATGAGGACTTCCTAGTCTTCACACAGACGGTCTGCCCTTACTGCACCCGAGCATTCAGGACCCTTGATTCGAAGGGACTAACTTATTCCGAAGTGAACCTCGACAATTTCGAAGGTCTCCGGAAGGAAGTGGTAATGGAGACCGGCCATAGGACAGTACCCGTGGTATTCGATATGCGTGGCGATGTCCCTATCTTCGTCGGAGGATCAGACCATCTTCTGGAATACCTCTAGAGTGTCCACGATTGGGTAATCCCACCAGCTATTCTCACTCTCAGGAAGGTCGATCCACCCGTGAAGGTGGCTGTTAGGGTGTATTCACCAGATGGATATGGAATCGTACCGAGAGTGCCCATCTCACTTGCTCCAGGGCCCCATATCCTCTCTAGAGCCGATATCGACATGTGATCCCTGAGAGTCAGGGAGATGGATGATCCCGAGCCACAATCTGCATCGATGAAGTAGATCATCTCATCCCACTCCCCATCACTCGGGTGGTCGTTAACGAGAAACGTGTCACGAATCTCAATGTCATTCCCAGAATCCTCCCATGTGTCGCTAAACAGGTCCCCCCCTCTGACGAAGTAGACATCCCCCGAGTGCCCAGAACCGCTATCGGAGAGCATCATCCTGAGTTTTGTCCCTCCTAACTCATCCTTCCATGTGAAGGAGTAGAAGAACCCGACTTCGCTATCGAACACGTAATCCAGCCTAGAACCATCCGAGGAGCTGGCAATGATTACTGCAGTGCTCCCTGAGATATCGGAGACAAAGGCATCCCATTCCATTGAGAACAGGGTGAAAGACCAGGTATTCCCCTCCACGAGGGGGAAACTCAGAACAGACTGCGCGACCCCATTCTCGAAAGCACCCAATTCGGAATGAGTCATCCTACCTAGGAAGGGGTTGTGGTTGAGAACTGCATGGCGCCTCGCCTCGGTAAGGCTGGATATCGCTAGCATGTACGCAGTTCCATCCTCCTCGCTGGTGCTAGCCACCACCAATCTTGCCGTGTCATCGCTGTAATCAGGAGTTGAGAAAGTGTATAGCCACCAATCCCCATTCTCCCAGATTGGCACCTCAAAATCACTCGTTGAGGAATCATCCCCACCTGACTGCCCTCCCGAGCATCCTGCGAGTGATGATGATAGCAGAACCACTAGGATTGCATATGCGCGACCCACTCCCATGCCCACCCCTAGGGTGAGCCTATCAAGAGCCTGACGCTCAATCGTTTGACTTCAGAGAGCGCCTAGCTCACCAGTCTTGGTCAGCATCCCAGCAATAACAACGCTGACTATGCTCATCAGTTTGATCAGGATGTTCAGAGATGGCCCGCTAGTGTCCTTGAACGGGTCTCCAATGGTATCGCCCACTACAGCGGCGCTGTGCGCTTCGTCACCCTTTGCAGCCCCTTCTATGTGCCCTTGCTCAATTGCCTTCTTGGCGTTGTCCCATGCTCCTCCTGCATTTGCCATGAATAGGGCCATCAGGACGCCGCTAGCAGTTGCTCCTGCCAGAGTTCCGCCCAGTGCTGCGCTACCTAGTAGCAATCCAATGATTACCGGGCTCGACACGGCCACGACACCTGGCATCACCATCTCTCGAAGGGCCGCCTTGGTGGAAATGTCCACGCAGGTGGCACTGTCTGGCTCTACTCCCTCGCGACCCTCGAGAAGTCCATCGATCTCCTTGAACTGCCTCCTTATCTCGGTGATCATGTCCTCCGCTGCTCGACCAACTGACTTCATCGTCATCGCAGCAACTACGAACGGCAGTGCAGCTCCGATTAGGAGCCCGATTACCACCATTGGTTCGGTCAGGCTCAGGTCTGCTGCCTCTAGCCCAGCACTGGTCTTGAAAGCGGCGAAAAGGGCTAGGGCGGTCAGAGCCGCACTGCCTATTGCAAATCCTTTGCCGATTGCTGCAGTCGTGTTCCCAATCGAGTCAAGCCCATCGGTAATCTCCCTGACATCATCCCCTAGGCCGGACATTTCAGCAATTCCGCCAGCATTGTCTGCGACCGGGCCATAGGCATCCACGGTCATGGTCACGCCAACTGTCCCCAGCATCCCCATTGCAGCCATTGCTATCCCATACAGGCCGAGATCCCCACCCCCCATCACATGGTCGGCTCCGAAGATCCCCGCAGCCATCAGTAGGACTGGGATGAAAACTGACTGCATTCCGACTGCCAATCCAGCGATTGCGTTGGTTGCGCTACCGGTCTTGCTCGCCTCCCCGATGTAGGGAATCGCTTTCACCTTGAAGAAGAAAACGTCTTCTATCCCGGTGTAGTACTCAGTAACCAGTCCAATTAGAATCCCAACCAGCGAACCGATTGCGACAGCTTGGATCACCGTGGTCGGCAACTCAAGATAGTCTAGGGCGAAGTAGCCACCAGCGATGAAAAGCCCCGCTCCGATGAATGTGGTATTCCTTAGTGCTGCTCCTGGGTCCATGTTCTGCATTGCGGTAATCGAGAATACGCCAATTATGGAAGCTATGTAACCAACTACTGCCAGTACGATTGGAACCATCACGTAGTCTGGACCGAGCAGATCCTCGTTTGCTGCAGCGATCACCATTGCTGCGATTATGCTGCCTACGAATGACTCGAAGATATCGGCACCCATTCCCGCAACGTCTCCGACGTTGTCCCCGACGTTGTCGGCAATTACACCGGGGTTCCTCGGGTCGTCCTCAGGAATCCCTGCCTCAACCTTGCCAACCAGGTCCGCACCAACGTCCGCTGCCTTGGTGTAAATCCCGCCGCCAACACGTGCGAAAAGGGCTATTGAAGAGGCACCCATGCCGAATCCAGCAATGTTTTCCACATTCAGGAATTCGGTTTGAGTTAGGTAGTACATCAGGGAAATCCCGGCTAGACCCAATCCTCCTACGGCTAGCCCCATCACCGCACCGCCATTGTATGACGTGGTTAGTGCGGCCGATTGGCCGCCATCGGCTGCAGCCTGTGCTGTTCGGCCGTTCGCACTAGTTGCCGATCGCATCCCAGAGAATCCTGCAGCGACGCTGCATAGTGCCCCTATGATGAATGCGACCATGGTCTCCATGCCTAGGCCATTGTCTTCCCCTCCCAGAAGGAGGGCGATTGCCACGATTACAATGAATCCGAAGAGCAACCTGTATTCTGCGTAAAGGAATGCCATCGCACCGTCTTGGATTTGTCCGGTTATCTTTGCGACAGTCT
>CAZMVZ010000005.1:0-61749 GCA_964570065.1 uncultured Candidatus Poseidoniales archaeon
CCATCCATATCGCCTCATTACCCAGAACAACGCCAAGCCTACTTGTTGCGAATCCCGGCACGTCACTGACTAGTATGGTGGTCTTCCCCATCGCCTCTCCTACTTCCTTTGCAACAGACACGGTACGTTCGTCGACCGCTTCGTGACGCACTATCTCCAGGAGTTTCATCAATGGTACTGGATTGAAGAAATGCATCCCTATCACCCTCTCGGGGCAACTAGTGTTTGCAGCAATCTCAGAAATTGGTAGGCCAGACGTGTTCGTGGCGAGAATTGCATTTGGGGATGATAAGACCTCTAACTCTTCGAAAATTGACCTCTTCAGTCCCATCTTCTCCGGCACTGCTTCTATTACAATATCCGAGTCCTTCACTGCTTCTGACATCTCGCTGGTCGCAATCAGGTTGCACCTCCACTCTTCCTTCTGTTCGGGAGTAGTCTTGCCCTTGGAAATCCCCTTCTCCCAGAACTCTTCTATATTCTTCATCCCCCTTTCTAGGGACTCCGGAAATGCATCGAATAACCTGGTCTCCCAGCCAGTCTGGGCACAGACTTGGGCAATCCCAGAGCCCATCGTCCCTGCGCCGATAACAGCAACCCTGCGTATTGTCACGAGTGCCGGATGGTCTGCTGGGAAATAAGCAGTGCTAACCCTCACGGCCATATGCTGCCAGAGCAGACTGGAACAGCCTCTGCCGAGGCACGTCATGCTCCAAGAAGCAAGTGAAGGGGGCTACGTCCTTCAGGAGCTCGATAGAAGAGACGTATGCTCCGTAGACGAATGGGTCTGCCTCCTGCATCTCTGGGATCTCAATCCCCAGCTTCCCCAGCCCCTTTCTGGTGTCATCGTCCCATATGGAGTATGTATGGTGGGTGAAATGTAGGTATGCGGAGAGCCTTCGCATGTCAGATCTAGCCTTGTCGGTCAGGCTCTCGATCAGAAGGGTGTCTGGATAGCGAATCGCATACAGTGATAGGAGGACTTCTCGTTGAGTCTCGGCTCTCCATGCTCGTTCTTCTAGCCCCATCCATCGGTCAATCATGTCAAGCATTTCTGGGTTGTATGGCCTATAGATCCGATAGAGCAGGTTCTCGTATCCGTTTGGGTCCTGTCCCTCTGAGTGGTGATGCTCTTGGAATAGCTCGGTCAGCCTGTCGAAGAATGGCCGACAGAGGTCCTTGTCGAAAAGGGATAGAGCGACGTGCTGCATGGGCGTTCCTCCGTGACTAGTTGTCCTTCCATTCTCTGTACTGTATCCATTCCTGCTTCATGTAGTCGTTAAGCAGCCTTTCCTCGTCTTCGTCTGTCGGAAGGACTGTTGCTAGGTAGTCCTCCCACTCTTGGTCACTGCCATCGAAAGGTTCGCCCTCTACTGTGAAATTCTTTCCAGCGTACTTCCCGATTCCTCTCTTGAATTTGTCCGAGGGGATGAATAGCTCCGGCTCGCCCTCCTTGCGGGCTTTGCTGATCCTCCTCATCTCCTCACTCAGTTCTTGGAAGTATAGGTCCCTGCTAGCCTCGTTGAGGTGATCCCTGTCTGCAGAATCAGTCGCCTCCCTCTCATCATAACGGCCCTTAATTCCGTAGACGTAGGCCCATTGTGCGCTTGTCGAGTCATCGGTCCCGAACAAGTCTAGTCCTGTGCTGACCCATTTGTTTACGTATTTCTGGACAAGAGCACAGGGTATGACGCCCTGCTTCACTATCCTCCTGAGGCCATTGGCTCCTGTACCTAGGTGGAATGACTCCTCCTTTAGCATCGGACCCATACTGGCTGCAAGCGGTTTGAAGGAGGAAGTGCTGAGCATCTTCAACTGATACTTCCCATCCCTGTCGATGAAGTGTGTGAACATGAAGAAGTCCAGCCAGTGGTCTATTGGCTCGTTGAAAGACCCCAAGATCCTCGTTCCCTCCTGTGCGTTTCTCTCTAGGAGCTTCGCGGCTTCCCTGACTCCCTGTTCTCCGAAGAATGTGCAGAGTAGGTATGCCATTTGCCACCCATGCCTCTGTTCTTCACACATGATTCTGAGTGCAGACTTCTTGTCGTACTCAGTTGGCGCTGTTTCCAGCAGATGGTTCTGCTGCTCGACGCTAGCAAACTCTGTGTCACCTTGGACACTAACCATGGTGATAATCGCATCCATGATGTTCTGTTGGGGGATTTGCATCCTCCGATTCCACTTAGGCATGCCCTCGAAATCGCCGAACTCTATCTCATTGCCCGCAGTGTCCCAGTCGAACTTTATGTCGAACCTGTAGTCTCCCAGCCAAGAGGGATCGAATCCAATCCTCGTCTGCCAGTCATTGAATTCTTCAATCCATGTCTCAAAGTTCGTCGGGTAACTTTCTACTACCTCGGTATCAGCCATTGAGCATCCCAATACAAACGGGTATTTCAGCGATTGCTTCCCTCAATTACGAAGCATTCCAAGGCTACTTTCCTTCGAACCTAGGTGTCTGCTTGTCTACGTAGGCCTTGATTCCAGTCTTCGCATCATCCGACTGGAATAGGTCAGACTGCAATTCCCGCTCTAAAGCCAGATGATACTCCAGTGGAATCTCGAGTCCGCTCTGTACGCTCCGCTTGATGTTCCCGATCGCCTTTGCTGCAGCGAATGGTAGTGTGAAGCGTCCAGAGTAGTCAAGGACGTCCTGGTGGAATTCCTCCAGAGTCATGCTATCATAGATGTCATGAACCAAATCCATGTCCTTCGCTTCTTCGAAGGAGAACTTCCTACCAGTAACCATGATCTCCATTGACTTCGCCTTTCCGACAAGACGTGAAAGCCTAGCCGTGCCCCCGGTTCCCGCTAGAACGCCTAGGGATACCTCGGGTAGTCCGACCTGGAAGTTACCCTTCCTAGCAATCCTGATGTCTGCTGCCATGGCGATTTCCAAGCCCCCTCCCACGGTGTGTCCATTCAGAGCTGCGATGACTATCTTTGGCGTTTGTTCCAATCTTGAAAGAGTCTCGTTGGCATGCAGGCAGAAGAAATACTTGTATCGGGGAGTGAGTTTGTTCAGATACTTGATGCTAGCCCCGGCAGAAAAGAACTTCTCTCCATGGCCAGTAAGAAGGATTACTGAGACGTCATCATCGAACCTAGCACTCAGGATTGCATCATCAATGTCATGCCACATCTCCCTGGTGTATGTGTTTACCGCTGTCCTATCTCCCTCCAAGGGCTCTCCGTCAGAGTCGGAAACCAGTTCAATTATTGCTACCCCGTTTTCTGTTACCCCGTAGTTTACGAGGCGGTTTTTCATGGGCTTTAACTCGGGCCATGTTGTCATACTCACACGACCGAGTTCCGCCATATCAACCAAACGGAGGACGAACTAGGCTAATCATCCGACTCTTTGAACGAAAGCGTCCCACCGCCTTTCCTGACTGATTTCCACTCTTCACGGATTTCTTTTGCCCTTTCGCTGGACTCCCAAATATCTCTGTTGAGAGGTTTTCTGAATGGCATCCTGTGAACGACCCTCCCATCCGAGAGGACCTTTCTCCTTAGCATCCCTATTTTCACAACTGGCCAAAGTGCTCTTCGAATCAGACCCGGTTTGTACAGCCAACGCATGAAACTCAAACCATCACCCTTCTTTTTCTGATCTCTCATCCACCGATTCGCCACAATCTTGAACCCCCTGTCTCCTACCCTATTCATCAGGAATCGATTTATCGCACTGGCTCTAACTAATGGGACTAGGCGCTTCCTGACTTCTTTCTCGTAATCGAACTCACCTAGTATGGCTTTGGCGGAGAGCACCCCGCTTGTGATTGCGTACCTCATTCCAAAACCCCACATGAAGTCTTGCAATCCCCCAGCCTCCCCTACGTAGAACCTCCCTTCGTGTTCGTATTTGGTCGGGAGTCCAAAGTCCCCCTTACCCCCGACCCTCTTGAGTGGTTTCCTATTCAGATCGTAGTTCTCCTCGTACCAAGCTATTGTTTCGTCAAGATAACGCCCGCTATTCCTCTGCTTCCTCCAGAGGCAGGTGCAAATCAGGCCTATGCCGTCAATGATGATCAAGTAAGAATACGCCCCTGGGGCCAATTTGTCGTTAAGTTGGAATGCCACAATGTTTCGATGTGACGTCTCAAAGATCTCCCCGTAGGCGACTGCACTGGATTCCTTTGGCCCAGCAGCAACAATGTCGCATTCTTCGGGTGCCTTTCTGGTACTATAGTGGATGTTAACCCCAGCTTCCAAAGCCATCCTCTTGAATCCCTGATCTATTGTGTGACTGGAGGTCCCCCTCTCCACCACTCTGAAAGCCACACCCTCTGTTTCTGGATGTGTAATCACATCATCTGGATGGATGAGGTCGATAATCCCAAATGCATCAGATTTGAACTCGTTAGCGTCAAAACCCCATTCGGCCAATTCGTCAAAGAAGTCTACTTCACTAGTCCAATTCTCTATTCCCTGGAAGTCACCATCAAATCTAGCCCCACTATCCTTCCTAATCTCATGAACATGAACCTCTTTTCCGGATCGGGCTAATATTGTTGCAGCCGCCAATCCAGATAGTCCAGCCCCAAGGACATGCACTTCATCGTTCACAATATTGCGAATCATGACGTTCGCTTGAACAGTTGGGTCATCCGTCGATTTCAAGCGAGAAATCTCATGGGGCACTGTGACCGTGCATATCGAGGTAGCCAGAAGACCTCTCGAAGTCGCTAAACTGAGAGGCCTAGTTGACACACAAGGATGTGGCAGCATAGTTAGTTTCGTCGGAGTTACTAGAGGGATGGAAGAAGGCTTCTCAGTGAAGAGCCTCGAATTTGACGCCTGGGAGGACAAACTACCAGATGTGCTTCGCAGCATAGCTAACCAGTCGATAACTGAGTTTGGGGTTAAATCAGTTGTCATTGCTCATCGAATTGGTTCAGTTGAACCCAGTGAGGACATTGTCTGCATCCATGTGGGCTCCGCTCACAGGGAGGAGGGTTTCTCTGCATGCTCCTGGTTAATTTCTGAATTGAAGAAGCAAGCCCCACTTTGGAAGAAGGAGATTAGAGAGGACGGGGAATTTTGGAAGGCAGGTCTGGGTTGATCGGGTAAAAACTCCAACATCCTCTTTCCGAGCCTCTGAATAGGGATTGCCTCATCCGAGCTACGTATAACGGCAGAGGTGACATAGTGGGGATAGTGGATGTTGGATCAAAGCCGATTCTAGAGAGAGAAGCCACGGCTACTGGTTTCATTCGCCTCTCGAAGGAGGCCATCGACTCTGTGATCACTGGAAATTCCCCCAAGGGCGACGTTCGCGGAGCATCTACAATATCTGCAATTCAAGCTGTCAAGGAGACGCCTCGTACACTTCCCCATTGCCACCCGATTCCAATCGAGGGTTGCAATGTTGAATGGGGGGTTCTTGAGGGGGAACTGCATTGCACAGTGACTGTTCGGACGCATTGGACAACGGGAGTTGAAATGGAGGCTCTCTGTGGGGTTAGTGCTGGATTACTTTGTGCATGGGATATGCTGAAACCCATTGAGAAGGATGAAGATGGCCAGTATCCAACTCTTTCAATTGAGGGCATTAGGGTACTGCGAAAGAAGAAGTCACACCCACAGGGTTGATTTCCCGAACCCCTTCACACGGGCATGCCAACCGCTGATTTGATTCCGGAATTTCTGAAGGCTACTGAAGCAGCAGCGATTGCCGCCTCAAAATGGAAGGGAATGGGCGATGGGAAGGCTGCTGATGGAGCAGCGGTGGAAGCAATGCGGGAAGTCTTCGATTCGGTACCATTTGATGGGAGGGTTGCAATCGGGGAGGGGGAGCGCGACGATGCCCCCATGCTTTGGATCGGGGAGCCTCTAGGCTCGAAGCAGGGCGATCCAAGTGCCCCATCCATCGACATTGCAGTGGACCCTCTCGAATGCACAAATCATGTAGCATATGACCTTCCAAATGCGATGGCCGTTCTTGCTGCAGGGCCTAGAGGAACGCTTCTCCATGCCCCTGACTGCTATATGGATAAGATTGCAGGACCAGCAGAAATCTCAGGAGTAACTAGTCTGGAAGCGGATGTCGATTACAACATTGAGGGGGCCTCAAACGCACTAGGAAAGAGACCCGATGAGATGAAAGTTGTAGTAATGGATAGACCCAGGCACGATGAACTAATTGGGGACTTGAAGCGTCTTGGAATTAATCCAATATTAATTGGGGACGGCGACATTGCTGCAGCGCTAAATGCTGCAGATCCAAATTCGGAAATAGACATGCTAATGGGAATCGGCGCCGCTCCAGAAGGGGTGATTACTGCCACTGCATTGAGGGGGCTGGAGTCTTCATTCGAAGGCCGTTTAGTTTTCAAGAATGAAGGCCATAGAGATAGAGCAGAGAACATGATCGACGGGGATATTGAGAGAATATGGGCTCGAGATGATTTATGCTCCTCTGACGATTCAGTTTTCATTGGAACCGGTGTTTGTGATGGAAGGACAAAGGGAGTGGAAGATATCGGAGATGGCAGTCACAGAGTATCTTCGGAGGTAATCGACGTCCTTTCCAAAAATCACTACATTTCTTCAACAATTGTTTAGTCTGAAATTCCAATCTAGGAAAATATCCTCGATGACGATGGTTTCTTTTCTCAGAACGTTTTCCACACAGCCGGGGAAACGGATGGACAAGCAATTATTGGAGAAAAATGCGAGAGAATTGGTATCCCCGGGTCGAGGGATACTGGCTGCAGATGAGAGCAATGGGACCATGTCAAACCGTCTTGAGGCGGTTGGAATCAAACCCTCTTCCGAGGCCAGACGAGCTTATCGCGCCAATCTATTCTCTACAGAGGGATATGAATCCGCAATAAGTGGAGTGATACTATTCGATGAAACAATCCGCCAATCTATGGACAATGGGAAACCAATTACCCAAGAACTCTCAGAAAGAGGAATTCTTCCAGGGATTAAAGTCGATACCGGTGCAAAAGAACTTGCCAATCACGAAGGTGAGAAGATCACCGAGGGCCTTGATGGGCTTAGAGAAAGGTGCACAGAATATTTTGCCATGGGTGCAAGATTCGCAAAATGGCGGGCAGTAATCAGGATTGGTGATGGGATTCCAAGCTCAGCATGCCTCTACACAAACGCACATGCTTTAGCTAGATATTCTGCAATTTGCCAAGAGCAGGGACTAGTTCCAATAATCGAGCCAGAAGTTCTCATGGACGGTGACCATGATGCTAGTGTGTGCTTCGATGTCACATCTTCGATACTCGCCGCTACTTTCACAGAGTGTGAGGAACAGGGGGTTCACATTCCAGGAGCACTATTGAAGCCAAACATGATCATTGCTGGGAAGGATTGCGAAGATCAGATTTCCAGAGAGGAAGTTGCTAGGATGACTGTCGAATGCCTAACAAAAAATGTTCCACATGATTTGCCAGGAATAGTTTTCCTTTCCGGGGGGCAGTCCGATGAAGACGCAACAGCACATCTCAATCTAATGAACAAAATGGGAGTCGAACATCCTTGGCAGCTATCTTACTCATACGGCAGGGCTCTCCAAGCAGATGCTTTGAGGAAGTGGTCGGAGAACGTCGAAGACTCAGATATCTCCAGCTGCTCGGCGTTTTTACACAGAGCAAAAATGAACAGTCTAGCTAGAAGTGGCGATTGGAATGAAGACCTAGAAGGTTGATCAGGACTTTTCTTCTAATGCCCCGGGTCGAACCTGCCAGACACAGATTTCGTATCTCCCCGAAAGTGCTCCACCTCTCTTTGTGGTAGCCACCTTGAGGATGTCCTTGTCTTTGGAGAGTACATTTCCAAGCTGCTGCGGTGTTGTTCCATGCCTCATCGTTGAGTTCACATGCTCCAGAATTTCCGTGGTGTTCGCTTCCCCTCTTTCGTCCAGGAATTTTTTGATCTTTTGCCTTAGTCTCGTAGTCCTCATAATTTCACTCTACTCTTTTCTGGACCCCCACATTGTCCACTTTTTACAGGATGGCGGAGGGTAATATAATGCTTCTGTATGTATTTCCGCTCTTTGGTTACAAATAATGACATATTTATTCCAACTTTTTCTGAATTACTTTTGCGTATCATCGAGGATAGGGAAATTTCCACTGGAAACATATAACTAAATGTAACAAAAACAAATAATTTATTACTATCTTACAGATAGTCCCATTCTGTAGGTGTTTTTTGATGTCAGATACTTCCTCCGTCGATCGGAAAAAAACCCCAAGAAAAATTAGAAGTAAACATCGAAGAAGGCTGCTCTCGATTCTCGCTCAGGGCGAAGCGACCGTATCCGAGCTTTCCCTCAGGTCTAATCTAAGGATGCCTCACGTTTCTGCTGAAGTAAAGAGGATGAGGGATGATGGCTTAGCAACCAGTGACCTTCCCCCTGGTTCTAGAGGGGCTAGAATTAGGCTAACCGAGAGTGGGTGGGGTATTCTGGAGGATGACGAGTGGTCGAAAATATTGGAATTACAAGATCTACCCGTAGATAGGGATAGCTGCTGTGTTCTTACCAGGGATGAAGAAAATCTAACTCTGTGTTTTTTGAGTACTCCAAGGGAAACAATGGTGCAGATTCCAAACCGCATCCAGAAACCTTCGCTAGATAACGAAATGTCCACCAGAAATCAAGGGGTGTCATGGAATTGGGCCGTTCTCTCTGAACGCTCACCCAGGTGGTTTGATTTTAGAAAAATGGAGGTCCTAGATTCTCCGCCAGAATTAGCAGGGCCGGGAAGTATTGACGCCTATTCAGAGAAACCCCCAATTATCGGAGTGGTTAGGGCTAAATTACTCGAGAAAAACACTACTCCAATCATTTCCCCAGGAGATTGGTTCACCCAACCTCATCAAATCCAACGCGCACCACTGGATGAGCGTACCTACCACAGAGGGGACTGGATTCTAGGTTCGCCACACAGAAAATCTCCCGATATCAGGCCTTCCCAGCCAGTTGCTGCCATAATTAAGGAGAGACTTCCAAGGTCTGTTCTTCTTAGATCAGCTAGGGTAAATTCTCTCTTACTCGCAGATTTGAGCGGTTTGGATATGGAGGGGGGCGAGTATCCAATAGGGGCTCTGGATTATTGGATCGAGATTGCTCACCCAAGATTGACAGAAACAGAGAGGAATAGGAGGTTGATATCCCTCAAGGATAGAATTTCCACCTCCAGGAGAACTAAGGTTGAGGAATCGACACTTAGGAAATTCCGAAAGGAATGGGGGGATAGAAATTTCTCCAGCGACGAGTCAATAATCAGATCCATTGATTTGAGGGGGCTTGGAAAGTCTGTAACAGAGTCCCTAATTAGATGGTCTATAGGTAGGAATGACAAACCCCTGGTAGTTGAACTTCAGCATCAAATGCCTGATTCAATGTTGTCTAAAATAGCATCAGATTCAAATCTAAGATTGGTTATAATGGAAAAGACTTCCAATCACTTTTCTTCTTTCGATATCCTGAAGATCGATCCAATTAGGACTCTGCCTTGGTTGAGTTACCAAACAAGCTCGGGAGCAACGATTCCAGTCAGAATGATAGAGCAGGGGGAATCAACAATAGATTATCCCGAAGAGGATGCGAGTAAAACAATCTCTCCTTGGGAAATATTGGACATCTCCTCATCAAATGAAGAATTTGAACATGTAATCGACCCTTCTTCTGAATCGATAGTTAGGTCGGCATTATCCCAATTTCCCCATGGGGATGAAGAATGGGCAAACCAAATGGAGGCGAGATATCCACTTGCAGCATGGATCGCATCCCCCAGAGAAACCAGATGGCAAAGATGGCAGCGCGTCTCATCAAGATTAGAATCAGAGTGGATGGCACTCTTAGATCTGGATTATCTGCCAATAGAGAGAATTTCTGAACTTGCAGACCAAGCCCCAGAATCAGTAAAGCAGGTTTTCTCTGAGACTATCACATCAAAACTTAGGGCGGATCCGGACAATCTTCTCAGATCCTGGCCAGCGATTGATCCAAACCATGCAAATAGTGGGGCAGCATGGCTTGCTTCGCACTTTATCCAGAACTCAGCTTGGCTCCCTAGAGAGGCTTATTCGGATATTCTTGGTTGGGCCGTCGAGGCTTGGCTTTCTCATCCTCCTCACGAATCTCTCGGAGCTCTCACCGGCCTCAAGTGGTTATATGGGGTCGAAAAAAAATCTCAAGAAGACCTCAACAGAATCATGCTTAGAATCAGAGATGTCGGTTCAGAACTCCCCGAGGGGCATCATCTAAACACGTGGTCAAGGCTCTACGACCTTTCTTCAGGAAAAAGAGAAAATAATCTAGATGATATTGCTCTATTTATCCGTGATCTCCCCAATTCGTGGTGGGCCCCATTCTCCTCAGAATTCCTAATCATGATTTTGAATAGTCATGAAGCTGGGGATTACCTAGAATTAGAAATCCCATGGTGTTCAGCAGTTCTCCGTCCAATAGGTGAGATTTCCGAGGCCCCCGGTCTCTCCTCGATAAGACATAAGGGGTGCGATGTTGGATTATTGTCACACCTGCAGTCATTCATACGAAAACTCCCCGAGATCCACGATTCCATCTCTTTCAATCATCTTTGGGATTTACTCAATGCCATGGAATCTGCAATAGCCAATAGAACACCTTTGTCCGGGCGATCTCACAAATTCTCTGGATGGTTGGCTCAGCCCGAAGATAAATGGCCAGATTTCACAATGAAGATGATGATGGATGGAGATGTCAATATCTCACAGAGACTAATCTTGGGCAAGTCCGGTTTCCATTCAGGACTAGCAGAAATAGATGATTTTTCCAAACCGTTGGGTTCTTGAGCGAATCTACCTGCGGAGTATTGCCCAACAGGCAACACCGTGTGGACGAAACCCCCACGCCGGAGGTAGAGGATGAAACACGGTACCACTGATTGGGTGACCATCCGTCGAAGACCATCGAGACTCTTCCGAGAGAATGATCGTTGGCGCAAATCGGGTGGCCGGATTGCGTAGGTCCCCTGAGGACGGAATAGAATGAATCAAGGGACTACCCCGCAGTTCGACAGACGTCCCGGGGTGGGTCAGGCGCCTGAGCAAAGCAGTGAAGGTGGCCGTTACGCCCCGGGGCACACTAAGATAGAACGGCCCCAATAGGTAGGAAGACGATGCACGGAATCGGACTAATTGGCGGAACCTTCGATAGATTTCATTCAGGACACATGTCACTTATCGAAACCGGTCTTTCTCATTGTGAGAAGATTCAGGTATGGATGACAAACGATGAGATAGCCCAATCAAAGGATAACCGAATTAAGAAATGGGATGAAAGAAAGTCCGATTTGGAAAGCGCCACGTCTGAACACTCTTCCAGGATTTCTATTCACTTACTTAGTGATAAATTCGGTCCAGCACTCGAAACTAGCCATGCCACCGCAATAATTTGCTCTAATGAGACAATGTCTAGTTGCCTAGAAATAAACTCACAGAGGCGGGAAAGTAATCTTGAGCCATTGGATCTGATCCTCGCGGAAAGCGTTTTTTCCTGGAACGGAAAAACAATCTCGAGTTCCCAAATTAGGGCAGGTTCGATGGACAGGGAAGGAAAACCATGGGTCCCTCGAAAAATAACTGATTCTGATGCAAGGATTACTCCTCGAGTAGAATCAGAACTAAAGCAACCCTTTGGGAAACTAATTGAGGGGCCCGAAGAAGATACTTCAATTGCGATAAAAGAAGCACTCTCCTACATCTTGGAAACTCCAGATTTCAATGGTCTGTTAATTGCAGTTGGAGATGTAACTGTTCTCGGCTTCCAGAGGGCAGGTAGGACTGCCGATCTGGCATTTATTGATGGCCAAACCAAGCGTTCTCACTGGGCCAGTAGTAGCGAGATTAATCAAGACCTTTATGATAACATCATTGAGTGCAATAGTCCAGCAGGATCGTTGTCAAACTCACTTCTTGAGGCTTGTAGGGAATCAGTATCTTCATGGCTAGAAAATGGTGATAGCAGCCTCATCATTGTCACAGGTGAAGAAGATCTTGCACCATTGCTTTTGCACCCTCTGGCCCCCATTGGTTCAGCAGTAGTCTACGGCCAACCCGGCAAGGGCGTTGTAGTTAGGTGGTGCGACGAGGAATCCAAGGATAGATGTAGAAATCTGTTATTGGATTTCGAAGTCGATTAATTATCTAACTTAGCATCCTGGACCCAATTCAGACCGACCCCGACCATCACAAAGGAAATCATAACTGAGTAAACTCCTGGATCAACCCATGTTGATTCCAATGTACTCCATACCAAGTAATAAGCAGCCCCTGAAACAATCATCCAACTAGAGAAGGTTCTTCCAAGACCATCCTTGGTGGAAAAAAGACTAGTAAAAACCCTATCCCGAGGCAACCCGGTGAACCAACCACGAAAACCATCCTCTCTGGCTGAACCCATTCCCATTACCCCAGCAGCAATGAGTAAAGAACTCAGTATAACGAATAGAATATCATCCGGAAACGACAATGCAATCTCATGTACTGAATTGGTCTCATCGCCATTGGTTATGAAATCAATCCAATTCACCCTTCTGCCACTTGAATAGGCACCAAATGCAATATTCACTACCGTAAGAAAAGCCATCCAAACTCCAACAATAAATGATCCAGCCGATAGGGTGCTACTAGGCCTCATCAGAGATCCCATCCATTCTCGGTCAGCCTCTGACATCGAGCCGCCGTACTGAAGCCTCGGTTTAACCGTTGCCGGGACAAAACCTAGAGGTGGCCCTGAAGATTGTACTTGGCCATCGACGCCTCATTTACCATTGGTTCACTCTCACTCATCAGACTAATCGCATCAATTGCTTTTGGGATCGCTGAGTTAACCTGCTTGCTCCTTCCTCCCCTTCCCTTGCTAACATTCCTAGCCATAATCAGACCCATTGTGTCAAGCTCGTTAAGTAATGAAGAAACCCTTCTTGTGGTCAGTGGCTCGGTCCCAATCTTCGAGCAGGCTTCAGAATATGTTCTGTACACCTCGCCTGTGGAAATATTCCTCAACCCGTTTTCTTCATTTAGACAAATCGAGAAAAGAACTAACTTTTGATGAAGGGGGAGAGTCTTGATTACTGGGGTAACCTGATCATATTCTAACTGGCTTTGTGCCAATCTAACATGCTTGGTATCCACATTCCCTTGTGCCCTTTGCTCTGCCTTTTGGACAGAGATTCTTAGAAGATCCAAAGCCCTCCTCGCATCCCCATGTTCTTGGGCGGCTAGAGCAGAACAAAGCCTGATAACTCCATCATCGAGAACCCCTTCTTTGATTCCCATCGATGCCCTCTCATTCAAAATGTTCTGAATTTCAGTTGCCACATATGGGTGGAAGACAATATCCTCCTGACTCAGCCTCGAGCTCACACGTGGATCTAAGTGCTGAGTAAAGTGCAGATCGTTACTGATGCCGATAATGGAGCACCTCCCATTCCCTAGCAATGTGTTCAGGCTAGTAAGTGCATAAAGAAGATCATCCCCGCCTTTATCGACTAGATTGTCAACTTCATCAAGCACGATAATGTGCACCCCTCCGACCCTGCTCATCCTTGAAACGACAGTCTCCAGGACACGGTCCGTAGGCCATCCAGTGAATGGTACCGGAACATCTCCTCTCTGTGCTAATTGAGTTGCAATAGTTTGAACAACTCTATATTTTGTGTCAACATTCCTGCAATTGATTTCGTAGGTCTTTACGGTCTGACCCATCTCCAGTCCTTTTTCCCTTAGTTGACTTAGGACGAATCTTGTTACCACGGTTTTACCCGACCCAGGAACCCCATAGAGGAGCATATTCGATGGGATATGGCCATTTAACGCGTCAACAAGATTTCGAACTAGAGAATCCACTTCATGTTCCCTGTGGGGGAGGCGAGCCGGTTCGAATGCGTGATCAAAGGCCTTTCTGTCGACAAACAGACTATCCTGACCGAGAATCTCTTCGAAAATATTTCCCCTCATTTTTTTTCACTTCGGTAAAACCATTACGAAATTGCATTCTACCCCCCCATTGGGTTGATTGCTTCTCGTGAGGTTTCCACAGCGACTATGTTTGTGGTAATAAGAGTGACTCGCTCCGTCAAATAATAATCATGTTTTGATAACAATATTATACAATTCTCTCCTTAGTCATTTTTTACATCAGATATGTAATGAGATATAATTCAGTATCGTCTTTTTCTTTAATTATTACCAGTGTATTTTCCACATCGGTAGAAGAGAAATTTTGTTTTCCAACAAGTAAACACGACATTTCAATTTTATCTCCCCGAGCTAAGCATCAGGATCTGCAATAGTTTGCCCAAAATCAGATTTGGCAGTTCCGATATCAATTCAGATATATATAATGGAAAACTTATTCTCTCAATTATTAACAGTAAAATTTCCAGAATCATCTATTTCTATACTATCCCCGTCATTCAATTGGACGATATCAATAGGCAATTCTGGAATTTCGAAACCAGACTTACTATTGGGGGACTTTGCATAGTTGTGGGTAACCAGAACCTTCGCTTCTGGAAACCTTTCATTGAATGAGACTACATCCGAAGGCCGGTGATGATGGGGAAAGTCACCAATGTCTGGCACCCCCATCTCCAAAATTACCACATCAACCTTATCAGCCCGACTTTCAATCTCCGGACACGGACCAGAATCACCACAGTGGAGAAGGCGAAAACCACTTTCATGTTCCAATTCATATCCATGAGGGTCTGTCTCGGGAGTGTGATGTACTGGAAACCTGTCATACTTCCATCCTGAGCCCCCAATAATTGCTGACTCCTCTTCATTCCAATCTACTCTTCCTTCAAGAGAATCATCAAGGCTTCCCGGGAACCCCATCTCACAGAGTGTCGACAGATACTTTCTCCCCCTCGGACGAAGATGAACTTCCAAATTCTCCTCTCCCTTGGGATCCGAGAGAAATTTCCTATCTAGAAGTAAGAATGGGAATCCGAAGGAATGATCTCCGTGCCAATGTGTGAAAAGAATATGCTGCAATTGTCCAGGAGATACACCTGCTCTTCTTAGTTGAGTGACAACGGTCGGAGGAGTATCAATTAGGATCCGATCATCAATAAGCGCCAAAGCATGCATTCTTCCGGGAGGGGAGAAAGCATTCCCAGTGCCGAGGAAGTCTATGCGCGCCACATGTTCCGACATGCGTCTTCTGACTTGACCCCATCGTTTGTTGCGGTGTCGTCATTACTATACGCATTTGTTCATATATCCTAGTTAAGTCGGAAATATCGGGGATATGGATGACAGGCAAGTCGACTAAATCTGAGTGGTCCGCTAAGAACCCTTATTTCACAAACATTTCAGAAAATTATGTCCTAAATGGCGAGTCCTCGAAGAAGGAAACCCGGCATATCGTATTCAATCTGGGAGATTCTGGATTGGAGTACAAAGCAGGAGATGCATTAGGAGTAGTTCCAAAGTGTCCTCCCGAGGTAGTTGAGCAGATGTTGCAGATTTGTGGATTCACAGGGGAGGAAGAAGTAGAAACAAACCTGGGCCAATGTCCACTAAGGGAGGCATTGACAGATAGATACGAGACTCACCGAGTTTCAAAGAAGTGGCTAAAGGGCATCGCAGAAAGAAAAGGCGATCCTCCTGCCAAATTGGAGATGAGAATCACCTCAAGGAAGCGTATCTCCTCCCTCAATGGGACGATGATTCTTGACTGGGAAGCCAGTAGTGAACAAGACATACCAGAGGGATATGTGGAAATGGGAGAAGTCGGAGATAATTCTGCGATACTATTGCAGGAACTAATCTCAAATAATGATGCAATGGAAGATTACATTTGGTCTAGGGATTATGTCGACGCATTGGGCGATTTCATTGGTTTTGGCTTTACTCCGCAGCAATTGTTGGAAGGGATGGATAGGCTGAAACCACGGCTGTATTCGATTGCTAGCAGCCCCGATTTTGAGAAGGGAACAGTCCATCTGACCGTGGCAATAGTCAGGTATAACCACCATGGTAGGGATAGGACCGGCCTTTGCACTGGATTCATGGCCGATAGATGCGAGATCGACAAAACACAGATTGGAGTTTACATGTCTCCAACACGGTCATTTGTACTCCCAGAGGATGGTAGCAAGGATGCGATTATGATTGGCCCAGGAACTGGAATTGCTCCATTCAGAGCTTTCCTTCAGCAGAGAGAGATAAACAAGGATTCGGGTAGGAACTGGCTCTTCTTCGGAGACTGGACAGAGGAAGGCGAATACCTCTATCGCGATGAGATGGATGTCTGGAAAGAAAAAGGAGTAATTTCGAAACACGACTTGGCTTGGTCACGCCAAGGATCTGAGAAGGTTTACGTTCAGCATTTGATGAAGAAGAATGGCGAAGAAATATGGAATTGGATTGAAGGTGGGACATATTTCTACGTTTGTGGCGATAAACAGTACATGGCCAAAGATGTCCACTCCACTCTAATTAATATCTGTTCAGAATATGGGGGGATGTCTCCTGAAGAGGCTAAGGATTTCGTTGAGAGCGGTTTGATGAAATCCGAGAAGAGATATCTGCGAGACGTATATTGAGAAGCCGATTCACTCAAACGAAGGTGCACCTAGCATAGTAATGTGTTCCGTCGAGTACTAGTCTCGAACCGAGGTGAAATTGCTCTTCGAATAGTTAGGTCATTGAGGGAGCTGGGAATCGAATCAGTCGTCATTCATGGCCGCGAGGATAGGATGTCTCTCCCAGTTAGGCTTGCTGATGAGGGATTCTTTATCTCCCGGGAAGATCCACTAGCGTCGTATCTTGATATTGAGGCTATTATCTCTGCCGCAAAAGAGGTCGGTGCAGACGCGGTTCATCCGGGATATGGTTTTCTTTCTGAGAACGCGACCTTTGCAGAGCGTCTCGCTGAAGAAGGAATAACCTTCATTGGTCCTTCGCCGGACTCTCTTAGGCTTCTGGGGGACAAGATAGCAGCCAGGGAAGCTATGTCAAAGGCTGGAATACCAGTGGCAAAGGGCACCAATGAACCAATTTCTGATTCCAAGGAGGCACTATCACTTGCCTCAGAGATAGGCTTCCCACTCATGATCAAGGCAGCCTCTGGAGGGGGGGGAATAGGCATGCAGGTGGTCAATGAAGAATCAGATTTCGAATCTGCTCTGAGGCTATGCCAAGGACGTGCCGAATCAGCCTTTGGAGACAGCAGAGTCTTCATTGAGGAATACGTCAGCACAGCAGAACATATCGAATTCCAGGTAGTAGGGGATGGTTCGAAAGCCATCCATCTCGGTGAAAGATTCTGTTCCATTCAGAGGAGACATCAGAAGATATTGGAAGAAGGTCCATGGTTAAGCGAGAAAGAAAGAGAGGACATCGGTGCCAAGGTCGTGGCAGGAGCCGAAGCAATCGGTTACAGAGGCCTTGCGACGTTTGAGTTCCTGAGAAATTCTGAGGGGGAGTTCTACTTCATGGAGGTGAACCCTAGGGTTCAAGTGGAACATACAGTAACTGAGATGTTAACAGGCATCGATCTTGTTTCTCTGGGAATAATCGTTTCTTCTGGGATTGAATTGCCAATAAAACAGGAAGAAATAATCTGGAATGGTCACGCAATCCAGGCTCGGATAAATGCAGAGAATCCAGTAACTCTCGAGCCTTCTCCAGGAAAATTGTGGGAATGCCACTGGCCCGGGGGACCAGGGATCAGAGTCGACTCTCATGGATTCTCGGGTTATGTAATGCCCGAAGCGTTCGACTCTCTACTTGCCAAAGTAATCTCATGGGCTCCAACCAGAAACCAGGCAATATCAAGACTAGACTCTGCCCTAGAAGAAACCATACTTCTGGGCGTGGACACACTGATCCCTCTACACAGGGCCATTTTACAGGAATCAGACTTCTTAGAAAAGAAGATTAACACCGACTATCTAGATTTACATGCAGATTTACTGGCTGGTGATTAGTTGGAATTGGTGATCGTAGGTAGTATTGGTTATGATGACATCGAAACTCCAATTGCCACGGGTTCGGATATCCTCGGCGGCTCTGCAGTACACGCCGGCGTCTCATCCTCATTCCACCTCCCAGAGACTCCAGAGGGAGTCAGAAGAGTCGGCCTAGTGGCGCCAATCGGCAATGATTTCTCAGATTCTCATCAATCCAAGTTAGCAGATCTGGGGATAGACCTCTCTGGAGTGGAGAAACTACCCGGAAAGACGTTTCGATGGTCAGGAAGATATTCGGGAACGATGGAGAACGTGGAGACAATTTCAACTGAGGTCAATGTTCTGGGGGACTTCTCCCCTCAAATCCCCGAGTCATGGAGATCCCCCAATGTTCTCTTCTGCGCCAATACCCATCCAGCATCACAGGTCCTCGTTCTCGATCAGTGCCCTAGTTCGGAGATTACAGCTATTGACACCTTCATGTTGTGGATTGAGACTGAGTTTGAGTCTCTCTCAACTGCACTTAGAAAGGCAGACTTGGCAATACTCAATGAAGAAGAGGTATGTGCAATATCCGGTGAGGATTTCTTCATGAAAGCTATAGGTCCAATATTGTCCGGTTCTTGCCTCCATGGGGGTGAATCAGCAGGTCGTGGACCTAGTGGTCTGGTGATCAAGAGGGGATCTTCTGGAGTGTTTGCCCATCTTCCATGTGGGATTATTTCCCTACCCTCTTATCCAATCTCCGAAGTGGTTGATCCAACCGGATGCGGAGACTCCTTCGCAGGAGCACTATTGGCCAACATGTCTCAGAGGAAGGGCGTATTGAATGATATTGAATCGATGAGGGACGCAATGGTCCATGCTACGGTAACTTCTTCGTTTACAATTCAAGGACTGGGTACTAACAAACTCCAAGGACTCGAAAGGGGGCTCTATCATGCGAGGATGGACAGCTTCCGGAGAATAGTCGGCCTGTGATTATCCTAGTCGTCTTAGTCCGGGAAGGGGGTGGGGGTCTTCACTAGAAGAGGTCGGTTTTAGTTGACCGAATCTCAATGAGTCGGTCGACCCATCTGGCAGAAGTGCCACCTCTTCTACTTCTCCAGATACCTTCTTCACAATTAAATCGAGCTTATCTCTAGCAGTTGAAGGGTGGTTGGCCTTTCTCATTGCACGAACACGAGATGCGATATCGGCTTGGTGATCTTGATCGCTCCTCAATCTCATATGTTGGGTAGTTTGGAACCTCTCAGTTTCAATGTCATTGATAGGCACTGCGTCTTTCGCCTCTGTACTTCTAATATTGCCCCCGGGCCTCAGGAGGCGAGATAGCCAGCCACCCGATATTGCACCCCTCGACTTCGCTCCAGCCTGGCTGCTACTCGACATAGTGGAGGCTAACCCCTTCAAAGCCGGGTAGTCATCCAAATTAGCAGCTCGTATTGACCTTGGACCATTCAAACTCTGCGTCCGCAACTCTTGTCTGGCCTTTGCTTCCCTCACTACTCCTGCTTTGCACTCTTCCCTCACCGCTTCCTCAGTTGGAGGTGGAAGCAACGTTCTCGGGAACGGTTCAGAAGGGGCACCAAATTCCTGATGGGCCCGCTTTATCATCTGAGAACTGGAATGGGGCACCTCGTTTGGTTCTGAAACAAGGGCTTCGGAATCAAAATCGAAAAGACCCATGTCATTGGAATTAGAAGATTCTGAGGACGCCCCCGTGTCGAAAACCCCTCCCGGGGAAAACATATCGAGATTCTCTGCAGCATCAGAGAAAGCAGAATCAATCCTACTCCCTCTCCTCGAATCGGCCTCCTTCTCCTTGTACCAGTTTGGTGACTCTTGCACCCCCCAAGCTCTCTCGTAGGCATTCTGTTTGAGTGGATTGGAATCATTAGAGATCACTTCCGGAGCATCATTAAATGGGGATCCTGGCATCTCTGGCAGTATTTGTCTTCCAAATATTTCTGAATCAGAATCGACCCCAAATCCGAAAATAGAATTGTGACCCTCATCAGAATCTATCCCATTTGTCTCCGCGGTCATTGGCAATTCAGCAACTGGTGATTTCTCAAACTGCCCAGTAACATCTCTTAGTGTGGGGAAAGTCGGAACATCCGAATCTAGATTTTCTAGGCCCAATACTGCCTCTTGCATATCGCTACCATGTCTTACTCTGTCAACAATAAGACATAGTTTCAGTAGATTTGACTCACTTCCTGAGACTAAGTGTCTGTCACCAGGGCCAGTTTCAATGGCCAGTATAGAATAACGAGACACAATGTTCGAGATAATTATGGATGCACCCAATCCAATCGCTAACCAATTCATCGGTGAGAAAATGGTTGTTACTCCCAGGTAGATCGAAATTATCCCCAGGAGGACGGTTCCGGAGGGAAGCATCGGAATCTTGAGGTGCCTCATTCTTTCAATTGCGGCTAAGTCGAGTCTAACTCCCTTTCCATCGAATCTTTCTATGGTTAGCTGACGCTCCGTAATTACGGCACAAAACTTTCCCCTCGCGCCGACTAAGTAGAGACCGCCGATCAACTCGGCATGCCTCTTCTTAGTCGGGCCATTAGGCCCGGCTAATCCCATCCGATACGCCGAGCGGATTATCCAAGGTATAAGTTCATGGGGGCTTGCCTATTGAAATCCCAATACTTAGGCACGTTTCCTTTTTTGCCGTTTTCAGTCAACGCATGGCGTTCCTTGCTTCATTTGCCAAACTCCACATTTCCTTTTCATCATCTGTTTTTGGTTCGAATTGTGGAATCTGAACAGGCTTCATAGTCTCGTCTATCGCAACCATGAAGAAGAAACCAGAACAGATTTCTTCTCCAACCCATTCCGAACGAGAAAGCCTACAGGAAGTAACATGGACGCCCACAGTTCTCGGAGACGTCCAAACTATCCTAGATGTCGTCCGAATTATGTCTCCTTGGAAGGCTGGCCTCCTGAACTTCAGAGCATCTACGGAGACCGTCACGAAAACCCTGTGTGCGAACTTTGAGGCAACCATTCCAGCAGCAGTATCCATGATGGCCATTAGCCTACCACCGAACAGGGTATTCAGCGCATTTGTGTGGCCGGGAAAAACTTCGTCCAGTACTACCACAGGTTCTTCTGAGTATGGCCCGTCAATCTTCATCAATCGTTCTCAGCGAGCCACACTCCTTGAATACTTCAGTTTCAGAACGCAAAAAATGGGGGTTTACCGCTTACTTCAATCGAGCGACCACCTCGGAGAAACATGGGTGTGCCCGAACTTAGGTGGGAATCCTCAGTCTTTGATGATCCAAATGGTGGTTCAGTTTTGCTCTGGCCATACCTACCATGCGTTCGGATGCCTGCAAAGATGCGTCCGAGAGTTTGGGATGGGCTAGCGCTCCTGTCATCGGCCGATGAGCTGGTTTCTCTGAAGGAGGAGGAGGAGCAGGATAAATCCAGCCCAGGCATCCACATGGAGTCGGCATTAGCATCGGGAACCACCCTGGGAATGCTTGTCAGAGATCTCTCGGAGCTAGATCTAGAGGGCCCATCTATACCCGATCCGGAGAGGATTAGACTTCTGAGACACGCTGAAAACTCAAGAGGAGGTATGCCAATTTATGCAATCGAACCAGGAATCGATGATCCAGAATGGGCTGATTGGCAATCAAGATGGGCAGATGAACAGGTCAGATTCCGAAACCTACTAGCCACACTCGGGAGATCAAGGAGATGGTCAAGGATTAGAAAGGAAGCCATAGAAAAGGTCTCTCATTCAATACTAGCAAGCCCAGATCTTGGAGCGGCATCGACTGTATGCGCTGCTTGGTGGACCGAAGAGTCGATGTGCCTGACTACGGAACTCATCTTTGAGAGAGATTCGAGATTCTCCTCAAGGATTAGAGGGGCCTTATCCAACCTCAGAGATAGTGGTGGTGACTGGGATGAAGGCGGACCAACTCTACTAGTCCCAGTTCAACAGGCTCATGTGCCCTCATTAGAGAATAGCCTAATTGCCTGTGAGTCTGTCGAGTCACTGGAGATGGAGCGATGAGCGGTGTCGAAATCGAAATCGAGACCCAATCTTTTCGAGTCATTCCCTCCGAACCAGTCAATCTAGCCGACGCTGTGAAATTCGCAGGAGCTAGGAGCAACGGCGAATTTGGAGTAATTGAACACGAGGAACCTAGGGCCCTAATTGTTGTAGACATCGACGGGTCATTGTTGATTCACGGCATCTCCAATCCAGAGGCAGCTTCGTTAATTGCCGAGGAGACTCTACTAAGAATCGGCATCTCCGAAAGTGGCCTTGTGATAGAAAGAGGTGAAGTGCTTGCCAGCTTCTCAGTTGGTAGGGCTGTATTGATTGGCTTGGCAGCCGAGAGATTCAAGGATGCAGATTACGATTTGAGGTTAGATGCACTTCGGATCGTCGCAAAGAGGCACAACTGCACAATACTACTTTTCAACAATGGCAGGGGCATTGTGATGGGGCAGTCATCTCGAAAGGTTGCTGAAATGGCAATCTCGCACTGGGTATCAGAATTGTCCGAAGAAGGCGCCTTGGCGTGAGAAAATGCTGACCGATGGGAAGTGGACTGGGCCCATCTTCGACCAACATATGCATTTGGATAGGGCCAATAGATTCCTGGATGCAGTTTCTGATTTCTCAAAATCAGGAGGAACAGCCATTATGCTGGTACACAAACCAGCATTCTCCAAGTCCTTGCCCTCTGATTCCCAAGGATACAGGGAAGCCTACTCGGAAACAATCTCAATGGCAGAGGAAATTCGTAGAAAATTCGACTTAGAGGTGGGTTTAGTTCTCGGACCACACCCAGTCTCTTGGGAGAATCAGATTGCAGAATTGGGTCTCAAGAAATCTACAGAACTTCATCTGGAAGCAGTCTCATTGGCATTGGAACACATCGATTCTGGAACTGCTAATTGCCTCGGAGAAGTGGGACGCCCTCACTACCCCGTCGTTGAAGAGACATGGGAGGCGGCAAACGAAATGCTCCTCGAGATATTGTCAATGGCATCTTCTGCAAATACATCGGTCCAACTTCACGTTGAGGATAATGGTGAGTGCACCTGTCAAGAATTGAGTCAAATATGCAGATCAGCAGGTCTTCCACTAGATCGTGCAATTCGACACTATGCACCTCCAAATATCAGCTCAGAATTCACACATGGACTCTCAGCTACCGTCAATGTCGGCACGGGGAGTATTGCAACCCTCACTGAAACAGCTGGTAGATCCAGTGCTCCTTGGGGGATGGAGACCGACTTCCTAGATGATAGGAATAGGCCAGGAGCAGTACTGGGTCCCAAGACGGTCCCAAAAAGGACTCAAGAATTGGTCTCCAGCCTTCTTTCCTCTGGGTGGGAAGAATCCAAGGTTGAATCTTTGATTCAGAACATCCATTCAGATTGGCCAAAATCACTCTATGGACTCTGAGCCAAATCTCTTTATTGGCGGTGTAAAAATCATCAATAGTCCAATCACAAGCATAATTATTGAGATTCCTAGGAATCGCAATTCTCCAATTGGCGATACGCCCTGGGATTCCATCAACATCCTCAATATGGGTCCGTTAATTGGAAGGAAAAATAACACTAAAAAAACTCCAAGCATCTGTCTTAGATTCACAAATATCCGTGTAGGCACACGCTTTTCAAGTCATTCAGTAAACCGAATCGATTTAGAGATGACAGGCGCCCGCTGAGTATAAGCGCCTGTAGTGAAGGGGTTATCACCAGAGGTTTCCAACCTCTTGTCCCGGGTTCGAATCCCGGCGGGCGCACCACTTTCTTTCTTGTGCAATGGCAAATCGTAAATTAGGACTGAAGCATTGAAACGCCACTTGCCTTTCGAAAGCCTGTGTCAGAAAGCGAGCAAGAGGATAGGGATATCGGATCTTCACTGAGCAAGGACATGTCAGAGCTTGAAGATGTCAACCAAGTAGTGGGTAGGAAGATTTGGAGGGTTGTACCTTATGTCACTAGATATTGGAAAAGGGCACTTGGTGGAATTCTGGCAAACGCCGGAGCCCGTGCTTTCGATCTCATCCCATTCATCGCAATAGGGATGGCCGCAGATTATTATCAATCCAAGACATTTACCAACTCGAGAATAGAGAGACTAGTAAATTGGGGGCCAATCCCTGACTTAGGACCAATCGACTCCATAGAACTTGGATTCGGACTTTTGATTATGGCTTCTTTTACTTTCCTAGCCCTTTTCCAGGGAATCAGCAATCAGCTTTGGCAATCCACTGCATATATGGCGCAGCACGATATTCGAATGGATGCTACAAATTCACTATTGAATATGGAAGCATCGTACTTTGAAAGTAGACAGACCGGTAATCTGATGTCTGTTCTCTCAGCAGATGTGGCCCAACTTGAGGATATCATTTCAGACGCGAGTACTAGCATGATTCGAATCACCATAACATTCTCAACCGCATTCATCATAATGTTCTGGATGTCTCCAAAACTGGCTCTGATCTTGTTTGCCCCATTGGTAATCATTGTTCCAATGGTAATTTGGTTCTCCACTAGAGTCCAGAGGAAGTATAGGAAACAACGAGAGAGTACTGGTGGGATTGTTGCAATTCTGGAAAACGTGCTTACTGGCGTAACCGTTGTACAGGCGTATAATGCTAAGGAGTTTGAGAGCGATAGAATCGGAAGACAAAGTGGGGACTATCGCGACGCTGCCATTCAAGCCGCATTCATCCGGAATCGATTCATCCCTGGGATTTACGTTGTCGCAGGAATCTCATTCGGCTTGCTGACCTCGGCAGGTGGTTGGGTGATGGAATCAGGGGAGATTACTGTCGGACAGTTCGTAACATTCCTCCTAATCTCCACTAGGATGACAATGCCGATGTTCATTCTTGGAATGCTGCTAAACCAACTCCAGAAAGGCGAAGCTTCGTCGAAGAGAGTTTTCGCAATAATAGACTTGGAACCGTCTATTTTTGATAAGGAGGGAGCAGTACCACTGGAAGGGCCAATCGAATCTCTCAGATTCGATAATGTCTCCTTCGCATATCCTACATCGGAGACAAATGTCCTGAACGGAATCACCCTAAATGCCTCCTCGGGAGAGTTCCTTGGAGTGATGGGTCACACTGGTGCAGGTAAGAGTACGATACTGAAACTGATTGAGAGGTTCTACGAACCGCAAGGAGGGAGCGTGATGATCAATGACAGGGATATTAACGACTATCAGATAGAATCGATAAGGGAGAGAATAGGATTCGTTTCACAAGACCCATTTCTCTTCTTTGGGACTATCGGAGAGAATGTAGCATATGCTAGGGATTCCAACAATGATCAGATTCTCGGTGCTCTAGAAGCAGCCGGCGCAACTGAGTTCGTCTCCAGCCTCCCCGATGGCTTGGATACGATGGTTGGTGATAGGGGAGTGATGCTATCAGGCGGACAGAGGGCTAGAATTAGCCTAGCTAGGGCACTATTGAAGGACCCCGACCTACTTATCCTCGATGAGGCCAGCGCAGCTCTTGATGCTGAGACCGAGAAGCGCATTCAGGAGTCCCTGTTTGGCAGCTCAAATGGCGGAAAGAAGAGAATTACCATAGCAGTAGCACACCGTCTAGCCACCATTAGGAATGCCGATGAGATTGTTGCAATGGTCGACGGGGCAATTGTGGAGCGTGGAACGCACAGAAATCTGTTAGCGAATGATAACGTCTACGCATCACAGTGGTCAATCCAGACTGGAGAACTTGGTTCATTAGAGGGATAATCTTGGATGAAACCCAGATTCCCTGGGTTTCTGTTGAGCCCGGTTCGGTCCTAGTCGGTTCCGATGATCGTTCAATTCTTTTCGGAGGAATTGGGCCACGTCACGAGGTAAACATTGATTATTCATTTAGAATTTCGGAAAGGCCGTTGGATTTCGAAGAAGTAGCTAGTGTAGAACGGAATTCTGGCATGGAGGTTGCTTCCGACTCCGAGTGGCAGTTGGCATACTCCAGAGGCCTTTTGTCGGGAATTGACGGCTCTTCTGAGTCATTGGCAGATTCTGCACGAGACTATTGGGGGAAGCCCTGTGATGGCAGACCTTTCGTAAATGATGCCAATAGTCCGACGTTGATACGAATATGGAAGTCGGGAAAAGCAGAAACACTCACCGTTTTCTCCAAGAGAAATACTGGAGAACCAGTTGCAGATGGGGTTAGAATGGTAGTGAGGGAACACTCTGGTTGGAAAGAAAATCCCTTGTTCGTCCCCATTGGTGGAGATCGCTCGAAGATCATTATCGAAGAAATACTGATTTGCATCATCATCGGCATTCTGCCTTCATTTGTCTGGGCATTTTTCAACGCCAGTCCAGGTTACATCAGAGAAGGTTGGCTGAATCTAGTTCTCGGCGGCGTGTTCCTCGGCATGTTAACAATGCTATTCTGGCGTCCAAGACAGCCAACTTGGCGAATTGAGTCTGACCGCATGATTCCTTCACGAAGGAAAAGGAGAAGGAATCGCTAACTCCTATCTCTATCATCGATCTGCGAATTAGGACTCCCCGTTGCGATGCTTATTCTGGCTTTGTTGATCCCAATCCCATAATCCCATAATAGCATTAACGAAACAATAGAAGAAAGAAAAATCGTAACCGGACTTTTGTTGGGAGATGGCCCTAGAATAGCTCCAGACCATGCAATGATATTGAACAAGACTGCCAGAGTGGGCAATTGGTGTACAGAAGCCCTTTCCATCCCCAGTGGAACTGTTTCGGTTGAAATATCCCAGAATGAAGGCCAAGCAAGACCTCCATTTAGACAACCCCAGATGAAAGTAGCTAGCGAAAAACACACTAGAACAGGGAATGCAGAAACCAAGCCATGGCTCCATCCCCAAAGTCTCGGGTACCTCTTGCCCGCTAGGGTCCTAACAAGTCCGTAGTTCCTAATCTGCTTCCTTACTCTTGAGACCCCTCGTCTTCGATGCCACATAGTTGCACTCCCATCTGACCAGAGACGATGCCCCAATAATCTGATTCGATGATCCAGCATCACATCTTCTGCACCTATCGCCCCTCGGTCAAATCCACCAACTTCTTCCAAAACCTCTCTCCTGTATGCTGAGTTCACTCCAGGAAGTTGCTCCACTTCCTCGAGGGCCCCTTCCGACCTTCTGCCATAATTCGTTCCAGCGGTGAGGAATTTGTTGCAGAAAGCAACATCAATTGATTTCTGCCAGATATTGGATTCATCAACAGGTGCGAAGTTTGGTCCACCTACTCCGGATACCTCGGGACGCTGGAACCACCTCTCCAATTTCTCGACCCAGTCTTGAGGGACAATCACATCATCATCGGTGAAGAAGACTAATTCAGATTCCGTCTCTTCAATAGCTACATTACAGGCATCTGCTCTGTTCCTAGAACCCCTGTCATCGATGTACCTGAACCCCCTATCCTCAGTCACTTGCCTCCCTTGATCCCCGGCAGGTCCAACGACTGCCACATCTATTTCTTGGAATGTTTGGTTCGATAACCCATCCAATGCCACTGCAAGCTCAGTGGAGTTGTCCACTGTGGGGATGATGACGCAGACCCTGCTAGTCACGAGAAGTCCGGAGAGGGGGACATTGATGAGTTCACGGGTCAGTCATTGACAATTCTCGGTGCTAGGAAGTAAGTCCACCTAGCCCCACCTTCGTTGCTCATCCATGAAAGTCTGAGGGGGTATTTCTCTTCAAACTCAAGTGATACTTCATTCGTGAAGCCACCAGCAAGCTTCTTGGTCAACTCACCAAGATACTGGAGGGAATAGGTAGAATGTGTCGGTGATGCACAGGTTAACTCACTCAACTCGCCCGATTCGAATTTCACATTTACCCCCTCGCCAGCCTCAACAGTAACAGAGACTGCTAACTCATTCTTGTCCATACTGAGGTCTACTTCCCCACCAACAAACTTTGCAGCCCTCAAAGCCCTGGAAAGCTTCTCAGAGTCAATGGTTGCCTTCGACTTGAATTCTAAATTTGGTTGGTTGGGATTGTCCATCGTACTGGTGTCAATCCCTCTGAGTATCATTAGGACCTCTCCAACTCTGACGTTTATCGCCCCAACCGCATCGTCATAGTCCATCTCAACAAGATCACTTGGGCCTGCAAGTGTCAGAAGATCTCGCATTTTTTGGAGATCAAGCCCAATCTCTACCGGTTCGACTTCGTATGTTTCGAAGCACTCATCTGCAATTGTTGCTGAGAGAAGCGCTACGTGGGAACCATCAACTACTGATACGCTCAGGCCTTTTTCACCCCATACCAGTTTAGCCTCAGAGGTAAGTACCGACAGGATATCCACTATCTCCCTCATTAGTTGCTGCTTGGCTGTAATTCTAAGCATCCACTCACCTCGATTTCCATCTACTGCATAGGAGGCTCTTGATGCTTATTGGCATCAAACCAGAATAATCTACTGGTACTCCCTCCACTTATGCTTGCACTCGAGATTCGCGCATGAGCAGAACTTAGTCTCCGGCTCATCAGAAGATCTAGTTTGCTGCAAGTGAACGTAAGCATTCCTTCCATTGCACTTTGGGCAAATGTAGTCGCCCTCTCTTAGAGTTCCTTGAGGCCCGTCTTCTTCCACTACCTCGGTCAGATGCTTCAGAGATTTGGAGTCAGTAGTGGCCGTGGTATTGGCAAGATCTATGGTTTTCCCGGTCATAGGATCGGTAAATTCAGACCCCCTCCCGTCTTCTCCGGATAAGGGTCCCTCGTATCCACATTTGTAATTTGGACATTTGATGTTTCCATTTGAGTCCGGAAAGCAAAGCGTTCCGCAGATCCCTTCATCCTCGCCATCTTCATTTACTATCATGTTGGGACAAAACATCTCTATCACCATTGTCGTATTAACGAGAACCAAACTAGCCTGAGACTTCCAACTATTCAACTATTCGTCTATCATTACATTCGTTGCCGCACCGTTCAAGCCATCGTGCCTATTGGAGTGGCCATGAAAATCATCTTCGATTGGCGTCTATCACGTGTTGTCGATGATCAAGGCAACATTGTAGACGAGATTGTGTGGGATGGCCGAATGTCGCCATCTGGCGTAGCAAAAAGACTGTGGAAGATGCAACAAGGTCGCCGACTTCCCGAGGTCATAACCCTCTCTGAGAGATTCCCCGAAGCAATAATAGATCCCATGGGAGTTCTTTCAGAAACAAACTGGCCCAAGGGGGATGACTCGGAAGAAATCTTCCAAAGAGCAACATTGGTACTAGCGAAGATGGGGGTCGCCGACTCTTCCAAAGATATGGACAGGAGGCTTGACATGCTAGTTTCAGCAACTCTGGAAGCTCGGTCATCTTGGACGACATCGGAATCGCGTTGCATCGAATGGGCCGGGCTTTTCATCACAGAGGCGGACCTAGATTCCCAGCGGGGCGAAATCCCTCCTGCCATTGCGTCTTCAGAAACCATCATCGAGGCTTCGGAGAAATTAGGGGTAACGCCACCAATACATCTGCCCTCAGATTCTGAGTGGACATCCATGGTCTCACATGCCCTTTCTGTCACCTCTTCATCAAAAATCCTCGAACAATTGGAGGATTCGATTAGGGAAATTGCTGCCATCCATGTCCCATCACTAAGTGCACTTCTGGGTCCGATATCAGCCGCCAAGCTGGTCTCTCTTGCCGGGGGAAGGGAGAGACTCGCTCGAATGCCATCTGGCTCTCTCCAGGTTCTTGGTGCCCACGCTGCAATGTCTGCGCACAGGAGAGGGGCCCCTCCTCCAAAACATGGAGCAGTCCTCTTCTCTATGCCTCAAGTGAGCAGATCTCCAAGATGGTTAAGGGGGAAGATTGCAAGATATCTTGCCGGTAAGGCAAGCATCGCGACCAGAGTCGATCACTTCGACGGGGAGACTTGGGGGAAAGCCAAGATCGATGAGATAAATAGTGAGATTGAGGCAATCAAGGCAAAGTTTCCCAAACCGCCAAAGAGGGGTTGAGGGATGGCCAACAAGTCAAAACCAATCGTATGGGGAGTCAGGAGGGAAGGGAGAACCCTCTGGACTAGGAATGCAGTGAAGGGAGTTTCAGTAAGAGGCGAGAGGAGGAAAAGAGACGGCAGAATTGAGTGGAGGAGGTGGGATCCGACCAAGTCCAAGGTCGCCGCTGCAATCCTCAGAACAAGAGCCGAACAATCTTCTCTTCTACCAACTCCCGGTTCGACATGCCTATACCTGGGTGCATCCAGTGGTGGAACTGTCAGCCATATTCACGATTTCGTCTGCGGTGCAGACAACCACCATGGCGGACAGTTGGTGGCAGTGGAGATTTCTCCTCGCATGGTTCGAGATTTAGTCAAACTCTCAGACAGGAGGCCTGGGCTTGTCCCAGTATTGGGCGATGCGAGGAAGCCAGAACAGATTGCTGCCTTCATCAGGGGCAAGGCAAATTGGATCCACCAGGACCTCAGCATAGCAGACCAAGCCGAGACATTCGTAAGAATGGCAACTTCTTTTCTCGCTCCTGGCGGAATCGGTCTACTTAGTCTGAAGGCTGCAAGTGAGAGGTCATCCGAAGGAGACGACAACTCAAGATTCCAGAAGGCGGAACAGATTCTAATGAATTCAGACCTTGTTCTTCAAGAGAGAATAGATTTGACTGGTTTGGAGGAGCAACATGTGGTTTTCACTTGTTCTTCATGCACCGGACAAGATCATGGCCGTGAACAGGCCGCCATAGACCACCATCATCAGAATAAATAGGCCAATTCCAATCCAGGCAACAATCTGAGCAGCCTTCGCGAGACCTTGATCGGGGTGGCCAGGGTACTGGCTAGTTGTAGCTAGGGCCCCATTTGCCAGGATTAGAGCCGGAAGTGCCGTGCAAACCGAGCAAGCCACAATCCCTAGGATTCCCAGAACCAGGGCCAGAACGGCATTTGTCGTGGGCATAATCATCCCAGGACCACCATGTCCCTGCACGAAGATCTGTTGCGGCGCTTGACTCGTTACGCTCGGACTCCCCTCTAGAATTACCGTCTCAGGAGGTTCGGGCGCTTCTTCGGTTGAGACCCAGTCGGGCACTTCACTCTCTTCCATTAGTTGAATGCGTCAGGGCACGGGGGAATAACTCTGTCGAAGCCACTACGAAAGGTAATGACCCACCTCTTAGACCAATATACATGCCAGAGTTACCCGAGGTCGAGACCGTACGCCTTGGCTTGGAGAGGCACCTCCTTGGTCGGAAGATTACGTCAGTCGATCTAAGGCGAAGTGACCTCAGGTTTCCATTCCCGAGAGATTTCGTTACATCACTTAGGGATAGTCTGGTGCAGTCAGTAGATCGTCGGGCAAAGTACCTGCTCATTCGTCTTGAAGGTGGCATTACGTGGCTCTGCCATCTTGGGATGAGTGGGAGGTGGACGCTAATCGGGGAAGGAATTGAGAGCAGACCTGGCAGTTTCTCCAACGGAGCCCCGGTGGGTAGCGGGGATGGCCCCCATGATTGGGTGGTCGTTCACCTAGACAACGGAAGCAAGGCAGTCTACTCTGATCATCGAAGATTTGGCTTCATGGATTGCTTCCCAACATCGGAACAAGACAGCCACAAATTCCTTTCCAATCTCGGTCCCGAACCAACCCCAAACCACCTTGTTCCAAGGGAATTAGGGGACGGCCTAAGAGGGAAGAGGACCCCAATCAAGTCGGCATTGTTAGATCAGCGAGTTATCGCTGGACTCGGCAATATCTACGTTTGTGAGATTCTTCACAGGGCAGGAGTGTCTCCAAGGAGAAATGCGAACAGCGTAGCAGGAAAATCAGGGGTCTCAAGAAGAGTGGAGAGGATTACTGCTGCTACCCATGATGTAATCACCGAGGCTATTGATGCAGGGGGGTCGACACTGCAGGATTTTAGAGGAGTCGGAGGAGAAGAGGCTATGGGTTATTTCGTTCATAATTTCCAGGTTTATGGCAGGGAAGGAATGAGTTGCATGAAGGGAGGATGCCACGGTTCCATCAAGAGAATTGTTCAGTCAAACAGATCCACCTTTTACTGCTCAACCTGCCAACGCTGAGTTGGCTAGTGGTGATCCTGGGACATCTCTATCCCCCTTACAAGAGCAAGAAGAACCTCGTTTCGTGGAGTCTGGATGCCAAACTCCTCGCCCTTGGAAATTATCGCCCCACAAATCACATCAATCTCGGTTTTCCTCCCTGCCATAAGGTCCTGTAGCATTGAGACCCTATTTTCAGCAGTAGCAGTGACCACTTTCTTGAGGTAATCCTCGATATTCATTGACCCCAGATCCACTCCCGATGCCCTTGCAACGGTCTCCGCCTCCCTCATCGCCTCAAGAGACTGAATCCAGAGCTCGGGGATTTCTAACAAGCCACCGTTCCTGATTCCAGCTATTGCGCATATCGGATTGATTGCTACGTTGATCATCAGTTTCCTCCATATTTCCTTATTGATATCTGACGACCAAATTGGATTCAAACCGGCCTCTTCCAATAGCGAAACAAACTCATCCTCAGTTGGGTTTGGACCAGAACCATCCATATTCCCTATGGACATCGAACCCCTACCTGTCCAATGCACTCCGCCCTCGCTGTCTCTCCATGCCGAGTGAGTAGTTGAGCCACCGAACACTCTCTCCCAACCAACTCTACTAGCGATTATTCCAGCATTTCCTAGGCCATTTTGAATGCTAACAACCATTCCTCCCTCTGTCACAATGTCTTCAGCTATGGAGGAAAGTGCAGATGTCGAGTCTGCCTTGCCAGCAATAATGGCCACATCACAGGAATTGTACATAGCCTCATTCAGTGGACCCCTTTGACTGTCTATGAGCACATAGCGATCCCCAGGAATCATTTCAACGGTACCCTCGGGTGTGAAGATGGTTAGCCCAGTTTCGAGGATTTCCGCCGTCCTCCCCCTAGATACGCAGACCAATTCTGCCTCAGTATCCGCAAGACAACCAGCAATTACCCCTCCCAAGGCTCCTGTTCCAAGTATTGCTACTCTCACTCAACATCCCTCCGAAGGACATCTGGCCGAGAGATGAACGGTGATTCCAGAGTCATCAGCCGTCACCCAAACAGCCCTTTCAAGTTCTGAGAGACCGATCGCTTTAGCCGTAATCACGGTGCTATTGCCACCATCCACCCAATCGTTCATGGTGACTTCCCAAATTCCACTTTGTGGAGAATCGCCATGCCACTCCAAAGCCAAGTCCATCCCCACCTTCTCTCTGTTGAAGATCACGAATTCCTCTGTATTGATTCCCCTATCCAAACCACTCGGGTGGACATAGACATCTACCGAATCCCTAATCCTGAATGCCTCCATGGTTCCATCAGAATTGCATTTCGCTAGCCAACCCCCGATTCCAACACCTATGGATCCCTCGCCACTTAGATTTCCCGTAAGTCGAATGGCGGAGTAGTTCCCCATCTCTTCTGACCAGTTCGAACCGGTATTAACTTGCTTCGCGACATCCCCAGATTGACAGAAAGGTGAGCCGTAGTCGGAATGGACCAGGGTGTCTCCCACTTCGGCGAAGTCACTCGGAATTACCCATGAGCCACCACTGACTTGGATCAATCGCTCTGAACCATTGATTGGCATTGTCCAAGGGCCAATCGTTTCGTTCTCCCTAACCAAGTAAAATACCGGACCAAATGCTCTACCTTGGCTGTCGAAAGAATCAGAATTTTGTATGGCCCCTTCGTGCCCCTGGAGGCAAATTTCCCGAACCCCTGCACTAATATTGCTATCATTCATTGAATTCCAATATGGGCTCTCTATCTCGAGCCTGCCTCCCCCAGTATCCATCACATTGCAAATTATCGGAGCCCCAGGGTCTCCCTTGAGTTCCCAGAAAGGCTCAGAAAAACTCCCATTGATCAAACTTGATAATTTAATCACATGCTCTACTTCGAAGCCAGAAACATCGACAAGAATCTTGAGTAAATGAGGCGTAAAAACACCCTCGGGAGGAGTTATAGAAATTGATAACTCAAGATTTTCTTTCTGAGTCAGTCCATCGAATCTACAGATATCGGCAGACACCGAACACGAGTAATTCAATTCCCATTCAAACGGGTCCGCTCCCTCGACTCTGAATTGGAGCCATCCTGATACTGGCATAACCCCTCTTGGCTCCAATAATAGGGTAAATTCCAACTCCTCTCCCGCCTCAAAAA
Organism: uncultured Candidatus Poseidoniales archaeon; assembly: GCA_964570065.1. GTDB lineage: Archaea > Thermoplasmatota > Poseidoniia > Poseidoniales > Thalassarchaeaceae > UBA36. The sequence continues at coordinate 34,150 of CAZMVZ010000005.1, forward strand.
GTAACTCTTCCGGCCAAGTTCCGGTGGAAACTCCGGAATCATAGTCTTCCATTTCGTATGATGGAACGGCCCCTGGCATCCCTGCTAGGAGAACAATGATTGCTATTGCCACGAATCTGCTTCTATGCCTCTCTTCAAGTCCAAAATGCTCGTCCAGGACAATAGGCTGAGGCAGACTGTCGGGGTTGAACCTCTGCCATGCTGCTACAAATGCAAGGAAAACCCAGGGAGTCCATTGTGCAGTAGCGAAAACTATCACCATGACAAATAGAACAATGAGGAAAATCGATGTCTGAGTATTCCCGCCTCTCATTTCAGATGGGCCAATAATTGCATGCAGCAACCTATCCCCGGGAAGTCCAGGAATCGGAAGCATCAATCCCCAGCCAACAATGGCCAAACCGATTCCTGCAATCCCGGTTGGATGCAACCATTGGAGCCTGATTCCTGATTCTCCGCCCATCCAAGATTCGACCAAATACCCAGTAATCAGATTTGTATCGAATACTGTTGGTGCCCCTGTTAGTTCAGGAGGGTTACTCGGCGTCATCATTAGCCCCAAAATAGTCAGCATGCTTCCTGACAATAACAGGACGATTGGAACTGCTACTTCGATTGAGCCCAGTGCCTGTCTATTTGGCATTGGAACTAGATCCGGTTTCCTCTGTCCCAGCGTTCCTACGATTCCAAAAGGCCACCATGTGGGGATGGGGAATACGATTGGGGCAATGTGCCCGACTTCGACTTCGAATTTTCTCGCCACAATGACTCTGCAATAGCTAGCAATGAGTAATGAGAGAATCACAGGAGTAGTGAAGAAAAAGAATGAATGCCCGAATTCGTTAACCCCAGACCCACCATATTCGTACTCGGAGGCCCAATGTTCCCCCACCAGAGTCATGAATGCCGCCATTACAACCCATAGTGCGACTTTCTGAGACCCCCTCATGACCGAACTCCCAAGGGGAACTCTTGAAATCGTCATTACAGGGGGGTTACTGTCTTCTAGTGAACCTACCAATCCCATGGGTCCCAAATGCATGTTCAATTGCAGTAGCTGTTCCCCAACCTGCAGGTCGTCCTTCCCTCTTACTTCCCAGGAATTTGGATAAGCACCTTCACTACCAAGATCGAAGAACCTGGAGGCTATTACTTCTAGAAGTTCACGAGTACCCCATGTCTCAGAATCGATCAAGATTTCTTCAGGCACCGTGCTCACTCCCCGACCTTCCTCGAGGGGTGTCAGATTTGACCCCTGCTCTTGCTCATCTCACTTGTTCTTGAAGCGCTTGAGGCGGAAGGTCTCCTCTCGCTCCATCTCCTCAAGCCTTAGTTGGATGAAGGTCTGAGCCTCCTTCATCTCCGGGATGACCTTGAACTCGAGTGCATTCACTCTCCTCTTAGTGGCCTCTATTTCTTCCAAGAGCCTCTTCAATGTCGCTTCCATCTCTGCTGCCTTTACCACCTTCTCAACTAACAGTGAGTAAGCGTCAGCTGCCTCGTCAATGTATGGGGACCCACCCACCATGCCAAGACCTCGATCCTCGGCAGATAGTTTCAGATTCTGACCTTCGACCTTTGGTACCACAACTCCCATGATGTTTCTTCGTGACACCTGAACCTCAGGATGCTTCGACGCGGCTATTGCCGCACTCTTTACAGATAGTCCACCTTCTATTGAAGATGCCAGGTTGATTGCCTGCAGCGCATCTCTGAAGGTGCCGACCAACTCTTCCCTAGCAGCTATCATCTCAGAAAGTAGAGTCCGGAACTCATGGAAAAGCCCATCCCTCTTCATCTTCAATAGATTGTACCCACTAGAGGTCTGCTTGATTCTCCTCTTCAGGTTGATCAATTCAGATCTGGTCGGCTTGATGTCTAGGGCCATTTTCTAATCTCCTCGGAAATCTCACTCTTCCTTCTTGTCAGTTGGATGGTACTTGTCGATCCACTTCTGGTCTAGCCTTACTAGGTACTTTGTGTCGATGTTGGCCAGAAGCTTCCAAGCAAGATCCAGAGTACCTTCGTGAATTGTCCTGTCCTCATCCCTACTCTGCCTCAAGAATTGGTCTTCGAAAATGTCCGAGAACTTGAGCAATTGAAGGTCCCTTTCGTTCAAAGCGTCTTCACCGACAATTGCTACTAGTCCCCTGAGCTCCCTACCTTGTGCATAGGCCGCGTAAAGCTGGTCAGAAACGGACTTGTGGTCCTCTCTGGTCTTACCTGGCCCAATTCCGGCGTTCATTAGACGGCTTAGTGAGGGAAGTACGTTGATTGGAGGGTAAATTCCCTTCTGATGCAACTCTCTCGAAATAACAATCTGACCCTCAGTAATGTAACCAGATAGATCTGGAATCGGATGTGTGATGTCATCACCAGGCATTGTAAGTATTGGGAACTGTGTGATAGACCCCTTCTTTCCTTTGACCAGCCCTGCTCTCTCATACAGCATCGCAAGATCCGTATACATGTATCCCGGGTACCCTCGTCTTCCAGGAACCTCTTCTCTAGCCGCTCCAATTTGGCGCAGCGACTCACAGTAGTTCGTCATGTCCGTATATATCACCAGAACGTGGTAATCGTGTTCGAAGGCGAGGTACTCTGCAGCCGTTAGAGCTAGTCTTGGAGTGATCAGCCTCTCCACTGCAGGGTCATCCGCTAGATTGACGAACAGGGCCGCATTCTCTAGAGCCCCCGTCCTCTCAAGATCGTGAACGAAGAAGTTGTACTCTTCAGCCGTAATTCCCATTGCACAGAATACGACAACGAAGTCATCATCGCTGTCTACTAGTTTGGCTTGCCTTGCAATCTGCAATGCGATATCGTTGTGTGGCAAGCCACTGGCACTGAAGATCGGAAGCTTCTGTCCTCTGACCAAAGAAGTGCAGGCATCGATCGCCGAAATACCAGTCTGTATGAAAGACTCGGGACTCTGTCGTGAGTAGGGATTGATTGCAGCCCCGATTATGTCAGCCATATCGTCCGCGACAATCTCCGGGCCACCATCTCTCGGCCTACCTGCTCCATCCAGTATCCTCCCGATAAGGCCCTTGCTAACTGGCAACTTGAACACGTCCCCTAGGAACTTGACGCCTGTCTGTCTGTCGACCGATGCAGTTCCCTCGAAGACTTGTACAATCACCTGATCGTCCGATGTATCCAGAACCTGTCCGTTCTTCATCGAACCATCACTCAGCCTTAGTTGGACAATCTCTCCGAAAGACACTGGTTCAGTCTTATTTAGGAACACTAGTGGCCCCTTTACGTCTGTAATCGTTCTGTATTCCTTTCCACTCATTGTATCACCTCAGTTTGCCTCCATGCTAGAAGAAATCTGTTTGCCCATCTCCGAAACTAATTCCCCAATCTTGTCGCTGTAACCCTTCTCGAAGCGACCTCTCATCAGGTCTGTCCTCGCTGGGACGTTTACGACTTCTTCCAACTGGGCACCACCTGCGATTGCCTTCTTTGCTTCCTCTTGGAAGCTCAGAATCGCTCTTGCCATGTCATATTGTAGCTTCAGATCGCTGTATGTGTCTACATCATGGAAAGCATTCTGTTGCAGGAAGAACTCTCGAATCATTCTGGCAACTTCTAGAGTCAACTGTTGATCGATTGGCAATGCATCCGAACCCACCAACTGGACAATCTCTTGCAACTCTGCTTCAACTTGAAGCAGTGTGCTAATTTCTGTTCTTACTTCGGGGAAATCTGATGCTATGTTGTCCCTGTACCATTGGTCTAGTGCCTGTGGGTATAGGCTGTACGAGCTCAACCAGTTGATGGCCGGGAAATGTCGTTGTCTAGCCAGTCCAGCATCCAAACCCCAGAAAACCTTGACAATCCTCAATGTCCCCTGGCTGACTGGTTCTGATATGTCACCACCTGGGGGGGAAACAGCCCCGATAACCGAGACAGATCCATCATCGCCCGCAAGAGTCTGGACCCTTCCAGCCCTCTCATAGAACTCAGCTAGTCTACTGGAAAGGTATGCAGGATAACCCTCTTCACCAGGCATCTCTTCAAGTCGAGAAGAAATCTCCCTCATCGCCTCTGCCCATCTGCTAGTGGAATCTGCCATCAGGGCTACATTGTAGCCCATGTCGCGGAAATATTCCGCAATTGTAACTCCGGTGTACACCGAAGCCTCTCTGGCAGCCACGGGCATGTTTGATGTGTTAGCTATCATGACAGTCCTGTTCATCAGGGGCTTGTTTGTATTTGGATCAATCAAGTGGGGGAACTCGTCGAGAACTTCAGTCATCTCGTTCCCTCTCTCTCCGCATCCAATGTAGACCACTATCTGGGCATCAGACCACTTGGCGAGCTGTTGCTGAGTTACCGTCTTTCCTGAACCAAAAGGACCTGGTATTCCCGCGGTCCCCCCCTTAGCAAGTGGGAAGAGGAAGTCGAGAATCCTCTGCCCTGTCATCAGCGGAACGTCAGGAGCATACTTCTGGATGAATGGTCTTGGATGCCTTACTGGCCATTCCTGCATCATTGCAATTTCCGTCCCATCCTCAAGCTTGCACACCGTCTCGGTGATGTTGAATGAACCAGAGTCAATCTTCTTGACGACTCCTCCTTTTCCAGGTGGCACCATCACTCTGTGCTCGATAGTCTCTGTTTCCTGGACAATTCCGATTACATGGCCCGCAGAAATCTCGTCTCCGGCCTTTACGCTAGCATTGAAATCCCATTTCTTCTCGAGATCTAGCCCATCCGCATCCACTCCTCGGGTGATGAAGACCCCCATCGTCTCCTCCAACTTCGGCAGTGGCCTCTGAATGCCATCATAGATCTGCGTTAGTAGACCAGGGCCAAGTTGCACTGACAGTGTCTGCCCTGTCCTTATCACTGGCTCCCCAGGCTTGATTCCAGATGTCTCTTCGTACACCTGTATCACTGATTGGTCGCCATGCAGTTCGATTACTTCTCCCATCAAACCTTCATTCCCGACTCTTACCACCTCGTACATTCGAGGTGCTATCCCTATCGCAGTCACAACTGGTCCGGAAATCCGGTATATTACTCCATTTTCTTTACTCATTTTTTTTCACTTCCTTTTTTGTTCGAATCTTATTTCCATAGATCGACACCAAGTGCCGACTTGATGGACTCGCGGAGGGTATTGTCCTCCTCGGTCCCAATACCCAAAACAGTGGGCGTCACACTCTCAGAGAGTTGCAGGCGCAACCTCTCCGGGAGCCTCATTAAATCGGAGTTGTCCACTACGACAACTCCCACCTCTGTCTGATTTAGGAGGCCTCTGAGAATCTTCTCCATCTCTTCGTCATCAGACGGGTTAAACAGTTCTTCAACTCCTGCGAGTTGGAATCCTAGTGTGAATTCTAATGGTCCTACAATTGCTATTTTCACATCTTCACCTCAGTAGTCCATATGCGCTTCCAGCACTTCGTTTGGGAGTCCAACTGCCTTGCCGCGCACAAGCAACCGCAGGTTCCTGACTTCCAGGGCCTTCCTTTCGATATAGTATATGATTGGGAATGGAGAAATTGGGCTCAGGTGGGCGAACCTCTTCAGGACCGTGTGCTTCTGGTGAGAGAGTAGTTCTGCAAATGGGTCCAAACTACCCATCCTTTCCGCTTCAGCCATGGCCTCATCAAAACCAGAGTCATCGAACGAGCTACTTCTTCGGAGGGTTTCAATTAACTCTTCGTCGCTCTCCGCCTGACAGGCCTGCCTCATAGTTCCGGAGTCAATCTTTCCTCCTGGGATTACCATGGATTGACGCTTTTCAACTGTCATACCCATTCTAATTGCACGGAATTCGTTGATCACGTTCCTATGGTCAATCTCCATCCTCAGGTATCTCCGGAGCCTTGGTCCGCCATCCCTTCCTCTAACTGCCTTCAGCGCATCAGAGAAGTATTGCAAGTCCAATGCATTCTCCATGTCCTCAAGAGTGGCATCGGCATCAAGTTTTGAGAGGGTCATCCCCCAGGATGTTCCAGACATAGCCTCAATCGCCTCTTGAAGTCCTTCAGTATTCCTCACAATGTTCAACCAAGGGGCGTTTCTTGGATTCTCAGAGGGTAGTATCTGGGATTCTATAATTTCATCAGATGCCCCGCCATTTATCGCTCTGAGTACAGTCTTTGCTTTATCGTAGTCAAATCGCTCCACATAGATGGCGACTAGAGATTTCAAATGACCCTGACAGAACTTCAGAACTCCTGCTAGATCGTTATCCAGATTGTGGAACAACGCTGCCTCGATGGCATCAGCCCCACTCATCCTTGATCCATAGATGTCCATCTCTGCTCTGTACCCCATCTCTCCAATGCTAGCTCCAATCGAGTCGGTGCCTTGTTGGATAAGCTGGCGCATCCTTGTCGTATCTATCAACGAGGCCTTGCGGGCCTTCGCCCGCGCAGCAGCGTTGTATAGATTCGAACGACCGTTCAGCGCCCTTGACATCTCTCTCCCTCACTGTTCTCCAAATAGGATATTGTTTACTTCTCCAAGGCTAGACTTCCAAGCCGCTTCCAATCGGAAGTCGAATCTGAAATCCAACACAGTGGAACCGTCTTTGGATTCAAGAACAAATCCACCCAATCCCTCTATATCTTCACCCATGGTGAAACTACTCTTGGAAAGAGCCGTTCTGTCTGAAGCTACAGGTCTCATAATCATTCCAGACTTGGATTTGTTCGCCTCTTTGACTAATGAGTCGAGTATCTGCTTCCTTCCCTTCATTTTGGGCGACCCGACCTCATTTTTCACAGTCTCCCATGTTGCATCCAACTCTTCTCTGCGAGCGATTAGCGCTCTCTTCTGGTTCGCTTGTCTGGCAGAGGCAACCACCTCTACAGACAATTGCGCACTCTCCCTTTCGGCTTTGTCCGAAGAAATGGAGGAGACTTCTGAGACCTCGTTCCGTGCCCTTTCTTCGATTCTTTTAGCCTCTGCTTGAGCGGCTTCGACGATAGTCGTAGCCTCCGCCTCCGCCTGACTGGCAATCTCTGCTGCCAATGCATCAAGTGTCATTTTCTAACCTCCTATTCCGTATGGATATCGCACTCTGCTCAGAGCAGGAATAGTGCAAGGAATCCAAACAGTACGATGGTCTCTGGTAGAGCGGTGAAGATCAGTCCAGTAACGAACTTGCTCGAATCCTCAGCAATCATTCCCACTGCTGCTGCTCCAATTGGTCCCTGGCTTAGTCCAGTACCGACTCCTGCCAGTCCTAGTGCTATTCCCGCGCCAAGCTTTGCTGCATCCCAGTTGTAGGACGTCGTTTCCGCGTCTCCCTCTGCTGCCGAAACCACGGATGCAAACATTGCAAACGAGAATAGGGCCATCAGGGTACTCATTCCAGTCATTGTTTTTCTGTTATTCATTCTTTTTTCCTCCTTATTTTTCAAGCCTAGGCTTGGAATCTGATTTAGTCAACCTCCACGTATTGCGTTCGAAGGCCGAATGGGTTGAAAGCCTCCCCGCTTGAGTCATAGTACTGCCTCATCCACTCTACAAAGTGCAATCTTGCAGCGTGGATGTTCGGACTGAATACTCCCAGTCCCCATGCGAAGAACTGAACCGCCAACCAGCCGAGTATGAGTACGATTGCCATCAGAGGCTCGTCAAAGGTAATTTCATCGAATAGCATGGAATTTCCCGTTTCTGCAATTTTGACGCCCACAACACCAACCGCGAATAATCTGACATAAGATATCACTGTGGGCATCATGCCAACAGCTTCAATGGGGGCAAGTCCGATATTGATTGGAAACGGCACCCCATGATACTTGTACAGAGTCCACATAAGCATCACAGTTGCAACGATCGCAATCGCTGCACCCGGTTCCATCATCCAGTCGGCCGGTCCTATGAATCCATAGGCAAACATGAAGCCTCCAACTAGTAGAATCATCCACGCGCCTTTCTCAAAGAATGCACAGACGAACCCAAATCCTCCATGCCCATTCCCGAAAAGCATTATGTCTCTGAATCCTATCACCAGTCCAAGGAATACGTGAATCACACCCAAATAGATGGTTAGTAGGATCAAATGTTCTAGATTCCCCTGGCTATCAACCATGACCACTCTGTGGAAGGGAAAGGCCAGTTCGATTCCTAGTGGGAGTGAAGCACTCCATGCGTGATAAGTTCCCTCGGCAATATCTGGGTATAACATCTGTAGAGCCACTGCCGGGTTTGAACCGTAATGAGGGAAAATTTCCCATCCAGCAAACTCTGCGTATATGTAACCGAAGACGACGGTCCCGAATCCAATGTACATCAGGAATTTTCCACCCAACTTCAGCATCTCGTTTGTGCCAGATTTACTCATTAGGAGTGCACCAAGACCCATTGTCACGAGTCCGTATGCCATATCGCCAAGCATAATTCCGAAGAAAATAGGATAGGTGATGAACATGAATACCGTGGGATCAATTCTTCCATAAGCAGGCCTTCCTACAGCATCGGTAAGCAATTCCATTGGTCTGCTCGAGTTCCTTTCTTGGAATGCAATGGGGGGCATCTTCTGACTGTGGTGGTGGTCCGAATGTCCGTGACCTCCACCGCCCGCTTCCATCTCGAAGGGGGTTACTTCTGTGAATAGGCATATGTCCTTCAGCGCCCTTTGGACTTCTTCGGATCTACCCATTGCTACCCATCCATCGATGACAAAGGCGTGCTCGGACACCGCTATTCTAACCGGAGCGGTCAACACGTCATGATCCCTCTCCAGGACTTCTAGTCCACAAAGAAGCATCTCCCCATTTGATTTGCTCCAATCCTCTATCCTTTTTTCTAGGTCATACTTCTCTCCCTCTAGGGCACCCTTCGCCTTCCTAACCTCAGATAGTCGGTCAGTAGCCGAACCCTCTCCCTCTGGAATCTGAATGGTTTCGAATCCAGCCCGTTCCAGTTTGGAAGAAGTTTGCCCCGATTCTTGGTTTCTGACGAACGCCGCAATTAATCCAGACTTTCCGGTTTTCCCCTCGATGATTAACCCGGAACCCACAGCCTCTCTCGCTTCAGTAATGTTTTCCACTGTTCCAACGAATGATGTGATCGTTTTGTAATCACCAAGGAGCTCAATGTCAATTCCTAGAGGGGAGATTTGTGAGAGGGCCCCCTCTTCTTCTGTAAGGGAGGAGATTTCATTTTCCAAGTCATCAATTCTCGAACTATCCAAAAGAACCTGGTCAATCTTGGAGGGCAGGTCACCTCCTAGAGAATCCCTAACCGGGCCAGCAGGAACTGGTCTCGTCGGACCCGATGCATCCACTACCGAAGCCGCTGCTCTTGCCTTGACTAGTTCGCGCCCGACCTCCTCTGAACCCTCTTCCGGAGAACCAAGCGAGAACCCATCTTCACTGCCATCGTAATCGATAATGTGCAATGCCTCGAGTCGGGCAAGGATATCTACAGCCTGCCCCAAATCCTCTTTGTTCCCAGCAGCAACCATCCGGCCCATCTGCTGAGTATTTACTTGTGACATCTAATTCCTCTAGAATTTCAGGACCTGAAGGCATCTAGGACTGCATTAACTGCATCATCCCTGCTTCCTTCCCCACCGTCGTGAATTGAACCGATTGCCGAGTCTCCTTCTTTGGATACCTTCTGCGCCTCACTCTCGGCAGCACTTCTCGCTTCGGAAATCTTATTCTGGGCATTGGCCTCAGAGTCAGATCTTCCTGCTTGGATAATCTCAGTAGCAGTCAGCCTAGCCTTCGAAACGATCTCTGCCGCCTTTGACTCTGCGTCGGCTATAGTTTGCTTCGCCTCACTCTCGGCCTGTCTTATTGCTCGTAGAACCTCTTCTCGTCCCATTCTATGCACCTACGGTGCATTCGGCGACCGTTGAGGAGTTTATGATGATAACCTCGCGCATTCCACTAGTTTGACTCCGTCTATGCACCCTCTCGGGAACCTTCCAAATACGGCCCTCTCCGAGACTGCAACATGGACGCGCAGGGGATGGGTGTCGATGATTGGGATGAACTCCAGAGAAACCTACTAGCCACAATCCCCGTCTATGACAGAATCAATCGCTTCGCTACATTGGGACAGGTATCAAGATGGCGTCGAATGGTCAGGGGGATGCTTCCGGACGGGAAAATCCTGGAGGTTGGATGCGGTCCCGGAAGCTTCGCAGAGGATGTTGTTGGAAGGGAGATGGTTTGCCTAGATCCAATTCCTGAGATGCTCGCTGCGGCCGAGGAAAGAGTCAACTCTTCCCGCCAGGAGAGGGGCGATGATCCGGCAATTTTCGTCGAGGGTACTGCAGAAGAACTTCCGTTCGATGACAACTCCTTCGACGCGCTATGTTCGCTGTTCTCATTCAGAGATTGGTATAACAAGAAAGCCGGCCTCTCTGAATCCCTAAGAGTTCTAAGGCCTGGCTCTCCCATAATCATTGTAGATCCTGCCAAGATGAATCGAGTTCACGGTTTTCTGGGAGTTCTATGGATGAGGGTCTGGGTAGGGGCATATGCCAGGTTAGTATGTGGTCAGAGAGACCACCCATGGAAGTGGCTCACAAAGACGTACTCCGAATTCGGAACAACCAAGGATTATGTTTCTATGTTGAAGGAGGTCGGATTCGTAGATGTCAAGGCTCGAGTAATCTTCCCAGGAATGGCAACTATCTGGTCCGCTCGCGCACCTTAGAATAACCAGAAGACTCTCCGACAGGTCACAGCCCTCCAAATCATCCCCCTAGTCAGACGGTTGAATGCAATATTCAGGACCCAATCGGGAAATCTGAACATAATGCTTCCAATGGCGAAAGCCCTCTTCGAGTTTCGCATCACTTCCCCCATCTGGGACTCCCACCTCTTCTCATATTCTTTCAGGTCCGTGCCGTTATTGAGATGCTCGGAAATCACTTCTCCGGCAATCCTTCCTCCAATCATCGCGATGGTGATGCCTGCCCCGTTTGATGGCAGAACCATTCCTGCCGAATCCCCGACCAGCAGGTAATTGCCCTTCACAAAAGTACGAACGGCCCCTGACATCGGAAGATATCCAGCCCCTCGAAAAACCTCCTCTCCTTCGAATCGTTCGATGAAATCATTCGCATATTCCTCCAGGCTCCTGCCCCTAGACATCTTTCTCTGTACCCCTAATCCAATATTCGACCCTGAGTCCTTCGGGAAGACCCAAGCATACCCACCCGGGGCCACGGATCCGAAGTGCAACTCTAGCGCGTCGGAATGGCGTCCATTCTTGAGTGCGAATTTTACAGGGATGTTAAGGGAACCCTCGTCCCAATACCGCTTTCTAATCGGGTCATTGTGCCCTCCGGCTCCGACAATCACCCTGCCTCTCATGGTTTCCCCATTGGATAGGACTACGGAATCTCCCTCGATACGCTTGACGCGTTTCCCTAAGAGGTAATCTGCTCCCTTTGAACGTGCTAGCTCGACCAATGCCTCATCGTGGGCGACTCTGTCCAGCACCATCCCTTCGAAATCGAAGTCCATACCCCTGCCATTTGGCTTGACAATCCTCATTTTCTCGCAGATTCTAGAGACGGCATTCTCAGGTGTTCTGAACAGATCTTCCATTTCTGGAACCCGGGGACACAGTCTCTTCATCTCCTCGTTGGTGGGGACCAATTCTCCGCATTGTAGCGGAGAACCAATTGGGTCTCTGCCATCAATAACCAAGACACTCAAACCACCTTCCGCTGCATACCTTGCAACGGTGCTACCTGCAGGCCCACCACCGATGATTATAGCATCCCAGCACTTCTCCTCGTCCAGGGGGGCACCTCAGTTAGTTGGTCCTTGACTCCGAGATCAAAGCGATCTGCATTAGCATTCCCTTCTCCTCAGAGTCGGGTAGCATTTCGATATGGTCCAATGCCCTCTCCACATGGTTAGAAACAAGTAATTTAGCATAATTGAATGAACCCGCCTGCTCTAGGAGTTCGACCAACTCTTGCAGCCTGTCATCTCCGAAGTTGGTCAGCACGTCTCTTAGTTGATCCCTATCCGTCCCATGTAGCATTGTTAGTGCGTATATGATGGGCAAGGTCATTTTCCCCTCGTGGACGTCCGTTCCGCGTGGCTTTCCGATGAGATCGTCCCCTACCAAGTCCAGGATGTCATCCACAAGTTGGAAGGCTCTCCCAAGCTCCATTCCGTAACTCCACAATGCATCGGAAACTTCCTCACTCGAACCCGCAATCATTGCGGCGCACGAGCATCCCGCGGCGAATGGGCCAGCAGTCTTCCCATCGATAATTGCGTAGTAGTCTTCTGGTCTGGTGTTGAGGTCTTGTATGTGCTCAAACTGCCGAATCTCAGCAGATGCAATTCCTGCGCACGAGTCTCTCACCTTTCCAACGATTCTTTCGTTATACCTGGCTCCGAGTTCGAATCCCAATGCGAAAAGGTAATCCCCAGATATGATTGCATGCGCGGTTCCATGGGTCGTTTGTATTGTCGGCTTCCCTCTCCTCATCTTTGACTGATCGTAAACATCGTCATGAATCAGGGTCGCTGTGTGGATTATCTCGGAGCATAGAGCTATGTCTAGTGCCTCTCTTACATCCTCCCCCCCTGCTGCTTTGTAAGACAGAATAGTCAAAGTGGGACGATACCTCTTCCCACCCCTTAGGAGCATATCGCTAGCAATCGACATCACTGGTCTATCGTATTGCATACTCATCTTATTGAGGACCAACTCTTCTATTGCTTCATCGATGTAGTTCTTGATAGAATCTATGGAAAACAACTCAATTCCATCCGCTTCCATGATGTCTTCTGTCAAGGGTCGCATATATCAACGGGTGCGCACGCGGCTCAGAATGGGTACATGGAGTGCCCCCCCCTTGAGGTGGATGCGATGGAAAACCGAATTGTTGTTGGAACTCTGGATTCGCATTCTTGCCGAGTCACTTCGCAGATATCTGCTCACTTCGAATCCACCGATTTGGAGGATGTCGAGCATTCCATCACTTCCGTCGAGGGGTTCGACTCTGGAATAAAATCGCTTTCAGAGGGGGACCTTGACCTATTGGCAATCCCAGCGACAGAGATTTTCGGCAGAGAGGGATTGATCTCTGATAGTGACTGTCAGGTAATAGGGGCCAGAACTCCCAGACGCGCAAGCCAGGTCCTAGTATCCCCAGACCGTCTTTCATACCAGCCCAAGTCGGCAATAATAGTCTCAGATTCAGTTCTGATCCGCAGGCAACTTCTCAGGGCGAGGTCGGACCTGCAAGCAGTCTCATCCGAGGAACTGGGGGCCTTGATTCCCGGATTCGCACCGCCCGAGGACCCCATAGATCTACCTAGGGCGCTGGCCGAACTGCTGGATAAAGGCGAAATCGACGGATTCGTGATCTCAAGGTCAGAGTACGATGAGACGAACCAGACTGAGAGGAGGCACACTCTGATGTCCCAGCCTAATGAGCGAGGCGCCCCCCACTTCGTCCCACCTCCGTATTCCGACCTGATTGCAGTAGTTTCTCGAATAGGTTTCCCAAATCGATTAGCAGCAAAACTCACCGAACCTGAGGGCAATACCGTTCTTTGGGTCCAGAGCAGGATAATGGGTGATTTGGAAACCTCGATGCATGACGTCATGGGATTGGAAGTTAGGCACAGGAATGTAGGCGCCATCCTCAGACAGGCAGAGGCGAATCGCGACTTGGTGTTGGAGCAATCCTGCCACGACCCCGATGGGGAGATTTACCACGATGAGGTCAGGGTTGAGATTCGGATGGAAACACTGTCCAAAGACGGGAGGAGGACTCTATCGTTGGAGAGGCTAGTGGCAATGAGCGAGTATCAGCGAGCCGTCATTGCTCTTCTGCTGGACTGGGGGAATCTCGTAAACGAATCCACAAGGGATGTCCCTCGTGATCACCCCACCGACGAGGATGCCCCGCCATTTATCCCAGAATAGCAACCGTAACGATTGCACGCCCCCCAAATCACCATTTATCCTCTAAGATTGGGGCAACCGATAACTAAGGAACCCTCCCGAGGAGTTAGTGTTATCATGAGGGTGGACTCTAATTTACTGAACTCTCTCTATACGGAGCGTCTTCAGAATCTGAGGCAGAGGGCGGAGAGTTCGGGGATTTCGAAGTCCGGTTCAGTGGAGGTTCTCCGAGCCCGTTTGATTAGAAGCCAGGTCCTCGCTGAACTAGATCTGTCTTGGGAAGGAATACAGTCTATGTCCCACAAGGAAATGAGGGATGTTCTGAAGGTCTTCGGAATCAAGTCTTCTGGATCGCACAAGGAGAGGAGACAGCGGCTTTGGTTGCACCTGAGTTACGACTCACGAAGGATGACAATCGAGAATCTGGCCGAGATGAATAGGGACGACTTGCATGAGATGTGCAAGAAGCTGGAGCTGGATCTTACTGGGAATCGAACCGTTCTGATGGGGAGGGTTGCAGGGGTGCTGACAAGTCAGATGAACGGGTGGGGGAGGATCAAGCGGAGCCTGAGAAGGAATGGACTCCAGACCTCTCCTTTCCAGGAATCAGAGCCAGAAGTCAAGGTGGAAGGGGGAACAACTCCGGAGATTGCCACAGATGAATTCCATGCAGTTCCCGCCGAAGCCCTGCTGGAGGATGCCAGCGACTCATTATTGATGGGCCTGGACAATCAACCCAGTCAAGTACAGGGGGATATTCTGACAATTCATGCCAGAGTGGGCGATCTGGAGAGAATGGTGGGGACCATCCTAAGGGGTCATGGGGGCTCATGGGGGGATTCTGAGAGGGACCTCCTACTGCGGCTAGCCGACAGGAGGGGGTGGCCAATTAACGAGCAATTCGTTAGGCACCGGGTCCTTATGGTCGCGACCAACATCGCTGAAGTTAAGGGTGCAGAAATGGCCTCAGGCGGGGAAAACAATCCATTGGTGGAGGACACGGGTGCAGCAATCGATAGAATCAGGTCTAAGCTATCTTCGCTAGGTTCAAACGGGGAATAGGGAAGGATCACGAAGAACTGGAGAAGAAACCGAATCTAGGTTCTGAGATTTCCATTGTAACGTCCCTGAGGTGCTCTATGGCATCCTCTGCCGCCTCTCCAGAGGAGCCAGCAGAGATGCAAGCCGCTACAAGGTCATCGTATCCGACTAGTTCCCCCCCATTGGAACTCATTATTCCCAATATGACGTCTCTTGGATCAGCACTCTCGTTTGGCTGAACAGTAGTCTCAATAGCAGGTTCGAAATCATTTTTAGAGACAATTTCCTCCGTTTCTTCTGCTCTTCCGAGGGCCCTAGAGAAAGCCTTGAGAACCCAAACCCTGTAAGACTCTGTATCAAATTCAGAGTAATGTTCTCGAGACTTAACCAACCCCGAAACGAGATCATTCGGAATCCCAGCGTCCCTCAAACCTTCTTCGGTTAATTCCGCCCCTTGTGATGAATCATATGCGCTCAGCCTCCTGAGAGTAGCATCAGCAGCCTCCACCATCCATGATTTGTATGTCTCGAGATCTATCTCGGTGAAACTCTCAGCCCTAATTGAGGTGAAAATGCCACCATCCTCCGACTCCCTAGTTTGTTGCCTTCCTATCATAGAAACAAGAATTGAGTCTCCAGTTTCAAATCTTGCTAGAAGCTCCTCTGCATCGGGATGAAGCTCTGGTTGGAATGGTGCTACATTGAAGTAATGAGTTCCCGAAGGATCTCTGAGTTGCCCGGCATAGTAAGGCCCCGAATCACCATCTCTCCTCTCCATTCTTTCTAGTCCCCCGCAGACCAGACAACGATTCACCCTCGCACCTAGTTTGGTGATGACAAAACTGGGTGCAAACTCACCAACACCCCTCTCTACTAAGGAGGACTCTGAGTACTCCTGCGCAAAAAACCGAATCGCACTCTGCCTGCCTACTCTGACTCCAGAAGTTGACATCATATTTCCACCTCCCATCTTTTCATGACTTCTTCGGCTTCTTCTTTCGGCTCCGGAACTAGAATTTCCACACTTTCTGCCATCAACATTGCACCCTGTCCGTCAACTAAGCACCTCCCGTGAACCTCCATCTTTCTAGCGAGAATGCGATTTTTCAGGTTTGAAACAAAAACCTCCCTTCCAATATTGGATATCTCACTCTTGACGTCATCCATCCCCATGCCCAGGAAAGTCTCGGAAGTTTCTCTACCGAGGATCAGACTAGCATTAGAAACCCCGTCATCTAGTACAAAGCGGAGCCTAAGATCTTCCTCTCCAATCTTAGACCCGTGTTCCGAGCAAGAACCGTCTCTTAGCACCCTTCTACATTCGGGACATCTCTCTATCACCCCCGAATCCGGTCTTATCATCACGATACTTCCTGAAGTTGAAATTCCTCTCCTGGATCCTCCTTTTGTGAGGCTGGTCAGGTCAACCTCAACCCAGTGATTCTGGGGGTCTATTGGATCCCATTGTGATTCGGAGAGAACCTTCACCTGATTCACGTCATCTATGACTAGGTCAGGAGATCCCTGCCAGAACTGAACCCTTCCCCCTTCGATCATTATGGTTTCTCCGGGTTTGGGATCGAATTCGCACCATGCAGTGAGTCTACATCTTCCACTAGGGTCCATCACGTCCCCGCTCCTAACCGTCTTGGATTCACCATTCCGGCTTTCGAATGATCTTTGTTCCCAACTCTCAACCTGCAATGTGATAGACACGTCCCTCATTCCATTTCTCAGGTCAGCGATGCTCACCTTCTCCGACTTCGCTAACTCGCTAACCTCCGGGAATGATGTATCGTGATATGCCTCGATTACAGTCCCATCATTGATTTGAATCTCCGGCGTCTCTAGGAACTTCCTTACGGACGCACCAACGATCTTCACGAGCGAGCCTTCTTCATGCTCGAAATCCTTCCATGAGAGGAAGCCTATACTGCCCGATGAATCGGATATCCTACCACGAACTATGGGTATCTCCCCACTTCCGTCCTTTCTAACAATTACATCGGACTTTGCTGACATGACTCTCCCAACCACGTTTACGAACCCCTCAACCTCAGAGGCTCTCGCGATACTCAGAGGCTCGTTGCTTGTTGGTGGTGCCGAACCACTCCCCTCCTTCACAACCGTCACCCTAGTCGTTCGGTTGATGTTCAGGGATCGCTTCCCGTTCCATTCGTTTACAGAGGCGCCCTCTAGCCTTACAACTGAACCAGGAATCATGGACTCGCCTTTGTTCCCCCAGTCTTTGTAATCCCATCGAACCCTCTCGGAGCTAGCCTCATGGGGGTTGTCTTCTACCCATCCAAATGCAATCTGCTTCTCCTCGCCCCTAACCATCTGGGTTCTTGGCGTATAGGAAACAATCGCCACTTCGATTGCAACATTCCTGTCGTCGGCATCCAACTCTGAGAACCTGTCGACCTTCTTCTCTTCACGGACTTGTGGGGATTTATTTGCCGAAACCTCAACACCAGTGGAAACCTGGAACTTCCTAATTACGGACCTCAACGCATCCTCGGGAGGGATAAGGAAGTCGTCCTCATACCTAGCAAACTCCTTCCCAATCTCCTCTTCATCGGCATTGGGGCACTCTTGCTTCACTATTGCTATCTGGTTTGCATACTTCGTCTGGTCACTCATGTCTATCACCCGTATCAGAGATTGGGCGACGAGACTATTTCAACCAACGATTCATTTGGCCATAGATGCACCAGACACGACGTTACTTGGGAAACGATTGTCAGTGCGTGTTGGGGAAGACTCGGCACCTCATTACCTCCGGAGATGCCTGTTCGAATCGGCGGTCTTTGAACGTGCCCATTGAATTCCAAGTGTACCGACGGCGTTTTCTCTGGTTGCCTCTACGGACTGTCAATGGGTGCTTCCGAACTGTGCCATTTCGGAGTTCTGACCGCCTCTGACAGAGCTAGTTCGGGGGAGTACGAGGACCTAAGTGGACCGGCCATCGAGTCATTCCTCCAAGATGCTGTGACATCACAGTGGAAAGTCATTAGGAGACTTGTAGCAGATGAAAAGGAGGACATAGAGAAGGCCATCGTCGATCTAATCGACAACGAGGGATGTTCCGTCGTCGTTACCACTGGGGGGACTGGCCCATCTCCAAGGGATGTAACGCCCGAGGCGACCGAGGCAGTCTGCGATAGGATGCTTCCCGGCTTCGGAGAGCAGATGCGCGCCATTTCGATGAATTACGTTCCCACTGCGATGCTCTCAAGGCAGACAGCTGGAGTCAGAGGCTCCTCGTTGGTGATCAACCTCCCCGGCTCTCCAAGATCAATAAGGGAGATTCTTGACTCGGTCTTTGCTGCCGTCCCTTACTGCGTCGATCTGATCGGGGGGCCCTACATAACAACAGATTCTGAGGTGGTGGACTCATTCAGACCTCCACACGCGCGACGCGAATGATTCATCCGAGGAACTGGTTTCGGAAGGCTATGGCGAAGATGAAGACGGGCGTCGGCAGTACCGACAGAGCAAATGATGAGATCCGAGAAATCGAGGTCAAGATAGACTTCACCCCCAATGCCCTAGCATCTATCCTGTACAACCAGGGAAACACGCAGGTGCTAGTTTGCGTAACCAAGGCGCCCTCACTCCCAAGATGGTTCCCAAGGGATTCCGACAGGGGCTGGGTTCATGCCGAGTACTCTCTACTGCCAGGTTCAACAGACACTAGATTCCGCAGGGAAAGAAGCGGGGCCAAGGGTAGGACGATGGAGATTGAGAGGCTAGTGGCAAGATCTCTGAGAGGGGCTGTCGACCTAGAGCAACTAGGCCCAGTGGCCCTCACCGTCGACTGTGACATCCTGAATGCTGACGGAGGGACGAGGTGCGCCTCGATCACGGCAGCAAACATCGCTCTCAGGCTCGCAGTGAGGCGCCTAATCGCCTCGGGCGAGTGCCTCCCTAAGGGGAAGAGACTGACCAGGGAGGAGATTAGGAAGGGCGTGGAGAAGGAAAAACTAAGCCAGAAAGAGAAGGATTCGCACGAGATGTCCGTGATGCCGAACGACGTGGCTGCCATCAGCGTGGGCATGGTTGAAGGGCAGGTTTGGACAGACCTGGATTACATCCTCGATAGCAATGCGGATGTGGACATGAACGTCGTGATGACAAGCGCAGGTGAATTCGTAGAAGTCCAAGGTACCGGTGAGGAGGCGACCTACTCTCGGGGGGATCTGGATTCTCTAATCGATGCGGCAGAGATAGGTATTTCGAAATTGCACCAACTCCAGACTGACATCCTCTCAGATGCAAGTTGATGGTGGGACTGGCCGGACTTGAACCAGCGGCCTCCGCATCTTCAGTGCGGCGCTCTCCCAGCTGAGCTACAGTCCCGTAGCATCCCCGCCACCACCGTCCCGACTTCAAGCCTTCCTAGTACAGGGGATGGGAAACAAACTCCGTTCCGGCACTAAGTAGAAAGCCCACTCCACATAAGAGAGGCCATGAGTCAGAGCCCACAAAATACAGTCCTACGTTCAGATTACGATGCATCGATTATCGGATTATACGCATCCTTAGTCGCAGGTGGGCTTATGCTGGCCTATGCGATATACTACGTCACCGTCGTAAATGTCAGCGACGACTACTCGTTCCTGACCCTTGGAATCATTACCGGAGCCACAGCAGTTTCCGTGATAGGCATGCACGAGTGGTTCAGGCACCAATACGGGAAAGATAGGGCGGAGAACCCGATAGAGGAGTACGGCGGGGCCATAGCGGTTCTGATGGGGGCACTCTCAGCAGTGTGGCTATCCCGATTCGCAGTATTCTACGCGGGACCAGAGATGGAGTGGATAGCATACCAAGAAGGGGAGGTTTGGATGCCAGTCTGGCTAGCGGCACTGCAGACGGCGGCAATTCTTATGGTGATGGAGATCAGCACCTTCTCAATCCGGAGGCACTCACTCGGGACCCTCCCAAGGACTGTGGTGGTGCTAGCCCCCTTGGCCGTGGTTTTCAGCGGGGTCAAGATTTGGCTAGATTACTCAAGAGGCGAGTTGGAGGAGTTCATCACCATCTCAATCGTTCTTCTTACCGGTTCCGCCATCCTGTATTCACTCAGGCTAGACAGGGCCATCCTCTACCTCCTCGCCTCGGGCGCTGCAGTGGGTCTCCCGATTTTCATGTCCCTGAGCTCATGGGGGGAGACCGAGCACGCTAGCCTCCTAGTGCCCGCCGTTGTACTGGTTGGGATCACAGCTACCGATCGAAGCCTCTCCAAGAGAATGGTAGAGAACGGCTCCGGAGCGGTAGTGGCAGCCATCCTATTCTGCCAGATCATCGCTGCCGACGGCACAGAATTCATCATCGCGGGACAGACGCTTTCCCAGCAACCATTCGGACTGACCTTCTGGCTTTGGGTCGCACTGCTCGTGGGCTGGTTCGCTCCGACCACGATGCAGAGAACTCCTGCGATGCCGGTTGGCCTGGCCCTTGCACTGGCCTTGCTCTCCGACGAGGCGGCAATGGTTGCATGGTTCGTGGGAGTCTCTGCCTTTGTCTACCTAGAGACCCATCCACAGGCTAGGGACTGGGTAGTCAGAGCCACATATGTCGCCATGGTTGTCTCATGGACGGTTTCCTCGTTCATCGGGGCAGGTGAGACGGAGGCTAACATCCTAGAAGTCGGAGGACTAACTATTGGCGTCATCGATGGTCTGTCTCTCCTTCTGTTCCCTGCCGTCTTGGCTCTGGGCATCTGGGCTCAATCCAGAGGGAGGCTTAGGTTCTACGAAGGCCCCTCCCTTCTGCTCTTACTAGCATCCTTCAATGTGGATCTTATCGAGGAGGCCCACCTTCTCTTTGTTGGAATAATCATAGTCGCGACCCTGTATCAGCTGAACTCATTCCTGAGAACAAGGTCTGAAAGCGAGGAAAGCCAACTTGATTGGGGCACTGAGATCGTATTCCTGACCCTGATAGTTTCTCCAGTTGTTTTCTCAACACTATTCTCGTCCTTTGATTTATCTTCAGATGACGTTGTTTCTAGAGCACTCCCGCTAGTAGCAGCCGTTGGTCTGTTCGCGATTTCCCATATTTGGAGGGTGGAGAATGAGAGCCTCTCATTGAGGCCCGAGATGGCAGCCATCCTCTTCCTGATCTTCGTCTTCCTGATGTCCAACATAGACTCTAGCGAGTTCGCAACCTCTCCTACAGATGCCATCAGGATGACTCTCGCATGCACTGCCTTGGCCGTCGCCCTTCTGGCATTCGAGGGAGGGGCTGCCTTCCAAACCACTCCTTCGGAGAGGCTGATAGGAATCTCATACCTCTCCATCGTCTCCATGGTCTCTGCTGTGATTATATCAGATGAGGGTGCCGACATCCTTGCACGCTCTACTCGTGACCTCTTGATCATCGCAGCCCCATTGATAGTAAACTTCCGCTTGAAGACTTTGCTCGACCTCTCTCAGGAGGCACGCAACTTCGGGACTCTGACGCTGTCGATCCTGCTGATCATTGGTCTGACCGACACTTCCGGTGGCCTACTTGCCATTCCCGTATTCGCAATCGCCGTTCAGAGGGCAGCGAAGCACGTTTCCACTCCGGTACTGGCCAGCCTGCCGGTATTCGCTGTAATCTACGCGTCCTTCTTCGGCTCAAACCCTGATGCTAACGACATCATTTGGAACATCATGGCAGAACTGCCATACTTGGGAGAGAATACCGATGTGCTGGTTTTCGACACCCCGAGGTGGGCGTCGATACTAATGTTCTCCATCCCAGCTGCAGTCGCATTCTACCTGCCCTCAGAGAGGGCACGCGAGGAAGGATCACGATATGGTCCCGAGCAACTGTTCGGACCCGGATTGGCATTTCTCATGGGGATCGCCTTCCTGCTCCCAGATCCAAGAGCCGCACCAATACTCATCGTGGCCGCTCTCACATACGCGGCATGGAAGTACGGGGTCGTGCTTTGGTTCTGGGTATCTCCTCTAGCCTGGTTCTGGGCCTCATCGGTGCTTTTCGATTACATTGGGGATGTATCGTTTGTCATCGACGCCGATTTCGCAAGGGTCGTCGGGGGTCTTGCCGGAATGTCCCAGTACGTCCTCGTCCGTAATGGGGTGCTCCTGCATAATGCCGTCCGAGACTCCTTCGAACAAGACACCAATTTCTATGACTACGTCGGTGCAGCGTCGAGCTTGCAAGGCTACTCTTTCTTCCTGCTTTCAGGGGGAATCTCCGGTGCTATCCCGTTCATATCGGCCCTGTTAGCAGCATGGGAGGGCCTCAAGAGCGGGATCCCGATCCTCCTCCATGGCTCTGTCTTCGTTCAGACTCTGACGCTTTGGTGGTGGATCGATGAGGATTTCTCCACCTATTCCGACAATGCGTTACTGTGGCCGATTGCTATTGGGCTGGCCATGGTGTACCTATCTTGGTCAAGGAAGGACCCATATGGCCAGGTCGTCGAGGGAATTGCGACTAATATCCCTGAGGAATCTGTCAACGATGCTTTCGATATCGAGAAGGACTTCGGCCTGTTTGGCTCTGCCTTTTTCCTCTTCGCAATGCTAATCTACTCCAATTTGATAGAATTTGAGGTTGCCTTCGGAATCTCGATAGTGATCCTCTCCCTCCATCATGTGGTCGTAGGCTTCAGCCGCGACCATGGATGGAGAAGGATGATCAGCCTCGTCGGCATGCCATCTGGCCTGGTATACACGGGACTCGAAGAAGGCGAATTGATATTGGTCCTCATGCTTTTCCTAGCGGCGCTGACCCTGATCGGACAAGCGGTCCTCTATGCTTCGCGTGGAGGGTTAGAGATCGGTAGCACAATCGAAGGGGCCACCCCCTTCGTCTCCGAGGTCGGGGTCCCTGACCAAGAGCCAGAAGTGCCTTTGATGGACAAAGATGACCCCTCCGAGCTGAAGCCTTCCGAATTATCTGATCACTCGGAGGAAATTGACTCCCCTGTCGAAGAGGAAGAATCCGAGTCAGAGCCAGTTGAGGCTCGATCGCCTTCCCCTCTATTCGCATCGGACACAGCCCCCTTCGGGATTAGATTGGATCCCCCATTGGTCTCCAACCTAAGGGCAATGATTGCTGCAAACAACAGTGTTGACTTCAACAAGTGGTCCCCTGTACTGGGAATCAGTAGCAACGGTGCTATAGTTCTCAATTGGGAGATTAAGAAGGGTACTGAGGAGGAGTGAGGAAAGATAACCTAGGGCCCCCATAGGCTCTAGCGAATTCTGGCTCACTCTTCTTCTGCGTCGCCGATCTTTCTGACGTTGACTGCATTTGGTCCCTTGGGACTCTCTCCAACTTCGAACTCGACTAGGTCTCCCTCGCCAATCCTTCCTTCTACTTCGGTAGTATGGACGAAGAGGTCATCACCATCTTCCCGTCCAATGAAACCGAATCCTTTCACATAGTTGAACCACTTCACAGTTCCTGTCGCCATGAACCCACGCTCCCAAAACAGGTTATTGAACTAGACTGCTGATTGGGGTCCTTTAACCTAGAACACATCATCCTCATCCGCAGGCTCGTCAAACGAAATCACTCCTCCGGATTTGCCACCCTTGCCCTTGGTAGCGGCCTTCTTTGCTGGGGCCTTCTTTGCTGGGGCCTTCTTGGGCTGCTCCTCCGCATCTCCTGTCAATTGGCTCTTTCTAGCAGCCGCAGCCTCCTCCTCCCTCTTTTTCAACTCCTCTGGATCGATTCCCTGCTGGGCTGCAAGTTTAGCCCTACGTTCGTCACGAGCTCTGATCTCTAGCAGGCGCTGCCTCGCCTTGTCATAGTGCTGGAGCATGTACATTGCATCGTGCTCTAGTAGAGGGGAATCCGAGATTATCGTGATGTCCATCCAATCACCTTCCTCTGCCAGGTACTCAGCGAAGGGCTCGAACTTCAGGTCAGACTTCTTGATCTGGGTGTAGTGGAGTGCGTTCCCCATCCTGTGCTCGACTCCTGCGAAGTGGCAATAGAATGTGGAACCGCCGTAGGTTTCTCTGGCTTGGTCGAACAGCTCCGCATAATCCTCGCTGGTCCTAAGCCTGCCGTGCCCTCGAGCGTGAATGTGACCCATATTCAAAACTGGAACAGTCCCCTCTACGTGGTTGCAGACTTCCAGAACCTCCTCGACGGTCCCCCAAAGCTCCTGCCTCCCCGAGGTCTCAATCCCAACCAGCGATGGCTCCGACTCGTGGACCCAAGGGAATGCGGCGTAATCCTCTTCCTCCTCTTCGACACCCCATACTTCTCTGACTCTCTCGACAATTCCTGACATGACGTTTGCGACCTGTTCGTTCGCTGCAGTTCCCGGGTCGTACTCCCCATACGGGCCCACGTGGAATGTCAGGTGCCTAGCGTTGATTATCTTGCCAGCCTGTAGGCTCGTCTCCATCTTTGAAAGGGTCCTGTTCCTCTCCCTCTTGTTCCCAAGTAGCTCTGCGTAGTAAGGTCCATGCATGTTCATCTCGAAGTCAGACTTCCACGACAAGATGCCAGCCTGCCAGTATTGGTCGAAGTGCTGGGGCTGGATGGTTCGGACCGTCTGAACCTCCATTGCATCCAATCCCAATACGGTGATGTCGTCCATCCCCTCGACAATGGTGCGGCCCTTGCAAGAGAGGGGAACTCCTGCAGGCCCTAGTTTGAGTGGCATCCCTTTGGCCTCGCGGGTCCGGCCGAACGGGTGCCCCTTCAAAAGGGGTTTCAGGTGATGACTTCGCGGGAAGCAGGATTAGTCCAGTGAGGACTGCGCCGCAGATACGATTCCAGACGTCCCGGAGCCCGATTGGGGTAGTTCGCAGAGGAACCCTGCGAGCCATCCTTCCAAACTCAATTCCCTTTCTACTTCAACGATCTCCTGACCCAGTGAGTGAGAAACACTCGCGACCCTCTTCTCTGGGTCGAAAGAGCACACTATCGGGACAAGGCCCCTGCTTCTGATTTCCCCTAGCAGCAGGCCTTCTTCGATGCCCTCCAATTCTGCTACGGCCCTCATCGCCTCCGGTCCGATGAAAATCAGGTGAATCTGCCTGATTCGTTCAATAACAGAACCCCACGCCTCTTCCAGACGACCAGGTTCCTCGGGCACGTCGACGACCATGGCAGTCTTGCAACCCTCTAGCTCAGCGAATGTCATGGACGAACCCCAGGCCCACTTCATCGACCCTCCGTCTAGGGGGCAGGAAGAAGATAGCACTAGCCAGTGCTTCGACTCTAGCACCCCCCTCCAATCTATGAGGCCATGGTCGAATTCACTTATCTCGCTTCGATCAATTATGAATTTGGCATCTGCCCCGATTTCTAGCGAGCTCTCCACCACGGCAGATGCGCCGTCGCTCCGGTCTCGGCGCCCAAGACCCACCATCCTAACTGGAGCCATGTCCATGCAGCCCCCTCCGCATGCTAGTGAAGAGGGTTGCCTATTCCAACTTCCATCTCAGTAGGGCGATTGCACCACCCATTCCTTGGAGTTGCTTGCCCGCATCGTGCTCTGTCGAAGCCTGAATCACCTTTCCGCCAGATGCCTCGACTGCTTCCGCTATTGGACCCCATTTGGAGGGGCCTTCTTCAGTCCGCAGTAGTCCAGCCTCTATGGCCAAGGTCTCTACAGCGCCCTGCGCCGCAGCATCAGATATCATCCCCATTCCATAACTAACCGCACCATCCGTTGAGACCCTCTTCAGACCCTCCTCTATCGCTCTGACCTGCTCCACGATAGCATGCTCCCCCAGTAGAGAGTCGGCCAATCCATCCGCTAGCACCTCGTTTGCTGCGGCCCTCCCGCCAATCGAGGTCGGGGCATTGACAATCTTGTTTTCAGCCCCCAATCCCCTCAACAGTTTTTCGAAGCCCTCTCTCGCCATCCCCGGTCCGCAGATGATCAATGGCATCTCATTCGGGAAGACCATCCTCGTCTCCTTGGAGACTTTCTCGAAGAACTCCTTGCTAACTGCAGATGAGTCACCTGTCCTCTTGCCCCCTCCCCTCAAGTTGAACTGCGACACGTCCCTAATACCGTGACTTGCAACTTCGAATATCAGAACCTCGTCGTTCTCCACCACTATAAGCCCGGAACGAGCCTTGCTACCGGATGAGATCGCCTCTTTGATCAGGGAGGAGTCAGCCCTGGACAACCCCCCTTCTCGAGTCAGCTCGATTTCGTCTCCAGATGAAATTACATGGGTGTGGTGGCTGCCGATGTCAATCTTCGCCTCCTTGATGATGCCATGCACCCTGAGATTGTCCGTGAATGGCTGGAATGCGGTCTCGGAGCACTCCAGGACAATCCACATCGGCTTCCTCTCGGCGCTCTTCGCCCTCCCGTCCTCCTTCGTCCCTGTGGTCGAGTCCCTCCGATGGGACAGCATGCCAACCAGACAGCCAGTGCCGCATACCTGGGATAGGACCCACAGGTCATCCTCGCTCTGGACCCTAATCCTCAGGCCCTCATCCAGCCTCTTGACGCGACGCATTGCTCCACCCTCCGGCACTCTCGGTGAAGCGACGCTCTTGAAACCTTCATCGGCAATCACTGCTTGCGAGTGCCATGAATGCGCCTGCCTACTGGGGTATCGCAGGTAGCCCCATCTCGCATTCCCTGACTCCCAGGCTTTTCTCTGTCGTAGGGGAGGCATTGGGAATGGATCAGGCCGAGCAGGTATTCATCGAAGCTACAAGCATAGAGGAGTTTGAGTCGAAGGTAGGCATCCTAGAGGGTGGCCTATGGCTGTCTTGCACTGCTCCTCTGAAGCACTCCCCCCAGTCTCGATTGGGGGTAGAAGGGCCCGATAACGTCAACGCAATCAACCAACTTATGAGGTCGAACGGGCAGTGGAAAGGGGCCAGCACAGACGGGGCAGGCTTCGTCTCTGCTTGCAGGCATATCGGTGTTGAACCCTCAGAATCAACTCTCAGGATGAGGGGTGGTGGATCGGCCGCTCGTTCTATCGCCTCCGCATGGTCTTCAGAAGGAGGGTCGATTATCCCAGAGGAAGGACGCAGGCCTCTCGTAGGTGGGCCATGGAAGGCAAGTTTAGTGAAGTCCGTAAATGCGGATATTTCAATCGATCTGGATGCAGCCCCGGCAGGAGGGGAGTCCGTGGAATTGGAGGCAGAAGTGCAGGTTTCCATATCATACAATGAAGCCTCATCTAAGGGGGACTTCGCTGTCGTCATGGTAGTCGCGCAGCACCTCGAGGCATGGAAATCCCTCTTCGCCCCTTCAAGAGAGAAAGAAATGCCTAGTCTGGAAGAAGTCCTTTCCGCCCTCTGACATTATTCTTCGGAGTCCGAAGAACCGCGGTTCTCATCATATGCGATGCAAGGAGTCAGCGTAAGAATACCACCGAAACAGATAATCATGAGTAAATCACTCGCTGGATAGTCAGGGGCTCCTTCTCCTATCATCCAGAGATATTGGGAGATTAACAAAGCAACCGCTGCCATTGCACCACCGTGCCAGGGCCGCATCGGCCCCAGCTCCCTGCCCATTACGGCCGTAAGTAGGAACACCAGGACCCCGAGTATACCCACTGCCAGCCCACCCTGTGCAATTGTCTGCTCGGTAGAGTCTAGTATGATGGTAAATTCTCCCCCTTCTTCCTCGCCTTCTGTGAGTTCGCCCTCCATAGCCAAACTTCCTAAACCGGACATCATGAACATCATGAACAGAGCGAAGACAATCCAAAGAAT
>CAZMVZ010000006.1:0-57685 GCA_964570065.1 uncultured Candidatus Poseidoniales archaeon
TAAGCACCGAGGTTCGCCGAGGTGTTCAGCCCAGCTGCACTAACCCCCCGAGCATCTAAATTTCGAGGTACACACTAGTGTGAGTCTCTGTCCAAAAGAGCATATCAATTCGTATTCGAAGGAAGAGTTGTGCACGGCCATAGCGGAGGGGCCCTACCCGGTCCCATATCGAACCCGGAAGTCAAGCCCTCCTGCGTCGATTCCGGTACTGTGGTGCGAAAGCCCACGGGAAAGGTCGTCGCTGTGCCACTCTCCTTCACCTCCCCGCAACACAAATTAACCGGTAGACGTTAGTCAATGAAGGGGTAGACATGCCAATTTCCACAGGAGACATTCTGGGCCACTCTCAAGTTGGCGTATATCTCAGTGTGATCGGAGACGTTCTTTTTATCCCAAGCAACCTGGAAGAAGAAATTGCCGAGGAGGTAGAATCCTCCTTCGACATGGAAGCACATCGACTTTCAATCGGAGGATCAGCTTTGCTCGGAAGCCTTGTCCGAGGCAATAGGAAGGGAATTGCAGTAGCCGATATAGCAACTCAGGATGACTTGGACGAGCTTTCCAGTTTTGGCGACGTGGTGATTATGGAGAGTGGAGTCAATGCCGCCGGGAACCTCATTGAGTGCAATGATAACGGAGCAATCGTAAGCCCAACAATTCCAGAAGCAGGTGCTGAGATAATTTCTGATGTACTGGGCGTCAAGGCGGTCCGTTCCCAGGTTGCTGGACATGGGACTGTTGGAAGCATGATCGTGGCAAATAACAAAGGGGTCTTGGTTCATCCGGATGTGAAGACATCAGAGGTAGAGGCAATCGAGTCTGCATTGGGGGTGCCGGTAATGGTTGGGACTGTGACATTCGGCTCCCCATTCGTCGGTGCTGGTTGCTGTGCCAGTGACTCCCATGCACTTGTGGGGTCGGGTTCCACGGGCCCCGAACTGAACAGGATAGAAGACGCACTCGGCCTTATTTAGTATTGAAAATGGAGTATTCAACGTTGTTTTTGTCAATATTGGAATACACCCCTGGCATAGGATACTTCAGACCAGTTGCAGTATTGAAGAGAACCACCGATTCACTAACGGAGACCAATCCCGACTCCAGAGAGTTCCGATATGCTGCCACTGTAGCAGCCCCCTCTGGACACAGAAGCAAACCCTCACTCAGTCCAATCTGATTCTGCATTTCCAGAGTTTCACCATCGGTTACAGAGATAGCGAAACCCCCTGACGACCTTACCGCATCTAGTATCATGAAGTCCCCAAGGGCGTAAGGAACTCTGATTCCTGAAGAAATAGTCTCAGCGTCCTCCCAATATTCGGCAAACTCATGTCCTTCTTCCCACGCTCTGACAATGGGCGCACAACCAGTAGATTGTACCGAGACCATTCTGGGTAATTTTCCATCAATCCATCCAAGTTCAATCAACTCTTGGAAGCCCTTCCACATCCCAATTATCCCAGTACCACCTCCTGTTGGGTAGAATATGACGTCGGGTAGGCTCCATCCCATCTGCTCGGCTAACTCCAAACCCATAGTTTTCTTTCCTTCAATCCTATATGGCTCCTTCAGAGTTGAAACTGCGAACCAGTCAATTTCATCCGAACCATCAGCAATTATCTTGCCACATTCCCCAATTAGGCCATTCACAATGTGTGTGCTGGCCCCTTGCATCTGAGTTTCTCTGACATTAATTTCTGGTGTGTTGTCTGGGCATAGGACAGTACACTCAATCCCCGCTCTAGTTGCATAGGCTGACAAAGCAGATCCAGCATTTCCATTAGTAGGGATGGCTAGATGACTTACTCCCAATTCTTTCGCCATAGAAACTGCCATCCCTAAACCCCTGGCCTTGAAAGATCCAGTTGGAAGCCTCGATTCGTCCTTTACGAATACAGATTTGCAATCAACTCCGAATATGGCTTTAGAATTTTCAAGTGGAATCATTGGAGTGACCACTTCTCCTAGAGATACTCTATTTTCCTTCGAACCGACAGGAAGTAGGGGGGCGTATCTCCAGAATCCCGGCTCCTTCGAACCCTCAATAGAGCTCCGTGGAACTTCGGCAGAGATCCTTTCCAGGTCGTATTTTACAATAATCGGCTTTCCCATTTCGGAAATCGTATGGACCTTTCCAGGCTCGTATCTCTTTCCCGAGTATGCGCATTCTAGATGACTTACGTAACTGTTCATGCTTCCGAATTAGGCAGATGTCCAATGAATTTAACGCTCTAAACTGCCGTTGGGGCAACATGATCATCATTTTTCGTTCCAGAACTCCTAACTCTAGTCCAAACTTCCACCATTAAAAGATCATGACACTTTTTGCAGTAGTTGAATCTCTCATACGCTTCCCTGAAAGAGTATGCCTTATTCCCACTCGAAACAAGATAACCCTCGGGAGAGAGTCTGCTAACAATTGTCGACTTACTTTCACAGTCTTCGAAATCACATACAGGCATCAATCGTCACTTCCCATTTTATTTGTTATTTCCATCAAGGGCATATTCGCTTCAACCCTCTCTCCCGGCTTGCACATGATCTTCTTTACACACCCGTCTATGCCTGCCTTAATCTCATTTTGCATTTTCATTGCCTCAAGGACAATTACTACGCTACCCTCCTCAACGTCATCTCCCTCAGACGCCATTATTGCCACAATCTTCCCCGGAATTGCAGAAGAAATTATTCCTGAACCAGATGCTCCACTACTCTTTGCCGCACTCCTTTTTCTAGAACTCCTCCTCTCACTCCCCTCAACCTCAACAGTGTAGGTTATGCCTTCAATAGAAACCTCCCAATTTCCCTCTTCCTGCTTAATTTCTACTTCGAACTCTTCCCCGTCAACAGTGACCTTCCTCTTTTCAGACACACTATCACCTCTTTGAACTCCTAACTGTTCTCGCTTTCAGCAAGGAACTCTTGCCTATTGCCATCCTCCTATGGGAGGTCGACCAAGAACTGCCTCCATCTCGGCCCAGTGATGGTTTAATTGACCCGCCAGTTTCGTTTTCTATCAGCACCGAAGAGATTACGGCCGCAATAATGCGCATTTCTCTTTCTTCTTTGCCCATATTTCTCACAACGGAATATTCCCATGCTTCTTCTCAGGTCTTGGCTCCTCCTTCTCGAGAATCGCACCCAACGCCTTCACCAGCACCGCTCTCGTTTCCGAAGGCATGACTACATCGTCGATGTAACCTAAAGCTGCTGCCTTGTACGGATTTGCAAACGTTTCCTCATAGTCATCCACCAGTCTCTCCCTCTCTTGCTCGGGATTTCTTGAATTTGCTATCCTACGTCTGTGGATAATTTGTACCGCACCCTCAGCACCCATTACTGCAAGTTCTGCGGACGGCCAAGCAATGTTGTAATCACCCCTAATATGCTTGGAAGACATTACGTCATATGCACCTCCATATGCCTTCCTCGTAATTACAGTGAGTTTCGGAACTGTAGCCTCTGCAAATGCATAGAGTAGCTTGGCACCATGCCTGATGATTCCCCCCCATTCCTGACTCGCTCCAGGAAGAAAACCAGGAACATCAACAAATGTCAGCAATGGGATGTTGAATGCATCACAGAATCGTACAAATCTTGCGGCTTTCACAGATGCGTCAATATCCAGACATCCTGCTAAGTGCATTGGTTGATTAGCAACAATGCCAATTGACTGCCCACCAAGTCTACCGAGTCCGATGATGATATTTGGGGCAAAACCATCTTGAATCTCCAAGAAGCTCTCGGAGTCAAGAACCTCTTCAATCACTTCCAGAATATCATAGGGTATCGATGGATCATCTGGAACTAGGGAATCTAAGGATTCACATTTCCTATCAAGAGAATCGTTGCTTTCTGAGACTGGTGCCTTTTGTAGGTTATTTGAGGGAATTAGTCCCACTAAGTCTCTGACGATTTCCAATGCACTTTCGTCGTCCTTTGCTGTAAAGTGCGTAACACCAGATTTTGTGGCATGAGTCGAAGCCCCACCCAATTCTTCAAAACCCACTTCCTCATTCGTTACCGTCTTGATCACCTCTGGCCCAGTGATGAACATGTGTGATGTATCTTCTACCATAATCACGAAATCTGTGATTGCCGGAGAGTACACGGCACCTCCTGCGCATGGTCCCATGATTACAGAAATCTGAGGGATTACGCCACTAGATCTCACATTTCTAAAGAAAATCTCCGCATATGAGCCAAGACTCGCGACTCCTTCCTGTATCCTCGCACCACCACTGTCGTTCAAACCAATTACCGGAGCCCCAGTCTTTACTGCCATATCTAGGATCTTGCAAATCTTCAGTCCGTGCATCTCTCCGAGAGACCCCCCATAAACTGTAAAGTCCTGTGCAAAACAGTAGACTAGCCTGCCATCAATCGTGCCATGGCCACAAACCACGCCATCACCCGGAATCACGTTCTTATCCATATCAAAATCCCTACATCGATGCTCCACCAAAGCATCTACCTCAGTGAACGAATCAGAGTCAAGCATTTGCTCAATCCTCTCTCTGGCAGTCATCTTTCCCTTGGCGTGCTGTGCCGAGATTCGTTTTTGCCCCCCTCCAGATTGAGACTTAGACTTTCGACGCCTAAGGTCGTCAATCTTGTCGGAGTTGCCACTCATGGGGTTTGGTGGGTGCAGGCCGCCCATGAGCATTCCTAAGGGGGAAGTGATTTCACCTTCCGGTTGCTTGAAGGCATATCGCCATTTGCAACTGGTTGAAACATGCGAGTTGTGATTGCTAAACCTGGTCTTGATGGGCACGATCGTGGCGCAAAGGTAATCGCCAGAGCACTCAGAGACGGTGGTCACGATGTTATCTACACTGGACTTAGAAAGACACCTTCTGACATTGTAAGGATCGTAAATGACGAAGATGCAGAAGTCCTCGGCCTCTCCACTCTTTCAGGGGCCCACGACTCCCTAATTCCGAAGATCTGCGATGGTCTGAGGGAAGAGGAACTGGGCGATGTCATAGTTTTTGCAGGTGGAATTATCCCTGATCGGGATCTGGAACTGCTCTACAATTCGGGAGTTAGGGCGGTTTTCGGACCCGGAACTCCCACTTCCGAGGTTCTGGGATTCTTGGATGAAGCCAGACAAAGGAAAAAAGAGAATGTTCCAATCGGAGTCGGAGACGATTTGGGGTGGCACTGGAATTGAGCGAAATCGACAAACTTCTAGAATTAGCAAAGTCGGGAGATCGTCGAAGCCTTTCCAGACTCATGACTGAGATAGCAGATTCAGAAAAAACTCCTAAATTTCACTCTGAGTCAATCTGGACTTTAGGGGTTACCGGACCACCTGGTTCAGGAAAATCCACCCTGATAGGTCGGTTGGCGAAGCAATGGGTCGATATGGGGGAGAGTGTTGCAATCCTGGCGCTTGATCCTTCATCCCCAATCTCAGGGGGGTCCTTTCTCGCTGACAGGATTAGGATGGAAGCTAGCGACTTGGGGGACAAGGTGTTCGTCAGGTCAATAGCCTCCGGGAATACTCCTGGTGGAATTTCCCCACCAATTTGGCCAATGTGCCATGCTCTATCTCTTTGTGGCTGGTCCAGAATCGTTGTCGAAACCGTTGGAACCGGGCAATCAGAGTTCCGAATAGCCGCATTGGCAGATAGGCTTCTTCTTGTCGACGGACCAGACAGGGGCGACATAATCCAGGCAGAGAAGGCTGGCATTCTGGAGCTTGCCGATGTAATCGCAGTGAACAAATCAGACCTGCCCGGAGCATCTTTGTCGGCTCAGAGTATACGAACGTCTCTGAATCTCTCAGATGATGACTCCCGAGAAGTCATCCTAGTCTCAGCTCTGGAGGGGGAGGGGATCGAGAAACTGATTTCGGCCATTGAGTCTTGCGAAACACAGAGCGGCAGAAATGAGATGATAATGCGGGAGGTCCTCATTTCTGAATGGGACTCCATTTTGGTCTCACATCCAGAAATCGATGAGATTATCACGAAATTGTGTGACAGTTCAATAACTATTGATGAGGCGATTAAGTTACTGAGAGCATCTATTCCCAACGGCAGGTAATCTGATGACAGACCAATCAACAGACGTCTTCGTCGATCATGTCGGGCATTCAATTGGGGGGATGGGGGGGCACGCCTTCAGGCGTCTAACCCACGTATCTATGGCATCTATACCATATCTCTACTACGTGCACGGGTCGACAATTTCGTCATACTTCTCTCTACAAGCCAGGGAATTTGTCAGTGCCATATGCGTACTAATTCTTGTTACCGAGGCCTTCCGACTAAGGACTGGAATTGTGATAGTGGGGCAGAGGGAATATGAATCCAGTCAGATTTCGGCACTTGCTTGGGGCGCACTTGCCGTGGCACTCGCAATACTGATTGCTCCAGAGGGTGAAAATGGTGGTATGGAGGCTGGCAAGTATGGGGCCCCAATAATCCTGGGAATGACTCTCGTCGACCCTGTGATGGGGGAGGTCAAGAGGGCAATGAAAGACCTCCGAGCAGCCATCATTCTTGGATTAGTAGTATCCTATGCGGTTTGGGTGGGGTGCCATTTCTGGATCGGAACAGAGTTAATCGCAGCATTGTTGCTGGCCCCGCTAACTGTTTTGGGCGAACTTCCACCTACGAGGGCGATTGATGATAATGCCACCATGGTTCTCTTCCCCTTAGTGGGGCTAGTCCTACTTCTGCCGTTCTTGTGATTCCACTCCCGTCATGTTTACATCCTAATTTCATGCCCCATGTGCATGGATATTGGGGATAAAGAGCCAAACTCATCAACTGAGATGTGGGAATCCCCGTTGGGACAGAGCACATACATGTTCATCTGGGCACTTGCCTCTTTGGCTTCCTTCGCAATTTTCTTCAAGTATTTCTAGAAATGTGGATGCTCTTCTCTACCGCGAGGAGAACAGATTTGCCAGAAGTACCGCCAGGGCCACTGTAGCCCCCAATCGCCCCGTTCGAGCGGATAACCCGGTGACACGGGATCGAGATCGGAAAGGGGTTGGACCCACAAGCATTCGCAACTGCTCTGTAAGAACCAGGATTTCCAATAGCCTCTGCTATGCCTTTGTAAGTCCTGGTTTCACCAGGTGGTATCTTTCTGATCTCGTCCCAAACCCTCCTCTGGAAGGCCGTCCCTTGGATATCTGGAGCTACTTCTTCTCCCATCCGTCGCCTTCCAGATCTTCCATCCCAACAATCTCGTAGTTCGAAGGGAATAGTGCTATTGCGACACCGATTACAATGCATGCGATACCGAACCAGAAAGAACCCCTGATCATCAACTCCATCCCAATGGCGAATAGGATCAAACCTCCTAGGTTGGATACCCAAACAAGGGTCTTGAATGTGGAAAGGGAAACCCCACTAGCCCTCTTGGTTCTGTGGGGGCCGAATTCTGCCCCAAATCTAACTGGATCGTCATCACCCATCTTACTTCACCTGTCTATCATGATGATCGCATCGGTCGGACACGCTAAGACGCAAATCTTGCACCCGGTGCAGGGATCCCTCAGGATCCTCGCCTTCCTGTTGACGTCCACATCCATTATGGGGCTTGCAAGGGGGGTGTCGTAGAGCTCTATTGCATCATCTTCGCATACGATTGTGCACTGGTCGCAACCGATGCATAGCTCTTCCTTTACCCAAGCTACCGTGTCCTCACCGCCCTTGAGCAAGGCCTCCTCTTCGGCCCTGACCGAGTTTAGTTGGACCCTGATCCTGGACTGCTCTACCGCCCTCCTCTTCAGGACGTCACCAACCTTGGTCATGATATCTCCAGTTCATTCCATAGAGCCGACCCTTATCATAGTGAGTTTGATTGGTGTTCCCCCTCACCGGCTTTCATGAGCGCGACTGAATCCGCATGGTGGGCCGACCCAATGGTGTGGCTAGGGCTCTTGCAGGGTGGTGCCATTTGGATAGCCATGGCAGTTTACCTGAGCGTTCCAGCGGCTTGGATTTCACTTGCCTGTGGGGGCTTGATAGGGTTCTTCCTGTACTTGGTGGCACTGGGGTACGAGGACTACAGATTCGCCAAGGCAACTGTTTGGGGAGTGTTGATCAACACGGCTCTTTCATCAGTCTCGGCTCTGCTTGCCTTCATGCAGTGACTTTCTCAGTCCTTACCTAGCCTTGGACTCTTCAATCTGCCTGGCAAGGAAGCTGACCACGTCTAGTATCTCGAAGTCGTGTCGCGGGTCGCCCTCGAACTTCAGGCACTCGAAGTGAGCCACACACTTAGGGCAGGATGTCAGCATAATGTCGGCACCAGTGGCCCTGACTTCGTCGAACCTCTGGACTCTCAGTGCCCTGCTGTTCTCGTTGCATGACATCATGCTGGAAACCCCGCAGCAAAGTGCATCCTCACCGGTATGCTCCATCTCCACTAGGTTGACTCCATCGACCGACCCAACCAGGTCACGCGGCTCGTCGTAGATGTTCATCTGCCTACCCAGACGACATGGGTCGTGGTAGGTCACGGTCACCTCGTCGCTGGTCTTCAACTCCATGTCGAAACCATTCTCGATTAGGAACTCGGTCGTGTGCATCACCTTCATGTCGTCTAGCTCGTAGTCCAGGGCGAATGTTCTGAAGCACTCTGCGCACGACGTGACTAGCGTCTCGATCCCGCTCTCGCCTAGCTTCTTCTGGTTGTAGCTCTTGAGCTTCTCGAAGACTTCTGTCATACCCTGCCACTTTTGATCGTGCCCGCAGCACTTCAGGAAGTCCCTACCTAGGTATGTGACTTCCTCCCCCATCTCCTCGAAAATCGTGAACGCCGAAGTTGTCGCATCCCCTAGGTCCATGCTGCCCTTGTTGACATGGCTGAATACCATCTCTTGGTCGATGTAGTCGACGCATCCGGGGTAATATCCGATGCTGGAGTCGAGCGGGTAGTCATCCACT
This sequence comes from uncultured Candidatus Poseidoniales archaeon, assembly GCA_964570065.1. Lineage (GTDB taxonomy): Archaea > Thermoplasmatota > Poseidoniia > Poseidoniales > Thalassarchaeaceae > UBA36. The sequence goes on from CAZMVZ010000006.1 coordinate 8,913, forward strand.
GGTATGAATGAGTCATCAGCATCCTCCTCTGCCTCCGCGGCAAGTACTGCCTGGAGGACCGTGTGGGGGATCTCTGTCGCCGGAGGCCCACCTACAACGAGGTTCCTCCTGATGTCGATATAGGAGTCGTAGTCAACGAGCTGTGGGCATGCGTTCGTACAGGCTGTGCAGGTCAAGCAGGAGTACAGTGGAACGCCGTCGTCTTCGTTGTTCCATGTGTTGTAGATGATGTTCAACTTGTCTCCTGCGTTGAACAGCCTGACTGGGCAAGCATCGTCGCAAAGGTCGCATCCATAGCACTTGTTCATCTCCCACTCGTAGCCTCGTGCCATGCTCCTAAGCATCACGAAGACTAGTGCACCCACTCCCAGGCATGGGATGAACATGGAGTAGATCAGTTTCGCATCCAAGCTCTTGGGATTCTTCTCGAAAGTCGGATTCGCTATTGACATCGTGGATAGCTGCTCGTCACTGAGGCTCACCTCGGAACGGATTATCGCAGTTCCATCCTCGGCGAGGAGAAGCGGTTGGTAAGCAACCGCAGAGAAGTCGGAGATCATAGTGACGCTTTCGTTCACGCCTTCCGACAGCGTCGTGAAAGTCACGGTGTATGAAACGCCAGAGTCCAGGTAAATCGAGCCCGAGTCACAGGTCGATCCTTCATTCATCCAGAGTGTCTCGCCGGCTTCATCGGTAAGCACAAGACTCTGTGAGTGCATCCCTGCTGCACGAACCGTGGTCCTGAAGTTGCATCCGACGTCCGTTGGCACACTCGCGACTCCCAAGTTTTCCACTTCAAATTGAATGGACTCAGAGATTTCGATTGGCGAGCCATCCTGGGGTCCTTGGTAAATTATCTCGTTAGCTCCTATGTTCCTAGAGGTTTGGATATCCGCATGCCCATTGGCACCGCTGAAGTCCAGAATCTTTTCTCTTGTCGGCTGGAAAACTCCCCATTTCATCCAATGAGTTGCAGGTATTACGCACCATTCGGCATGCTCAGTACCCTCTTCCATTGTGTCCCATATTGCTAGTGTGCTAGTCTGTTCGTAAGGTATGCATTCATCACCCCACTCTTCCCATACTGGGCCTCCCTCTGAATGAATCAGCGTATCTCCCGGCTGGCCTCTAATTCCATCCAATTCGACTAACTTTGCATCATACTGGTATTCCCAGAAACCCATCGTCCCCAGACCTCGCTGATTCCAAAAGCCGCCCTCGTACACGGGCCATGTCACTGTGCACAATAGGACGGTAGCGACCAGAGATCCTACTGCTACCTGTCGACCCAGAATTGGAGTCAGCCTGGACCCCATGGGTCCGATCAGGAACTTCCTCACTGAGAAGTAAAGAACCGTGAAGATGAAGACGCCCGTGAGGATCCAAGGTATTGCATTGAAGACCTCCGCAGTCCAAGGCGCCTGAGTTCCGCAATTGAATCCGCCATGAGCGGTAGACCAACAATAGTCGGTCCGATTCTTCGAATACATCTCGAGAAAGATGTTGATCGAGAATACTGAGATGAACCAGACGTGCGCGAGATAAACCGCCCCAGCCGTAGCGAACCATGGGTCCTCCACCCCCCTTTTCTCCCTCTTTCCAATTATGAATGGTGGAAGTGCTAGGATTCCGACCGGCAGTCCCGTGATCATGGCTCCCCAGACACCAGCATTCCAGGAGACAATAGGTTGTCCGAAGAATTCACCTATTGGTCCGGCTGGTATGTCGAATTGGGGCAGGTACTCTCCCCACCTGAGATACCCGTAGGAGAACAAGACATACCAATCGGGGAAGACGAAACCAGCCTGAGCGTATGGATCAGCAGCATTGTGCAAGGGAGGGGGGATTATCCAAGAGTAGAATGCGATTACCATCACAATGGCTGCGAAGATAATGGTGTCCCTCAGGACCTCAGTGGGCCAGAAAGGATGTCCAGTGTGCTCCCTCTTCCGCTCTTCTTCCGCACCCAGCAATTGCTCCTTCTCACTGACGTAGGTATCCGCAATCCTCCCAAATCTCTCCATCATTCCCATTGAATCACCTCAGTGCGGCTCCGCAATTCCCTGAACCCAGACGATGAAAAGGTGCGCCAAGATTAGAACCGTAACTATTAGCGGCAGCACGAAAACATGGAGGAAATACATCCGAACAACAGTCTGCCCCGTGAGCGTAGTCCCCCCGAACATTGCATTCGCGACCCATTCTCCAACCAGGGGGGTCGCCATTGCCATGTTTATCCCAATAGTAGCCGCACCGAAAGCCAGACTGTCCCATGGCAGGAGATAACCCGAGTATCCGAAGAATATGGAGAAAAACATCAAAGCGACCCCGATTAACCAGTTGAGTTCTCTGGGGTTCCTGTAAGCTCCCGTGAAGTAGACTCTGCACATATGGAGGAAGACAGCAGCAACGAAGAAGTGCGTGCCCCAGTGGTGTATCGATCTGATGATGTAACCGAAAGGCAACTCCAACATGATGAATTCCATTGATGCATAGGCAGGCGTCGGATCCGAATTTAGGTCACCCCCGGGAACGTAGTAGAAACCTAGAATCGTCCCGGTGATAACTAGGATTATGAACGCAATGAATGATATCCCCCCCAAGCAGTATAGGGGGTACCAGTACCAGATTATTCTGAGTTTATACTTCTCGGCATGGGTCAGTGGCATCTGCCTGTGCATGCTGTAGTAGGAGTCCCTGCTCATTCCCCAATAGTCTTGGATTCTGAATCTGGTGTCTAACCAGGAGAAGGTCCAGAGGAACAATTTCTCGGCAAGTCCCATGCTTCCGGCATTCGTCTCCACTGCTCTGAGAATGTCCTTTCGCGGAACGTCGTCACGCTCCCTCCTAAGTGTGAAGGCGACGATAACAACGACGACAGCGATAAAAATCCACAAGAACCAGAATTGTATCATAATCTCACCTAACCGCAGAATGTGTACCAGTCCATGAAGTCTGGAAGCGCCTCGATTGTTCCCCCGTTAATCGTGAATGGAATCAATGGCATCCCATACGGGGCAGGACCACCAGTCTTCTTCACTCCTATGAAATCGAACTCTTGCCCATTTGACCGATTTCTCGCCGTGTTCTTTTCTATGACAGTGTGGTCGTACCTGCTAGAGTGGCAAATGCAGAATGACTTGTTCCCACTTGTGTCTGTACCGCCCGGCAACCAACTGTCTGCAGTGAAGTCATTGCTGACTAGTTGCCATCCGGGGATACAACAGAGGTGTGGGCATCTTGCAAAAACGATAATCATGTTATCATGGATATTCAGGGCTGCATACTCTTCCTTTTCCTCGATCTCGAAACCTGATCCAACATAAGCCCCACCAGATGTGTATCCATCCATAAACTGGAATCGTGGAGTATCAGCTTCCAATGGTCTGTTTTTATTTTCTTCATGAGGGACGTAGGTTGCAATGATTGGCAACCCAGACCAAAGCCCGGCAGCCCCTACCATTCCAGTTGTTGAATTAGCGGATTCGTCAATGAAAGCTTGCATGGTCATGGGTTGTTTGTCCAAGTTGCCGTACCAAACATCGGATCCCTTTGGAACGTAGAATTTGATAGCCGAGTCTGAACTGCTCCCTTCTTCCTGTCCCATTAGGAACGAGGCAAAACCTACACTACCCAATGATGCTGTTGTGATTAGTCCAGCAGCCGTGTTGAAAGACAGCCTCATGAATTCCCTTCTGTCGATGGCACCACTCTTCTCATGGAAATTCTGACTTTGCGAGTCAATCTGGCGTAATTTGAATCTCCTTGCCATATTCAGACCTCGTATTTCTTCCAAGAATTAGTGTCATGGCTAGTGATGTACTTGTTCCTTCTGTGTTTTACAATCACCACATCGGGTAGTACGTACTTCAAGTACACTATGCCCATGATAATGAGAGTTAGCATGGTCATTGCCAAATTGAATGAGAGCAACTGCTGGTCCCAGTGATTAAACAACCCGTAAGCCAGAGCACCTGCCCAATAGAGTGTCCACAGAATCCCCCACAGACCTACTAGGATGATTAGCCACGAGTCTCCGGATGGAGCCAGACTGGCTCGAACTATCGTTCCCGGTTTGACCTCGTTGAAGACCCCGTGATCAACGGCTGCAGCAAACGACTCTTCTGTCAGTGTGGCGTCTTCCAGAGCCACCCTGGCATCCTCGACGCTTACTTCTCCCGACTTCACTTGTCGGAGGAGCTTCATCACTGTGTCGTCTTTCATAGTTGGTCCCCTCTCCTTAGATGCTTTATTCTTAGCCTCAGTAGGTTACTCCTGCCCTCGTAATGTCTGGAGAAACCGTATCTTAGGAAAAGTCCACAGAATAGTATTACCAGCATCACCGCACCGAATCCAAGAAGTCCTAGCCAGTGAGCCAAGAGCTTAGCCCCCATGTGGTGGAGGTCCGTGTGGTCCTCCGCCGGGGCCGGTGGGGTGATGTCTCCATTGCCCGAGAAGACAGTCCTCGTTCTCCCATCGTCATTGCCCTCGTCAAAACTAGTCGTTAGGCGATTCCATCGATCTAGGCTGGATGGCGCCATGTCCCCATTTACCGAATTGCCCGCAACCATGAAATTCACTGTTCCAGAACCCTCTGCGGGACTAATCCAACTGAACGTCCATGATCTGTCAGAGGTACTTGAGCCGGCATCTGTGTGAGTGAGCGTGGCAGGGTCATCTTCCCAGTTCTGGACCAGTTCTTCGAATCCTTCTGAAGGTCCCAGTGAACCGATGCTAACTCTCATTGAGAATCCCCCTGTGTAGGATTCCAGATTGGCCTCAGGGCCACCGATAAGTTGTAATTTCATCTCATAGGTGGTTTCGGGTGAATAGTGGAAAGGGACACCATCAAGAATTACGGTTACAGAATTGTCCGGCTCTTCAGAATGGCAAGTGCAACCAGCAAGAGCCACATCCCCCTGTCCATTTGCGTTACCGCCAACTCCTGTGTGCAACGCCTCACCAGAGCCAGCAACAAAAACCGTGATTAGAATAAGGACCAGTGTTTTTTGTCGAGATGCCATATTTTGTTCACCTAGCATCTGCTAATACTACGGTCGAAAAAAAAGGGGAATATTAACGTTCCACTACGGCCCCTACGGGGCCGAACAAAATAGCCACGCGAAAAGAACCAAACACTCCCGTTCTAGACGAGTGCCATGGGAGCCCCGCGGTGGAAGAACATATACGATCTCAGCTCAGAACAAATAGAAAAATTGGAGGAAGCCGAGGACAAAATGGAATCTATGGAGATTAACGATTCCGAGGAAATTCTCTTGGGCCTGCTGGAAGAGGATAACAATTGCATTCCCGTATTGAATATTCTAGGCCACTTACATGGACGATATCTATCCGATTTCGAAGCATCAATCGAATACTACGACAGAGTCCTAGAACTTGAGCCAGATAACGCCTGGGCAAGAGACGAAAGGAGGAGATACAGGCGTTATGTAACCTATGACTAGAACAGAATAATCTAGTCAGTCGCATGCGGGACCTCATGGAGCAGGGCTCAATTCTGATAGTTGGAGTCGGGGGGATTGGTTGCCAGTGGTCCGGTGGGGCCCACGACAAATGCCAACAGCTGGCTGATCTACTGATGGTAGATGCTGACGAATCCTCCTTTACATCAGATCACGAGGCTCATTGTTTGCACTTGGACGCTAGTGGCAGTGCGAGGGGCGCGGCTGCTCTCCCAAATCTGGCCGCTCATCGCCTCAATGAGGGAATCACAAACATCTCTGCGCTATTGGAGAAATCAGAATTAGTAATCCTTCTAACGGCATTAGGGGGTGGGACCGGTTCGGGCGCAACTGCAGAAATTGCTGCCAAATCGAGAGAGTCTGGAAGCTTGGTAATCAGCATCGTCGGCATCCCATTTGCAGAGCAACCACTTAGATGCGCAATAGCGGAGAAAGCACTCCCTCCTATAGAGAGAAATTCTGATTTATGCATTCGAGTTAGTCTCGAGAGGCTTGCTTGGCAGGCCAGGCATAGGAACTCAGACTGGAAGCTAGGCTCAGAATGGATTGGCGAGTTGATTGAGGGACTAGTCACAACTCTAGCGAGAGTTGGCAAGATGAACCTGGATCTGATGGATCTACGGACAGTAGTTGGGAGGCCGGGAAATGCCACGCTTATCGTTGGAAACGGCACTACCGATGACCCCGACGGGGTCGTCAGAATGGCACGTAACTCTCCGCTGTCCGAGATCCCGGCCGACGGCGCCAAGGGCTGCCTCATCCAGGTCGAAGGCGGTCCCGACATGACTCTGGGACATCTCAATATGGTCTCGGAGGCATTCGTCTCAACTCTAGATAATGACTGCCAGGTAATTCTTGGTGCCAGAGCTAGTGAGGATATGGCCGGAAGGCTCCGACTCGTTGCTGTAGTAAGTGGCCTCTAGTCCAATAATTCGACTTCGTCGTCATCCATTATTGTTCGTTCTTGAGTTAATTTTTCTACTTCTGGTAAATGTTCCGAATCACTCCCCTCTTCAGCTGGCTGCCGTTGATTGACAACTCCAATTTTCTCAATATTGGGCTGACCGATCCAAGAGATGCACATTGGCAAAATCCCCATCATCACCAGTGCGGTAATAGAATGCCCAATTGCGGTTGTCGTAAGCAGACTCCCCTCGGATAGGGCAGTTAGTGACGAGATGCTTCCTGCATAGATGAACCCAAAACCAATACCCCAGAAGACTGCTGATTGACCTTGAAAAATCCTCCAACCTCCCTTTTCCCCTCTTTTCGCCATCGACCACACAGCGAGAATTATCGAGATTGACATTAGAACTGCTTCTTCTAGAAGCATCCCTCCAGAACTCTGCTCAGCAGCAACTGGACTTCTTCTCCATGCCCCTAGGAGGTGCCAACAAGTTGTAATGAAGATGAAGAATAATGCCCTGTCTAAGGCTACTCCGTCAACTCCATCTCTATCTCTTACACTCTTGGTGTAACGATCTAATAAAACTCCTATTAAAGCAATAATTATGAGGAAAAGTATCCAATAAGTATTCTCAGTATTACTGGCGTTACTGGGATAATCTGCACCGTAACCAAACCACCATACTAAGGGGACGAAGATAATTACAGCGACTAATGACCTAACGAATGAAAAAACTCCTCCAATTCTACTTTTTCGAGGGGACCGCTGAACTTTCCTTGCATAAACAACCCAGCCATAAGCCAACGAAACGCCTTGAAAAACAGACATCCCGATAAATAATAAAGCTAGAAATACCCTCGCATTGCTTAGTTGCCCTTCAACAAATAAAAGGTTTGAGATCAGCCAGAATGTCCCTGCCAATGCAATAATTGGTAGCAATCGGGAAAATCCAACAAACCAATAATTCCTGTTTAGAATCCCATCATCACCATGCTGAACTGTAAAAATCCATTTGCCTATTCTGCTTGGCGAAATCAATGCAGCAAAGAAGTATGAAATGGATAGAGAAAGAAAAATGATGCTACCTTGAATCTCGGAACCAAATAAGTCTATTTTCATTGCAACGTATAGGAAACCAGAAAATGCCCCCAATGAAACCAAGTGCGGCAGAGTGGAGGGACTCGAGAAAACTTTGAGCAAACTGCCCGATTCAGAAGCGTCATTGACACCAACCGCGCCCATAACCCTCCGTAAACCCACCATTGGTTAAGGTAAACCCCTTCGGAACAGCATGCCGAAGCCGAAAAAGGCCGCTAGGGGAAAACACCGATGGATTGGTTTTAGGATTGATCATACTTATACTAGAGAAGAATTGAAAAGCTCACTGAAAGTCAATCTTAAGGGTAATGAATGGCGATTATTCGATATTCTAGAGACTCAGGAAAGCACTCTTGCGATTCTCAAAACACCCTTAGATAACTTCCAACAAATTACTCAACAAATAAATAATTCAAAGGGTATGGAGACTCTAACCAGTTCCGGGAAGATAAGATTGGTCAGGAAGCGTCTAAACGCAACTCTTGGGGATGATCCACTCAATACCGTCTAAGTCTTGGAACCCTTCCTTATCCACTATTCCAACCAACTCCAACTCTCCTGAATTTTTCAGGCCAGTGGGCCTATACAACTTGTTACCATGAGTTGTCAGCATCCCTCTTGAAAGCAATCTAGAAAGGCCCATCCATGATAATTGAGGGAGAAAATCAATTTCCGTGGATGCAATCATTTTCTTGGCCTCGAAGATTGAGGATATCCCCCTGTCTATTCTGCGAAAAACCTCTGACGAATCAACATCGCCCAGGGTCTCGTCCCAGCCCGCGCCTTCAACTTCTCCCACTACGAAACCAGTCCTGTTGGCACCTACCCCTACTCTGATAGTGCTATTGTTGGAAGACTCAACAAGGACTCCGCCAATCTTTACCCCATTTTCATTGACAATATCATTTGGCCATTTCATATTAGCACCCAAAACTCTTGATACAATAGCACCGATGCTTGTCTGCACAAGTCCCGGCGAGAACCTATCCAGTAATTCGGCGTCCAAACTCCACGTTGCAAACAATCCTCCTTCATCGGAAATCCAGTCCGAACCTCTCCTCCCTCTCCCATTGGTCTGCTTGCTCGAAAGAATTCTCTGCCAACCTTTCCGAGGAAGCCTCTCTGCCTCATCCATGGTTGATTTGCATGAATCCATCATTGCCGCTTCAACTCCAGATCCAGTTCGCCAGAAACCGATAATTTCCACCTTCTCGGAACCATATCTTTCCATACTGAGTGAGCGCCACGACCATCCACTTTTTTCCCAGTCCCGAACTCTGCTACTTCCCTCTGGCTCTGTCCTCATAACCAAGATTACCATGACATTTTCAGTCAAAGTGGTGCTAATATTCTCCAAGGCATGCAGGAGAACCCGCCCCCATCCACCCCGAGAGATATCGGTCAGCGCTGCCTCTTCGATCTTCTCTAGAATACTTGGATCGTCCTCATCTTCGTCCAGATAGGGAAGATTCCAAACAATCAATTCCGTATCTTCTTGAATTGGCAAATCGACCCCAATCTCGGCTTCGATAATTCTAGCCCTCCCAGATAGTCCATTAGCATCCAAGTTTCCCCTTGCGCAGGCTACAGCATATGGATTCACATCACAGGCAGTTACTTCCCAACCAAGGGTCGTGAGAACCATGGAAACCAAACCAGATCCGCATCCTATCTCCAGGACCTTGGCACCCGACTTTGGTGACAGCTTCGAGATAACACGACAAAGCATCATTGTGTCCTCTCTGGGGGGATAAACGGTAGGTGGGACGAATACTTCCCATTCACCAACGTCGTCAATGCGGAACCTCCCAGCTTCCATCAGAATTTTCACTTGCTTTCGAGACAAAATTGTTGCGCCCCGCGACCACCACCGCTCAACAACCTTTATGTCGTCGTCCAACGAAGGATGGGCAGTACCGGCTTCCTCCGGTACCTCTCGCAGATTTGCGGGAGCGATGCTGTGCGCAAGCCTTTTGAACCCCCCTAGGGTCGGAGGATAGCCCAGCATCAGCCATGGGCCTGTAGCTTAGTCAGGTAGAGCGCCGGGCTTTTAACCCGGTGGCCGGGGGTTCGAATCCCCTCAGGCCCGCCTGATAGGACTGCAGGCCAACGGTTTTTTACGGGCGGGGGTAGCAACATGGCCGTAAAGAGCTCAACTAAAAAGAGATTGATAGAGCTGGGAATTCCAGAAGACCACGCACACAAATTAGCCGATGACGCAAATCTGGATGCAATTAAGAGAATGTCACGCGAGCAAGTCGCGAAGAAGGTCGGCATAGAGGAGGGCGAATCTGAGCTCGATCATATCATGACTGTAATCAGTGAACACGTGGGCTCTAGGAAGAGGAGCAAGAGTAATCGAATCACAATCTCGAGGAAGGCTCTATTGGATGAAGATATTCCCACTGGCGACTATAGATTCAATGTCCTCAATCACTTCCTAGTCCCTCATCATGAATTGGTCCCCATAGACTCTGAGGCAGAGGTTCTGGAACCATGGGGTCTTACTACCGACGATGCCTTCGGCACCGGTAGACTCGCCAAGGAACTCTTGCCCAAGATTCTGATCACAGATCCTGCAATCCAGGTGATAAAGGAGATGGAAGAATCAGAGAATGATGAATTGCCAGCCGGTTGGCTTGCAAACAGGGTTGTCAAGGTAATACGTTACAGTCGTTCTGCTGGAAATTCTGTGGCCTTTCGCTTAATCGTGGAGAGCGCATAAATTTGGAGATGTAAAAAATGAAGGAGATTGTTGAGAGCTATTTCAAACAGAGAAGCCTAGTGAACCATCAGCTTGCTTCGTACAATGACTGTATACCAGTCGGTGACGGAAAGGAAAGCAGGATGGAGAAGATTGTTAGAAACATCAGGATTGGAAGCGATGAGCCCTTTGAAGATGATGAGGGCGGCCTCGTAAAGCTAGACCTTCTCGATAAGGAAATTATTGTCCGACTGAAGAATCTTCGATTAGGCAGGCCCACGATAAAGGAGGCTAACGGTGCAGAACACCATGCAACTCCGATGGAGTGCAGGCTTCGGAAGCTAACATACTTCTCACCAGTCTACTTGGACTTCAAGATCTTCCGTGACGATTTGCCCCCTTCTCCGGGGAGTGAAATGGGATTCCAAGAAGAGACGAGTGTACACATTGGAAACCTCCCCATTATGGTTCGCTCCGCACGATGCAACCTGAATCATAATCACATAGACGAGAATAGACGCCTATCTCCTGATACTTCGGGTGAAGATTCAGAGAGATACACACAACTTCTGAGAAAGTCGGGAGAGGACCCTCTTGATCCCGGTGGATATTTCATTATCAACGGAACTGAAAGGGTGCTAATCTCAATGGAGGACCTTGCTCCAAATAGGGTTACAGTTGAGAAGAACAAGAAGTATGCTCACGAAACTCAGGTCGCGAAGATTTTCTCTCAAAAGGACGGAGTCAGAAAACCACTCAATGTAGAGAAGAGGAGAGATGGGATGCTAATGGTAAAGATTCCAAGCGCCGGGACCACACCAATCCCGCTTGTCCTGTTGATGAGGGCTCTTGGAGTGGAAAATGACAGGGAGATTTTCGCATCCATAGCCGGCCCCCCCGAAGCAATGAAGTTCACAGTGGCCAATCTAAACGATCTCAGAGATAACGAGGAATACGGAGTTGATACTTCTGAAGAGGCCCTGGCCTGGCTCGAGAAGAAGTTTGCAGCAGGGCAGCAGAAAGAGTACCGTGAGTCGCGTATCCAGAATCTTCTTGATAACGAACTTCTTCCTCATCTTGGGTCCAACATAGACAATAGGGAGAAGAAAGCAATTTTCCTCGGAAGAATTGCGCGGCAAGTTCTCGAGATGGCAATTATGGACAAGGATCCGAACGACAAGGACCACTATGCAAACAAGCGTGTGAGGTTGGCTGGAGACCTGATAGAGGACCTGTTCAGGGTTAGTCTACAACAACTCGCGAGAGATTTGAAGTATCAGTTAGAGAGGCACCACAACAGGAAGAGAGAACTCCGAATCTCCTCGTGCCTCAGGCCAGACGTCCTGACAACGAAGATTATGCATGCTCTGGCTACAGGAAACTGGGTCGGCGGCAGATCCGGAGTCAGCCAACTTCTCGACAGAACAACGTATCTTTCAGCACTCTCCCACATGAGGAGAGTTACGAGCCCACTCGTCAGGAGCCAACCCCACTTCGAGGCAAGGGACCTGCACCCAACACAATGGGGGAGGCTATGCCCCAACGAAACCCCGGAAGGGCAGAATTGCGGACTCGTGAAGAATGCAGCCCAAATGATCGACGTCTCAGAGGAAGTCCCAGAGAACGACGTGAAGGCTTTGCTTAAGGAAGCCGGCGTCAACGATAACCCAGATGGATGGGCCGACGGTTCACGAATCCACGTAAATGGCGATATCTTCGGTCTTCACAAGAGGCCACAAAAGCTTGTTAGTCAATTCAAGAGGAGGAGGCGTTCTGGCAGAATCAGGCCAGAGGTAAGCATTAGACACGATCTAGAGAATCGCGACGTTTACATCAATACAGACAGAGGGAGAATGCTCCGCCCACTTCTGATTATCGATCACGGGAGTCTTCAGATTACAAAGATGCACCTAGAAGGCCTCAACTCGGGAGAGATAACATTCTCAGATCTTGTTTCGGGAGGAGTGGTCGAGTGGGTGGATGCAGAGGAAGAAGAAGACTTGCTAATTGCACCAAGGCCATTCGATCTACCAGCACACTCACCGAAGAACAACCGTCCAATCAACCCTGCAAAGGTGGAGTGGACCAACTTGGGCGAGCATGGAATTTCTCATGCCAAGATTTCTGCTGAGGTAATGATGCCCAATGGAGAAGCTAAGGTTGAGAAATTCAAGGTTCCACTAAATTACTACCAAGACAATATTGACGTGCTGAAGAGAAAGGAGAAGAAGGACAACACAGTTCTTGTTTTCACGCACGTAGAGATAGACCCACAGCTGATAATGGGTGTCTGCGCCTCTTTGGTGCCTTACCCAGAGCACAACTCAACTCCTAGAGTTACAGGCGGGACCGCTATGGTCAAGCAAAGCCTCGGTGTTGCCAGTGCAAACTTCAGGCTCAGGCCAGATACCAGAGCCCATGTGATGCATTACCCTCAGCGTTCAATCGTAGGAACCAGGGCAATGACGTCCACAAAGTTCGACCAGAGGCCCGGTGGACAGAATTTCGTCGTAGCAATTGTCAGCCATCATGGTTACAATATGCAAGATGCGGTGATAATGAACAGGGCATCCGTTGAGAGGGCACTCGGTAGATCAGCATTCATCAGGACATACAATGCGGAAAACAAGAGATTCCCAGGCGGCCAAGAAGAGAGAATCGAAGTTCCCGGAACTGGCCTAGACGAAATAAAGGGGCTCAAATCATGGGATGCTTATTCACACTTGGAAAGGGATGGCCTTCCCGTACCCGAGGTCGAACTAACCAGCCAAGAGGGAGGTAGGGGCATACTCGTCGGTAAGACAAGCCCACCTAGATTCCTCGAAGAGTCCCATGGTGCATTCCTACAAGCCCAAGAGAGGCGCGAATCATCAATGATGGTGAGGCATGGAGAGCAGGGATGGGTCGACAACATCTTCGTCACCGAGTCACTTGACTCAGGCAGACTAGTGAGGATAACACTACGCACTAACAAGATACCAGAGCTCGGCGATAAGTTCGCTAGCCGTCACGGGCAGAAGGGGATTATCGGAAGGTTGGTTGAGCAGGAGGATATGCCATTTACTGAAGATGGAGTAATCCCTGACCTTCTGATTAACCCGCACGCCATCCCTTCTAGGATGACTGTTGCCCACGTCCTGGAAATGATTGGCGGCAAGGTCGGCTCAATGGAGGGGAGGAGAATTGATGGAACTGCATTCACAGGCGAGAAGGAGGAGTCACTTCGTTCAGGGCTACTCAGGAATGGCCTTAGGCATACAGGAAGAGAGTCAATGATCAACGGCGAGACTGGCGAGAGCTTCCCGGTCGAAACTTTCGTTGGAGTGATTTACTACCAGAGGCTACATCACTTGGTCAGCAGCAAACTACACGCACGCAGTAGGGGTAGAGTCCAGATCCTCACAAGGCAGCCAACCGAGGGGCGCGCTCGACAAGGCGGTCTAAGGTTCGGTGAGATGGAGAGAGACTGCCTCATTTCCCATGGGGCATCGATGGTAATCAAGGATAGATTGCTGGATGAGTCCGATGGTTGGAATCTGATGGTCTGCAACACCCCCCGTTGTGGGCATATTGCATACTACGACTGGAAGCGAAGAACCACCATCTGCCCAGTATGCGGTGATAGATCAGATGTCCATTCGGTCCAAACATCTTACGCTTTCAAGCTACTCCTGGATGAGATGAAGAGTCTTGGAGTGGCAATGAGACTAGAACTGGAGGATAGAAGATGAGTGCCCGAGATGCAGCCAAGATACCAAAGAGGATTGACTCTATTAGATTCACATTGATGGATCCCAACGAAATAAGGAAGATGTCTTCCGTCGAGGTCAAGACTGCAGATACCTACAAGGACGATGGACACGCATTCAAGCAGGGACTAATGGATCCCAAGATGGGAGTAATTGATCCTGGGATCAGGTGTGAAACCTGCGGCAACAAGCATGAGGAGTGCCCAAGCCACTTCGGACACATTGCCCTCGAACTCCCTGTAATGCATATCGGTTTTACTGGGTTGATCAAGACATGCCTGAAGACTACCTGCAACTCTTGCAGCAAGGCTCTACTGCTTGATGCACCAGAGTCCCATCCAACCGATCCCGAGAAGTCTGAACAGGACTACTACAGGGATCGTGTAAATGACATCATACTGAAGCATGGAGTTGGAGGAAGGGAGTTCAAGAAGATCATCAAGGATATTGAAAATCTCTGTGCTGGTGCAAAGAGGGCAATCTGCATGCATTGCGGTGCTGAACAAGGCAAGATTGTCCTGGACAAACCTACGACCTTCAAAGAAAAGAAGGCTGACAAGGGAGAGCACAAGCTGAATGCCCGAGATATCAGGGAATGGCTTGAGAAAATTCCCGATGAGCATCTAATTTTCGTTGGAATGGAGAGCGATGTCAGCAGGCCAGAATGGACGATAATGAAGGTCCTTCCCGTCCCACCAATAACCGTCAGGCCATCAATCACACTAGAGAGTGGCGACAGATCAGAAGACGACTTGACGCACAAGTTGGTAGATGTTCTTAGGATTAATCAGCGACTTAGGGAGAATCGAGATTCAGGTGCTCCACAACTCATCGTGGAAGATCTTTGGGAACTTCTCCAATATCACTGTACTACATACTTCGACAATCAAACTAGTGGAATTCCTCCAGCAAGGCATCGTTCTGGACGCCCACTCAAGACTCTCTCCCAGAGACTAAAGGGCAAAGAAGGAAGATTCAGAAGCAACCTGTCTGGTAAAAGGGTGAATTTCTGCGCAAGAACAGTAATCAGCCCTGATCCGAATCTTGGAATAAATGAAGTCGGCGTGCCTGTGAAGACCGCAAAGGAACTCACCGTCCCCATCAGGGCAACGAGCAGAAACCGCGAACAACTGAGGCAGATGATCCTACGTGGCCCAGATGTCCACCCGGGTGTGAACTATATCATCAGAGGCGATAGATTCAGAGTGAGGATAACTGATAGGACCAAGTACATCTGGGCCGGCTTCAGATGCTTGAACCCCGAATGCCATTCGGGAAGCGAGGAAGAACCCTACACTGGGTACAGGCCTGACTTGAATGAGGTGCTACCAGCACCCAACTTCCTTCCTGGACTTGTTCTGAGAGAGCAGATGCGGAGAGATCCGATGACCGATGCACTAGTTCCCGAATGGAGTGTCAATCTCGATGGGACACTATCGAATCTCAGGGGCGAGGGGGGCGATGGTAAGCCATTGGCTGAAGATGACCCCGATGCAGCAATTCACTATAGGTGGAAGTGGGAGGTAAATAACCCCGAAGAATATCTTCCAGAGCACCTAGAGGTCAAGTGCCCGCACTGTGGTAGTCCAGAGATTGAGGACGAGCATGGAAATGTCTACCCCACGGACACAGAAGACAGATTAAGCACATATGACAGAGAAGGCAACCCTCGCCCGGGTGTCGTCGTTGAAAGGCATCTGATTGACGGTGACGTAACCATCTTCAATCGTCAACCATCCCTACACAGGATGTCGATGCTTGTCCACGAAATAAGAGTCATGGATGGGAAGACGTTCAGGTTCAATCTAGCAGATTGCACTCCCTACAATGCAGATTTCGACGGCGACGAAATGAATCTCCACGTAATCCAGAGCGAGGAAGCCAGAGCTGAGGCTAGAATACTGATGCGGGTCCAAGAGCACATTATCTCCCCAAGGTACGGAGGTAGTGTAATCGGGGGAATACATGACCACATCACTGGTGCATACCTCCTCACCCATGGGGAGGCATTCCTGCCCATGCATGTGGCAATGGACGTATTGAGCTCAATTGGTTGGGAGGGAGACCTGCCCGAAACAGTCGAGAGAAACGGACAGACTGGATTCCTCGGAAATCAGATATTCAGCCTATTGGTCCGCGGAGGCTTCAGCCTCAACTTCAAGAATAGAGCCGGCGAAGACGTTCACGTGACTAAAGGTGATGTTTCCGGATCAATTGACAAGAGAGGAATCGGTGCCGAGGACGGACGCCTTCTAGATGCAGTAGTCCAGACTCACGGAACTGATCTGGGAGCAGATTTCATCAACAAGATGACGAAGATGACTATCGCAATTTGCACAGCAATGGGATTCACTACTGGAATTGACGACGAGGACCTCCCTCCAGAGGCCAAGGATGAGATTGCTAGAATCAACTCTCAGGCCAGCTCCGACGTAGATGCAGAATTGGAGAAATTCGGAAAGGATGGTAGGAAATACGAGGCTCGCCCGGGTCGAACCCCTCATGAGACCCTTGAAGAGAATATCCTCACTATCCTGGATGCCGCCAAGGCCGAGACCGGTAATGTGGCAAAGAAAGAACTGGGCGATGACAACTCAGCGGTACTGATGGCTACTTCCGGTGCTCGAGGCTCTATGGATAACCTAGCGATGATGGCCGGATCCATCGGTCAGCCGAAAGTCAGAGGTAAGAGGCTCGAGAGAGGGTACCAAGACCGCGTTCTATCTCACTTCCCAAGGAAGGTAAAGGGTTCCAAGGAGAAGGGCTTCGTATCTTCTTCCTTCAAGAGGGGACTAGAGCCTACAGAGTTCTTCATGCTGTCCGTATCGGGTAGGGAGTCCCTGGTCGATACAGCCGTGAGGACGAGCAAATCCGGATACATGCAAAGGCGCCTGATTAATGCAATGGACGATCTAAAGGTTGCAAACGATAAGATGGCCTCAGTGAGGAACACTGCTAACAGAATCATCCAATTCGAATATGGCGAGGATGGCACAGACCCAGCCCGAAGTAGAAAGGGAAGCCCTTTCGACGTAGACCAAGTTCTGAATGACGCATTGGGGGGTGCTAACTGATGGTAGTTAAGAGTGCAACAAAGAAGAAATTGATGGATCTCGGCATCGAGGAGGAGTATGCACACAAGCTAGCCGACGACAGAAAGTGGGACGACGTTAAGGGACTCTCTCCCGGGCAAATTGCTCAGATCTGCGGGATAGACTCGGGAACGTCTCAGAGAATCCACGATGTAATGGCAAGCTCCATAAAATCATCCAGATCCTCTACTGCAAGTTCTGAGAAGACCATTGTAAGGCGTCGAACCGTCTCTAGACGAAGAAGAACTACGCGCTCTCTACCGTTGCAGGATTACGACTATGATTCGAAAATGGCACAACTTATCCGTGACATTGACCACGAAGATGAGATGTATATCCAACTTAACAAAGCCGCAACAAAAACGGGTTCGAACATGACTCCAAGGATGCTTGATCAACTAGTAAAGGGCCTCCAAAGCAGGGGAGAGAAGAAATTGACCGATGCCAAAGCAAAGAAGATCATCAACTCTGCAAACCATTTCTACATTGATTCTAAGGCAGTTCCTCACGAAGCCGTAGGCATCACTACCGCCCAGTCAATTGGCGAACCTGGAACGCAGATGACCATGCGTACTTTCCACTATGCCGGAGTGGCAACTGTAAACGTCACACAGGGTCTTCCAAGGATTATCGAGATCGTCGATGCAAGAAAGGTACCCAAGACCCCAACCATGATCATTTACATGGATGAGAAGAATTCCAAAAACAAGCCTCTAAGGACTAATGAGAAACTAGTCAGGGATTTAGCAGCTGCAATCGAGACCACTACTGCAATGGATATTGCCACTATCGACGTTGACGTCGCCCAGCGGAACATCGTCCTCCAATTGAACAATCGCAATATGAGGCTGAAGAAGATGAATGGGGCTGAGGTGAGGGACAAACTTTCCCGCGCACTCCGACTCTACGTCCAAGCCGATAACGACGATCGTCCAAAGTCACTCAGGATCATTCCTGGCGTAACAAAGGAAGAGGATCTGGCAGATCTAGCATCCGATCCTCCAACATACACCGCTCTTCTCCAACTTGAAGACAAGATCAAGAAACTCCGTTTGAAGGGTCTGCCAGGAATCAGTAGGGCAACTGTCCAAGGGCCAATGACTGACACGGGCGAGTACTACATTTCCACCATTGGGTCAAACCTTTCGAAGGTCAGCGAGTTCGATGGAGTAGATAGATCCAGAACTTACACCAACAATATCAATGAGATCCACGACTACCTAGGGATCGAAGCAGCCCGTCAAGCAATTATTAACGAAATGTGGGATACCTTGGAAGGAGCTGGTCTTGATGTTGACGTTAGGCACCTCCTCATGGTTTCAGACGTAATGACAACCGGAGGGGAAGTTAGGGCCATAGGTCGGCACGGAGTCAGCGGGACCAAGCACTCAATTCTTGCCAGATCGGCTTTCGAAGTCACTGTGACTCACCTATTGAAGGCTGGAGTAATTGGTGAAAGGGACATGCTATCTGGTGTGACTGAGAACATCATTGTCGGACAGCCAGTAGCTTTGGGTACGGGTAGTGTCGAGTTATTCTACATACCCGAGGAAACTAATTGAGGTGAAAGAATGGACATCGCTAGACAATTGAAGCAAGGAATAAACACTGGTAACATTGTTTTCGGCCAAAGGCAAACATCATCTGAGTGCACCAGGGGCGGGGCCAAAATGGTACTCTTTGCCGCTAACTGCCCAGAGTCATTTATCGATGAATTGAGAAATTCCCACCCATCCGTGCCTATGCATCAGGTTACCATGGTGAATAGGCAACTTGGTGCAGCATGCGGAAAACCATTCCCAGTAAGCTCTCTTTGCATCATCGATGCAGGACAGAGCGATTTACTTCAGCTCGCTCCTAACCTTTGATGGAACAATCGGCCCCAAAAACAATTTTTTTGGGTTTTCTTCAAAGTCAGGCCCACTGGCCAATCTCCATGGAAGCGGCTTTGCGAGATCTAATCGGAATAAAATCTGTAAATCTCCGAACCCATAATGCGGGCCTTTCTCCTCATGGATTCACCTGCCTTGGAGTGGCGACATCAATTCCAGAACTAGAAATCCACTCAAACGAGGTTTTCATCTGGCATGCCCGAGCGGACATTTTGCCGATAACTAAGAGCGAGATCATCAGGTTTGGACTGGACGCACCTAGTGGATTGAACCTAATTCTCAGTGAAAGGCCGGTTCAATCAGAATGCCACTCAGTAGATACTTTCGATTTCAGAATTCTCGAACCAGAGGACATTTCATCGTGGGTCGGTCAGGCGGTTCTTTCTGGTGACTTGATTGCAACTGCTAAGGATGAAGATGATCGAGCAAGAATGGAGCATTATGGCCATGAAAGCCCAATTGAGAAAATGTTAGTTCTGAAACCAGATATCGAGGTCAAATCTTGGTCCGTCCAAAGAGGGATGGAGGGAGTCTCGTCTACGCCTGTCCTTATCTCTGCACGGCTATGGACGGTATTGGGGGAATTGCAAGGGCCCAATGGTGAAAATGAATCCGGTGAATGGACGATTCTAGAGGACCCATGGTCAAAAACCGTGACTCTACTAAATGACATCCAGAATCTTCAGCATGCTCCCATTCTGAGGACGATTGAACCGCAAGATCTCGATTGGCTAACTCTGGATAGGATAAACGAAGAATTGGCCAAGGTCATAGAGGAAAGACGGCGGGGGAATTCAGAAAAGAGTAGTGTTTCAGGAACCGTCCGGAGCATGCTTCTACAGAAATGGCCTTTGGATTCGGAAAGAGCAATCGTCAGCCATAGCAAGATAATGATCCCCGGATGGGTAATGCATTTAGAAACTGAAAAGATTCTGCACGGCAGAAACGGTCGTCTATACGACTACTAATTCCTCTGGAGAAGCATCATATCTTCATCTGATAGTGTTTGACCTTCCATCAGCCTTGACATTAGATCAGTTACATCAACTCTCTCGGAATCTTGGTCTCTCTTTGATCCCGATAACTTCAGAATATCTTGCATGGAATGAATGCATCTGAGGGAAATGATGTATCTGTTATGCAAATCATCGGCATCGCCCTTAGTCGACGTTAGTCCTAGATGTTCCGAATTTGCCATTCCCCTGAGCCTGTCTACTTCATTTGAAAGCTCCATCATCAGTGAATGGGCTTCCTCGGATTTCTCTGAAGCAACAGTTACAGCGTCATGTGCCTTCTGCTGCCTCTTCTCTGCTTGCTTAACTTCCTTTAGAACAGAAGAGTTACTTGCTTCCTCTGAGTTTTTGAGTGTCTTAAATTCAGCCTGCAATCTCTTCATTGTCGTGAAGAAATCTCTCTCCTTTTTTGGGCTAATTTGCCCAGTTTGGTGGCGCCACTCTAACTTATTCATCTGCTCACGAATTTTCCGAGAACTCGGGCCATTCTTCTTCTTTCCAGAGTCACGATCTTTATTCTCTGCCGCGCTTCTTAGTTTAGCCCTAATTTCCTTCAACTCATTTGTCTTTTCTAGTCTAATTTTCCTTAGTTCTGCAACTCTGCTGTTTGCCTCATTTCGCAAGGTCTTCTGCTTTTGGACTTCGGTAATCAATTCCTTGACCTGGCTGTTAATCTCATTCCTCTTGTCCAATTGGCCCCTGACCTTCACGTTGAGTTGGTCGCGCTGTGTTTTGAAATCTGTCAGCTTATCGCTAACTGTCTGAGTCTTCGTTTCGAAAACAGTGCTAAAATTCGACTGATTGAGTTCCAACTACGTCCCTCTGGCACTTCCAATTTGGGTCCCCATTTAAGGAATACCGAGTTTTCAATCAATCTACTCCCTGCGAGTAGCAACTCGTCCTTGCCTACTGCCTTTTCTGGAGACCCCTATCTTCCTACTCTTTTTCCTAGGCTTGGACGCTTCTTCCAACTTTATTGATTCTTTTTCTCCCGTTTCAGAAATCGATGAGAGCCCGCCAGACTCTAGCAATGCACCCAACTCATCTGTGCTCAGAGCACCCCCCTTAGCCGCGATTCCACGAATATCTTCTATGCTGGAGAAGTCTCCCCTGCCAGATGAAATTCTGGAGAATTTCTCAACTCTTTTCAGCTCCTTGCGCTCAATCTTCACTGCCCCTTTCATTGATTCAATCTTCTTATCAATCGCTGAAATCCTCTTGCTGATTCGCCTAATCTCTTTCCTGCTAACTTTATCTTCTTCAATCTCTATATTGTCTTTGAGTTCCGATACTACCTTGTTTGAGACTTCCTTATTTTGATCCAATTTAGAAGAAATTTTCCTCATCTCACTCACTTTCTTGATATAATCCGAATGTGCCTTCTCTGCCTCTCTCTTTTTCTTAATAGATGCCTGAATCTCAAAGAACCTGCTGAATGCAGCTAGCTCTGGATTCAGCATTGGAACGGAAGTCAAGTCATTGTCAATGTTAGTTAAAGAATCGAATGTGTCACTCAACCACTCTTCTAGAATCTTCGATGGTGGCGGTACGCACTTGTTTATCGCATCCCGCTTCTCGCGCTGTTTTTGCGCCATTTTTCTGGATGAGTGAAACTCGCCAAGTAACTTCTTTCTCCCAGAATCAGAATTTTCAAAACCTACAATTGCAGATCTCAAAGCCTTGATTATGTGCACTTGCTCCTTTCTCTCTGACTGCAGGTCTCTAATCTGCCCGTCAATGGAGCGCAGGAGAACCTTCTTTTCTTTGACAATCCTACTGATTCCTTCTGCATCGAATTCCTCAAGATCGCCCCAATTGTTCATTTCGGACCTCTCTCTCATCCTTCTTCACCTGCTAATTTTTTGACTCGTTTTTCTTCGTTGTCTTCTTTGCGAAAGAGGAACGTCCACCATCATCAACTGTCTTCCTAGGCCTAAGAAGATCCCGGAACCCCGGTCCGATTTCACCAAAACCGACCTCCAACCTCTTTTCCCAGTATTCAATTGCCTTATCACTCTGAGAAAGCAATTCCCTAGCCCTATCTAACTGACTCTTAACTTCCTTTAATTCTCCTGTTGATTCTGACAGCTTCTTATACATCGGTTGTGCCTTTGAAACCGCTTCCATCATCTTGGAATGAGCTTTATCTGCCTTCTTGAATAATTCAGACATCTTCCTGTTCTTCGCCAAATAGATGGACATTTCTGGATTGGAATCCTTTCTATCCTTGACCCATTTGTCGTTTTCCGAGATTAGCGCCCTCCTCTTCTCCAACAGTTTCCTCTCGGATTTGTGATCAAGAGCCGTGGTCTGAATCATATTCTCTATTTCTTCGATCTGCTCCAGCAGCTTTTTCTTTTTCCACTTGGGGTCCAGGATAATCATCCCCCCGGAGTTAATCAGACTCTCTCTGATTTTTTTTACCTCGGGAATCAAATCCCCAGCTTCTCTCTGGCAGCGCCCCCTCTCCTCTTTGTAAGATGCAACCTTACTATTTGCATCATCGAAAGCCTTTCTCATCCTATCGACCTTTGGACTCAATGAGTCTTCTTCAGCTTCCAGATTTCGTATTACGCCAGGAAGGTTGTCCTTTAGCATAATCCTCCTTTTCAGGAGTTTTTCAGCGAGCTCGTTTGGCTCTACCCGCATCAGTTCTCCAGTGTCCATTTCGATTCCGAGAAATACATCCCTTTTAGGCAATACTGGACATTTTTGTGGGTTTGATTCATACGATGTCCATTCAAGCCGACTCCATGAGGGTCTTGCTAGGCAATTCTATTCTCATGTCCATAGCGATAATATCGCTATCCTGCATCAGTTTAAATTCATACTCGCCACATCATCTAGATTCGAGTCTAATAGAATCCAATTACTCTGACGAGTCGACAAACATCACTAATTTCACATCATCAGGAGGTTCTGGGTTGGCAGTTTCTGGAGAACCGGGATACGTAGGGGACACACTCGTTGCCTCAATGATGGTGACCAATTCAGGTAATTCTAGCGGGACCGTGTCACTGATCATATCCCCAAAATCTGGAGATGATATTTTCCAGGGCGCACAGATTCCTATCTCGTCCGGTTCTACTCGCGAAGTTTTCACCCCCTTCAAACTGTCTTCATCCGGGACGAACAATTTTGATTGGCAGGTATCTGTGGTTGACGACCCGGATAATTTGCAATTGCAAGGCAATTTTTCAGTGGAGGTGATGCCGAGTCAGGTCCTCAATCTATCCATTGACACAATAGAATGGACCAATTCTGGTGGATTGAATTTCGACGCATCGGTATTCTTGTCTAATGGTAAATCACGAGGAATAATCCTCGAGGCCTCGTCGGGTTCCCAGGGAAGCTACCAATTATTGCAGAGAATACAGATTGCATCTGATCCGGGCCGCAGGACTATCACATTCGACCTAGGCCATCCTTCAGCAGATGAGGTAATTTTGGAGGCGATTCCAATTGGATGGTTGCCTTCACTAGATTCTGAAAATTCCTCGCAGATCTATGTTTCTGAGCCATTGGTGAATATAGACTCAATCTTGGTAGAAGCCATCTTTACTCCCGAAAGACCAATTCCCGGAGATAGGGTCATGGCCTCCATATTCTTAGAAAATATGGGCAATTATCAAGCACAATCTGGTTATGTCCGAGTGATTTCTTCTTCTGACCAGAAAATCCTCTCCGAAACCGAAGTCCAATCGGTAATGCCTGGATCAAATCTCACAACAGACGTGTCTTTGCCCAATTGGCCGGATAGTGATAGCGTTATTTTAGAGGTGCAGTGGCATACGAGTGGCATCAAATCCTCAAATTTTTACTCAATAGAGACGGATAATAGCCAGGAAGGGCTGAACCTTCCCTTTGACATTCTCGCTGCCGGTTATGGCCTCCTCGCCGGGGTTCTAACAATCCTGGTAGGGACATTAGTTTGGCGTGCAGTTTCTACTAGGACCCCATCTACCTCGGATTTCAATCTCCGGGAAACCAAGGAATCTGCAAAGTCACTGTCTAAACAAGAGAAGACGGAGATTCAATGCTCATACTGCGATCAAAGATTGATGGTCCCGCACAATCATGCCGGAGGAGTTCGCTGCCCTGCATGCTCAATGGAATTCATAGTCGGTGAAAACGAAAAACCATCGCATCCGGTCGTCCGCTCTTCTGAAGACACTCTAAACTGCCCAGAATGTGAACAGGCGTTGAGGGTAAAGATGGAGAATAGGCCAGCAATGTCTAGGTGCCCGGTGTGCAAGACTGAATTCATGGCCGAGGCGGAGGGGGCGCAAGATGTCTGAATTCAGCGAAATTGAGGAGATGTATCTGAAGACTATCTTCGAGGTTCATACCGAGACTCCCGGCGAGATTGTTAAGACAACTCAACTTGCTGAATTGATGGGAGTATCTGCTGCCTCTGTAACAGAAATGGTTCAACGCCTCTCCCAACGTGAAATGATTACTCACATCCCTTATCGTGGATGCCGACTAACAACCGAGGGATTCCAGTTAGCTGCTAGGGTAAAACGGCGAGAAGGACTTCTCGAGGTTCTTCTGAAAGATGTGATTGGATTCAAGGGAGACGTGAAAGGGGTTGCATGCAAAATGGAGCACGCAGTGGGCATAGAACTGGAGGAAACTCTAGACCGCCTTCTTGGCTATCCTGAGACAACTGTAGGGGGTCGCAGAATTCCCAGTATTGAGCGCGATTTTGATACATTGGGAGTCGGAACGCTATTGCCATTAGGACGCTTACCAGAGGGAGCATCCGCTGTAGTGGAAATGATAGTTGCAAATGATGTTGAATCCATCACTATCAGCGATTGCGGACTTGGGTTAGGCGAATCAGTCTCAGTGTCCGGCGGCACGATAATTTCTAATGGTCAGATCGTTGGATTATCTGATAGCATTTCAATGAAGATTCTGGCTAGAATTACTTCTATGGAGGTTTAATACATGTCTTCGAACGAAGAGCCAAGCAATTTCCACTCACCCGAGAGTGAATTGGAATCAATGGTGGCAACACTACAGACAGAGACGCCCTCTGCCCCCGAAATCAAAGGAATGGTGAAGGAAGAGGACAAGGTCGAAATCAACAATAACAAGGAGAAATTGAAGTCCAGAGAGGCCATTTTGACAGGAATTGATGACCTATTAATCAGCAGGGGGGCACGTTTGATATTATTCCTACCGATTGTAGTTGTGCTTCTATTCGGCCTTGCACAGTCATATCGAGGATCAGTACCAGGCTGGTGGGAGGGTGGGGTGCAGGAACTATTCTTCGATCTCACATTCTCAAATTCAGTTTACTTGCTCGCGCTAGCTCTAATGGTAACCGATCTGGTGCTATTGGTTGTTCTCCATTACTTGTTGTGGGTCACAAAGCGGATTTTTCAAATCGAAACAGATGAGATAGTCTCTACTGGAATCACATTTCGCAGCTCCCACGGGTATAGCGAGATGAGAGCAGTAATTGATGGCGCTTCTAACCAACTCAACCTTACAACTACTCTGATGTTTTCCTCAACTGGTCTACTTGGATTGGCATTGTTTTTCCCCTCCGATACTCAAGGAATCCCTGTATTGATTGCATTATCCACCGGCACTCTACTTTCTGGACATAGTGTATACATGGTTTCCAATCGACCTCGATTCAACACGGTCGAGCCATGGGGTCTGTTGGACGCATTCTCCCCTCCGATGCATCCTGCATTGCTGAATAAGCCATTCACAGACGTCATCAGGTCTCATGTTGATCCCCTACTAGCTGTTCGCTTCTCCAAGTACGTCTCATCATTTAGTGAGAATCTCCAGAGCGGGGTGAAACTTTCAGAATTACAGGAGTATTTACTGCAAGTTCTCGATTTGTTCCGCTCAGGCTTGATCGAAGAGGATGATTTCCATCAAGCACTCGGGGAATTGGTAGATACAGCAACTATTGACCAGATTATCAATCATCCCGAGCTTGGAGAAGAGACATTGGACAGGCTACTTATGCATGCGAGGGACCGATGCGCACCCTTTTTCCGCCTAAACGATAGGATGAGGATGCACCTGTCCGCCCATACCAGTGAGCAAATATGGTTTGATGTGGATATGGAGAATCTAACACTTGGCCAGGCAAATCTTTTCGCTTTCGTACTAAACGAGACAGGAGAAACCCAGGACCTAATTCTAAGGGTGCAGACCCCCGATTTCAGGCCAAACGAGTGCGTCTATCGACTCAAAGCAGAACCACATAGGGATGACTCATTGTCAGGAAAGACAACCTACGAGAGGGTCTCATCTTCACTGGAATCCTCGAGAATCGTCTGGCAGACACTGATACCTTCGTCAATGGGCGATGCAACGGTAACCGTGAGGCTCGAGGACTCTTCCGGGAATCTAATTTCTGGAAAGGTGCTAACATCACAAGTACGCTCCGATCTCTTTACCCGCCTAAGGATGACAACCGGGGCCGTATTCATGTTCGGCGCCGCTCTCGCCATCATTTCCCCGATTCTTCCCTTTGTAGCTAGGTTGCTTGGCCTTTAGGTCTCTTCAATAAGGGGGCACTATTCGCAATTGCATGGATAGTGACGATGAGGTCTCAGACGATCTCCGAACTAGGTTGCATGCCATGGAGTCCAAACTGAGCAGAGTTCGTGGACAGAGAGATTCACACAATGAATCTGCTAAGAGGGCCGCAGACCAGCGAAACTCAGCTCAAAATAAAAGGAACGAGGTCCAAGAAACCATCAAATCTAGGATGGATGACCAGAAGAAGGTACGTGCCCAGGCCAAGATTCACCAAGCAAGTCGTGACGAGATCCAGCAGACCATTAGGGAGATATTCACTCGAAAGAAGGGGAAACGAGACCAAGGACCCGGAAAGTCCGTGGTCATCCAGCTGTCCGAAACCGTAGGCGAGATTGAGAGGATTGAGGAACGGATCATGACTGATGGCGCGCTAACCCTGGAGAAGGAGAATGCGCTAATCAAGAAACTCAGGTCTTTAATTTCTCGAAGAGACGAGTTAATTCCTCATGTCGAGCAGCAGCGAATAGTTTCAATCGACCTGAGTGACATGGATGAGTCAATTCAAAGATTAAGGGCAGAAGCCGACAACGAGCACAACCTAATGCTCGAGCAGAATAGTCTTGCAGACGAGATTTGGGGTGAAATAAAGCCGCTTTTCGAAGAGAGGGACTTCCTCAGAGGCGAGGGCGATAGGCTACATGCTCTTTTCGTGGAAGAAAGGGGCAAGGCCGACGAGGCCCACAAGGGATTAGTCGAACTACTCTCCAAGGTTAATGAGATCCGTAGTGAGATCCGTTCACAGCACGAGGAGAGGGAGAGGTTAGTCAAGGACCACAACAAATCCGTCAGGCAGGCTCTAAGAGGTCCCGATCAAAACGAAGAACTCGCAGAATCGCTTTCCGACAAGCTTCTCGGAGGAGAATCAATCACCTTCGGTGGCATCGTAGGCACTGATGCCAGCGAAACTAGGGAAGAAATAACGAAGCCAAAGAGGAAACCAAGAAAGCTGGGTACTTCTCGAGGTAGGAAGAGCTAGCTACCAACCTCGTTCTTCGAGCCTAGTTTCCAGTGCGTCTATTTCCAGTCCCGGCATTGCCTCTCCAACCATCTCACAGGCTTCAGCAACTACTGCTGCGTCTTCGAAGTGATGCGTCGCAAGCACAATCGCCTCAGCAGTTCTCGTCGGGTCAGAACTCTTGAAGATTCCAGATCCAACGAAAATCCCATCCATGCCATGCTTCATCATCAGAGATGCGTCAGCAGGAGTTGCTATGCCTCCAGCCGAGAAAGTTACCACTGGTAGGCGACCTAAGTCCGTTACTTCATCGAGAACGGATGCTATTTCCTTCCTGATTTCTTCTAGGCTCCCGAAGGGAGTAGTTTTCACTTTAGCACCTATTTCAGACGATTTCTCCAGTCTTCTGTACCCATCAAGAATTTTCTCTACAATTTCCTCACGCGCGTTTGCGTCGGCATTTTTCGAAGTCTCAATTTCAGTTGCTAGGAGTCTAGCATGCTTGACCGCACTCACAACATTTCCTGTGCCCGCTTCTCCTTTCGTCCTAATCATCGCAGCTCCCTCGGCCACTCTTCTAACCGCCTCTCCAAGGCTGGTGCAGCCGCAGACGAATGGAATTGTGAAGTCATCTTTGGGGATGTGGTAGAACGGGTCTGCGGGAGTTAGCACCTCCGATTCGTCAATCATGTCTACTCCCAGAGCCTCCAGTACTCTGGCCTCTTCATCGTGGCCTATTCTGGCCTTAGCCATAACTGGAATGCTAGTGGTCTCGATTATCTCCTTGATCAGTTTTGGATGGCTCATCCTTGCTACTCCGCCAGAAGATCGAATATCCGCAGGCACCCTCTCTAGAGCCATTACCGATACGGCACCAGCATCCTCCGCTATGTGAGCCTGTTCCGGGGTAACGACATCCATCACTACGCCGCCTTCCTGCATTTTCGCAAAACCCCTCTTGAGAAGCTCTGTCCCATGCCTCATATTGCCCAACTCAACCCTTTGCGGCATACAGATTCCTCTCGGCATGTATTGATGAACCTATGTGGGGGACAATTTTCCTAACTATCAGCCAGAACAGGAGAATCTCCCTCTGCTATGGGGAGGTTGGGGGATTCTTCCTCATTCTTCTCCAACCATTCCATTTCTTCGTCTGGCAAATCGCTATCAGCATAGATTGCCTCTTCTGGGCACTCAGGAATGCACGCCGCACAGTCTATGCACTCATCGGGATCTATCACCAGATATTCTTCGGCTTCCCTAAAGGCTTCTACTGGGCAGACATGTACGCAATCTTGGTATTTGCACCTTACACAAGCACTGGTAACTACGTGGGTCATAACGAGTCAACTGTCCAAGTAATTAGCATATGAATTCTTGTATCATTCGCCAATCAATCCAATTAGCAAATTCTCAGCAACCTCATTCGCCTCCTGGCCAGGGTAAACTTCCAACTTGAACTTCCCCTTAGCAACAGGTTCGTTTGAATTCTGTGATACGACCCCCTGCCCCTGTACAAGCTTGTCTAGTCTCAGCCTCACATGCAGGAACTTGTCCTCGTCTACTCTATTGTCTAGTCCCCTTTCGAGCATTGAAACCAAAGAATCATTTTCCAATCTCGCCAATGAGGATAGTGCTTGCTTCCCCTTCATCTTCACGCTTATCGTCTGCATCGGGGCTCCCAATGTTGACTTTTCTTTGTGGATGATAATATCAGATAATCCCCCACTCAGCCAACTAAGTGCATCTTCGATCAATTTGCCTTCGTCAACGGCACTCGCATGTATTCTCCATTCGCCGCCATGGAGGCTCATGCCCTTGCCAGACGCTGACGTGACTTGAATGCGTTCCATGGCCATTGATATCGTAGCATTCCGTTCAAATACTGGTTGCAGGTCGGACGGCTCGCAAACGGGGTAGCCCCCGCAATATGGAGACGTTTCAATGGCCAAAGGAGCATCAGCGAGAGCAGCAGCTCGTAGGCAGAAGGACAAGTGGAAGGCCAAGAGGTGGTTCTCTATCAGGGCCCCTAGGAATCCATGGTCGTTCAAGGTGATCGGCGAGACAATTGCCGAGGAAGAAGAGATGCTACTGGGAAGACCGTTCGAGATCATGCAGAATGAGTTGGATGGGGACTTCACGAAGATGCACGTCAAGATCAAGTTCCGAATCAAGGAAATTGTCGGAAACGACGCCATCACCGAGTTCGTTGGCCACGATGTAATGAAGGACTTCGTCAGAAGGCAGATCAGGAGGGACAGAGGGAAAATAGACGATACCATTGATGTCGTCACCGAAGACGGCTTCTTTGTCAGGATTAAGCCGTTCATCGTTACAAGGTCAAGCGTCAAGGCTAGTCAGAAGCACGAGTCTCGGAGCGTAACCAGGAACGAGGTAGTCAAGTTCTGCGCCCAGTCTACATGGATAAATGTCCAGAAGGCTCTCATGGATGGCTCCTTGGAGGAGACAGTCTCCAAGGCAATCTCCAAGATTCAACCAGTTAGGGCAGTTTTCTTCAGGCGCAGTCAGCTTATCCAGGACGGAGTTGTGGTGGACGACGGCCCCACTCTGGAGGAGATAAAGGCCGAGGAGAAGGTGGCAAAGGAGCAGGAAGATGCGACTCTAGAGGAAGAGGACGTTGCCGATGAATCACCAAATGAGGCTGACTCTGGCGAGGAAGCCGTGGGTGATTCTGGTGATGAAGATCAAGATGCCGTGGAGTCCGACGATGCCGACTACGAGTCGATGACCGTGGCACAGCTAAAGGAACTGCTGAAGGAAGCGGGCAAGCCAGTCTCGGGGAAGAAGGCAGATCTGATCTCAAGACTTTCGGAGTGAGGCGATGCCCCGCATCGCGGTGATTTGTGGAACCGGGATGAGTGCATTCTCGAGCACTCTAGAAACTAAAAAATCAACTTCGGGCTCAATGCTTGCAGAGTCAAATTGGGGTGAAGTCCCCATCTCATCGGTGACTCTCGAACTGGGCCAGGTGTTCGTGATAGATAGGCACCACTCAAATGACGAATCAAGAACTCCCCCTCATGCAATCGAGCATCGCGCGAACGTGCATGCAGCCTCCAGTTGCAAACCAGATCTAATCGTTAGCGTGAACTCCGTAGGGTCGATGATAGAGTCAATGCCACCAGGTGTCGTGGGAATTGCCAGTGACATCCTTGATCTATCTATCAAGCCATGGACATTTCACGATGACGATGCGATACACGCCGATCGGACTCGTCCATTCGATCAACGCTATTCTTCCGTTTGCGAGGCAGTGCTCAGAGAGAGGCAGGGCCCATCTCCAACAGGTTTAGTGGTGGCCCAATGTGTGGGTCCCCAGTTCGAGAGCCCATCTGAGATAGATGCACTACAGAGGCTCGGGGCTCACGTTGTGGGCATGACCCTTGGTCCTGAGCAGAGGCTAGTTTCAGAGACTGGGGTCGCCCATGTTTCCCTAGTGTGCTCTTCTAACTGGGCCGCGGGGAGGACTCCCGGGAAGCCGGATGCAGAGATCAATCACGAGGCCGTGGACGCGATGGCCTCCCAAATGAGGGATTTGGTTTCCACTTGCATTACAACCCTCCTTGAAGACATCAACTAGTGCAACTACCTTGATGGAGTCTCTAGTTCATCCATTGCCATGGCGGGGAGGCTGAGTGTCGATGATTGGTTGCATGTGGAGTATGGTGAGGTGCCCGATGGGTCTTGGTCGACTATGATGGCCAGAGTCGCTACTTTCCATCACAAGCACAAGTTCGCAGATGACGAGAACCATGGCCACGACATGGGATTTAGGATCGCCCTCACCGTGGAGGAGCTGGGGGAACTATCAGCAGCCATTACGAAGGGCAAGCCCGACGATGAGGCGGCCGAGGAGCTAGCTGACCTTCTGATTCTGATACTCGGGCACTCTCTCGCAATGGAGGTCGATCTCGAGGCCGAATTCCACAAGAAGATGGATAAAGTCATGACTAGGAAGGCCAGGACAGGTAAGCTTGGAGTCCGAGTCACGGATTACACGGACGAAGTCAAATGAACGACAATAAGTGTGCCAATCCACACTCATTATTGTAAAATATACTAGGTGAGTTTAGTTACACCGGCTTTTTGGAAAAAGTGCGTTTTTAGCCGTTTTTCGCAGGTCTGGCACCTTCTCTATTATATAGTCAAGGGAAACGAGACGGAGTCACTCGTTATACGAGGAGATGAAAAAATGAACGTAGATATGAATGCAATGAAAGCAGAATTAGGTGGCGCCTTTGTGCTATCGTGGATGGTGTTTGGAATGGGTCTGGGCACGTTAGAGGGAGCTGTCGCTCTCGCTGTCGTGTGGATGGCCTTCTCCGGCGCTCACGTGCTTCCCGTTGTTACCTGGAGTCACATGATGACAGGGGACATGGGAGACACAGAAGGCAACTGGATACCCAACGGGATGCGCTTAGTCGCGCAGGCAGTCGGTGCGTTGCTAGCCATACTATTGGCTACCGAATTCGGTGCAATAGAGACAGGCTGGGCAGCAACTGACATGTGGATACCAGATATAGCAGACCACTTGTGGTCCGTTATTGGTATGATAGCCGCAGGTGCAGTTTGGTGGCAGGTCCACACAAGGTGCAACAGTGCTTGGGCCAGCGCATTCGGCCTAATGGTACTGGGCGGATCAATGACTCTGACCGGAGCCCACGAGATGGGCGCATCAATAGCCAGTACTGGTGACGGGATCGTCGACACGCTGGTGAACTGGGTCTGTGATGGCCTATTCGTTGGTCTAGGAGCCCTTGTTGGCGCTAAGATCGACGAAAATCTCTGAAACTGTTTACCGTGAAGAGAAATTAACGCAAGCAGGACGGGGGGGAAACTCCCCGTCCTGTACACGAACACCTCATTCAGGTTACTCTATGATTCACTTTCAAATGTGAAGAATTCTGATTGCATTGCAGCAACCTCATCTCTTGATTCAGCAATAGCGTATGCCTCTAGTGGCTCTCTGTTCAGATCTAGGAACTGCTGCCCAAATTGGAATGGCTCTAGAACCCTAGAGGCTTGATCGTCATGACCCAGTATTGCCAAGGTAGCAGCAATCGCCTCTACAGAGGACAACCTGCCGACTCTCCCCCATGAAACTGGATTTGCAGCTAGTAATGCTGGTAATATCCTCCCTTCGAGACTAGTGCTTCCAGCGATTTCCTCCAAGGATTCATCGATCCTCTTCCATGAGCAGTCTAGAACAACAATCGCAGCCC
Organism: uncultured Candidatus Poseidoniales archaeon; assembly: GCA_964570065.1. GTDB lineage: Archaea > Thermoplasmatota > Poseidoniia > Poseidoniales > Thalassarchaeaceae > UBA36. Next base: position 41,625 of record CAZMVZ010000006.1, read on the forward strand.
CAATAGAAATGAGGCCACGATCCTCTGGTCCAAGTATAGTTGATGATGTTGGATCTAGTAGATACCCTCTCTTAGGTGCTCTTGCTATGGATTCGTGCAACTCTACAAGGCCATTCGCATGCATCTTCCTAGCAGTGCATTTGCGCGGGTCATCTTGGTCTAGATGAATCACATGGAGAGGGACTTCTTCCACGACCCTATCTCCTAGATCTTGCACCAGATCGGGAGACTCCTAGCCTTCTGCCCTTCTTCTTCTGCTTCTTCTTCTTGGGCTCGGACTCAGACGAATTTTTCGCATCTGAGATGGTCATCTGCCTATCGGTCTCGGAAGCCACCATTGTATGGGCATGGGAAACCGACTCGATGAATAGTCCGATTTCCAGTGCCTTCTCGAACTTGTTTAGAAGTGAGTCAGTCGGCCTTATTCCATTCTCTGCCTTCTGAATAACGCCAATCTTCTCATTCATCTGTTTGGCAAGGTCTTCCTGGGAAAGCCCCCTATGCTTCCTAGCATTGCGGATTCTCGAATGAAAGTCGTTTGCTAGCTCAAAATCATCCTTTGTCATGATGTCCACTCCGGAGACTCCTTTCCCCGAGACAGCGCTTTGGGGTTCTGCGATGGGGATGGCTGTTGGTACCCTTGCTGCCTCAACAATTAGTCCCATGGAGTCAATGCATCTATTGCAGCACTCTAGCATCGAATTATACCCCACAGGTTTCGCAATCTTCGCCCTCTTTGTAGCGATACCCTCGGCCCCACAGAGCTCGCACGCACCCATACATTGCCGATACGATTGAGCATCATAGTCCTTCGCAGGGGTCATAAGTATCCGTTTAGTGTGAACAACATGGCCTCCGAGGCGGATGAGAAACCAAGTGGGAACGATGTCCTCGACAACAAAGAGCCTCACACAGGCGCTCTAGACAGACTATCGAAGGACTATCGGGAGCTTTCTGACAAGGCTCAGCAGCTATTGACAGAGAAGCTATTCCTAGAGAATGAACTCACACAGCTAAAGAAGCGATCGAATAGACTTGAAGAGGAGCTAAGCAACATCCGCACTCCACCGTTGATCATCGGTTACATCCAGGATGTGGTCAACGAACAAGCAATTGTCCGGAGTTCCAATGGTACAGTCTTCCTAGTCTCAATCAATCGTCGGCTAGATAGTACAAAAATCAAACCGGGGACCAGAGTGGCGCTAAATCAGGATACTCTGTCTGTCGTGGAGATTCTTTCCGACTCTTGGGATCCATTAGTCAGCAATGCAGAGATCATTGACTCGCCAGATGTACATTACTCTTCCATAGGCGGCCTGGAGAAACAAATAAGGGAGCTAAAGGAGGCCATCGAGCTACCTTTCGAGAATCCTGAGGCATTCTCTGATTTCGGGATCGATCCTCCAAAAGGAGTTCTACTAACAGGTCCCCCTGGGACTGGAAAAACAATGCTGGCTAAGGCTGTGGCAAGCTCCACCAATGCCGCATTCCTTGGCCTAGTGGGAGCAGAATTAGCCCAGAAGTACATTGGGGAGGGAGGCAGAATGGTGAGGGAACTTTTCGAAATGGCAAGACAGAAGTCACCTGCAATCATCTTCATCGATGAAATCGACTCTATTGGTTCCAAGAGGCTAGACGTCGCTACTTCTGGTGATCGTGAGGTCCAGAGGACTCTGATGCAACTTCTTTCCGAGTTAGATGGATTCGAGAGTCTGGATAATGTCAAGGTTATTGCAGCAACTAATCGTCCGGAACTGCTCGACGCTGCTCTTCTACGTCCAGGTCGATTTGACAGAATTATTGAGATTCCTATTCCAGATTTGGATGCTAGGGAAGCTATCTACTCAGTGCATACAAGTTCAATGCCAAAGGCCAAGGACGTGGAAAACAGATCATTGGCTTCAATGTCAGAGGGATTCAGTGGAGCTGAGATTAAGTCTGCTGTCATTGAAGCCGGGATATCGGCAATATCTAGCGGCCGCAAGTCCGTAAAGAAATCCGATTTCATATGGGCGATTAAGAAGGTCGAGGATAACAGGAAGGGGTCCAACGAAACCAATTCCGAGGGAATCTACGGATAAGCAAAATATCTTGACGAGCAGTCACTTCCAACGTCTATGCAGGGGACCCTAGTTGAGTGCGTTCCGAACTTTAGCGAAGGAAGGGATAAGCAACTAATTGGGCAAATTACTAGACCGATTAGGGAGGCAAATGGCGTCTCACTACTCGATGTTGACATGGGTCACGACTTCAACAGGACAGTAGTGACGATGGTAGGTGGACCAGAGGAAGTATTGGAAACTGTAATCGAATGTACCCGTATTGCCACCGAACTCATCGATATGAGGGAACATTTCGGGGAGCATGCTAGGATGGGCGCAGTGGATGTAGTCCCATTCATCCCTATCCAAGGGATCTCCATGGAAGATTGCGTTACACTCTCCGAGAGATACGCACATGCGGTATCAGAAGAGCTCGATTTACCTGTTTATCTCTATGCCGAAGCAGCAAGAACCCCACAGAGGTCCAGGCTTCCGGATATTCGTAGAGGTCAGTACGAGGGAATGGCCGAAAAGGTAATTTCTCCTGAGTGGAAACCTGATTACGGCCCATCAGAATTCAAGCCCAAGATGGGGGTAACTGCTACAGGAGCTAGGACGATACTAATTGCCTATAACGTAAATCTAGATACCGATGACAAGTCAAAGGCTAACTCTATTGCGTCTAAGATTAGGACTAGTGGGTCACTAGTTAAGGACGAAAATGGTGAGAAGGTTATTGGAGACGATGGTAAGCCCCTCAGAAACCCCGGAATATTTCAGTCATTACAGGCAGCAGGATGGATGTACGACCCTTCCACGGCACAGGTATCGATGAATCTCCTTGATTACGACGTTACGGGGCTCCATGAAGTAACAGAAGCTATTCGCGTTGAGGCGAAAAAGATCGGACTGAATGTGACTGCGGGAGAATTGGTTGGACTGGTGCCATTGAGTGCAATGAAATCAGCTGGCAATTATTACAATAATGACAAGGGCGAAATTGATGAAAAAACAATTGTCGAAAAGGCGATTTCAGGACTGATGCTTGACAGGCTGAGAGACTTCGATCCACAATCATGCATCATCGAATGGGCTATTGCTAGGGGGTCTTAGAATTGAACGAAGGATACAATGAGGTTCTTCGCTCGATTGGTTCGTCTGACCCAACCCCGGGGGGAGGATCAGTCGCGGCCCTTTCTCTAGCCCATGCTCACTCACTTGCTATGATGGTCGCGAGACTCACAGAGGGAAAGAAAAAGTGGGCAGAAGGACATGAAGTGGCACAATATGTGATTTCCGAGTCCCAAGTAGGAATGGCGGAAGCGATGCGCCTAGCCGAGATAGACGCGGAAGCATTCGAATCAGTAATGGCTGCATATCGCCTTCCCAGAGACACCGAGGACCAGAAGACTGAGAGGACGAAATCAATTCGTGATGCGACTATAGGAGCTGCCGAGGCCCCACTCGCTACAGCTTCCGGTGCAAGGAAGCTTCTGAGCAGCCTCGAGAAGTTGTGCGTCTCTTGTAATGCAAATGCCCTAACTGATTTAGCCTCAGCATCGGAGCTTTCCCTTTCGGCAGTAAAAATGGCTGCAATGAACGTAAGAATAAATCTGGAATTCATCGAAGGGGATGACGTCGACAGACTCGCTTCACAAATCAACAAAGTTGTACACAAATCAACTGCCTCAGCAGAGTCAATAACCCTGAAGGTGAACGAGAGGCTGGGTTGGTGATGGGTCCCGACGATTTTTCCCACGGAGGGATCCCAGAAGAACTTCCACCGGTCAGAGAAATAGACAATTCAGTCCCTCACGCACCCAAAAGGCCCCAAGTACTAGACGAAAACGATCGTCGCCTCGCAATCGCGAATTCTCTGCGATACTTCCCTAAAGAATGGCATCATGTGTTAGCTCAGGAGTTTCTCGACGAACTAGACCGGTTCGGCCACATATACATGCATAGGTTCAGGCCTAATTACGAAATGCACGCAAGACCGATTTCGGAATACCAATGCAATAGTAAGAAAGCAGCCTCGATCATGCTAATGATACAAAATAATCTCGATCCCAACGTTGCTCAGTATCCACATGAATTGATTACATATGGTGGAAATGGAGGAGTATTCCAGAACTGGGCTCAGTATCTTATTACTATGGGTTATCTTAGCAAGATGGAAGAAGAACAGACACTGGTGATGTATTCTGGTCATCCACTGGGTTTGTTCCCTTCAAGCAAAGATTCTCCAATGGTCGTGGTCACAAACGGAATGGTGATTCCGAATTATTCTTCTCAGAATGACTACGAGAGAATGAACGCGTTGGGAGTATCACAGTATGGGCAGATGACTGCAGGTTCGTACATGTACATAGGACCCCAAGGAATAGTTCATGGGACAACAATTACCATATTGAATGCGGCACGAAAGTACCTAGGCAAATCATCGGAGAAGGGTCTTGGTGGGGTTCTGTATGTTACTTCTGGATTAGGGGGGATGTCGGGCGCCCAGGCCAAGGCTGCAGTAATTGCCGGTGCTGTTTGCATCATCGCTGAGATAGATCCAGTACCAGCACGAAAGAGGCACTCTCAGGGGTGGCTATCAGAGCTATACGAGGACTTGGATAAACTATGTAATCGCGCTCAGCAGGCTGCCTCGAAAAAAGAAGCCGTCTCACTAGGATATCTGGGAAATGTAGTCGATTTGCTGGAGCATCTAGTTGTCAGAGGAATAACTCCCGAGCTAGCTAGTGATCAAACAAGCCTTCACAATCCATGGTTAGGTGGTTACATGCCTGTCGGCATGTCATTTGAAGAGGGCTTGTCTATGGTGGAGATAGACCCAGATGGCTTCAAGAGTTCTGTCCAGACTTCTCTCAGGAGGCACGTAAATGCGATAAATTCCCTCGCCGAGAGGGGTACCCATTTTTGGGACTATGGAAATGCTTTCCTTCTCGAATCTAGTCGGGCTGGGGCTGATGTCATTTCTGATGATGGATCGTTCAGATACCCATCATATGTCGAGGACATCATGGGTCCAATGTGCTTTGACTATGGGTTTGGCCCATTCCGGTGGGTTTGCACTTCGGGTAATGATAAAGATCTTCAAACAACCGATATGATAGCCAAACAAGTTCTAGAGATGCTCTCTACTGATTGCTCAGATGATATCCGAACACAGTACATGGATAACATAAAATGGATCTCAGAGGCTGAAAATCATGATCTAATAGTTGGTAGCAAAGCACGAATTTTGTACGCTGATGAAGTAGGAAGAAGAACCATTGCTAGCGAATTCAACAAGGCAATTTCCAGCGGCTTGGTATCCGCTCCAATCGTTTTGGGTCGAGATCATCATGACGTTGGAGGTACTGATAGCCCATTTAGAGAGACCGCGAACATTTACGACGGTTCGATGTTCACTGCCGACATGGCTGTTCATAATTTCGTGGGAGACTCATTCAGAGGTGCAACATGGATAAGCCTTCACAATGGCGGGGGAGTCGGATGGGGGGAAGTGATTAATGGCGGTTTTGGACTTGTAATCGACGGCTCCGAAAAGGCGCAGAAAAATATCGACTCAATGATATCGTGGGATGTCAATAATGGGATTGCCCGTAGGTCTTGGGCCAGAAATAGTGGGGCCATATCCGCTATCAATCGAGCTATGGATTCCGATCGTAGGCTAGTGGTAACAGTCCCCGAAATAGTCGATGAAAACGTCTTAAATGACATCTTTGATAACACTCGATGACTCTATTTGGCCGACTAGTCTCGCCAGTCTAATGGCAGAGATAGCTATTGATGGTAAATCTCTGACACTTGAGTCTGCATTAGCAATAGCAAAAGGCACTGCAATCGCCTTTCTGCCAGACAAAACAAGAGATAAGATGCAACAATCACGTGATGCAGTCGAAAAGGTAGTTGATTCGGATGAGGTAGTTTATGGAATTAATACTGGATTCGGGGCAATGTCTTCCGTAAGCATCGAAAAAGATGAACTCGAGATTCTACAGGCGAACCTGGTAAGAAGCCATGCTTGCGGAATTGGAGAAAGGATGGATCCCGAGATTGTCCTTCTGATGATGATAATCAGGGCAAATTCGCTAGCACGAGGAGTCTCTGGTGCTAGGCCAGAGGTAGTCGAACTCATTCTATCAATGGCCAACGCAAGAATAGCACCAATCGTTCCTAGAATAGGGTCTTTAGGAGCGTCCGGTGATCTTGCTCCACTTTCTCATATGACTCTAGGCATGATGGGTGAGGGCGAATGCCAAAGGTTCGTGAGTGGTTCATGGCACCTCACCGATATCGCATCTGCATTCTTGGAAGCAGATTTGACCCCAATCAAATTACAGGCCAAGGAAGGCCTTTCTCTGATTAATGGAACTAGCCAGATGTGTGCGTTCCTAACGCTAACAGTACTCAACATGGAAACTCTTGCCCTAGCAGCAGATGCATCAATAGCATGCTCATTAGAGGCAATAAGAGGCTCTCACAAACCATTCGATAGGAGAATTCACGACTCTCGGCCCCAGTTAGGCCAGTCAATTTCAGCAGCACGAATATCGGAACTTGTTTCGGATTCAGAGATTATGCTTTCCCACGTCGACTGCGACCGGGTTCAGGATGCTTACTGCTTCAGATGCTCTCCACAGGTACATGGCCCTGTAATTGACCTGTTACGCGAGGTTCGAAGGATTCTTGAAATTGAGATAAACAGTGCTACTGATAATCCATTGGTATTCGTAGATGATGACGGAAGCGCAGAAATAATCAGTGGCGGTAATTTTCATGGTCAGAACCTATCATTAGCTAGTGATTCAATTGCCATAGCATGCCATGAATTAGCAAGTATCTCAGAAAGACGTATCAATCAGTTAATGGATCCAAATTGGAGTGGCCAGAAGGCTTTCCTAGCGAAAAATGAGGGGTTAGAGAGCGGTCTAATGATAGTACAATATGTTGCGGCTGCAGTAATTGCCGAGCTTCATTTACTGGCCAATCCTGCATCTACAAGCAATGTACCTGTCAGCATGGGGAAGGAAGATCATGTTTCAATGGGTGCAACTGGAACATTTAGGGCCCTGAAATCATCTATTCTCCTATCCCAGGTTCTTGCAAATGAGTTAGTTTGCTCCGCAGAGGCTCTAGATGGGATTGCAGAGGCGCCCGGAGCAGGTGTAGTCAAAGTTTCAGAGTGGGTTAGGAAGCATGTGGGCGGACTTGATGGCGACAGATCACTTACCAAGGAATGTGAAAATTTATCCATGGCCATACTTGATGGTGGCCTAACAAGCATCTTCGGGTGATATTATTCAAGAAAAATTGCACATGCAAAGGCATCCCGGCACAGATCCGGAGCCGTTTACAACCAGAGTAGTAGAAACAAAAGAAGACTCACTTCTTCTGGAAGAAACCCATTGCTACCCTAGAGGCGGAGGGCAGCCTGGAGATACAGGCTTGATTAGACTGGGAAATGAAAACTCAACTGTATTGAACGAGGTACTGCCAGGAGAAATGATCCTGCATCCAGTTGAGGAAATTGAGATGTTCAGAACAGGCCAGGAAGTAACATGCGAGATTGACGTGATGCGGAGGAATGGTCATTCAATGATGCACACGGCACAGCATATTTTCTCAGCACTAGCCGAAGATTTGTGGGGCTGCGAGACGGTGGGAAATCAAATTGGAGCCGAACAATCTAGAGTCGACCTACTCTTCGATGATAAGGAGGTTTTCAATCCAGAAGATCTGATTGAGACTGTAAATTCTGTACTTTCATCAAATATTCCAGTGAATGTTCACGAATGGGAGAGGGAGAAGATATTGATGCACGACCAAATGAGGCACACCAAGTTCATGCATAGAATTCCTTCTTCAATAACTCATCTCAGAGTCGTGGAAGTTGAAGGGGTCGATCTGTGTCCATGTGCCGGAACTCACGTTTCAAACACTTCCCAAATTCCCCAAGTAAGGTTCCTGGGTAAGAAGAACAAGGGCAAGGGCCGTCTACGAGTATCTTACGATTTTGAATAATACTATTAATAGAATTGAATCTATTGGTGGGCTCGGCAGGAATTGAACCTGCGATCTTCGCCATGTCAAGGCGACGTCATAACCCCTAGACCACGAGCCCGGCCCTCCTTCGAATTGCCATTCACTCAAGAATCATTCTGAACAGCTATGATACAATCTTGGAGATGCGGCCACCACACCCTGGGTTGGAACATCCTCCTGCAACTCGTGTTCTGCCGTTGCTCATCACGATCTCCTTCGGCCCAATGATAGAAACGTATGTTTTGCATTTCATACAGAACCCACTGTATTCCTGACTCATACCCTCTCCACTAGACCCATGTCTTCAACATTTCACATTTAGTAGGGGGTTTTATGCAAATTATCCACTTTTTTCAATAAACGCAGTACTGCGAGTCATCTTAGCATATTACAGTGTATTCAATTTCTGATAACGTAGGTTATCGGTCCCAAAATCAGCGGATTTTTCAAACAATTTGCTATTTGAAATTAGGATGATCGCCAATTTCAAAATAGATTATTGAAAAATATACAACACAGAATAAAATTTAAAACTCATCACTAGTAGAATCAATACACATTATTAGAATTTACAATATCTCCATTTTTGAAAGTATACCTGATCGGCGATGTCCCGGGTGTTTGGCACCATGAGTCAGCAGATGGTGACCATAGAATGTTCAAGTCGGCAATTACCCCTTCAGAAATAACCCCCCTAACTTCTCCAGTATCTTGGAACATTGTCGTTGCTGGGTTCCTGGTGACTGCAGCGAGAGCAGTAATCGGGTCTATTCCAATTCTGTGAGTTACTAAGCTCCCTATCAAAGGGAGAGATGTAATTGGGCAATTTGGATTGAAATCAGTTGCAAATGAGAATGGCCAATCCTCCTCGATGCATTTCATAATTGGAAGATCGAGACTCTTTCCTAAGACATATGGAGTCCCTGGAAGAAATGTCTGGACTGTGCCAGATTCAGCAGCACTAATTCTGGCATCATCATTTGAGCAGGCTACATGGTCAGCGCTAACGGATCCTAGCTCTGATGCTAATTGTAGCCCGCCACTATCTACAAACTCATCAACGTGGAGTCTCGATTTCAGTCCAAAAGACTTCGATGCGGACACAATTTCTTCAGTTTGTTCATTTGTGAACCAACCTTCTTCACAAAACACATCTACCCATTTCGCCAAGGATAATTCAGAAATAACCGGCAATTGATCAGTGATGAGGTGTTCTACATACTCATCCCTAGTCATCTCCTTGGGGAAGTCATGCGCTCCTAACCAAGTGGCGCTAACGTCACAGGGGGAAGACCTGCCAATTACAGAAATTGCTTCCAGAAGCTTTACTTCAGAGTCCAAATCTAATCCATATCCGCTCTTTGCCTCCATCGAGGTAGTCCCGTTTTTCAACGCTGAATCCAATCGTCTGAGGCCACTTTCAACAAGTTGCTCTTGCGGAGAGCTTCGAGTACTATTCACGGTCTTCATAATCCCGCCCCCAATTCGTGAAATTTCTTTGTATGACTTGCCTGAATTTCTCATGGCTAGCTCATTTGACCTATCGCCAGACCATACAAGATGCGTATGACTGTCAACGAAACCAGGTACGACGGACATTCCACCGACATCAACTACCTTCGTCCCCCCATACTCAATCTTCGTTGGGTACCACGGTGCGAACTCTGCAACTATCTCTTGCATTGGACTAATTTCCAGTATCTTTCCGGAATCAATGAGAATTCCCATTCCTGGAGGGAAAATTAGAGACTCGCGATCAACCATCCTTTCTCCAGATAGAGGGAATTCGTCATCCCCGGTAGAAAGATGTGCAACTTCGCCACAGTTGTACAACAGGGTCCTCATGATGTCTGGAGATTCCGATAGTTGAAAGAACCCGCGCTCATGGGAGACCTCATGAGAGGCATTATCCTAGGAATCGAAAGTACGGCTCACACCTTTTCATTTGGTAGTGTTAGTACCGACGGTGAGCTTTTTCCGTCATTTTCATCACTTTTCCGTCCAGAAGAGGGGGGGATACACCCCCGGGAAGCTGCTGATCATCACTCTGAGTCAACATCCGAACTACTCGAAAAGCTCTCAAGCAATCGGGATTTTTCTTGGGATTCGATAGTTGCAGTAGCATTTAGCCAGGGCCCTGGCCTAGGGCCATGCCTCCGTGTGGGGGCCTCTGTGGCTAGAACTCTTGCAACTAGGCTTTCAGTACCACTTCTAGGTGTAAATCATTGTGTTGCACACATAGAAGTTGGGAGGAATCAGACAGGCTGCCTCGATCCAGTTTTACTATATGTTAGCGGAGGTAATACTCAGGTAATAGCAAGAGCAGAGGGGAGATATCGTGTCCTTGGTGAGACATTGGATATCGGAATAGGAAACATGTTGGATAAGTTTGCAAGGAATCAGGGTATGCCCTTTCCAGGTGGTCCGAAAATCGAACAACTAGCACTGGAGTATTCGAAGAATGGCCCCCAGTCCCTCGACGAGGCGTATCTACCATATGGCGTGCATGGCATGGATCTAGCATTCTCTGGAATGCTTACTTCTGCTACTCAAAAGATATCTGAGGGATTATCACTAGAGCAAGTGTGTTGGTCGCTACAGGAACATTCGTTTGCAACATGTGTCGAAGTTGCAGAAAGGGCCTTGGCACACACAGGAAAAACTGAATTATTACTCGGTGGAGGTGTTGCGTGTAATGATAGACTCAGAGAAATGAGTAATATTATGTGCGATGAGAGGGGTGCCAATTGCTTCTGGCCAGAGAAGCCATTCTGTATTGACAATGGTACAATGATTGCAGAGCTAGGACGGAGAATGCTTGAATGCGGGATAGAAACACAGATCATGGATAGCGCTATCGATCCATCTCTCAGAACCGACAACACTGCTGTGGTGTGGCAATAAAAATAACGAACTCTTATGAGAGCCAGTACGGCCGGAAGTTTGAGGATTGATTGGACAGTGCAGAGGAGACGTAGGAAGAAGGCTGCCCCAAAGAACATTTTCGGGTCTGTTCCCCAAACCACTCAGAAGTCAAAACCAACTAATTCATCCCAAACAAAGACCTCCAGAGTGAGGTCCCAGATTGCCCCCCCGCCATCAGTTCCCGGAGCCAAGCCAAAGGCAGAGAAGACAATTTCTCCAGAAAATCCCCCCATAGAAGTCATTACTGAAACAGAAGACAAAGTACCTACCGTTGAGGAGCCATCTGTTGTTGAGGAAACACCAATCGAAGAGCCTCAATCTGTAGAAACTCAGCAAACAAACATTGGAGAAAAAGAAGATGTGGAAATATTACAGGATCAGATTCTTGGCGATAGCTCAAGGAAAGATATCGGCCTGGAAAAGAAACCAATTCAACCATCCGAAAATACACCAGATGAGGATATACAGGGCAAGAGTCTGAAGGCTAGACAGATTATTCAGGATAGTATGATCAAAGCTTCCATTGCGGTAGAAGAAGCAAAAACACTGAAGAAGACCCAAGCAAAGCCAATAACCCCTAAAGAAACTGTAAAGAAGCCACAGAGGAAGTTCAGAAACAAGACCTCATCGTATCAACCAGCAAATAGGGCCCGGAGACTGGATAGAAGTAGACATATGGAGTATAAGTACGAAATGCGTGGACTACTATTGGAGTTAGGAATTGACGAAGAGCATCGTTCCAACCTCCTTGCCACTATATGGGCTCGGGGCGAAAGGCAAACAACGAACGAGGCTAAGGAATTCCTAGTGGAGAAACTTAACGAGGGAATAATCGACGACGACCAAATGTCATCCCTTGAAAAGATCGTTGATGGATACACCGTCCGTAGGTGAAAACTGAGAATGTTCATGGGTCTCAACCCTCTGGGTATAACGTGGTGGAAACGATAGACAGCACCGATGATGCATCTCAAAATTCCCCGGGGATGCCACCATATCGTCGGGGCATTCATCCAGGAATGTATAGGGACAGACTTTGGACAATGAGGCAGTATGCCGGTTTTTCATCACCTAGTAACACAAACAAGCGTTTCAAAAGGTTACTAGATAGCGGTCAGACAGGAATCTCGATAGCATTTGATCTGCCCACTCAACTAGGCCTGGATTCGGATGACGACCTTTCCTCGGGAGAGGTTGGAAAGGTGGGCGTCTCAATTGACTCCATCCACGATATGAGGGAGTTGTTTTCTGGAATTGATATGGGTTCTATCTCCACATCAATGACAATCAATGCACCAGCAACAACTCTCCTTGCGTTATATGTCGCAGTAGCTGAAGAGCAAGGAATATCCATAGACCAGTTATCTGGAACAGTCCAGAATGACATTCTGAAGGAGTACATTTCCAGAGGTCTGTACATCTTCCCTCCCGAACCATCCATTCGTTTGACTACTGATCTCATGTCTTGGTGTAATAGGAACGCTCCAAAATGGAATACAATTTCAATTAGTGGATATCACATGAGGGAAGCTGGTTGCACAGCATCACAGGAAATCGCACTCACATTAGCAAATGCTATTTTCTATTCTCGGAAGGCAATAGAGTCCGGAATGGAGATAGACGACTTCGCTCCAAGAATGTCCTTCTTCTTCGCTTGTCATAATGATTTCATCGAGGAAATTTGTAAGTTCAGGGCTGCAAGACAGTTGTGGTACGAACTTGTAGAGGAAGAGTTTTCACCCACCAATCCAAAATCGTCACAGTTGAGGTTCCATACTCAGACTTCTGGAGTAACACTGACAGCACAACAGCCAAAGAACAATGCAATTAGAGTGGCTTATCAAGCACTTTCTGCAGTACTTGGAGGCACTCAGTCACTACACACAAATAGCTTTGATGAGGCCTTGGGTTTGCCAACAGAAGACTCTGCGCGCCTCGCACTACGCACCCAACAGATCATCGCCGAGGAATTAGGTATTACCGGGCACGTGGATCCATTGGGGGGTTCTTCGACTGTCGAGGAAAATACCGACAATCTGATCCATCAGGCCCGTTCCATCATTCATAATATTGGGGGAATGGGTGGGGCCATGGAGTGCGTAAAGGCCGGATTCCAACAGAGAATGATCCATGAAAGCGCGTGGGAACATCTTCGCAGCGTAGAGGACAAGACCGAGCTTGTAGTCGGCGTCAATTCCCATGTCGACGAGACAGAACCAGTTTTCGAAGGACTCATTCTAGACTCTAGCGAGGCAAACTCAAAGATATCACGATTAATTGAGATGAAGGCCAATAGGAACATTGAATCCGTAAAAGAATCACTATCAGAATTGAGGCAGTGCTGCCGGAACGGGTCCAACATAATGCCGCCGATAATTTCCGCTGTCAAAGAAGAGGCAACTGTTGGAGAGGTCAACAGTGTTTTGAGGGAGGAGTTCGGAACATGGGTCGCCCCAAGTGGTGTTTGAATGGCCAGAGGATCTGTAAATCATATTGGAATAGCCACACCCTCGCTTGATGAATCGGGGGAAATATGGTCCAAATTGGGATTTTCTCAATCAGTTGACAAGATTAGCGAAGATCAAGGCGTCAAAATAAGATACTTGCAAGGCACAGGTAATACTCGGATAGAACTGCTAGAGCCACTATCCAAGGAAACTACAGTCGGCCGGTTCATCGAACGAAGAGGCCCAGGTGTTCAGCAGATTGCAATAGATGTTGACGACATCGAATCAATGATTTCCGATTTGATTGATATTGGTGTCAGGATGGTATCAGAAGAGCCAGTCATTGGTTCAGACGGTCACCGAATCGCCTTTGTCCACCCTTCATCTGCCGGTGGAGTGCTCATTGAATTAGTTGAATCTTCCAAGTGAGAATCATCAAAAGGGTACCCTATCTCGCATTACTATGATTACTTCATTGGAGAAATTTTCTGATTTAGCCCCCTCAAGTATCGAGGATATCGAAATGGAGAGGGATTTCATTAGAGACGCACTTGAGGTACTTAGAGCAACGGATGAAATATCCAATGACGCATTTCTAGATGCCGGAACGATCCAGGGGGGCCTTTCCCTGCTCCTAAACTTGCTATCTCAGGGAATCACAGTGGATGAGGCTTCTTTGCAACTTAACAGCCTAAAGGAAAGAGCTGCAGCACTCAATCAAGCATATCCTGGTCTAGATGAGAAAGTCGAAAGTATGAGATGATATTACTATACTATTACTAGAGTAATATTATATCCGTATCACTTATCGCGGTGCCATGCCTAAAATCAGCCTAGACATGCCAAACGAACTTCTCGAGGATCTCAGGGAACACGTGGGGGACGACAAGAAATTCGTCAGCCTAGCCGACTCGATTAGGACCGCATGTCGCAAACTACTGGACCAGTTGGACGAGATCGATGCGAGGCACGGCAGGATCGGGGAGGACTGATCATGACTACCAGGGATGAAGCCGTGTCCGCGATAGAGGCGATAGTGAGGTACATCGAGGGGGGGGATGGCGATCTCAGGGAGGGAGTCTCGCGGACCCCAGAGAGGGTGATTGATTCGTACGAGGAGATCTTCGGTGGCTACTCCAAGGATGCGATAGAGATCCTGGACTCGACATTCAACGCCGAGGGCTATGACGGAATAGTACTGCTCAGGGACATCGAGTTCCATAGCACCTGCGAGCACCACCTACAGCCATTCTCCGGGCGGGCTCACATTGCCTATATCCCAGTAGACAGGATCGTGGGGATCAGCAAGTTGGCGAGGCTCCTTGACATGCACGCCAAGAGGCTGCAGAACCAAGAGAGGATCACGAAGGGAATCACGGACGATCTGATGGCTCACCTGGAGCCGAAGGGGTGCGCTGCAATCATCGAGGCTCAGCACGGGTGCATGAGGTGCAGGGGAGTCCAGAAGCAGAATTCCGTGATGACTACCAGTTCGATGAGGGGTGCGTTCTTCGACAAAGCCGAGGCTCGCTCGGAGTTGATGCAGCTAATCCGGAGTTCGCCACTGAAGGGGTAGGATGAATGGTCAAGTATCCGATCGTCGAGATTTTCCACTCCGTGCAGGGAGAGGGCTTCCACTGTGGGATCCCCCATGTCTTCGTGAGGTTCGGCAACTGCAACCTCAGGTGCGAGTGGTGCGACACCGACTTCCTGGTATACGAGGAGAAGGAGTTGGACTCGATCGTCGAGGAGGTTCTCTCCTACGGATGCGACAGGGTGATCTTCACCGGTGGTGAGCCGGCCATGCAGGACCTAGCGACCATCGGCAGTCGACTCAAGGAGCGTGGGATCAACCTCTCGATAGAGACGAATGGGACAATCGAGGTTGATCCCATTATCGACTGGATTTGCGTGAGCCCGAAGGACCAGGTCTACCCGAACGTCGCCATCAGACAGAGGTCCGGAGACGAGTTGAAGGTGGTCTACTGCGGGCAGTCCCTAGACATCTATGACGAACTGAAAGAGGGTTTCTCACATCATTTTATCCAGCCATGCTACATAGATACCGAGTCGGTGGGACAGAACGGCAGGAACTTCCAGGTCGTGGAGAAGTTGGTGAAGGACAACCCGGGATGGAGGCTTAGCCTGCAGACTCACAAGTGGATGGGGGTCCTGTGATGCGGGCGATAATGGCACTGTCGGGGGGGATGGACAGCACGGGCCTTCTGATGCGACTTCTTGCAGATGGGTACACCGTCAGTTGCATCTCGTTCGACTACGGACAGAAGCACGTGATCGAACTCGACAGGGCTAGTCGAAATATGAGATACCTAGCTGAGAATGGATTCGAGGTTGACCACAGGATAGCTAAGTTAGACTCTGTCATGGGGCTCTTCCACTCTGCCCTGACCACGGATGGCTTCGATGTGCCCGAGGGGCACTACGAGTCCGAGCAGATGAAGCAGACCGTCGTTCCGAACAGGAACGCGATCTTCGCGTCCATCCTCTATGGGTACGCCCTGTCAGTGGCGCTAAGAGAGGGGAAGGAGACGATCATCGCGCTCGGGGTCCACAGCGGCGACCACGAGAT
>CAZMVZ010000007.1:0-51550 GCA_964570065.1 uncultured Candidatus Poseidoniales archaeon
GCAAGACGAGTCTTCGTGTCTTATCACCCGGTCCTCGAGGTCAAGGACGACCCCGTCTGACCTCACGTGCAACCCACCTTCGGTGGAGTCGAGGATGCAGGACAACGCTCTGCGCTCGTCCTCGGTGCCACCCATGTGATTGAGGAATCCCGCTCTATCCTCCTCTGCGAACCAGTTGTTTCCAACGACGAATCCGTCGGTAATAGAGTTCAGAATGCTGGCTCTGCATGCACGAGAAACGACATTGTCCTCCAAGGACATCTTTAGCCACGTGCTGAGTACCTCCCCGACTCTCTCCATTCCCTCTTCTGGTAAGGGCCTGTTATCCGGCCAACCCTCTGGTCTCCACATCCACGAGGCTTCACAGACCTCTCCAAGCTTGTTTGGCGGCATCATCGAGACTGCTATGCTACGAGCTAGCGACTCGTCCGTTTTAGCGAGAGCCGCATGGGATAGGCCGACCGTTGTACCATCGGAGAAGTCCAGCCTGAGCCAACCCTCTGGTGTGTTCGAACCGGAACCGACGATCTCCTCGCTCAGGCCAATCGACCATTTGCACTCAGCTCCTTCGAGATCCACTGAGGTGTTGTCGAGCGTCCAACTCACCCATTCCCCAGGAGGGCGTGGTTCGAATCCGGTGAAGACGAATCCTCCATCCCATGAGAAGAAGTACTGCCCGGCCTTGGCATGATCGTCCCACACCAGTAGCCTAAGCCTGGGGTGGTTGAAGTTCTGGATCCCAACTAGGTGCCCGGGCCGACCGCTCCCCCTCTTCAGGTAACTCGCATTGCCGTAGACATCGCTCTTGAACACCGAAACGGTGCTCAAGTCCTCCTCAGAAGCAGCCACTAGGCTTCCAGCGAGCGAGCGAGCGACGTCACCTCCCCCCCTCTTCCCCATTCGCTTCTTGAGCCACCTGACATCGTTCCTCTTTGATGAGACGGCCTCCAATTCCCTCAGGGTGAGGGCCATCGGGTCCTTCGATCCAAAGAGAGAGACCCTGCCCAGCTCTCCGACTATCTCAGGCAGAAAACCCTCTGGGTTGTCGAGGAGCGCATCCAGGTTCTTCTCCAGCCTTCTCTGGATTTCCTTTGATGCCTGTTTAATTCCCCTAACCCTCAACCTCTGCCTGCGATTCTTGTCTCCGGGGAAACGGACTTCTGCAGGTGGCTTGGCCATGCTATCGAGACTCCGGACACGAGACTAATTCTTGAGGTCGTCGGGCCACCTAGGACTCCTTCCTTCTGTGGAAGGCGTCCTTCTCGTTGTCACTCATGTTAGAGGGGATAATCAGGGTGTGCACATAACCTCCCTCTATAACCGAGAGATCGCCCAGAGTACCAGAAGACACCCTCTGCCTGCTAGTCCCAACATCGCTCAGCAGAATCCCATCCCATTCTCTAACGTCTGGAGCGATCTCCCCTCTAGATTCCTCTTCCCGCACTCTTTCCGACATTCTTTCGAGGATCGAGACCGCCTGCTGCGGATTCATCGGGGTAGGCAGATCGAAGCCCATTCCAGTCGGGTCCAGGTCGAGTAGAACAAGAGTATGCAGGCCATTTTTTCGATTCGATCCAATCATCTCCAGTGGCGAGGTGGCTAAGTACTCCCCATAGGGGTAAGGCAGGGTCACCTGTCTTCCGAATTTGTAGGACTGCAACCCGGATAGGGATACAGCCAGTGACGTGGCTGACATTCCCGGGACAACCTCGAAACTCACATCTCCCTCCATGCACCTTGCCTCTAGGTCGATGTGAGTGGTCGCTTGCATCGGGTCACCCACGACCAACAGTGCCACGGACTTCTCCCGAGCCTCCTCCAGCAGATTCTCCGGGTCCTCGACGGATGGCCTCATCAGCCTCTCCCAAGCTCCCACCTCCATTTCCAAACGATTCTCTTGGTCCTTTGGAAGAACTGCTGTGTAACCCTCCAGATACCTCTTGCTGCAGCCCTTGGCAATACTCTTTGCCCTCTCGGTCATATGGCCCAGATCACCTGGGCCGATTCCAATCAGCCAAAGTCCAGGAGGAACTTCCTTGGATGCCATTGTCCATCGCTCATGCTCCACTGCACATCAATCTGATTGCGCTCAGAACTTTAGGCGAAACGATCCTTTCTGACCCAATTCGATACCAGAGAAGTACTCGTCTTCTCTCGAGTCGAAGGAGTCCATGGAGTAGATCAGGTCCTTGCTGTAAGTCTTGTACAGGTAATTCACCCACAGGAACCCCCTGTTCCCTCCTGCAGAGAGGAAGTCGCCCCCGGAGACCCTCTTAATCTGTCCGAGGACCGCCTTCACATCCTTGGAGAAGCCGAGTACCCCCGTTTCGATCACCACGAAGGAACCGTCCTCGAAATCATCCCACGCTGACATGTCGTTAATGTCCATCCTGTTGCAGGAATCGCATCCGTACAGGTCCACAGTCACGTCTCCATGCTCGCAGTTAGGGAACATGCTGGACATGAATTGGAAGTAGTTCCCACTGCATGGGTCACCTATCACCATCAGACTCTTGGCCTTCTCCTGGGACATCTCTTTCGCTGCTCTGAAAAGCCTCCTCGTTCGAAGATAGCGCCCAATCGGGGATATCAGAACGCTCTTGATCACAGTCCTCTAGTCTCCGTCATTGTGAAGCGATGATGCCCACCGGCACTTCAACGTGATGCGCCACTTGAGAGTCCCAAATCGCGCGGTCGAGGATGTCCTGGTGGTGCTCAGGGGTAGAGGGTGGCTAGCAACTGGGATGAGGGTGATTCCCGACGAAGACGGCGATTACAGGCTGGTCCCCATAGACCCCGGAGCTCCTATTGAAATGACGAGCCCCCTTGATGACCATCAGATTGTCCAGCACGAGGGAACCTTGGACGATAGGGTGGACTCCGATTGGTGGAATCACCTAGCATTACTCGTTGACAAGGAAGAGATCGAGGCATTCGGCGAGGACTGGCCCTCTTCCCACGAGTTCATTTCAGACATGATGGTTGTCAGAATAGAGACCATCCTTGAGCCGTACTCCTCTAGGATTGCCGAGGCGAAGCTTCGAGCCCATCCCCACATCAGGCTCGTGCTGAACGACGAGGGCGTCCAAGGAGAGCTAAGGATTCGAAAACTAACTCCCATAGGGGCTAGGGTTGACGGGGAGATAGTCACAGAAAATATCCCAGAATCAGCATGCAGCACCAGAGTGCTAGTTAGGGAGTCAGGCAGATCAATCGCCTGCGATCCAAACAAGGCATACTTCTCCACAAAGCTCCAGTCGGAGAGGCTTGAGACCCTATCACTGTCCAAGGAGTTACGAGCAGTAATAGGTCGACCGATCAATGTCTGCGATCCCTTTTGCGGTGTCGGGCCAGCCTTAGCAACCCTGCTATCCGAGCCGGAACTGGTCAATCTTGCCCTTGCTTCCGACCTGAACCCAGAGGCCGTGACGCTTCTCTTGGACAACCTAAGGAGGTGGGATCGCAGGGACTACCCTCCTGAGCCTTCTCCGATCTCAAGAATCTTCGAGGATCGAATCATCGGGATTGCAGATGCCACCCGGCTTCGTGAACACGATTCGCTGGTTGGGCTTTGGGACTTGGTCATAGTCAACCTCCCCCATCGAACAATCGAATTCATCCCATATCTAGTGCCACTTCTCGATATGTCCACTCCCTCTCTGGTTAGGGGGAGGGTGATAGTTTCCGAGAGTGATATCCTAGATGCCAATGAAGAGATAAAGAGGTCTCTACCCAAACTCCTTCAGGACTTCCCCGAGCCATCTCTCAAAATAAAGAGGGATTACAGCAGCACCCTCAGGTTGTGCTCCTTTGAGGCATGGATTGCGCCCCAGTAGAATTGACGTAGACAAGAATAACACATGACCTACCTTCAACGAGATCTGCTCCAACTATTATTCGAATTTCTCTGCTGCTTCGGAGAGATGTTCCCATGGGATCAATTTTCTCAAATCAGAAACGTGGTAAAAAGTGGAAGACAAGACTCCTTCCGGCGTCCAATTATAGCAGCAAAAAGAACCTCTAGAAGGGAGACTGAGTGGCGCCCCGACCGGGATTTGAACCCGGGTCGCAGCCTCGACAGGGCTGCATGATAGGCCACTACACCATCGGGGCCGGCCCTCTGTCGAGTTTGCCTCCCTTTTTCAAGGTTTGAGGGGGGCATTATTGATGGCCCAACCGCACTCAGGCTCTGCATGGGAGGCGGCCGAGTAGTCATCGACGTCATCGATAACGGAGGCCAGTGGACACATCGAGAGTGGAGAATGCTACGATATCTAGGCGTGGAAACCCAGATTATTCCAAACAACACGCCTGTAGAGGAACTCAGGGAATTAGACGGGCTAATCTTGTCCGGAGGGGCGGCCCGAGTCGGACTCACGGGGGAACTAGGGAATTGTGCTGATTACCTCTCATTGGGGGTCCCCATTCTGGGAATCTGCGCAGGGCACCAGTTCATGGCACGTCACTACGGTGGAGATGCGGGCGAGGCCCCCAAGCCCGAATTTGGAGCTGCAACCATTTCCCTAGTAGGTGACGGAGGGCCCCTGTTCAAAGGGACCCCATCGGAGCAGACAGTATGGGAGAGTCACAACGACGAGGTTACGGTGACGCCCCCTGGATTCATTGCAGTCGCACAAAGCGAGTCATGCAAGATCCAAGCAATGCAGAACGAGGATCTGAGCAGATTCGGCCTGCAGTTCCACCCAGAGGTCAATGACACGGAGTTCGGATCAAACATCTTTGAGAACTTCGTCAGGATATGCAAATCTTCCAAATCAACATAGGACAGGTTGAAGAAGGCCCGGCAGGTCGCCGGCTCGGTAGCAATGAAGGGAGATCAGAACATCCTACACAAGTGCAGGAACTGCAACAGGACCGATAAGAGGGCATACAACCCTACATCAGAGGAGCAATGTAGCCATTGCAATTCTCCCATGGACCCCCTCGAGATTCGCTACAAGTGCGTCAACTGCGGCTTCATGGCATGGGCCGAGGCTGGCTCGACCGGCAAGTCCTGCCACAAGTGCGGATACCGAATTTTCGTCAAGCCCCGAAAGGATGGCATGGCCAAGGTCCTCAAGGCAGAGTAGCATCGTTGAGTTCAAGTCCCTCCTCTCTCCCATACGTACATGGCGAGTTGGCTCGTGACAGAGGCGCCCACAAGGTTCGAAGAACTGGCGGTGCCTGATTCAGTGAAACAGGCTCTACTGTCGACGAGCACCTCAGCTGTTCCGCCCCATCTGATGATCACTGGCCCAGCCGGTGTAGGCAAGACGGCGTGCTGGAGATTGTTCGCAAGGCAGATACTCGGGCCGGGATGGAAGTCCACCACACACATTCTGCAAGCTCGTGATCTAGTCAGGCAGAGGGGCGCCATGGCTACCTTTGAGGAATTCCTCAGGCCCAGCGGATCCGAGAAGGACACACTAGCAGGTAGGACCAGCCTAGATGCATTTGACAGGGGGATTTCAATTTCCGACCCCGAAGAGGTTGCACCAGCTGGCTCGGAGGTCGAGGCCAAGGCCGGCACCATTCCAATTAGTCGATTGATTGTAATAGAGGACGCGGACAATTTGGGGCATATCCGTCAGGCATACCTCAGAAGGATGATGGAAACAGTGGGCGGGGCCTCTAGGTTTGTGCTAGTTGCTCGAGCCCCATCGAGGATAATCGATGCACTCCGTTCTCGAAGCCAGATGATCCGAATCCCCTCTACCGAAAGGGAAACCATCACTACAACACTTTCTGAGATTGCAGGGAGGAATAACTGCGAACCCGCGGAGGGAGTGTTGGAAGACATAGCATACATCTCGGATGGAAATCTGAAGAAGGCCATCTTCACCCTCGAGATGCTTGAAATCAGGGATCTTGTATCAGACAGGTCATCAGTTCACAAGTTGGTCCAGGCATCAACCCTTCAAGCTGGTAGGAGGCTGGTGGAGTTGGCAATCAGGGGCAAGGTAGTAGAATGGAAGTGGGAAAATCACGGAGGGAGGAATAGGAAAGTACTCTCTGGAGCAATGGCAGAGGTGGATGACCTAATGAACAATCACGGCCTTGATGCGACTGATCTAATTTCACAAATCCACGGTGTCATCGTCGGAAGGAGGCTAAGCGTCCCACAAACACTCAGAGAGGAGATGCTAGACGCACTATCGGAGTGCGATGTAGGATTGCAGCGCTCCACATACCCGAGAATCCATTTCGAGAGGTTCTTGCATCGAACGGCAACTTCTGGCAAGCACCACGGCTTGTCGATGTCATGATGGCGGGCGCGGCAGGATTCGAACCCGCGGTCCCCGGCTTAGGAGGCCGGTGCATTATCCAGGCTATGCTACACGCCCGCTCCCGCGAGCACGACCTCTTGAAGAAATGTGCCCCGAAAAAACAAGTTTTCCCATTCTGTTATCCGATGCCATCAAGCGGAGAAAGCCCCTCGAGAGAACGTGGCGAGCAACTCTTCGGACCTTCCCAATCCGTATGGCGAAGATGCCACCTTTGGCCAGATGTCAGAAAATGCGTTGAACAGAAGAGTACGGATAAGAGACTCTCAACGAGTCCTTTGGACTAGAATTGCTACCATCAGAGGGAGCAGACGAGCAAGGATTCTCGTCTCCATGCTTGCCATACTTGTCACATCACTATTTGCATCTGGATGGGGAGAAGAATATCTATTGGGAGGAGTCGTCCTCTTCGCAATTCAAGCGACACTCTTCTTCCCCAGCCTGTTGGCTGCATCCTTTGCGCAGATGTCTGCAAGGGACAGACTTCAGTTGAAAATAGGCAGCAACCGGTCAATGGAGGCATACCCAGGAGTCGAACGGATTCTGAATACCCTCCACGAGAGAACTCTCAGGGAGAGGACAAGGATTCTTTCTGCGGCTCTTGCCGTGGGGGTCCTCAACTCGGTTGACAACTTCGAGACAGGCAACATCTTGGCATCGATACTCTATGGACTAGCTATTTTCCTAGGGTCTATTTCCATCATCAACACTCTTCAGCTGGAGCGCAGGATTCCAATGACTGACGAGGATTTCCCTCTTCTCTCCATGCATGCACCCACACTTCATCAGAGCACATTGAAACGAGTCCTCTCTGATTTGGTAGTAGCTCATTTGGATCCCGAGACCGCTGGAGCATGGGACGATTGGCTAATCGAACTGGAGAATAAAGTGCGCTCCAACCAGACTCCAGAATCAGCAGTTGAGCATCTACTTCGAGTCCTTCACCTCAACCATCTAGGGCTACTGGATAATGACAGATTGGTTTCCGAAACCAAACGAGTGTTCCGAGTGGCTGCAATAGACGATTTGAATAACGACCAATCGAAGTTCTGCTATCGAACTCTTCGAAGACTCATGGCTCACACAAGAGCGTGGCAACCCGGTCTTTTCAGACTGATAGACCGACTCGAGGATGCAGCACTAAGGGGGCACTCATCACTAATTGAGAACACATGGAGATTAGATCTGGACATTCCTCCGAGATGTTCTCAGGGCCAAGGCGATTTGTTCGTAATGATTCACAACCATTCGAGAAAACCTTCTCAGATTGAAGTCGATATCATCGCAGCCGACGGGGAACCCCACCACCAGACTCTCAGACTGAACCCTCCTGTTTCCAGACAGCCAAAGAAACCAGCGAAGATAGGAGAGGAGGGAAACGACATCGTCGATGTTCTCGGGAGATTAATCGACAACTCCCTAGTGTTGTGGATCGGTCTGGCATGGCCACAGGGGTCAACCGGTTCCAAACCTATTCAAGTCAATCTAAGAGGACCAAATGGGGAGACCGTCTCATCATTCGTGGTTCAGACCACCCTTTCCTCAGGATTCAACCCAGAAGGCGCAACTGAGAAGATGTTGGATGCGGCGGTGGCCGTTAGAAGAATCGCAATTTCAGTAGCCGAATGACATCTCGGAGGACTTCGATAAAGCGTCACGTTCTTGTGATTGGGACCTCTGGCCAGATTGAAAGATGGAGTCCAGAGAAGTTGTGGTAATCGGTTCGGGCCCCGCGGCTCTTCGCGCGGCGATAGCCTGTTCGGATGCGGGGGTTGTCCCCCTTGTCATAGACGAACTCGGAATCGGATCCG
This sequence comes from uncultured Candidatus Poseidoniales archaeon, assembly GCA_964570065.1. Taxonomy (GTDB): domain Archaea; phylum Thermoplasmatota; class Poseidoniia; order Poseidoniales; family Thalassarchaeaceae; genus UBA36. The sequence goes on from CAZMVZ010000007.1 coordinate 8,096, forward strand.
GATCCGGCGCACCTCCTGTAGCCGGACTTGCTGCTTCAATTGACGAATTGAACGCAAAATCCCACGCGGAGGACACACTCGCTGCAGGTGGCGAATTTTGCAACGAATCCATCGTATCCAGGACTTGCAATGAGGGTGTTCCAACGCTCGCGGAGTTGGAAAGATGGGGTCTGACCCTCAGGCGAAGGGAGGGAGGTCTACCTCACGCGGCTCCTGCTCCCGGACACCAAGTCCCACGCCTAACAGGCTGTGGCGACTCAACAGTAAGGGAGGTTACTAGAATTCTAGAGGAGCAGGTTATCAAGCGAGGGATTCAGAGGAATGCAGACTATTTGCCCCTCTCTATCGTGTCTGATAACAACCAAGTCAGAGGAATAGTGACTTTGGATATCTCTACAGGGGAAATCGAACCATTTCAGACTAAGGCGGTTATTCTCGCATCCGAAGGCCACCAAGGACTCTGGTCAAACCCGAATGAGGGTTCGGGAACCGGAGCGGCTCTGGCATTATCAGCCGGAATCGAGCTGAGGGGGATGGGAAGCACCCCCAGGCACCCACTAACGCTCAGGGACTGCGGCATCCACATCCCAATGGACGTACTTGGCTCGGGAGGCAGGATAAGGAGAGAAAATGGAGATGACATCGGTCCAGAGGAGGCCCTTGAGGGAGAGCCATGCGTTCTTGATTTGAGAGGAATGGAGCCAGACGCAGAGACCTGGTTCTCCCAAACATCATTGCGAATCAGAGACAGGCTCGGACTAGACACCACAAGAGACGTGATCCCCTTGTCTCCTAGTGTAGCGTACACCACAGGCGGAGCCCCTTGTGATCACGAGGGCAGGGTAATCTTCGAGCAACAAAACACAGGAGATCCGGTAAGCCTCTGGCACACCGGTCTATATGCTGCTGGAAGGAGTGCCAATACTGGAATGCACGGCGACTCTCCTCTACCAGGAAATATCCTGCTGGATGACTTAGTCTCCGGAAAGGCAGCAGGTGTCCACGCCGCTACCTGGGCTCCAACTAACCACTTCGGGGGCTCGACCCAAATCGAACAAGCAGTGCAGGAAGCATCAGACAGAATCACCCTAATCAGAGAAGGGGAAGGGATGACAGTCGGAAACTTCGCCTCCAAACTATCTTCTGCAATCTCGACAGGGTCGTCCTCCAAGGATGCAGCACTAGCCGTAATCCACAACATCAAGGATTCTGGCATTCGACTCACAGATACTTCGAAAGTCATGAACACTGAGATGGTTGAGGCCCTCAGATTACACGGATTAGCCTCTGTAGCCGAAGCGATAATTACCTCTGGGTGATTCTAGATGGGCGATGACCAAAGCATATTCTCAATGATTATCGAAGGAGGGATCCCTTGTCACAAGGTGTATGAGGACGATTTGGTTTTCGCCTTTCTAGACATCAACCCATTCAGCCCCGGGCACACACTAGTGGTTCCCAAGGAATCGACTAGGACACTTGACAAGTTGAGCGATGAATCGGCAGAGGCGTTGGGACGTGTTCTCCCTAGGATTTCAAGAGCGATATTGAGTGTAACTGGGGCCGAAGAATTCAACGTCATTCAGAACAACGGCCCAAACGCTTTCCAGAGTGTTTTCCATGTACATTTCCATATCATTCCCAAGATGAAGGACGGCAGAGGACTAACATTTCCTTTCAAGTCTTCACCAATAGACCACGAGGAAGCAGAAAAGCTGGCAACTTCAATCAGAGAATTGTTGGATTAATTTATTCTCAATAATCAAGACCTAAAACCCACTCCGAATCCTGTGCCCGATATGCATGGTGCTCCCAATATCGAACCAGAACTGTCCAGTGGAGCAATGAAACTGAGAAGAAAGAAACTCGATCGCCTTCCTTGGGACCACACCGGCAAACACCCCGGTAACCCACTCTTCTGGAAGATCATCGTCTTGATGATGGGCATCGGCCTAAGGTACATCTTCAGGAGGAGACACTACGACAAACTTCCCGATTTCGAGGGCGGGAGAGTCCTGTCAGCTATCCACCTAAATGGTCTGGTCGATCCCACGACAATGGTCCATTCCCAGGATCGCAGAGTCATCTCAATGGGAAGACATGACTTGATGACAATGCCCCTAATAGGCTGGTTCTCAAGGAGAATGGGCTCTCAGCCGGTGATTAGGAGGTCAGAGATAGAGAATGGGGTTTCGGATGAAGAGTATGCGAAAAAAATCAACGACAGGACACTGTTGACTATGACAAATTGCATCGCTTCAGGACACAATGCCCTAGTGATGCCAGAGGGAAAGTCCCATCAGGACTCAAGACTGCACAGATTCAAGACGGGTCCTATGAGGTTCGCGTTAAACGCAGCCTCTATCGCACAACACAGAGGACTCCCAACCCCAGCACTTCAGCCCATTGGACTCCACTTCCGATGTCACTATTGGTTCAGAACAGATGCCTTCGTTGAGTTCCAAGACCCCATCCCAGTAGATGCTCCAGAAGTCCCAGGTGCGGCAGAGAGATTGTCATCGGGAGCATGGGTGGAACCACCATCTGAACAAGTAAACTCCCTGCGTGATAGGTTATTCTCAGCGCTTTCAGAGGTCACCCCGGACGCCCCAGATTGGGAAACCTACCGCGCTTGGCACCTGATAGGGCATATCCGAGCAAATCTCGCCAACAAACCCCTCGGCTCGTTCAAGGACGAAGTACTCGCAGCAAGGGATGTCCGGGACTCGCTTGCAGATAGAGAACCCCAGGAGGGTTTGCTGGCTCCTTCTATAGAAGCTGCAAAGATACTTCACGATCACGATCTGGATGGACGCTCGGTAGAAGGTCTGAATCTGAAGACAAGCAGGATGTGGTTCAGCGGCTTAGCAGGCATTTTCTTGATGGCACTCGCGGCTCCAGTCACGATCCCGTCTACTGGAACCCAGGCATTCTTCGCATGGTACTTGGGAGACAGGACAGACGAAGGAATTGACGCTAGGACCACATATCACTTCCTAGCGGGGATGTTCTCGCCGATCCTATTCTGGATCCCCATAGCAATTGTGACGTCCACGATTCTCATCACGCCATCCATGGTTTCACTACCAATTAATCTTGGATTAGCTGTGGCCATAGTCTTCCTCATTCACACCTCAAACATAGTCTTCCTGTTTGGATATGATTGCTGGACCGATTTCTCTAACTCCACTAAGAGTGCACGCCTAGCGTCCTCTGAACAAGGAAAGAGGCTCCTTGAACTGTTTGAAGACGTGAGCACCAACCTCAACTTGCTCTAAATAGGACCGCTTCCTGCAACATTCGTGAACCATAGCGAGGCGGCCGACTCAATCAGGTCTTGGCTGGAAGGGGAGAGGCTAGAAGCCAGAGAGGTCAAAGACCCCCAAGCAATAATCCACCTTCACGTACGTTACCCCCCGACAAAGCAAGGGCACCTCTTCAACATTGTAATTCCAAAGAATAGGAATCTTGTTTTGGTCTATTCAATCACAAGAGTAGACGAAGGGCAGCAGGAATCAATGCGAGAAATGGCCAAAGAGGTATCAGAGGACTGGGAGGAGTGGCTTCATGAAACCAGAATAAGAATGACGTCCTCAGATCTTGATTGGGTCCTCCATGTTGGCAAAAGTAAAGATGGAGTGGCAGGACCTCTCCAGGCATTCAATCTTTCAAGACCCGTTTGGCTAGACGGACTTACCCAGAATGAGTTTATGCAAAGCATGAGAAAAGTTTGGCTGACAAAACTCTCATTGATCCACCAAATCAAGTACGGTTTCGGCAATGGCAAGGGGAAGCCAGGGCCCGTTGACGATTGGGAAGGAAAGAAGACTGGCCGATCATCGAGACGACCTCAAACGAGACAATCCGAGATTGATACAGACGAGACCGGCGGCTTTGGCAAGGACTTCGATCCTCTCGAGTGGGCATAGTTCCCGAGGGGGACAGGAACTTGCAAAAAGTGACCATAAGGGGTTTAGGTTAAGTATCCGAGTAATCCGAATGATTACGATGCAGTACGACCGTTCCTCCAACAAGGAAGGAATTTCGAGCAAGAGGAGTGGCACGGCCATTGTCGTGTTGATGCTACTCAGCATCCTAGCCTCGTTCTCATCTCCAGCCAGTGCCAGTGACATTGTAGTAACAGATCCAATTGAAGTCGTTCAGAGCAGTGTGCACAACGACAGAATGATGGCAATGGATGCGGACTCTCAAGGAAACGTGCACGTTGTCTGGAGTCGTAACACAAATCACCTGTATTACAAGATGCTAGATCCAAGGGGGGAAACCCTGATCTCAGAGACCCAAATCTCAGATCCGGGAGCCCATCGAGCGTGGCATCCCGATGTCACTGTTGACAGTGATGACATGGTCCACGTTGTTTGGACCGATAGGGCCGGGCAGTACAAGATCATGTACACGCTTATCGACCCATCACTGGACGATCAGAGTGGGGATGCATCTCTAGACTCAACCCTGTCCGTAGTGCCAAACGACTACGAAGTCGCAAACAACCCACAGAATCGGGATTGGCCAGCTATTGACGTAGACTCAGAAAACAACCCCCACATCGTATGGGAGGATTCGTTCGAGCCCCTTGAGCTATACTATCAGCAGTCACAGATCTACTACAAGATGCTCTCAGTAGACCAAGTCGCTAGAGTAGTAATTGTTGAGATTGACAACACGCTCCTTACCCCAATTCTTGGTCAGAAGGGGCACCCGGACATCGCAGTCGACATCAACGACTTCGTACAGATCGTCTGGGACGACACAAGAGGCGGCCAAGTAGAGATGGTCGTCCCAATCGACACCTCAGGTTCGATGAACGCAGAATGGGCAGACATGTGCGCAGTATTCTACGGAGGGAACTTCGCCAGTGGGGGGTATTTCGTGGGATTGAAGCCAATGCTGGTCAGCGCCAATATGAGCGTATATGAGACACTCTATGCGCTAAGTGGCAATTGGCCTGCAGCAGCAACCAGCGGAAACTGTGCCGATGCCTACCAGACTGGGGGCTCTGGAAGCCAAGGACCCAGAAACACCCCACTCGGGCCAGGAGACTCCTCGGGCGGAATCAGGGAGCTAACCGAGGTCGTTTACAACAATCAGGCTACCAACCTCCCAGCCGATGGGGGGTACTACAGCGAGTTTTGGGGACCAGCATCGACTTGGGCATGCCTATCATATAGGGACATTCAGGGCAGACAAGGACTAGCAGCAAACCCCCCAACCACACTAGACCACCGATGGAACGACAACGCCACTCGGGTAGTCATACCGATTTCCGACGAGGGCCCCTATGGTGGCACCCCAATGGACAACGACGACACCTCGAGCATCAACCAAGCACACGATGCATGTGTTTTGGCCCAGACTAAGCCATACCCTCTCTGGGCCGGTTCTGACACGGCAGTAGGTAGCTACATGCTGGATATGGCGCAGTGCCCCGTAGGCTCCGGCCTCAATACCAGAACATGCAACGGAGCAACAACCCGTACCACTACTGCGGAGGGACAAATGTACCAGTTCCCAACTACCGCTGGGTCTTCTTCCGAACTAGAGATCATGGTTGAGGCAATGGTTTACCTAGCCACGAACAACTCACGTGAGATTTACATGACGGTTCTGGACCCCCACGCCCTATTGGAGAATCCATGGCCGGGCTGGAGCCGAGGGGATTCCGGGACCGAAGCAAATCAGAATGGATACTACGTCGAGGACCTAGGACCCTCTGAAGATGAACAGGGATACGGGCATCTAATAGTCGTGAATGACACTCAGATTACCAATAATCCAGCATACAGCCTGCACCCTTCGATTTCTATTGATAACTCCGGCAACACTCACCTAGCTTGGCAGGATGGCAGGCTCTATCCCGGCTGCGATGGCCGCACAGGAGGAATAGATATCGAAGGGGCCTACGAGATTTACTACACCAGGCTTCGATTGAGGGGGGCCGCAGAGTGGGATGGGGTACCAGAAGGCCTTCCTGCCTATGGAATTAAACAGATTGCTTCAAGCGCAATTTCTACTCCAGAACAATGCGAGGGGGCCTCCGAAGAATACCCATTTGCGCCCAGCTCGGTAGCTCCTCAAATTCTGACTGATTCTTTCGACAATGTCCACCTTTCTTGGATTGATTATAGTTTTACAGAATGGCAGGAGACAATAATGTACGCCAGGCTCAACAATACTAACGAAAAGTATCCACAAGGGTTCCCGATAAATTCAGCAGCATCGGCAATCCTTGATCCATGGGAGGTCCAAGAGGTCAGCAATTGGACATCCGACAAACTCGGCCCAGCAATGTGTCAGCCAGAATGTAACACCGCCGACGGACATCACTTATTCCCCGATTTTAATCTTGACAGGGGAATGCCCCCGGCGTTTGCAAATGATCTAGGTAGTGGTGCGCACATAGGATGGTCTGACAAGAGATGTGACTGGGAGGGTTCCAATGCAAACAAGTGGACTCTCTGTTATGTTCACGTGCTCACTGGTCTAGTTGACCTCTCTCTCGCTTGTGATGAGAAAATCCAAACAAATGCAAACATAGAGGGATACCCATACGAATGCCCTACTGATGCTGAGACATTCTATCACACAATCCAACCCGGCGAACTCACAACCTTCAACATCACAATCGCGAACCCGACTCCCGGACCAGCCGAGTTGGTCAGAGACACATTCACAGTCACCATGGAGGGAGTCCCCAACAATTGGACAGCCACCCTTTTCTACATGACCAATAATACGCCAATTTTCGACTCGACTCCTGTTTTCCTAGATGGCGGAGCTATCGACCCACTATATCTCAGAGTCAGAACGCCCACGATTTACCAAGCGAAAGACGATGAATTGGCCCAAATAAGCATAATCGCGACATCCGCAAAGGATCCAGCAATCCGCAACAAACTCACCCTTCTGACTTTGATGGATGTAGTGCATGGCATCGAACTTGATACTAGCCACTTCCAGGTAGATGTCGAGCAAGGCAAGTCAGCGGTATTCTCTATCTCAATCAAGAACACCGGAAACGTGTATGACACATTCGCATTCTACGATCCAGCTACGTTGGAGGGCCAGAATGAGTGGTCATTGCCATTCGGATGGGGCATAGACTTCCCACTATTCCTCTCTCTTGATCCCGGACAGTCTGTCACGAGAAATCTGAAGGTCAGCGTCCCCGAGTCTCAGGACCCAGGCACATTCGCTATCTATCTGAAGGGATGGTCTACTGGCGAACCGGTCCTTTCTATCGACAGAGGAACCTTCGACGTTCTAGAACTTTGGATAAATGTCTCAATCAGGACGACCGGGAACATCGTCTTCGACATCGGAGATACGAAGTTGTATGTTCTTCCCGGAGAGTGTGCTAGTTTCCCAATTCAAGTGAACAAGTACTTCACCCCGGGTCACATTGTCTTTACAACCCCCGGGGCTCCGATGGACAGACCTGCAGATTCTGACATCAACTCTTGGAGATTCGATCATTGGACTGTGGACCTGGACTTCTCTGAGTGGCCAGGAAGCCCATCCTCGGCTGATCAGGACATTTACTGGGCCCAAGTAGGAACCGTCTACACTGTGAGTGCAGAGATGTGCTCCCCATACAACGCAACCGCCGGAATAGGCGAATCAGTAACCGTGCGAGCACATCTGGACGGCACTCCAAAGGTCCGTGACTCGGTCCTGATTCTGACGAACGTGATCCAGAGGTACGAACTCGAGTCAACGGTCCCAGAAACAATCGTCGACCTTTATCCCGGACAATCCTATCAGATGAATACAACGGTTTCCAACCTAGGGAATGGACAGGACAGGTACGATATCACCATCGAATCAATTGTAGATAGCCAGGGAGGGGCCCATGTCTGGGATATGGACATCCCTAGGATTCTGTTCGAGGAATTGAACAGGGACGAAGCCCAGACAGTGCCAATTTACATCAATGTCCCTGTACAGACCCTAGCTGGCGAGTACACAATCACCTTCAATGTACTGAGCGAGGAGCCATTCCCCTGCACAGAGGATCCGTGTGAGGGAACCAAGGTTCAGGATCAGATAGTGATTAGAGCCACAATCATAGAATTCCATGACATGCGAATCTCACTAGATCCAACGGTTGAGAGCAAGATCAAGACGACAGCGCCAAGCAGAATCGTGAGATACACGCTCAACGTTTCCAATTTCGGGAACGTCGAGGACCAACCAACAATTCACAATCACACCTACGATGATGTAACCAATGTATGGTCCGTGAGACCGGGTCTCGGATCACTCAGCACATGGGAGATTGATTACGCCCTGCTCGAGGGATTCGGTACGGAATTCCCCTTAGAGAAGCCATGCGTGGAGTTAACTGTAGAAGAAGAGAACCAAATCACCCAACAGTTGTCACAAGGAGAAGGTCCAGATTACTGCTATGACACTGCTGCTAACACACTCACTCTCCCAATGATGCAACCATACACTACCTTGCAGTTGGTGGTCATCGTGACAGTCGCTCCAGACGCGTCTCTAACCGATAGGAACCTGGGAATCAAGGTGCTCTCTATGCACGGGTCATCCGATCAGGGAGGGGATTTCGATGAGACCGAAGTTTGGACCGACTCATGCACTCTGGATAGCAATTCAGACGGCTTCCCGGACAACCTCCCTCCTGATTGCGACACCAACGAACAGATCCTAGAGATGCGACTAAGAGCCCCCGATTTGGTTCTTGAGAGCGTCATAGCTCCATTCAAAGAGGCCGCAATCGGGGAAATGCTCTCCATCAACGTCTTCATCACAAACAGAGGGAATGCCCATGCTACCGACGTGAACATAATCCTGTGCAAGGACCAGTCGGAGTCGGATATCAAGAGGAACGGATGCAAAGAAGAAAACATCGTCTACAGGCAGATTGTCAACGCCATCATGCCCATCGGCCAGTCCGATACCGATCAGTCCGACCCAATCACCCTGCTATACATGGTAGAGCCAGGTAACCACGATATCGTCGTGGTAGTGGATCCAGACAACAACATCGTAGAGACGGATGAGAACAACAACATCGAGAGGATTGGGAACATGAAGTCCCCCCTAGGCTCACTCGATGTCGGTAGGGAACTGGTCGTTAGGTATGCAGTGCCAGCCATAATCATCGGAGCAACCTTCTCCCTCTTTGGTGTCGCAGGTTACGTGATTTGGGGTAGGAGAGTCGAAGCTCTGGCCAGGTTCTCCGAACTGAGCAGCCTTCTCCCGGGCTCCGACGACGATGACATGGTCTTCTGATCTACTTGGCCATCCACCAAGGCAGCGGCATCGAGTCCCTTCCAGCGACGAAGGATCCCGAACTAGTCGCGAAGTCCCTCATCAGACGCTCTCTCAGAGTATCCATCATCTCCTCAGCATGCATCGACTGGATCCGCATTCCCTGTGAGAACGCATCTAGGTCCAAGGGCCTCCGGGGGTGCCTCATCATCGCGTGAGCGAGCTGCCTCTCTTCGTATGACTCGAAACTCTCATCGACACTGGGGGATACTTTGTGCATCACCTGCTGGTGGAGCGCAATAATCGAGTCTCTCTGCCTGTCAACGCTCTCCAAGGCTGCATCCAATTCTGACAGAATACCCATTGCGTCGACCATCGGGAGAGTCTTACCAGTTCCTATCCTCCCAACCACATTCTCTAGATCGCTAGGCAGGCTTCCGGATAACCGCATGCCCCTGGGCATCTTTCGATGCTCTGCCCTAAACAGGTCTGGACCCAAGTCCAAGCGAATTGAGAATGACTGATTTACTCTGTATACCTTCTTTGGAGGCCCCCCCTTGTCCGACTTCTTAATTTCAGAATCCACGAATCCAGCCTCCTCTAGGACTTTGAGATGTTTGACTACTGCCTGTTGGCTTACATCGAGCAATTCAGAGAGTTGAAGAGGGTAGTGGGGCTCTTTGACCAAGTGTCTTAGAATGGCCCTCCTAGTAGAATTCTCTAGGATGCTGAGGGACTCATCGAACCCTACCATCACTTACCAACTCAAGGTTGGGTAGTCAACGCCCTCTAAAAACCCAATCTAGATGCTAATGACGAAAACTCGGATTCCAGTCACCCTTCGTCCCACCTCTTCCAAGTTTCATCGACGACATCATCGTGGGGGTCTTCGGACGTCCGAACCTCTTCTTCCCAGAATGGGCTCGGAGCTACTTCAGACCTCTCAGCATCTGAACCCTCACTCTGGACATCGTCCATAATCACACTTCCATTGTTGATAATCACGAATTGGTCTGGCATCTTCCTTTTGTCCGTCCACACCATGATAGCTAGAATCAGACCAACTAGGCCAACGGGAGATCCGATGCAGCACCCGATGTAGAAAAGATACATCCAGAAGTTCCCAAGTAATTTGTCTGCAGATACTTCGTCGTCAACAAGCCAAAGGTCGCCATCTCCATGGTTTTGCAGTGTGTAGCTGCCCCCCAGGTTCTCGAATACTCTCACGGGGGAGTATATCGTCTTCTCGTCCGAACCCAGTCGGTTCGGTTCACTCCACCTCTTCTCTCTTCCCGTTACTTCGGAACCCTCATCATCCAACAGAGTGAGTTCGGAGTCTGGTGTTTCACCGTCAGATATCCTCAGAGCAGTTACCATTTCCGACTCCTCAATAACGAAGGTCACCGACTCCCCCGGACCCAATTTCACGAGACTGTTTGTCTCGGGATCGTATGACTCAAGTAGTTCAGGTGACACTTGCCATAGTGAAATCACGGCCACCAGGAGAAGGATTGCAGAAGACGCAGTCGTGATGCGCGCCCATCGCCTTCTTCGTTCGGTCACAACCCCGCCTCTAGTCTCCCATCTATAGGGTTGTTTTCAGTATGTGATGCCCATAGCCCCTAGCTTTTCTGGCAAGTAGGTGTCAGTAACGAAGTCTAGACCGTACTTCGCAAGAGATTGCTGCTCGGCCTTCTTCCCAATCTCCTGCATCAGATGTATCTGTTCCTGCCACCATCCGGTTGCGAATCGGGGGTCGCTAAGCTCTGCATTCAGAGCATTCAGATCTTGCTTAGTCAAGTCATCGCTTGGCAGGTCATAGGCTAGGATGTCGTCCGCCGTAATCCCCAGATAGGTCGCTTCCTTGGTTGCCAAGTACTCGGAGATATGAGCCGTCTTTATCGCACCATATGCTATGCTCGCGTATATCCTAAATGACCAGGGGTCGCAGTCTGCGAAAACCATTATCGGCTTGTTCCACTGATCGCTCATCCTCCTCATTATCCTCCTAGTCGATCTAGCCGGTTGCCCCTTCAGATGAACCAACGCGCACCTCGACTCCTCGTCGAAACCATTCTCCACGAGTCTGTCGAACATCCCACCCGTCTCTATCGCCATTACGAAGTCAATGTCCTCTTCGACCAACCGCAACTTCTCAGGCTCCACGTTGTATGGTACTCCATAACCCGAATCACCAACGTCGTCTCGACAATTAATCCTCATCCAGTCCCCCTTCCGATTCCTCTCTTCAAAGGTCACATTGCCAATTATTCGAGCCCCATCCTCCTCTGGCCTAAGACCAAAGTCCTCCCTCATGCATTTGGTAACTATTTCTAGGTCCTCGGAGACCCCATTGCTCTCATTCTGGCTCGAGAACTTGCCGTGCCCCCATCCCTCAGAGATGTAATACATCTCTCTAAGTGTCGAGGTCTTGCCATCAGAAATCATGCCCTCTACGAATTCTGTGATGTGCAGAGCCCTCAGCAGTTGTCGGGCCGAACCTAGGGAGGTTGCATCTCTAATTGTCCTCTTCTTCCCATACTTGTACACCCCCAACTTCTTGTCGAATCCGATGTTTGACTTCGATCTCACTGGAAGAGTCATTGTTGGAGGGTTCCCTCTCAACATCTTGTCATGCATCTCTGAGGCGACCCCATGCAATGCATCGATTACCTCCTCCTTCGTCTTCTGTCTGTCCATCGTCATTCAATTCCCTCCGTTTCATCCTTAGTTGAGAAATCTCCAAACAGGCTTGTCTGCCCCTCATCCAATGACTGAGACTGCGAGACCTCACTCTGTTCCGCCCTTTCCTTAAGCTGGGAAATCGCTTCCTTCGGTTTCTCGAATTCTGATTCCGCAGCCTCTAGTGCCTCGGACTTCCTTAGTTCCTCAAGCAACTTCTCATCAATCTTGGTCGCTCCAATTACTTCTCCGTTGCCTCTGTAGAATATCTCCGCATCACTCCACTCGCCCTTTCTAAGTCCCGAGACCCCGAAGTGAATTGTCGTAGCAGAGCCAGGATTAAGTGTATCCAGCCTCCAAGCCCAGAGGCCATTCGCCTGCTTATTCCCACCTAGGGCGTTTTCGGCAATTTCCGTCTCATTACTCTCAGGCCATTTGGCTAGAATCGTATACGCCCTTGCCCTTGCGGTGTAGTTGTAAATCGTTATTGAGCAAGTAGCAAGCTTCCTCTCATCGTCCCATCCCAATTCTTCTTCACAGAATACGGCATCCATTATCTTCGTGATTATCGGAGCCAGATCTGGCTCCTCCCTCGATAGCAGTTCCGAGGATTTCTTCGAAATCTCAGGGAGAATTATGTTAATCAGCTCGAACTTCTCTCTGGCCTTCTTCCTCTGGGAACTCTTCTTCAGATGTCCCTTCAGGCCTCTGCCAACCTCCAGCATGGCTAGACGAATCTCTTCGAAAACCTCTTCATTGTCCGAAACAGCCTCCTTTGCCTCGCTAGTGAATTGCACGTTTGTTGATGCTAAGTGGACCAGAACGGCCGCAGGTCCCTTGGGAATCCCCTTCCCTCCGGGGTGATCCAGACCGTATCTCTTCCAATCGACAGCCTCGAGGGCTTTAGTCAGAAGACAACCTCCCTGTTGATACATCAGCGGGACCCTGTTTGCGAACCGTAGAACTTCTATTGGCCCCTCTGCACTAAGGTCCCCTCCAAAAACCAACCCAACTTCAATCTGAAATGGGTTCCCCTGAGTAACCTTGGGACTCCTAGTAATAGTGGATGCGAAACGAGAGTCTATGGCTTTCGATAGCCCCTTTTTGATTAGCAAATCCTCGATTGGTGAAAGACAATCAGTGGGAGGAGAAAGCAACTTGACTTTTCTGAATGCCGAAACCATCCCCTGTGCATCATCTGCTGAGATTCTCTTTGGGCTCCTACCTTCGTCCAATCCCGCCAATGCAAGGATTTCCCGCGCTGCTCGCATACTGACTCCAGAGAAGTTGTGCCTAAGAAAAGAAGTCATCTTCCTCTCTTCGGACTCTCTCAACATCCTCTGCAGAGAACCCAGTTGTATTCCATGAGGGTGAGGGCGAATCTCGCTAACTTCACGCGGCAACCTCTCGGTAGTCCTTTGCCAATCCCCCTCTTCGATAACGCTGCCATCTCTGTCGCGTACGACTAGGGAGATACTAGCATGAGGATTCACAATGGAGGTCATTCGTAGGTACTGATGAACGGACTGCCTTCCCCTCTGATACTTTGCCCGCATCTCGCACTCTATCCTTAATCCATGAGAAACGATTTCCCCAGTTTTATCGTCCAGCCATATGTCCCTGTTTTCTCCTGACCTTGTTGCACGATTTCTCCTTGTGTCAATACCTAGTTCAACGAAAACCGCCGATGAGTCTCTGGCTATCTTGGAGACCACCTTTGTCTTTGACCCAGCAGTCAATTGACTGTACATCACAACACCAGTGATGCCAATCCCTTGCTGACCCCTGGTTTGTCTGATTGCATGGAATCTCGAACCCAGTAGAAACTTCCCAAACACATTCTCGATGTCCTCTCTAGGTATTCCCGGACCATTGTCTTGTGTGATCATCCTCAGCCTGTCCCCCTTCATTCTTCGGATTTCCACATTTATCTCGGGCAGTATCCTTTCCTCCTCACAGGCATCTAGGGAATTGTCCACTGCTTCCTTTACAGCCGTGATGATCGATCTCTGAAGGGTATCGAATCCTAGGAAATGTTTGTTCTTCTCAAAGAACTCGCTAATTGAAATCTGCTTCTGTTTGCTAGAGAGTCTTTCTGCAGGGTCCATTCATCCACCACCACCAAGTCCTCCCTTGTCCGATGACGAGGGGCTTGCAAGGTAGCCCTTGCCCGCCACGAGACCGCTATTGAACAATGCCCCAAGTTCTAGACGGAGTCACCCGTTTCAGAGGAATATCTCTGGATGCCATGAAGTGATTTTCCCAGTGAAGGCACTAGTCATCACCGTGAGAGGACTTGCAAGATAGAGCTTCCCGGGCCCAGAACGGCCCTGGAAGTTCCTATTTATCGCTGAAACAGTCACCTGTTCCGGGTCATCACTAACTCCCGGACCTGCTCCTATGCAAGCCCCACACCCAGGATCGATGAGCTTCACTCCCGCCTTCTCGAATGTTTCAGTCCACCCCATCTTCATTGACAGTTCCTTCACTGACTTTGATCCGAACTGGATGTAGCAATCTACTCCTTCTGGAACTGCTAGACCCGCCTTTAGAGCCGCTTCGCAGACCATAGCGTAGTATGAGAAATCGTCATCCTTGCCCGCAGTGCACGATCCAGCATACGCTATGTTGATTGGAACGTCACCAATCTCATCTATGTATGCGCCGTTCGTTGGATCGGATGGCACCCCCTCATCGGGGTTGCCCGGATGAGCGACCATTGGCCTGATCTGTGACAAATCAATTTCATGAACTCCCCCTCCATAAATCGCCCCAATATCCGGTAAAACGAAACCTAGTCTAATTGATTCCCGATCCAAATCTTCTCTACGAGACATCAACCAGTCCACGGTAACATCATCAGCTTCACAAATTCCAGTCTTTGCACTACATTCGGTAGCCATATTGCAAAGCGTGGCCCTTTCATCCATGGAAAGGCTCGCAAGCCCCGCTCCACCAAACTCCATGCTCATGTCCAAGGTCTCTGACTTTGCAGCAAATCGCCACAGTATGTGCAGAATCACATCCTTGGCGGTACATCCGGGGTCAAGCTCTCCAATCAATTCGAACCGAATACTCTCGGGGACTTTGACAAATGCAAATTGATTGTGGATCAGATTCGCATACTCTGTCGAACCGACACCATATGCCAGCGCGTTGGATGCACCACCCATGCAAGTATGAGAGTCGGTTGCCTGGATGAAATCTCCAACGTCTATGAATTCCTCTCGAGCGACTTGATGGCATATCCCCGGGCTCACTCCGTCCTCGGCGGAGTAATCCCGAACTCCAGTATGCTCTTGGAAAGAGTTCTGCATGTCTCTCAGAGTCTGAATCTTATCAGCGAACTTACCGAACCTTGGGACTCCGGTAGCATATAGCAGATGGTCCTCAAAAACGGCAAATTTCGAAGGATTCGGAACGTCGTAATCCTCCCCATACTCGTTTGCTAGGAACGTGTGAACCTGAGCCGTTGTGAACTCATGGGAGTATCCACCATCAACTTGAGCTAGCACTGCGTCCCCCGGTTTGACGAATCTCTTCTTCCCGTTCGTCCCTAGGAGCTTATTCGAAACCAACTTTTCAATCATTGTCATGGGGCGCTCTTGCGTACTGAACTCGGGTAGATCGATAGTGCCTCCCTTCAATCTCTTCGCAAAGGGAAGTATCCCTCCATTCTCAAGAATCAGACTACTGACCGGATCATACTTTTCCGTAAACTCAGACAGGGGGATACTCTCCTTGTTCTGGAGCCTCATCAGCATCGAATGATCTCCCATCAACTGACCTAGATTCAGATTGTTCCTCTCGTGAATAGGAGCAAAAGACGCGGCGATGACAATTCTGACTCCTGACCACCTCTCACATTGTGGCGCAGTCTCTCTACTGGAACCGGTCCCCTTCCTGTGTCCCGAAACGATTACCTCGAACCCACCATCAATCAAAGCGCGCGGCTGGAACACCCTGCTCCCCTCATGCATCAACCCAGCATATGCATTCTCAGCAATCATGGCCGGCTCATGATCAAAACAAACCCAAGCCGGAGTCATTACATCTGTGTTAATGTCGTCTAGTAGTTCGTCAACAGACAAGTCTTCCATTCTGAGATCCAATCCTTCATAGAGTTGCTTTCGAATCAACTCCAGGTTCTTAGTTAGGAAGAGAACTCTCTTTCCGGGAGTTAGGCTGACATTCTCGGGCGGCCATTCTCCTCTCGACATTCTACCCCTCACATACCCCCAGCGAAGAGTCTTATTTCACGATTCTCGATGACTTTACAACTCGTTTCCCCCATAATTGGACCAATTTCTATAATTATAACCTTAAATAAGATGTCTTTCGCGAATTTAATACCTTTTTGCTAAAAGGGGGGTGAGGATGAATGTCATATCTTGTAGAAGACACCGTGAAGTGCGATGAATGTGGAAGCCGACAATTGAAGAAAGACGAATCCAGAGGAGAAGTTGTCTGTGAAGACTGCGGCCTCGTTTTGGAGGACAAGGTGATTGACCAGGGCGCAGAGTGGCGCGTCTTCAGTCCCGAGCAAGGAGATCAGCGCGCTAGAACCGGTGCACCCATGACAGTAATGCTGCATGATAAGGGACTTTCCACAGATATCGATTGGCAGAACAAGGACTACTCTGGAAAGTCGATTTCTAGCAGATACAGGAGTCAGTTCTACAGGATGAGGAAGTGGCAGAAGAGATCCCGAGTCAGTAATGCCACCGAGCGAAACAAGGCAATGGCTCTGGCAGAACTCGACAGAATGGCAAGCAGATTGGAGCTCCCCAAGACGATTAGGGAGACAGCGGCCGTTACATATGGAAAGGCAGTTGATGCAAGGCTAATCCGCGGCAGGTCCATCGAAGGAGTAGCAGCTGCAAGCCTATACGCAGCATGCAGAATTTGCGAGAATCCACGTACTCTGGACGAGATTGGGGAGGCTAGCAGGACAGGAAGGAAGGAGATAGGCCGAACATACCGCTTCATGGTCAGGGAGCTAAGGATGAAGATCCCACCAACCAAACCTGAGGACTACATACCAAGGTTCTGCTCTGGTCTTGATCTGGACGCAGAGGTGCAAGCCAAGGCATACGAGTTGATTGCCGCCGCACAGGAGAAGGAACTTACTAGCGGCAGGGGGCCAACGGGAATCGCTGCGTCGATCATCTACATCGCAAGCGTCCTCTGCGGGAAGAGGAGGACTCAGCGTGAGGTTGCCGAGGTGGCTGGAGTCACCGAAGTTACGATTAGAAACAGGTACAAGGAACTCATACAGAATCTAAACATAGAACTCGAGATTTGAGATCTAAGATTACGAGCAACCAGTTGTCGAACCGCATTCGTTGCACTTTAGGCAAGTCCCGTTCCTGACCATCTGGCTACCGCCGCAGTCATCACAGATGTCTCCGGTGAAACCCCTCTCCTTCGCAGCCTGCCTGGCCTTCTTATCCGCATCAACGATTGGTCCCACGGCAGCCTCTAGGGTCATCTGGACTTCGCGCCTCTCGCCCTGGCTCCGGGCTAGACCCTGCTCGGTCACCTCGGGCCTGCTGATAGAGAACGGGTCCAGGTCTTCTTCTTCTAGAGGCACATGAGCGAGGTCGTTCCTGCCAGCATACTCGATTGCGAGCTCCCGGAAGACCCAGTCTATGATGCTCGAGGACATCTTCACTCGGCCACTGCCGCCCTCTATCATTCCGCTCGGTTCGAACTTGGTGAATGTGAATGACTTAACGAAGGCATCTATTGGAACCCCGTGCTGCAAACCAATTGACACCGCTATAGCGAACTGAGACAGGAGGGCCCTCCAAGCAGCACCTTCCTTAGAGGTCAGTAGGAAGATTTCACCGAGATTCCCATCTTCGTATTCCCCAGTGATAAGTCGTACGCTATGGCCACCGACTCTGGCCTTGAAGTTCGCTCCCCTCTTCCTGTGTGGAAGCACCCTCTTGGTCGCGATATAGTTCTCAACAAGCGCCTTTGCAACCGGCGTCGCCACCGGTTCTGGCAGAGGGAGAACACTGGCCGCCTCTTCCACCATCTTCTCCACAACTGTCTCTTCTTCTTCCTCTTCGAGATCCATCGAGTCGACTAACTGGCTCATCAGTGGTTGTGACAGTTTGCTACCATCTCTATACACCGCACAGGCCTTGTTCATAGTGGCGTGACTGAGGTTGTAGGCTTCCCGAACATCCTCTATTGAAGCATCAGAAGGCATGTTGATGGTTTTTGAAATCGCCCCGGATATGAAGGGCTGGGCGGCTGCCATCATCTTGACGTGTGCATCCCAAGCAATCGATCTCTTACCGTACTTTCCGCATGGGGTGGCACAGTCGAATACAGCGAGGTGCTCGTCCTTCAAACCAGGTGCTCCTTCAATGGTATTGCATCCGAAGATGTGGTCGTTAGCGGCGTTAATCTCCTGTCCAGTGAATCCGATGAATCCTAGGGTGTCGAAGAACAGGTCATCAACTTGGGCCTTCGTCATTCCGAGCTTTCCTACGCAGAATTCCTCACCAAGGATGGATGGTGCGAAAGCAGACCTCAAGTCGAAGACATCCCCCAGCTTCCCTTCAATCGATGCGAGAAGAGCATTATCGAATCCAGCATCCTTCAATCTCTCAACAGGAAGGCTTGGGCAGTCACCCAGCCTCTTAGTTCCCATGATGAACTCCTCTATAGAGCGGGCTTCGCTTTCAGAATAACCCAGCCTGCTAAGAGCATTGGGAACTCCGTGATTGATGATTCTCAGAGATCCGCCACCAGCGAGCGTTTTGTACTGCACCAGGGAGAACTGGGGCTCCACACCAGTTGTATCGGCTCCCATGACCAGTCCTATTGTTCCGGTCGGGGCTATGACTGTGGTCTGAGCGTTCCTGAATCCGTGCTCTTCCCCCTCCAGCAGTGCCCTGTCCCAGCAACTCCTCGCTGCGTCCAAGAGATCCTTGGGGCATTTCTTCGAGTTAATACCCATCGGGGAGACCGTAAGCCCCTCGTACTCTGAGTCGGGGGCATCGTATGCTGCCCTCCTGTGGTTCCGCATAACTCTGAGCATGTCGTCAGCATTCCTCTCGTAGTCGGGGAACGGCCCGAGGATGGATGCCATCTCTGCGCTAGTGGCGTAGCTCTCGCCGCACATTATCGAGGTTAACGCCCCACAAATAGCGTAAGCTCGCTCGTCATCGTATGGAATTCCCATGTGCATCAGAAGCGATCCGATGTTGCAGTAACCAAGACCGAGGGTTCTGTAGTCGTACGATCCCCTTGCAATCGACTCAGAAGGGAACTGCGCCATAAGGACACTAATCTCAAGGGTCGTGGTCCAGAGTCTGACACTGTGTCTGAAGTCCTCGATGTTGAACTTATGAGTATCTAGGTCGTAGTAGTGAAGCAGGTTGATGCTGGCTAGATTGCACGCTGTGTCATCCAAGAACATGTATTCCGAACAGGGGTTTGATCCGTTGATCTTACCAGCCTCTGGACACGTATGCCACTCGTTGATTGTGGTGTCAAACTGAACTCCTGGGTCGGCACATGCCCATGCTGTATATGCGACCTTGTCCCACAGCGCTCCCGCATCGAGAGTCTTGCAGGGAACTGGATCCCTCCCTTCTTCTGCCGCAGACTCTCTCTCTGTTCTGAAGTAGAGATTCCAGTCTCCGTCGGACTTGACTGCATCCATGAATGAGTTGGGGACCCTAACTGAATTGTTGCTGTTCTGTCCGGATACAGTAGCGTAGGCCTCGCCCTGCCAGTCTGTGTCTAGAGACTCAAACTCCAAACCCTTCCAGCCTTGCTCAGCTAGGTCCAGTATTCTCTGAATATGGGCCTGTGGAACACCATCGTTGATGGCACGGATCATTGCTTTCCTAAGACCTAGGTTTGTTTTCTGGCTGAATCTGCCTCCGTCATCACCAAATGACCAAATTGCCTCCATTATCGAATCTGCGTGCTTTTGCAGGATTGCACTACCGATCACTAGAGCGGAAACCTTCTCCTCCTCCGTTGGCTTCCAATCGATGTACTCTTCGATGTCAGGATGATCTAGGTCTAAGGTAACCATCTTTGCTGCCCTTCTGGTGGTACCTCCGGATTTTATCGCGCCAGCAGCCCGGTCCCCAATCTTTAGGAACGACAGGAGGCCACTCGAAGTCCCACCACCAGAGAGAGGTTCCCCAGCCCCCCTGATGTTAGAGAAGTTAGAACCCGTTCCCGATCCATACTTGAAAAGAAGGGCCTCTCGATTCCAAAGTCCCATTATTGAATCGGTCCCACCCACGAGAGAATCCGAGACAGACTGAATGAAGCAAGCATGTGGCTGGGGATGCTCGTAGGCGCTAGTGGATAGTCCAACCTCACCAGTCTCTGGGTCAACGAAACTGTGGCCCTGAGGAGGACCTTGAATACCATATGCCCAGTGAAGACCTGTGTTGAACCACTGGGGGCTGTTTGGTGCAGATCGCTGACTAGCAATCAGATAGCACATCTCATCGAAGTACGCACGGGCATCTGCCTCGCTTGCGAAGTAGCCGTACTTCCAGCCCCAGTAGGTCCAGGTCCCTGCGAGTCGACGGAAGAGTTGCCTTCCATCAGTCTCACCACCCATTCTTTCGGTAGCATCAGTTGATTGCAACCGCTCGTGATCCGGCTCACTTCGCTGTAGCCAGATGGGAACTCCTTCTTCGGGAACGCTTCGAAGGTGCTTTGGAACGCCTGCCTTGCGCAGATATTTCTGAGCACAAACCTTCCCAGGGATTCCCGAGAATCCCGAAGGCAACTTCACACCCTCTATCGAGTCAGCCATGGAACCATCAGGATTCCTGATCTCTACATCCATGACAATCCAATCGAAGGTGTCGAAGGGATCTTGGTCTGCAGACGTGAATCTACGCTCTACGACCAAACCCTTCTCTGCGTCAGAGCCATCTCCTGAGGACTTAATTTTCGTCTGCATTCTTCATTGCCTCCCATATTGTACCAGACGAGAATGGCCTCGTCTGTGCAAGGGAGTTGCGCTTCTGAATGGGGGGTGTTTAATGCTTAGTATCGAAGTCCCCATTGAGATTACTATTTTGACGAAAAAAGTGACAGTTCCATTTTCTAGAACTGCGAATAAATAAGGCCTATAATCTAGGATTTCATTTCTAGATTCCACTCTAGGCTGGCACCCGAACGAGTAATCATTATCCCAACGCTACAGTGCTTTTCGTGACTGCTCTCAATAAGGCGCTTAACCAGGGTTTCTGGGACATCCCCCTTGACTATGTAGCGCATTCTTACCGATGTGAATACCTTGGGAGACTCATTTGCCCTGTCAGCTTCAATCTCTACCTTGATGAACTCCACATTTTCCTTTCTATGCTTTAGCCCATCGATCACGTCAATCAGAGAACAGGCAGCATGTCCATGTAGGACCATTTCCATGGGACTTGGAGAATCCGAACCATAAATTCCGAAACTCTTCCCTTTGCCTGTGGTTCCGACATATCCGGACGCTTCAGTCCAAACCACTTCGCCGTTCATGGCCTCTCGACGCAACTCACCCCCTTGAAGGGTTGGCTTCATCTATGCCTCTTCGGTCGGAGTATTCTGAGGGACATGTCAGACAGCGCGCGGATTTCAATTTCGGGCGGGCTATTGACAGTCCCAAACAACCCCGAAATAAACTACATCGAAGGAGACGGGATAGGCATAGATATCACTCCCGTAATGATCAATGTAGTCGATAGTGCTGTGGAAAGGGCCTATGCTAGCGAGAGAAGAATACATTGGTCCGAAGTGTTAGCAGGTCAGAAGGCATTTGATGCAACAGGCGAGTGGTTGCCGGAAGAAACCAAGCATTCAATGAGAGAAGGGCTCATCTCGATAAAAGGCCCACTCACTACTCCAGTAGGAGGGGGGATTAGAAGCCTCAACGTAGCGCTTCGACAGCAATTGGATTTGTTTGCGTGTGTCAGGCCTGTTCGATGGTTCGAGGGCACGCCCAGCCCAGTCAAAGATCCAGGGGCCGTGGACATGATAATTTTCAGAGAAAACAGTGAAGACGTCTATGCCGGAATAGAGTGGGAGGCAGGTAGCGAAGACGTTCGCAAGGTCATCGATTTCCTTCAGAAGGAGATGGGAGTGGACAAAATTAGGTTCCCGGATACCGCAGGGCTAGGAATCAAGCCGATTAGCAAAGAGGGTACAGTTAGGATTGTGAGGGCGGCAATAAAGTACGCCATAGATAACGACAGTGACTCAGTCACCCTTGTTCACAAGGGCAACATAATGAAATTTACAGAAGGAGGATTCAGAGACTGGGGGTACATGCTGGCAAAGGATGAGTTCGGAGCCATCGAGATTGATGGTGGGCCTTGGTGCACGTTCGACAACCCCAATACGGGTACCACGATCACTGTGAAGGATGTGATAGCCGACGCAATGCTTCAGCAGGTTCTAACACGACCAAGGGAGTACGGGGTACTTGCAACCATGAACCTGAATGGCGACTACATCTCAGATGCACTAGCGGCACAAGTAGGAGGGATAGGCATCGCACCGGGTGCCAACATCAACTACGATACAGGAATTGCAATCTTCGAGGCAACCCATGGAACCGCACCCAAGTATGCAGGCCAGGACAAGGTCAATCCAGGAAGCCTAATTCTATCCGCGGAGATGATGCTTAGGCACATGGGATGGACGGAAGCGGCAGACCTGATAGTAAAGGGGATGGAGGGGGCGATTTCATCGAAGACGGTAACCTACGACTTCGAGAGGCTGATGGATGACGCGTCCCTACTTTCATGCTCAGATTTCGGAAATGCAGTAGTCTCTCACATGTAGGTCTGGTAAAATGGACGAAGTCCGTGAAAGAATGCTTGAAATGGTAAAAAAAGCAGAATCCTCTGAGCAACCCCTGTCGTGGTTTGAGGACCTTTACCGACACTCGAACAGAGACAGGGGGCAGATTCCATGGGACTGGATGGAACCACACCCATTCTTGGTAGAGTGGTCAAACGAAAACGAGGCATTAGGCAGAGTCCTAGTTGTCGGTTCGGGGCTGGGTGAGGACGCCTCTTTCCTATGGAGAAGGGGATGGTCAGTAACCGCTTTCGATATCTCCGAAGAAGCAGTAGAGTGGGCCCGGCATTTGCACAAAGAGACCGATATCGAGTGGGTCGCTGGAGACTTGCTGAATCCCGAACAAGACTGGCTCGGAGAATACGACTTAGTGGTGGAGGTGCATATCCTGCAAGCAATTCCTGAAGAGATCAGGATAAGAGCGTCCCCAAATCTAGCACCGTTGCTAGCTAGGGGCGGGTCCCTGGTTTGCATAGGGAGACTAGCGGATGAATCCAACATAGAGGATAGCGGACCCCCATGGCCACTGACTTGGGATTTTATCAATCAAATCGGTGAAGGATTGGAAGAGGTCGAGAAACACTCTGCTTTCATCCCTGAGAAGGAAGGAAAAAGATACCGAGCAGTCTGGAAAAGACAAGATTAGTACTCAAATCC
The DNA here is from genome assembly GCA_964570065.1 of uncultured Candidatus Poseidoniales archaeon. GTDB lineage: Archaea > Thermoplasmatota > Poseidoniia > Poseidoniales > Thalassarchaeaceae > UBA36. The sequence continues at coordinate 31,538 of CAZMVZ010000007.1, forward strand.
CGCATATCGGGTGTGATGGAGATGCTTCATCATCAAAACCCCCACTAGCGCTTAGACCACATCTGAAGCCATGCACCAATGTTCCTGGTGATGTCATCTTCCGTTACCCCCCTATCTGCCACACCTAGGTCATCGATAGGCTTTATCCGACACCCGCATGCATTTGCATGCCCCCCCCCGTCCGGATCGAAACGGGTTGCTAATGCAGTCAAGTCGTATATCCCACCACTTCTATGAAGGAACGAATTGGTGTAGAATGATGCCGAGACGGGGTAACTGTCACCTTCGCCAAACTTTGCACCCAATTCTCCATGGATCACCATGCAAGCATCACAGTTGTCACCTGCCATAGCAGTAACTTGGTATCCATTTGACCGGATCCCTGTTCCCTCCAACCTAACGATTGCCATCCTATCCTCAATTAGCATGCTATCTCGAATGGCCGTAATGAGGGCCCCCATCTCTCTCTTTTTATGTATAATAATCTCTGAAATCTCCGAATCAGATAATATCTGATCGACAGGGACCCCCTGTTGAAGAAATTCGAGTACTTTCATCGCAACTCCCTCTCCAGCATCGATGACTCTGCTAAGCCACAGAACAGGGCTGTCCGCAAGATATTCCTCATGAGAAATAGCACCACTATCGAGCTTGTCTACCCATTCTAGAAGACTCTCAAAATCAGAGAGATCAACCCGTTCTGAGAAAACATCGTACGCAATCCTTGCCGCGGAAGGGCTCTCTCTCCAGATTATCATCGAGTCTCCAGCATCCCCATCCGGTTTGTTAGATTGGTGGTGGTCGATACTCAGGCCACAACTAGGATGCATCGGTAAGTCGCAAACAGCGGTCCAGCGGTCAATCACCTCATCAAAAACTCCCGCCCTCAACTCCCCTGGATGGCCGAAGATGACATTTGCGTCCGTCCACCAACGACGAAGAATGGCACCGGTAACCACTCCGTCCAGATCACTGTCCGTGACAATACGCCTAATTTCCAGATCGAAAGGGCCCTCTGCCACATCTATGGGCAAATGACCACACCAATGGTGGTTTCGGATTAAAGAAACACTTTCACGGAAGGTTTTCATCCTCCACCGTAGCATGTTGTCGCAATGCAGAGCAGACCCGGGCCCCTAGAGACCTCTTGCGGTTTCATCTTGCTGAACTTTGACAGCATTCTTCTGCTCCAGTATCCACAGGGGCACTGGAGCTTTCCTAAGGGGCATGTCGAGAAGTCTGATCCAGATCATCATTCAACCGCTCTTCGTGAACTCACAGAGGAGACTGGAATCTCTGAGGTCAGCATAGATGAGTCGTGGTGTGAAAAGACCGAGTACACATATGCTAGAAGGGGCAGAGAGACTCAAAAGCAGGTCTTCTGGTATCTAGCCGAGACGGATGAGATTGACGTAATCCTCTCACATGAACACACCAATTACCTCTGGCTTCAGTTGGATGATGCAGAGGACTTGATAACCTTCGAACAAGAGAAGGAACTTCTCCGCTCCGCCCGGGAACACCTCCGGTCAAGCGGTCGGAACCTATGATTCGGACTCCCTTTTCCCAAGTGGTGTCCACAGAGTCTCAACTTCTCCAGTATTCTTAGCTATCCACCGCCCTAGAACAAAAAGCCAGTCTGAGACTCTATTTAGGTAACATATCACCTCATCTCTGACTGAGCCATCGCCTTCGACATCCCTCAGACAACAAGCCTCCCTTTCCGCCCTTCTAGCTACAGTTCTAGCCACATGCAGGAAAGCAACCGGGGCAGTCCCCATCGGCAAGATGAATGACTCCAGAGGAGTCAGATCTTCAATCCAAAGATCCATCTCATGAATCAACCGATCGCACTGTTCCATCCCAACCAGGGCCATTTGTTCCGGAAGTTTTCCGGGGCTGCAGGCACACTCTCCACCCAAATCAAAGAGCTCCTGTTGCACCCTCATCAAACCCTCGTCTGCTTCATCGGGCCGATGGAATCTCGTAACCCCCGGCATTCTTCCGAATTCCATTCTGACCACCCCCACATGGGAATTCAACTCGTCAATTGTCCCAAACAGTGCAACCCTGAGGCTTTCCTTCCCAACTTTCGTTCCATCGAGAAGGAACGTCTCACCTCCGTCTCCGGTCCCGGTGTGAACTCTGTTTATTCGGACCATGGATGTCCGATGGGTTACATGCTTTCAATCGTACTCAAACGGGAACTGAAGCCAATAGACCCTCTTCTACCGCCTGAGTCCATGAAGAATCAACGGACTCCCACCCGCCTAACTTCTCTAACTCCGCAAGATTCTTGGCTTCGTCATCGAGATTTCCAAGATGCCTATGGATGAGAATAAGAGCAGCGTGACTCATAGAATTTATCCATTGGTCCTCCACGTCCCATGACCTCTCAAAGTGAGCAATCGCACCATTGGGGCCGAGAATCAGCCCTCTGTGTATCTGCCTCAATCCCGACTTCGACCACGCTATGCCAGGAACTCCGATTACTAGGCCTCTGAAGGCAAGGTACAACTCCACAGTCACCATTGTACTGGCTAGGAAGAACGAACCGATTTGCTCCATCTGATTAGCAACCTCCCACCTCGAGGACAGTAGGCTAATCCCACCAACACAGAATATTATTCCAGCAAGAGGAGCCACGATTACGTCTGTCTTCATCACGCTCATATCCCTTATTCCAGTAACAACGAAAACTCCCCCAAGAAAAACCGAAATCGCTGCTGGAAGATCCCCCCCTATCTCTTCTGGGCCGGTGCTCGAAATCCAGAGTACTAGAGCTCCAGAAAAGAGAACAATGGCAAATCTACCGCCCTTTTCAGGAAAGGGTTGCAGTCTGCTTAGGTAGTAGCAATACCCACCAAGTCCGCACAGTAGAACAATCCAAAGTAGCATCTCAATCCTCCACCTTGCTACCCCATCCAACCTTCCAAAAATCTTCATTATCAAGTAATTTGGACCATTCAGAATCTTGTGCATCAATCAGCAACTCAGATCGCCTCTCCAGGCCATCGAGTAGAGTTTCGTCAACTTCTCCATCAGAATTCGCCTTCCTCCATTTATTCCTGATTTCCTCGACTTCTAACTGCCCCTTCTCTCTCTCGTCAAAGTTCCTCTCGCAGGACTCTCTTAGGTCCTGAATCCACATTTTTGAACTCTTGATATGCGGTTCGCTATGGAAAATCCTCTTCCTCCGGAAGGGCCACCATCCCATACTGTGTCGAACGCCTATGCTCAATGACTTGATGGTTTGTGAAGCCCTAAGTGCCTCACTCCCCACGAACCCACATGGGACGAGTCATTGTACATCTGGACAGAACCCCGAAAGATAGGAGCATCGCTGCCATACTTGGTGGATACCAGAACAGGGTCAGATCAAGGGGGATATCAGTCCAATTTTCCGAATCAACAGACAGTAGCAAATACGAATCAGAACTCTCCAACCTATCCGGGCAACTAGTCCTTCTAGACCAGGAGGGGGTCGCGATGACCAGTGAGGAAATGGCAAATTGGCTCAAATCTGCAACAATCGACGGTAATACAACAAACATAGCAGTGGGCCCTCATGATGGTTTCAGCAAGGAACTGAAAAAGTCAGCTAGCCAAATCATATCCCTCTCTCAACTCACTCTTACCCATGAAATGGCTGCTGCCTTGTTGATGGAGCAACTATACAGGGCCTCGGAAATCAACAGAGGATCACCTTATCACAGGAATTGACTGCCCCGAGATGATACATCGACGCCCCTGTGATACGGAACTATCCGCAGGATGCCACCCATTCATAAGCACGTAGAATCGGGCCACGAACCTACCCGAGGGTAAGCAGTGATTTGCATGATTAGCAAGGAAGAGAGAAACACAAACAAGAGAATACTACCAGCGATTTCCATAATCGCATTGATGCTCCTGAGCACACAGCTCTCAATCATGTCTGAACCAGGTGATTCCCCGGAAAGAACGAGAACCGATGACACACCCAAGAGAACGGCCTACCAGCAACTTGAGCAGATTGGCGGACCAGTACAGGGAGAAGGCCAAAACCAACCTGCATCCACCAATCCATTCCAACACGCAGCATTCCACGACCCATTCTATAATGACCCAGCCGCTATTTACGGGAAGGTCTCGGATACCTCGGCCTTGACCCTCGATCCGAGCTACGGATTCTTCCTAGAGGAGACCAACACAGATGATCACGACAACGACGGTATTGACGATTTGAACGATTTGGACGACGACAACGATGGGATCAACGATCTAATCGAGAGGTTCGACGGTTGTTACGGAACGGACCCACTGGATCACGACAACGATGGCATTCAGGACGAGTTCGACTGGGACGACGACAACGACGGCATCCTAGAGGGACCCGTGGACTATACCCAAGGAAACGATCCATGGAACGTATCTTCGGACCGTCACGTTGACCCCAGCACTATCCACCCTTGGACTGGACAGGCTGTCGGATTCAACTACTTGGTAGACCAGAACCCAATGGATCACGACAACGATGGGATTACCGACGAAGACATCGACGGTTCCGGCAGGGGCTCCTACGACGAGGACGACGACAACGATGGGAGAATCGACCAGTTCGTATGGCCATGCGATTTCGACTCTGATGGCATCCAGGACTACTTCGATCTGGACGACGACAACGATGGGGTAGACGACATCGACGACATCCATCCATGGGACCCTACCCAGACAGCACTCATCACCTCCGATTCAGACATTCTTTGGGATGACTGGGAGAGGTGGGACCCAGAGGACTACGGGGACTATGTGGATGGCCTCGACTACGTCGCCCTCCACGCCCTTGAGCACCCGAGGGTGCAGGCATTCACAGAAATCGTCGATGGCGATCTCGACGGAGACGGAATTCCGAACTTCCTCGACCCAGACAACGACAACGACGGGGCTCCCGATTCGTCAGATACTGACGATGACAACGATGGCCTCGCAGACATGTACGACGTCGATGACGACAACGACGGAATCCCAGACTCATGCAGGCAACTAGACACGAACGGAGACGGACAGGGAGACTACCCAACCCAAGTCTTCAACGGTTCTGTTATCGATATCCAGACTCCCGGGACTGATTGCGAAATTGACTATGATGGAGATTTGGACGATGACAGATTCAGGTCTATCGATGCCGACTACGACATGGTGTGGGACTGGTTGGATACCGACATGGGCGGGTCTGAAAACCCTGACAATTTGATGGGCGGGTCGCAGCCATGGGACCTCGACGACGATGGTCTGGAGAACGAATTCGATCCCTACCCACTCAACTCATCGGCAGAGGTAGCCACTTGGGACTGCGCTAGCGTTTCCAACCCAAACCCTCAGAACCCCAGTGACAAATGCATACTCTGGAGAACCTCCTACACTGGATTCAATGACTGGGACGGAGACGGGTTGAACAATTGGGTGGACATTGACGACGACGGAGACGGAATCCTAGACTGGCTCGACATCGACCCCGACTGTGACTTGGACAACGATGCGGATCTTCACGAACTAAATGGATCAATGTACAGAGATGATGGTGCAAATGACATCGATACCGATGTGGACGGAGACGGTCTAGCGAATGACGAGGACTGGGACGACGACAACGACGGTATCAACGACTTCTACGACCCCGATGATGGAAACTGTGGTGTGGTCGACACTGACAACACAGACAACTTCTGGGGCAACAGCTGGCCACAGAACGATGGTGACGCAATTGACGGCTCCGAGGATGGTGACGCATACGCAGCAGTTCCTCACTACTACTGGAACCTCACATGGGGATTCAACCCATTCAATGAGGGTAACAGCTTCATGCTGGACTACAACGGATATGACCCAACTTCGCTCGACTCAATCAGCGGAACAATCCCCGAGATGTACTGGTTCCTGATGATGAAGTGGAGCCCTTACAACGGTGGCAACTTCTTCGACATCGACGACGATGGGGACTCATTGGTGAATGGAATCGACGTGGACCAGGACGGCGATGGGATGCCTGACTGGTGGGACCAGGACGAGGGGAACGACGGAGTCCTGGACGTCGATGACGTCAAGATGGGAGGATCGCTTGATGGGAACTCCTGTGGTACTGTAATCCTCTCAGCCACCCAAGAGAGATTCTGTGGGCATTTCTACGGATATGCGTTCAAGGCGCCTCTCCTAACCCCAACACAGTCCGGCGGGCAATCCTTCACAGTCCCATACAGTACAAGACCGGACGCCGACTGGGATGATGGGGCGTACGATGGGGCCAATAACCCGGGCAACTCAGTGAAAGCGTCCTGTGACAGCAATTGCTTCTGGTTCACCTTCGATCCTACCAGCAACCCAACACCATCGTCGGCCTACACTTATTCCGAAATGAAGCACAACAGGGATCTTTGGATAGCATACCTCGGTGTCACACAATTCGGATTCTTCCAATGGACCACCGATATCAACGGCAACCTCTTCCCAGACGAGATTTCAGACGAACTGAACGACGACGTCGACCCAGACATAGACTGTGGCGAGATTCTAATCAATGAATTCACCGATGAAGTTATCTTTACTCCCGATTGCATGTACAACAACACCAACGATCTCGATGACGACTGGGACATCGTCTACGACCACTTCGACGTGGACGACGACAACGACGGCGTTTGGGACTACTTCGAAGTCGACTCCAACGACGATCTCGATGACGATGCAAACGTGAATGAGCCGTACTACTTCACCGGGAGCAACTGCGAGGACAACGACGACGACGGTCTCGATACAGACCCAGATGATGATGGAATCTACCAGGCTGTATGGGACCGCGGGGTCCTAGGCCAGTCACTCCTCTTCCCCGAGTACTATGACGTGGACAACGATAACGATGGGGTGCCTGACGGCGAGGACCCGGACGACGACAACAACGGGTTGCTAGATGAAGTCCAGGAAGCGATCCCAGGCTGCTTCACCGGGGAGGAGCAGAGCCCTTGGGACCACGACAACGACGGAATCTTGAATTGGGCTGACGACGACTGGGACGGGGACGGGATACCCAATTCCCTGGAGCTCCAGAACCTGAACGATACGCAAGGAACTATCGACCCAATCGACGATACCTGCTGTCTGAACTTCCCGATAGCCCCATGGGACCACGACAACGACGGCATCAGGGATGACATGGATGACGACGACGACTACGATGGCATGAAGGACGAAGACGAAGTGATGCTCTGGCCTTCGAGGTACGGATCAGAATCGACGAACCCATGGGACCACGATGACTTCGGAGGGGGAGTAGGTCTAGCCGATCCGACGAACAACTCGACTGGGCCCGACTACTTCGACGTGGACGACGACAACGACGGCCGGGAAGACGCGGATTGGAACAACCCCTCCTCGGGAGACTGGCCCACACCAGCGAACAAGATCGAGGAGTCTTCCGGATTGAGCTCCGATTGGGACCACGACAACGACGGCATCCTTGATCACGACGACAAGATTACCACTAGAATCACCCTGAATACACAATCAGTCCTGTGGTTGGACGAGACAACGCCGGCGATATTCAATGGCTCCGTTTTCTGGCTGGACGAAACCGGCGGTTTCGTCCCCGCTCCAGACCTCCCGGTACAGGTCCACATCAGATATGCCGAAAATGGGACTTCGGTTATCGAGACAATAGACGTGCTGACCAACGCCAACGGAGAGTACGTCGTCGGACAATTCCTGTTCCCAGAGGACATCGACGTAGGATCAAATACCACCTACGAGGTATACTCCGAGGTAACAGAGATGTTCATCCACGATTACAGCTCAACCCTGTCAGATACCAATGGCGATGGAATCGGGGACTCCGGATTCCCCGTCGAGGTCAGGGCGAACACCACCATCGGATTCGTCGCCGGACAGAGATTCAGGGCCGACGAGCAGCCACTGAAGCTGGACTTCAAGGTCCACTACACGGCAGACTACAATCGCGGAATATTCGACAACAGGCTCGCACATGCTCCTGTCTCCTTCACCATCAGCGACCCTGGGACGGAGTTCGGGAACATCACCCACCCAACAGTATACGACGGAGACGGTGGAGGCGGTTACAGGGCTGACTCAGGCGGCTGGATATCTCTCGCTTACGACCAATCGACGGACTTCTGGGAGCAGGTACAGTGGAACTCGACACTCGACAACGGGCCTGGTATTCCAACGGGTGGCTACGAGGAGATTCGGTGGAATCCATGCGTATCTAATTTAGGAATCGAAGGCCACCACTCAATTCTGGGCACTTACGAGTACCACAATACAACACTACCAGTAGGAGATTACAGCTTCAAAGGATACGCAAGACCCGACCTCGGTGGCTGCACTGACGACCCCTACGAGTGGCCATGGGCACATCTAGAGGGATCCAAGACTGACACGTTCTTCATTCGGGCGATGCACAGGATGTACATCGAGGCGGACATGTTCGCACCCTCGTTCAGGCCAGTCTACTTCTGGGACGCGACCCAGTTCACCGGCTCGTCCTTCGGCGCTTGGCGCGCCCTGTTCCACGCTCCCTCCCTAGCAAACTCAGGAACCACGTTCGAGGAAGCCAGCCTTGGAAAGCCCTACCCAATCCTGTGGGACGGGTCTCCGGCGGCACTGTCGGGAATTGCTGCAGGGGCGCTTTCCCCCTTCTTGACCGCCAATGGTACCCATTGGACCATCACACTTCAGAACGGGGCAGATTTCGACTCCCCCCCATGCGGCCCCGTCGACCCATTGGTATCATCCAGCGAGGTCCGATGCGAGATAGTCCCCGAGGTGTTCACCGGGGAGAAGATCAGGGTCAAGGGGCACGTATGGAACAGGACGGTAGAGCCTGTTTACCAGATCAATGGCAATCCAATTTCCGTAGCACTTCAGTTCGACTTCGACCGGAATGGTATTTTCGTTGGATCAACCGAGACCCAATTCAGCAAGTGGCCGACCCCCGTCGAAGGCCTTGCAACCTTCGACTACGAATTCACTTGGGAGTCACAATGGCAGGCGCAAACCTACGGGGTGAGGGCAGACTTCAGCCAATCTGACTACTTCTTCACAGGCGATCAAGACCAGGTTCTTGCCGCCACCGGAGCGTATGGTAACGTTTCCGTAATCGGCACAACCGAATTCACCGAACTGAGCTCTCTCCCTAGGTTGTACAGGGGGCAGAACACGTCAGTCCAGGTTCGACTAGTTGACAACGCCTACCAACCGGTGCGTGAGGTCCCCGTGAACTGGACATGGTCGGAGGACCAGAGCAGTGGAATCTCAATAACGGACAACAATGGCCGCTTCAGGGTAAATCTGACTGACATAGAGAACCTCGGGAACTTCACCCTCGGGTTCACATATCTAGGAGACGAACGCCGCCAAGGAAACCATGCAGAGGTCAGCCTATGGGTTGTCTCCCGGACGTTCATCAACGTCCAAAGCACGAGTCCCAACATTAGATCAAACGGCGATTTGTGGGAATTCACCGCCGTTGTTACGGATGATAACAGAACCCCGTTCGAGAAAGACGGGGGACAGGTACTGAATAGCTGTGCAGGGGAAATGCAGAGCCCGGGCGGCAACGACTTAGGGGGGAACGTAACGGTCATCTTCGAAGGAATCGACTTCGAAGATAGGACACACAGGCAGATAGTCTCCGTCGAGTGCCCTGCTTCGGGCTCAATCGGGTACGGGCGATACCTAGACCCCCAGCTACTGAAGGACGACCCCTACTCGTTCCTCCCAGACGGATTCGGCCCGGTGAACGTGATTCTGAGGTTTGAGCAGAACCTCCCTCACGAGGGCTGCGAACCCCTGGATTCGGGCATGCTCTCCACATCGGGGGCATGGGATCCCTGTGTGACCATCCTGAATAGCGATCACTACAGGAAGGTCCTCCAGTTCCAAGTAGACGGTTTCAGTCTGATCGGCAATACAGAACTCGATGTCGATCAGCAGATTGTCTACACATCAGAGATAGACCCAGACACCGGTCAGATTCTGGAGAAGCCAATGATCGTCACTGGCCAGCTAACCGATGAACTAGGAGGCAACCTATCCAACAGGCAAATCAGAGTCACCTTCGAGATGGGATCGATGATATTCGACCCAATAGAAAACAGAATGAAGTTCAGAGCAGGAGATACCGGCGTAGAGGCGTGCATTCCAGGGGCAACCGATGGAAACGGCTTCTTCGACATCAACTGCCCCCTAGCTGGAGTAGATGCGGGAATGGCCAAGGTGAAGGTTGAGTACAACTCCTGGGACCCATTGAACAACGATCGCTACAGGTACAAGAACAAGACACAGACGATGTTCTTCCCGGTTTTCTCAAACTCCACGATAGACGTCTCTGAGGTTGGTCCTTTCAGATCCGACTACCTGACCTACACCTTCCCCAATGGGTCAACCTTCGATGTCCTATACCTCAAAGAAGCATTCCACATCAATGCCAAGCTTTCCCAGTCAAATGGAAAGCCAGTCGGTGGCAAGTGCGTCAACATCTATCTTGACCCCGAGGTAAATACCAGGCCAATCGCGACAGCGTTCACTAGCGATGGAACCGGCGAGTTCGTTTGGTACTCAGCAGATCCCGACGACAATCCAAGTAGGAGAGGGGTCGAGCCAAGCGGCAACAATCTCGAAGGTTTCAGGACGGTCAGAGTAGCATACGAACCAGAGAAGTACGTGCCAGGTGGATGCGACTATGAGGCACTAGAGCCGAACCCAGTTCTAAACAGCTCCATAGCCGACATCGAGGTCCTAGTCAGAAGCAAGGTAGACATTCTCCTGAAGGAACACTGGTCGAGCCCAACCGGATACCAATTGGGTGACATCATTGCCGGAGAGGTCGCGATCCTCAGGGATCGTTTGGACCTCACAGTGGAGGGCCAGAGGGTCGAGTTCCACAGGCAGTTCTGGAATGGGTCGGGATGGCAGACCGAGCGAGTCGAGATTTTCATCACCAACGAAAGGGGCTCTGCGAACTTCTCATTCCCATACACAGGAGAGCTAATCCCAGGCCACCCAGAATGGTCTGCCCCCGGAGGGAAATGGAGGGTTCTGGTCCATTTCGAGTCGGCCGATGCGAACAAGCCTTACTTCGTCGAGCAGTGGTTGAACAGCACTCCGGAGATTAAACTCGGAGAGCCGCCATCCTCTAGCAGCGGAGGCCTTTGGACTACCCAAGTCCTACTTCTGGGGGGCATCTCCCTTTCCACCGTGACCCTAATCGGCGCAATGATGTACAACAACTACAGGGAACGCCGCAAGGTAGAGATCCTCCGAGGAATACTGACTGACGCACTAATGTCACTCAAAGCCTCCAACAACTACATCGAGGCCATTTTCTCCTGCTACAAGGACCTAATCAAGTACTTCAGAATGAAAGGTGCGATGAAGAAGGTATTCGAGACAACAAGGGAGTTCGAGGACGTCATTAACAACATGCTGGGAGGAATTGTCCCACCAGAGGAGCTAGATACGTTCTTCTCCATCTTCGAGGAGGCCCGATACTCAGACCACGAGATCGGCTCCGAGGAGAGGGACAGGGCAATCCAAATCTTCCAATCGATGATTGGCAGGATGAATAGCTCTCTCGGAGAGAGCATGCTAAACAGAGCATCAGTAACCGAGTCTTCCCTGTACGGGCAATCAGTCAAAGCAGGCCAGTTCGTTGACGCAGAGGGCAATGTCAGGTTCGCCGGCATCGACGATGCCGAGGAAGAGGACGGGTTCCGGATTTGACCCAGTCTCGGTAGTGGTGCTGCTTTGCCGCCCCTAGGGGTGCCCGCAGGATTCATAACACCGACTTGGGTGGCCGCGATACCTAACCATGAGGGGATGCTATGAGTAAGCCAGACAGGAAGACCAATACAGCACTCGTTTCCCTCATCGGCGATTTGAAGAATCAAGGGCGTTCAACTGGTTCCCCAATCTGGAGGGACACCGCATCAAGGCTGGAGACCAGCAGGAAAAACTGGGCCCAACCCAACCTAAGCCACATCTCCCGCCATTCTTCAAAGAAGGAGACCGTCCTCGTACCCGGCAAGGTCCTTGGCAGTGGGGAGATAAGCGGTGGTCAGACGGTTGCAGCATTCAGCTTCAGTGATGGTGCTAAGACCAAGATCGAGGCATCCGGAGGAAGAACACTCAGCATCAGGGAACTCATGGAAGAGAACCCCAACGGAAAGGGGGTGCGAATCCTTGTCTGAGTCAACGATGGTCTTCGATGCCACAGACAAGATCCTAGGTCGCCTAGCCAGCCAGGTCGCCAAGCAGATGATTTCAGCTAGGAAGTCAGGTAGGCAGCAGAGGGTCATCATCATCAATGCCGAGGACGCGATAGTCTCGGGACCGAGGACCAAGGTCCTAAGCGACTACAGGGCGAAGTACAAGCTCAATCACGCAAGGAAGGGGCCATTCTTCCCAAGGATGCCTGATATGATAATCAAGAGGACAGTCAGGGGGATGCTCCCATACCAGAAGAACAGCAGCGGCAGAGGGGCGCTAAGGGACCTGAGGGTGATGATAGGCACCCCGCAGAACCTGTCCAAAGACGACCTCCCAGAGGGACACGAGTGGGGGTCGACCGAGCACATCATTCGCAACACCCCTAACAAGTACGTTCGACTCGGCGAGATAAGCTCCCACCTGGGAGTGGACGCATCGAGATGGGGAGGCGAGTGAATTGGCAAAGAAGAAGGCCCCAAAGGTCGTGAACACCAGCGGCAAGCGCAAGACAGCGATTGCCCGAGCGACCATCAAGGCGGGCAAGGGAAGGGTGAGGGTTAACGGGAAACCTATCCACATCATGGAACCCGAGCTAGCTCGGAGAAAGGCACTGGAGCCAATCAGGATCGCCGAGGCCATGAACAGAATAGATAGAGTGGACATTTCCATTGACGTCAAGGGCGGCGGACAGATGGGGCAAGTCGACGCAATCCGCACTGCAATAGCCCGTGGCCTGGTGAAGTATAACGACGGCGCAGAGGGCGATGACGAGGAGCTCAGGGACGAGTTCGTCAGGTTCGAGAGGAAGATGCTGGTCAACGATCCACGTAGAAAGGAGCCCAAGCATCAAATGGGACGTGGTGCTCGAAAGAAGTGGCAGAAGTCGTATAGGTAGGTGGAAGAAATGCTAATCCCAGTAAGATGTTGGAGTTGTGGAAAGGTGATTGCTCACAAGTACCAGGAGTATCTGGACGCAGTGGAAGAGGGAAAGGACGCAGGTCAGGTACTACACGATCTGGGCTTTGAGAGATATTGCTGCAGGCGTATGTTCGTCGGGCACATCGACCTCATCGACGAGGTCGCCCCATTCAGCATCGATAGGCAGCAATGAGGTCCGTCAGGGCTTTGACTGATTGCTCGCTCGCATTGAGCCCAATTGGGGCCTGTAGGTTAGTTTGGCCTATACTTCGCGGCTGGGGGTCGCGCGACCCAGGTTCAAATCCTGGCAGGCCCACCACACTGTTTGACCAATGCAGAAGGTCAGTTTGAAGGCACTCGCCCCCTTTGCACAATCATGAGTGATGGCCATCCAGAGGAGGGCATCCCCGATGACCGAATCGAGTGGTTGGCGAAGCAACTCGAGAAGCACTCTGAGCTATACTACAACAGGGCCAAGCCAGAGATCTCAGATGCTGAATTCGATGCACTGAGGGACGAGCTCCAGAACCTTTCTCCGGGTCATCCACAATTGAGCAGAGTCGGCTCCGACCCTCCCCCCGGTTCGACCAAGGTGGACCACCTGTTCAGGATGATGAGCCTGGATAAGGCCACCTCGGATGCCGAGGTGGCACACTTCGTCGCCGAGACCACTGCCAAGGGGCGCAGGTTCGTCTGCCAACCAAAGCTCGACGGCTCCGCCCTTTCCCTCGAGTACCGCAGAGGCAGACTAGTCAGGGCCGCTACGAGGGGGAACGGGAGAAGGGGGGAGGACGTTACCGCTAATGCAAGGAGGATGATGAACGTCCCCGAGAAAATCGATTGGAAGGGGGACTGCCATGTCAGGGGGGAGGTTGTAATGCCCCTGCAACTATTCAGGGAGAAGTACTCGGAAATCGCACCAAACCCAAGGAACCTCGCAGCAGGAGCACTGCGCCAGAAGTACATAGATGCTGGAAAGGGAAGACCAGAGGACCTGCAGTTCCTGGCATATGGTGTGGAGTTCCCAATAGGCCAGGACCGGCACCCCGAGAGCCCCGACCCCCCAGACTTCAAACTCGACTCCGAAGTCATCTCTTGGATAAGTGAGTTGGGGATAGAGGCGGCTGGGAACAACGTGGTCTCGGGTGAGGACGACTCATCCACCACCGAAGCCATCCTCGCTGTGACGAGGGAATGGTTCCAGTCCAGAGACTCTGCCGAGTGGGAGATTGATGGCGTGGTGGTGAAGTTAGACCGCCTCGACAAGAGAGACCTGCTCGGCGAGACCGCACATCACCCTCGCTGGGCATTGGCGTGGAAGTTCCCACCCGAGGAGGCTGTCACTGTACTGATGGAGGTATTCTGGCAGACGGGCAGAACCGGGAACGTAACCCCCGTGTCACGAGTTGCCCCGGTAGTCGTCTCGGGGGTCACGGTCGAAAACACCACGCTCCACAACAAGGGCGAGGTCGAGCGCCTCGGCATAATGGTGGGCGACCGGGTCAGGGTGGTCAGGAGGGGCGATGTGATCCCGAAAATCACAGAGGTGATGGGTCCAGCAGACGAGGATGACCTGTCAGGCAGGTCGCACTCAGACGGCACCGCCTTCTCAGAGCCACTGCCCGCTAGAACGAAGGTCTCAGCGCCGACAACCTGTCCTCGCTGCTCAACAGAGCTCATCGTGGATGGAGCCTTCATCAGATGCACAAACATACACTGCCCATCCCGCCTCGAAAGGGCGATACTGTACTGGTGCAGGAAGCTAGGGATGGACGGCATCGGCGAGAAACTGGCCGAACAACTATGCTCATCCGGACTGGTGTCGAGCCTGGCCGACCTCTATCGTCTTGAGGAGCGCGAACGCGAACTGATTGCGCTAGAGAGGATGGCACAGAAGTCAGCTAGCAACGTCCTAGAGGAACTCAACTCAACTAGGTCAATGACATTCAGCACCTTCATCTCTGCGCTCGGACTCCCTCGGATAGGTCCCGAAATAGCCACACTGGTCTGCTCCGAGGTAAGGGACCTTGAGGAGCTAATCCAGATGACAGAGGACAGGGAGGAGGCCATTCGAAGGCTCGTCTCAATCGACCGGGTCGGAGAGACAGTGGCAACGCTCCTCCTCGATGGAATCTCCGAGAGGAAGGACGCGATAATCGATCTCCATGACCAGATCGAGATCATACAAGGAGAACAACCGACCAGCGAAGGAGTTCTATCCGGCTCCACGTTCTGCATTACCGGAACACTCAGCAGGCCCAGAAAGGAGATTTCACTCTCAATCAAGTCACAAGGGGGCAAAGTCGTCTCCTCGGTTTCCGGAAACCTGAGCTTCCTAGTTGCCGGAGGGTCATCCGGCTCGAAGATGGAGAGGGCTAACAGGCTGGGAGTGCGCGTTATTTCCGAGCCGGAATTGGATGAAATGCTGGGCGGATCAATCCTCGAGGACCTTCCAGAAGAGAGACAGTCCACGCTCGGTGAGTTCTGACTAACCGTACATCCCAGTCGAGGCACCGCCCGAGTCC
This sequence comes from uncultured Candidatus Poseidoniales archaeon, assembly GCA_964570065.1. Taxonomy (GTDB): domain Archaea; phylum Thermoplasmatota; class Poseidoniia; order Poseidoniales; family Thalassarchaeaceae; genus UBA36. The sequence goes on from CAZMVZ010000007.1 coordinate 47,239, forward strand.
TGCGGCGGGTTGAGATGAAGCGCCATCATCTCCCTGATCTGGCCCTCTATTCTCTGGGCCTCTTCCATCAGCGGCTCTGGATCAAGTTGAACGGCGGGAAGCAACCCATCCAGGCAACCGATGATTCTAGCGGCAGCACGCGCATCTGGAATGGTCCCTTGACCAATCTCCCCATCGGATTCGGCGAGGATGGCTAATGCATCAATCCCCCTCCTTCTGCATTCGCCCATCATCACGCCGGTCATTCCGCTCACAACCCCTTGCTTCAGTAGCGGAACCCCGATTCCCTTCAGCAATTCGTGAGTAGAGTCGGTAGATCCTATCCCAAGCATCGAATCCATCCCCTCGTCGTCATCGAAAATGCTGTGGCTACTTTCTATCCCGTGGGCGAACGAGTCCACCATTATCGTAGAACTGACACCAGAATCCACCAGCCAATCAATTAGACTAGACGAGAGAGGGAGATTCAACTCCGCTGGAATCTGGATCTCCGAGGCAATCAGAACGACCTTGTCGCACTGTTCCATATTGCATATTGGCTCGCCCGCATAGAACCTCAGTGGAGGAAGCGGTTTACCGTCTTGGACTAGGCACACAGGTGGGAGATTTGGGTGCCTCACCCCCCCAATCAACTCCAACTCGAGCTTTTCGACTAAGAAGTGCGCAACGATGCTACTAACGAATCCAACCGAGGGAAAACAACTCACCAGGAGAGCACCAGAAGAATTCACACCCTCGTCTACCTCGACAAGTGGTCCGTCCGCCATGATTCTACAATTCACTCAATGGTGTTAATCGTTCCCACCTCCGCGCCTCATTTCTGTGGGACATGGATAGAATGGCAGTCACCCAAGATCACCAGATCTCCCCATCCTCTTGGAACAGGTTTGAGGAGTGCCCAAGGAAATACTGGCTTTCTCGCCAACGACTGCCTAGGAAGGCAAGCATGCCCGCTTCCATAGGGACAGCAATTCACAACTCCGTAGAGGATTTGTGCAATCTGGATATTTCGGATAGGGATGAGGACGAAGTGGGATGGTTCCATTCCGCAGCCAGAGACGCCCTTGAGAGAAACTGGAAGGCGGAGAGGAATGAGTTCATGGAAACCCCACGGCATCCAAAGTGGAAAAATGAGATGTTCAGCAAGGCTCACGATGGCCTGGTCGGTGCGCTGGGCTTCCTCTTCGAGAAGGCCGGCTTGCCAAAAACCAATCACCCTGATGTTTCGATTGGGGTATGGAGGCGGGTCCAGGGCATAGTCCTAGCAACGGAGGAAACCCTAGAATCAGATTGTGGCAGGCTGATGGGGATACTAGACCTATTGATACTGGACCCCGATAGGGAAGAGGAAGCCGGTTGGATAGTTGCAGATCTCAAGACCGGAAGGCCACCGAGATCAGAACTTGACGAGAAGGTCAGAAGGCAGTTACTATTCTACAGGGACCTAATGAAGCAGAGGAGCCCAGAACAGGAATCTATTGTTGCAGAGGGCTGGTACTCTTCCAACGAGACGGTCTACGTAGCAGACGGCCCTTCCATATTGGAGGGGGCAATCCAGGCATGGGAGTCGATGGAGATCACCGAAACACCATTTCAAGCAACTCCCAGTGAGGCCGCTTGCTCATTTTGCGATTGGAAGGCATGGTGCCCGAGTTGGTGGGTCTCTAGGAGCGAGGGACTACTCGATGGGGGTGGGACTTTCAGAGACGAAGTAACCAAGCTCGTTAGGATAGACCGCGACTCGGGAGCTGCACTTTTCGAGCGAGCCACGCCCATTGACCGCGAAGGGTCCCTTACTGGTTCCGACTATCGATTCGGCGCTATCCTCAAGGGACAGGCACTAGAGCAGATAAAGCAGCTCAAGCAAGATGAACTAGAGGGTTTTCTGTTCCTGGGGAGCGTCAGAGTCCAAGGCAGGGTCGTCCATCTGGGGGACTGGTCAGAGGTGCTTCCATGGTCTCCAATCCTAAAGTCGACTTCCGATTGAGTCCAGCACTTCTTCCACGGATCCCTTGAACTCCTCCGGATACGACCTCATGAACTTCCACAGTAGAAGTAGAGTTGCCCCTGCATCCGCATCAGCGCTGTGCGATCTTTCTAGCCCGATCCCGAACCTCTTGCAGAGCAATCCGAGCTTGTGACGACCGGGGACATCGAAATTCCTAGCAAGAACCAGTGTATCGACAATCGCTAGTGGCCTAGGAGCCTCTCTGCCGATCCTGATGCATTCCATTTCCATGAACCTCCAATCGAATGCTACAACATTGTGCCCCACAATTACAGCACCATCCATCAGATCACTCATCGAATCGAGATGGTCCTCGAAACTACCTGCTCCACGAACGTCGTCGTCCAAAATCCCATGCACCCTGCTCGACTCACTTGGAATTCTGCATCCTGGATCAACCAATGAATTAAGATTCAAATGAGAACCATCCGAATCGCTCCCCACCAGAGCGAATTGCACCACCCTATCCTCTCTTGGGTTGAATCCTGTAGTCTCTAAATCGAATCCAAGAACCCTTAGGCCATCCAGAATTCCTGAATCCACGACCCCCCCCTCTCGCCATCGTCCATGAACCCTACCAAACGACCACTCTCATCTTCGAAGCCCAACACCCATATGAGGGGGGCTCGCCTTTCTCGCTCCATGCAAGAGGGCGGACGAAGGGCTTCAACCCTCTTGATTCTACTAATGCTGACCCAATCCCTTGCTGGATGTGGGGGGATTGGTCCCGGTAGCCCGAACGCGAACCTCACCTCTGATAGAGACATGATAAATTCCGGAGAGTCTGTAAACTTCGATGCCCGTTCTTCAACAACCCCCGAACCGACAATAATCGACGAATACAGGTGGAACTTCGGGGATGGTGAGACGAAGACGACAAAGCAGGGAGTAATCAGCCATCTATTCGACAAGGCAGGGGTCTTCGAGGTCAGAGTAGAGGTATTCAATGACAACGGGGACTCCGACTCGGCAACCATCACAGTTTTCGTCAATGCAATCCCGGAAATCATCCTGAACATCCCCGACTTCGTGAAGACGGGACAGGAGGCCAGACTAGATGCTAGCCCATCTTTCGACCCAGAGGGAGGGGGAGTTGACGTTGTCTGGGATTTCGATGCAAGCACAGACTCAGATGGAGACAGCGACCCCCTAAATGACGAAGACGGTAGCGGGGCGGTGACGCTCCTCACTGTCGCCTCGGCAGGGAACATCACCGGATCGGTAACGGTGACTGATGACAGTGGCGGGAAAAACACCACGCTCTGGACACTGCGTGTAATCTCCCGCTCCTTCCGAATCATATGGGAGGAGGTTCACGTCGACTACGACTGGTCAGGGTACCTCGAGCAAGGTGAATCCCATGAGATCCAGTTCCACCCAGGCGATGGAGCCAGGCTAATTGACTTCACAGCGACCTTGTCACTAGCTCGTGACATCCTGCCGATAATGTGGCCCGAGGACAATTTCACTCTGGAGGTAGACAACCCCTCGTCAGGATGGTCATATAGCGTCGCTACCGCTCAAGAAAACATTACTCAGAACTCATCAGCTACAATAGAGAGAAGCGAAATGAATCCCCTGCCACAATCAGATTACACAGTATATGCCGACTCGAAGGAAGCGTTGGAGGAATCTCTCCTCAGTGACCCAGATGGCCGATTCGGACAGGGCGACTGGTTCTGGATAATCACGGCCTTGGAGTGCGACCCCGACACACCGGTAGATGGCGTGGACCCCGATCAGGGCAACGATTGGACACTGGATGCACAATTCGTCGTCCTAGTGCTCAGGGTAAGCGAAGTAAGCGTCTGATTCCTAGTGAGCGAAGACCTTTCAACCACCACTCTCTGGCCTTGACGTGGCAAAGTCGTTCGAGATAACCAAGGTATCCATCCGCGACCGACTGGTCGTAGACGCAAAGGTGAGCATGAACGACCCCCAAGACTTCGACTTCTCCCCCAGGGCCAGCCTGTCGGGAAAAACCCTCAGCCTGGTAAACGAATCGGGAGACCCATCCTCCACGTTCGAGCTTGACGCCGAGCAGGCCACTACCGCGGAGAGGGACAGGATGGTGGAACTAAGGGTCAAGTTCACCGTCGAGGGGATGCATGGGGTCCTCACGCACAAGACCCCTCAGCCTATGACGGGACCAAAGTCGAAGAAGCTCGCACAGCCGAGTTGGAAGACTCTCCTGCCCCTCTCGATGTGATTTCCACCGTCGGGATTAAGCCGGAACCTACTGTCCAATAGTCGCTGGACCCATAGTGTAGCCTGGATATCACATGAGCTTGCGGAGCTTGTAAC
>CAZMVZ010000008.1:0-48731 GCA_964570065.1 uncultured Candidatus Poseidoniales archaeon
GCAACCCAGGGAGAATCCTAGGAATATTCCGATGTCCCTTGCACATACTGGCATCTGATTGCCATTTATTTCCCACGACCTCTCATGTTTTTGATGACAATTCAAATCTCCAAAACCATATGCCAGTGCCCAAATTGGATTCAAATCACTCCACACAAATTTACCACCGTGAAGCGACTGGTTATGGCCAACCGACCTCCCTTCTTCATGCCCTTTATTTCCCCAACTGTTTTCGAATGCATAATCGATAGCATTTGCTCTTCCTGAGAGCTCCGGCACTGAATCCGAGGGAAGAAGATAGGGGGCTATGAAGCATAATGCAAGGTATCCAAATGCGACTCCGCCTAGAATCTTGGAGACCCTCTCCTCGTGCCCCCTGTCCTGCAATCCATTTTTCAGAAGCATTTGTTCCCCAATTGATGCTGAAAAGACTGCCTTCATAGATTTCACTAATTCACCATCAGTAAAAACGATCCAAACTAGTTTGTAAGATTAGCAATATTCGGGAACCCCTTCGCAACACGCCTCAACCACTCTGAAGCAACGAGGGCACTCCATGTGCTGCCGCATTGGGATGGCATCCCCCCTGAAACCACATAGGCAGAGAAAATCCTTGCAATGATCACTATCCATGCCTAAATCGCCTGACATCGGGCTAAATTAATTTCCCCTTCTCACGCGTTGAGGGCTTCCAGTTGTTGAGTCAACTCGCCTACGAGCCATTCGTGTAGGGCCGCCCCTCCCATCTCAGAGAGAGTTGAATTGAGGAACGCCGCAATCAATGATCTCTTTGCATCATCCTCATCGAATCCCCTGGTTTTGAGGTAAAACATCTGCTCTTCGTCTATGGGTCCATTTGCCGTGCCATGACCACAACCAACGACGTCATTCTCCATAACCTCCAGTTCTGGGATAGAATCGGCCTCTGCCGATTTGGAAAGCAGTAGGTTGTGAAAAATCTGTGCTGCATCTGCTCCTCTGGAGCCTTCTCTGATGGTTAGCATCCCAGTCCCTATGGTCCTGCTTTTCCCCCCACAAGCAGAGTGCCACGATAGCCGGCTGTATGTTTCCGGCGCTTCATGGTGGATTTCTATGTGGTGATCCAAGTGCATCGAATCCGCAGATAGGATTGATCCCAGGACCCTGATATTTCCACCAGATTCCCCCATAATGTACCGCAGATCGCTCTTCGTCCTCTCCGAACCAGAAGAAACCGTACCCGCTCTTACTTGAGCATCTCGGCAAATGTCAATACTATCGGAGCGCAGCATAGTCCCCCTATCTAGGAGTCCGATAACAACATCATTCACCACTGCTCCATCTTGAATCTGACCGGTCCTAAGTAGTCCGAACCATTCACTGCTACCAGTGACTCTGGTTATCAACTCAAATTCCGATGTCTTCCCTATTTCCATTGAGATATGTGCAACGGATGGGGAATCGCCTGTATCAACCTCAAGAATGATTGGTTTTTCTGAAGAGAAACCCTTGTCCACGACCAAAGTCCATTGAGAAGACTCTGCCGAGGCATGAAGGAATGAATTTGTAAAAGCACTACTCCTAGAGAAATCAGGCTCCCCTGATGCGCCTAGTTTCAATTCGATTCCAGGAGGAAGGTCCGAACCATCAATGACACCCAGGCTAATCTCAGGTTGCCCTAGTAAGGGGATCTCGGATACGTCTCCAGTGGGGTGGACCTTCTTCCAGGGGGTGTACCTCCAAAGATGATCTGCCTTGTTTGGCTTCTCCAGACTGAGGTACCTCGAAGCCGAATCCATAATCCGGCCTCAACCTATGCTTCCTTCCATCTCAAGAGCCATCAGTTGATTGAGTTCCACTGCGTATTCCATGGGTAGTTCCCTGGTGAAGGGCTCGAAGAAACCGTTGACAATCATTGCTAGGGACTCTTCCTCTGAGTGTCCACGACTCATAAGGTAGAATAATTGCTCATCGCTAACCTTGGAAACGCTTGCCTCGTGCTCGCATCTTGCAGTTGAGTTTGCTACTTCCATTGTAGGGTACGTGTCTGACCTGCTCCCCTCATCCAGGATTAGGGCATCACAGACAACATTAAGCTTGCAGTTATCCGCTTTGGGCGAAACTGTCACCATGCCCCTGTAAGACCCCCTGCCTCCATTTTTGCTAATGCTCTTTGAGAGGATTTTGCTGGTTGTGTTGGATGCTAGGTGATGAATCTTGGCCCCTGCATCTTGGTGCTGACCTTCTCCAGAATATGCGACCGAAATTACTTCTGCATGGCTCCCTTCTCCCTTAAGAATCACAGCGGGATACTTCATGGTTAGTTTACTTCCGATATTTCCATCAACCCACTCAATCTTCGCCTTTTCATGCGCTATTCCTCTCTTTGTTACTAGATTGTATACATTCGAACTCCAGTTCTGGATAGTAGAGTACCGAATGTGTGAGCCTGGAAGTGCTATCAATTCCACTACTGCTGAGTGTAAAGAGTCAGTCGAGTAGGTAGGGGCGGTACATCCTTCGACGTAATGGATGCTGCTCCCTTTGTCGGCAATAATCAGAGTTCTCTCGAATTGCCCCATATTCTTCGCATTGATTCGAAAGTATGCCTGTACCGGCATCTCAACATGAACCCCTTCTGGGACATATATGAACGATCCACCTGACCAGACTGCGGTGTTTAGCGCAGAGAATTTGTTATCGGAGTACGGCACTACCGAACAGAACCACTTTTTCACAATCTCCGGGTATTCCCTCAGTCCGCTGTCCATGTCTAGGAAAATTACCCCCTGTTCTTCCAGATCTTCCCTAATGCTGTGGTATACTGCCTCAGACTCATACTGAGCTGTTACTCCTGACAACCACTTCTGCTCCGCTTCAGGGATTCCCAGCCTTTCAAACGTGTTTCTGATTTCTGGGGGGACGTCATCCCAGTTCTTCTCAGTAGATTCGGAGGATCTGAGGTAGTAGCAAATCTTGTCGAAGTCAATTTCCTCCAATGCAGACATGTTCCCCCATGTCGGCATAGGCCTTTGTATGAAGTGTTTGAATGCCTTAACCCGAATCTCAGTCATCCACTGGGGCTCATTCTTCAGACCGGATATTTCCCTAACTACTTCCTCTGAAAGGCCAAAGTCGAATCTAATCGTTGAGTTTTCTGGATCATGCCATCCGGCCTTGTATTCCCCGACTGCTCCACGAGCATCTCTCTTTTCATCCATCTCAGCACCTCATTCTTCTTTCAGCCATTCGTAGCCTCTCTCTTCAAGTTTTGTAGCCAGCTCAGGGCCTCCTGAAGATACAATCTTTCCATCTAATAGGACATGCACCATATCTGGCTGTACATGTTCTAGAATCCTAGAGTAGTGGGTGATTATCAATGCCCCAGACTCAGTCCCCCTGATAGCGGCATTGACTCCTTCGGATACAGTTCTGATTCCATCTATGTCCAAGCCACTATCAGTCTCATCGAGAACTGCAAGGCGAGGCCTTAGGAGAATCATTTGTAGGATTTCAAAACGCTTCTTCTCACCACCGCTGAAACCATCATTGACATACCTTGACATGAAATTACGAGGGATATCGAGAGATTCCATCGCCATTGTCAACTTTTCCCTGAAGGCAGCGCCCTTGGCTTCCTCCTCGCCTCTGATGCTAGCAACAGACTTCCTGAGGAAATTTCCAACCTGAAGGCCTGGAACTGCTTGAGGGTACTGGAATGAAAGGAATACTCCCTTACGGGCCCTTTCCCAAGATTCCATTTCTAGTAGGCTCTCTCCCTCCAGTATCACATCTCCTTCCGCTACCTCAAAGTCCGGATGCCCCATTATGACATTGGCAGTAGTGGTTTTTCCGCTTCCGTTCCTACCCATAATAGCATGAATTTCACCGGGTCCAATTTTCAGATTAATCCCCTTTAGGATTTCATTTCCGTCGATGCCTGCATGCAGGTCTTTGATTTCTAGCAATGGGGTACTCACGTATATCCTCAGAATCACCGGAACTAATTGACTATTCAATCTCTTCCTTAGTTAGGTGACCCTATAATGGCTGACTCATTCGCTTTAATTGATGAATAATGGAGATGACGATACTGGGGTCCCAGATGAACTAGAGGACAAGTATAGGTCTCAGATTAGCGAGGCCATCCAGAACGAGGCAGATCGTCGGGTATCAGAAAGAAATGACCCGATCGAGACTTCTAGGCTTCTTTCGTTGTCGCTTCTTGAATTATTTGAGTCTGAAGACAAATCTTTGGTCCCGGCGCTGATGGCAAGACTTGGCCCTGTTAGGGCTGCCCTGGAGGGGCATGGGGGGGCCCTAGTCGTTTCCAGAGGGGAAATTGAGGTTAGAAGTGACGGGAATAGGGCACTATCACTAGTCATCGATCTGGACGGGGCATGTGTTTCCTGTGGAGCGGCTCCGGGAACCCTGAAGGGCATCCAAGACGACTTGCTGCACGATGATGAGGTCTGCAAAGTCCGCTTTGCCTCGTCAATGCTTGACTGGTTCGACGAGATCCAGCGCGATTTCGTCTTGAAATTCGGTGGCGTCACCTTCGTCTAGAGAAGTATTCCCCCAATTTCTTCGAATGCACGGGATGAGAAACCGAGAACAGTCACATCCTCCCCTTCGATTACCTTTGAGAAAGAACCAGCCTTCCCGGCTAGATCATACCCGCCAGCCTTTCCAAACCAAGATCCACTACCAATCAAATCCTCCATCCCATCCACTCCAATTTCATCAAATTCCACTATTGAGAAATCAGTCCAGATCTCCGCTCGCCAACCTGCACCAACTTCCAAACCAGTCCCATTTCTAGTGATGATTGCCGTCGAAGACCAAACTTTGTGCCTGCTGCCAGAGAGTCTGATCAGGGTCGAAGCTGCGCTAACCTCGTCCTCTGGCTTGCCCAGTGCGACCCGACTATCGTCAGGATCCTCTACCAGCGTGTCAGAAACCACTATCATTTCTACATCTGAGTTTTCACCATAACCAAGCTCCAAGACAGCAGATTTCGCCTTATGCATGCAGGAGGATTCGACTTGCAAATGAACCTCGAGATTAGTCGAAGGCGCGGGCTCTGGCTCCTTCAATACGCTGAATCGCACCTCTATTCCATCTATTTCAGAGAAATCTGCCATAATGGCCCTTCTCCTTTCGGAGGCAGAAGCGAGTAGAATTGCGGGCATTCCCTAACCTCAGAGATCAATTTTCGATCCACAAACGGGGCACTTCATTGACATGACTCCCGGTTCCGTTGCGAACCTGCTCTTGCACCCAGGACATGTTACCTGGCCAGAAATAGGTGGTGCCATGGGGTAATCTGGTATCTGCATTTCCAATACGGGCTCAATAGCCCCAGAACCCTCTGTGTCTAGCAACCCATCTTCTTCGGAATTCCTCCTATCCCTTCTTGCTCTCCTGCTATCGCGTCCGCTTACGGCAATATCATCATTAGAATCATCTTGGACAATTTCGATCTCGTCTGAGCCAATCGAGAGATCGGTTTCCTCCACTAGGTCCACTACGTCATCCTCCATCACCACGCTAGCATCCTTGTCAATCGAACCTCTCCTTCCGGCCCACCTGACTCCCTGTGCGGAAAGACCGACTAAGGTTACCATTCCAAGTATCAGAACGGCCAATGCGACACCAATCACTAGGATTTCGAAACTCTCTTGATCCAAGCCGAGGGATGATCTTAGTTGGTCAGAAATGCTCCCGCCGCGTTTAGAAGAATCATCGTCTATCAGAGTCCTTATTTGCCAACCGTCAGATGATGATACGACCATCATCGTTTCTCCAGAATCTTCGGACCTATCCATCGATTTGTATTGCCCTCTGACCAAAGTGTCTGAGAGGCCTATCCAACCACTACCAACATCAATCAGTCCGTACTCTACTTGAGGGCCACTGGCCCCAACCCGATCGAATAGTACCTGAATCCCCCTCTCGGACTCTACCACTCCTATTCCCGCCATCCCTCTTGCTGGGATCCTCGTTTCCATTTGGCCATTGGTCATGAAATTTGAATCAGTCACGAATACGACCAGTTCGGAGTCTTGAGGATCCCCTTCTCTCCAAAGCGAAACCAAAGTATCGCCATCATCATCTTCAATCACGGTCAGCATTGGGATGGCCGACTCGTCTCCCACTGCCTTTCGATATGCCCACGTCTCCTGGCCAATCATTCCATGGGAGTACCAGACCCCAAGGCGGTCCTTGCCAGTAGTGTCGTTCCTGATCGTTTGATAGAGGATATGCGCCTGATCATGCCCGAATTCGACTGATATTGGATCAATCTGGTAAGGGTCAGCGTCGATGTCCTTGATTATTCCAGTCTGCAGAGCCCAGTCGTCCGAGGAGAGGGGGCTTTCTGAATGAATTAGGAAGATGTTCGTCTCGTCTTCGAGACTTCCCTCGCTGAAAACATCCCTGTGATAGCCAGAAACAAGAATCTCGGAGTCCCTTATGTCCATGTCAATGCCCCAATATTTGCCATCGGACAGTGGAATCCCGGGGAGTAAGTCCTGAGGGGGGGCGATTCTACAACTTGAGTCGATGGTGGAGTAACTTAGGGTCTGCATTAGGAACCAGTTTGGCCCCATGTAACGCCTCGTCCACACAATATGGGCAAATCCTTCATCCGTACCGATAATTGAAATATCGCCAGACCATCGTTCCTCAATCACGTTATTGCATTCAATTAACGATTTACTCTCAGTTAGTTTGTACATTAACAGGGTCCCATCCTTCTCCCCGATTAGTAGATCATCACCCTCTTCGCTATTCAGACTTACAATGGCAAGGGGGCTCTCTCCTGGATTCAGTTCAGCATCCCTCGGTCCAGACAAAGTCGTACTGTCAACAAGCAGGGTCTTGATTCGTACATTGTTGGACCAGTCATTGTCTCCTCCGCTATCCAAGATGACGCTCACTCTCACTTCGAGTGGCCCTGAAATGTTTGGAGCGAAGGGAAAAGAGATTATCGAATGAGATCCGCCAAGAACCAATGCAGCAGTTGAATTCGCAATAAATTCCCAACCTCGATCAGTCATCATTTCCAGAGTCCCAGAGACACCGACAGCATCTTGCGATCCCAGATTGTCCACCCTTGCTTGGACGACGGCTGACTCGTCTGGCCTGGGAATCGGGCTAGAGACTGTCACAGCTGAAATTGACCCTGCTCTAATTGCAAGATCGACCCCGGGGGGCCTCGGGACAACAGAGAAAGTTCCGGCAAGATCGTTGTTGTTGTCGTCTAACTCCTGAATTGAATTCAGAGGGTCGATTGAAATGGATAGCAGAGCATCACCTGAGTCCATGGGGTTCCAGTACAATACAACTTCAACGAACTGGCCTGTATCTATGTTTGAAATTACATACTCGTCTCGCCTCTCCCCCCATTCTTCTAGAATGATCCCCACATCAGTTGCGGCTTGATCCCCCGAATTCCTAATCGTGGCCCTGACTTCCAAGAATGTATTGACATATGATTCCTGCATCGGAACGCCAAATTCCTGAACCGAAATCGATTTACTAACGAAAACCAAGTCCGGCATGGGGTCAATGTTGTCAACTCTGACAACTCTTCGGATTTCCTCAGAAGTCACCCCAACAGCGCTAATCACCCTAACTGAAATCCTGTATTCTTCGTCCTTGTGCTGGGTCGTATCCCAGTTGAAACTCCATTGAGTCCATCCATCGTCATCATCTTCGCAATCGACGCTATTTCCAGAATTCTGAGCCGCTTTGAACATGTGTACACAATAAGCATGTCCCTGGAAGTCGGGATCGATGCTACCATCTCCCTTGTACCTAGAAGTTGCATGCCTCTGTCCTTCTTGGTCCTCAATTGTCCACTCTCCATCGTGGTAATTGGGTCCATTCTGCCATTCTTCGCTGTCCAACCTCCATTGAATTGTGGCATTTCCAATTGACTGGAACTGACCATGGACCTCTACGGCACCATCCAAGTCACCTTGTCCACTTGGGCCTTCTAGTGTGATGTTGACCCTTCCTACTGGGAAGAAGAACTCAGTCGTGTTGCTCCATCTTCCTATGTCATTCCGCGCCGCAACCATTCCCGTGATTGAGACGTCGGTGTATTCATCTGGGAGGTCGGGAACCTCGAAGGGGGCCGTCCAGTTGGTTATTCCAGTGGGATTCGACCAGTTTACCAGAATTGATCTCTGTTTGGGGGTGTCAGATGATTCCCTGAATTCCATCTCGACCTTTACGACAACTTCCTCGATAGTCCCATTGTCCTCGCCATGCTCGTTGATGTGCCCCCTCAGGTTGTACCCCCTTCCTTCTACCAACCAAGCATACGCTGAAGGACTTTCAATCTCAACCCAGTGCCCCTCTTGGTTTGCTCCCGGGCCTGAGGTCTGGTTCCCTCCACCACCACCGCCGCCACCACCACCCGTGTTGTCGAACATCTCACTAGCGATTTCACCCCCGTCAATAATGCCGAAACCATATCTCGTGTTCCAGTTGTTGTCTTGCCAAGTCTCATCCACAGACCATTCATTCCTGAACTCCGAGCCACTTGCGAGGAAACTTCGGATCGCCTCATACCTCTCAATTCCAGGCTCATCCTCGTCCATGAATGGCATCTTGCGCATTTCGCCAATTTCTAGCATAATCGCCACGAGCCCAGCCACCGCCGGGGTCGACATACTAGATCCCGATAGCTGCGTGTAGTCGTCACTCGCTCTGTTTACTTCTGATCCAGGAATTATTCCGGATGATTCGGCATGCTGTGCGGAGTTGATATTCGACCCAGGGGCCACAACCCAGGGTTTCATTTCATCCCACGAGTCTCCGTCTTCATCATCGGTCCTCGGGCCATAGTTGGAGTTTGAGCTAATTGAGTCATCACTACGATCGATGGTATTCTTGTCATCCAGCCATCCAACTGTGATTGAGGTGTCCGCAGCACCGACGGAGTTCACATTGTTCGCTCCATCGTTTCCAATTGCAGCTACACAGACCAAACCACTCTCTGAGGCCTGATTTACAAGATTCCCCTCTGCCGACGACCCATCTTCGTTGTTGTCTCCAACAGCAGAGCTGGCTCTGCCGAAGGACATAGAAAGTACGTGGATGCCCCTGCTTGATGCGTTATTGCCCCAATCAGTGTCTCTGTTATTGATGGCCCACTGGATGCCGGCCAGAATAGACTGAGAGTTCCCCCCACCATAGTCCTCCATGACTTTCACGTCGACTAGATAAGAGCCGGGAGAGTATCCCTGATTGACTCGGCTAGAGTCTCCCGTACCCAGGGCAATTCCCGCCACATGGGTTCCATGACCGTCACCATCATCCGGGTCCTCATCGTTGCATCCTGACTGCCCCACTCCTGTTGCATCGCATCCACCGACCCATTTGGGGTCCTCTATGTCATCAGGGTCCTTTGTGTTGTCCTTGTTATCGTCCGAGAAATCGTCAAGTGAGAAGTGCTCATTGTCGACTCCAGTGTCAAGAATGGCGATTACTTTACCAGAACCATGGTATCCAAGCCCCCTCAAAGTCTCGTCATAAACTCCCGAGGTTCTCACCTTGGAGCCCCTCGTCGCCTTGTCCAGATAAGGCACAATAACGCTCTGCTCCTCGACAAGGACGACTCCATCTAGACTCCAAATATCGATTAGAGAACTCACTGGAACGTGATCCAGGACTATGGCATCTAGATGATCCATAACCATGAACCAAGACCCTTCGTTTTCCCAGCCGTGTTGCTCGATTACTCCCTTTAACGAGTCGATGTCCGGAATTCCTGGATGCCACGCATAGTGGACAATGATAGCAACAGTTCCTCTGCCATCATCACCAACGATTGAAGTTACTGAGACAGACTCCCTTTCTCCTGCCACGATAAGTTGGAGACGGTCATCAAAACCATTGGAGTCGGAGTCTGACCAGAAACCATTCCACCATCCGAATTCCATTGCTGGAGGACTAGAATTGAGAGGGGTATGGGTCGGATTCCGTTCTTTCTGGCATTCTTCTTCACCGCAAATTAATGATGGGATGGTTGGAGTTTCACCCTCAAAAAAAACTGTAGAATCAGGATTCTCTACATCAGGGACATGCGCTGCTCCTATGGGCACATCAAGCAAGAAAACCAAAATCGCGATGGCAAATGGGAAGAACTTTCCTGGACCTCTGACCATGGCTCTCTAAGAGAGCCAAAGTCAAGACCTGTATAACTCCAACCTGTAAGTGCCTGCTAGATTGCCACTTATGGCCACCTGATGTGGCTCGGCGACAGGGAGCAATTCAATCTGCATACCCCCCTGTCGTCGATAGCGACGATTTCCCCATCACAAACAGGGCAAATTGTGTGCTCAGCCAACTCTTCTAGCCAAGCCCTTCTAGTCTCCAACTCGTCTCCCTCTTCCCTCAATCTGGTAAGAATTCTTGCAGCCCTTCCTTCCAGGTTTTTTCCGGCTGATTCCCAAGGATCGTTCTGTAAGCCTCCCATCCTAGCAGTGGTCTGCTTTCTGATGTCATCTGTCAATGAAGAGGCTTTTCCTGAAGCACCAATATCTCCAATCGGGCTCGGAGCCCCCTTTGCGATGGGCCTCGCGACAAGGTAAGCTAGGAAGAATCCACCTACGTGCGCCATATGGGCTATGTTGGTTTCTCCCGCAGTGCCACTTTGAATCGAGTACATATGAAAAATCTCGAGCCCTAGTCGGATGAATGCAATTAGCCACACGGGCCAAGCCCTGATTAGGAAAAGTAGGGGAAACTCGATCTTGTCCTCTGGCCAGCAGGCCAAGTATGCCCCTAGAAGTCCGAATGCAGCCCCACTAGCCCCAATTGCTGGGGAATATGAATCTGGGTGGGACAAGACCCATGCAATGTTCCCACCAAGGAACCCTATGAAATATACAGCAACCCATCTTTTTGCCCCCAATCTCTGCTCGAGTGGCACTCCAGCCAACGCTATTACGAGGATGTTCCCAAGAACATGGATAAAGTCGGCATGCAACCATGCAGAAGTGAACATCCGGTGGAAATGAGAAGGTTCCCCGGATAAAACGGGGATCAAACCGAAAATGTCGACAGGAAAGAAATCAAACAACTCGTGCTGGAGAACCGACAAGAAGTACTGGACGAAATGGACAAGGAGTAGTGAAAGAACCATTGCAAGCGCCAAACTATCTCCTTTACTTCCGGCGTAAACCAGTGGTCCGATTGCAACCAAAAAGAGAACCGCAATCCAGAGAAAGTCGATCGCCTCTAGCTGACCCCAGAGAAAGTCGAAGTCTCTGGCCATTGATTTGCCCCAGATGATTGCTCTAAAGAGGGATTCGTAGTTATGGAACACTCAATATGACAGTCCTCTGCCGGCACAATATGCCCATTTCCCTATTGGCCCAGGTAAAGGGGATAGAAGTACACAGAGGGCTATCCAAGGTTCTGGAAGGGACATCTGTCAACCTAGGAGCCGGAGAAGTAGTTTCAGTTATCGGGGACAATGGGTCTGGCAAGACGACATTGATAGAGGCATTCGCTGGAATCCTGCCGTTGAGGTCGGGCGAAGTAATCTGGCACGAGGGAGGAGAATCGATATTGGTAAGGGACTCTGATGGTCGCAGAAACCCCCCTCCTCCTATGGGCCTGACGCTTCAGAAGGGCGGAATCTCCGGAGACGAGAAAGTTTCAGAGAGGCTGGCAGTGTCCCTTTCTGTCGCAGGAATTTCTCCTAATGAAGAGCAAATAGCGGATCTATTGGGGCATTGGGGGCTCCGCCATAGGTCCGAAGATCGCGTCGCACACCTTTCTGGGGGGCTAAGGCGTCGCCTATCCATATTGTGCGGATTGGCCCCCGCAGTCCTCAGTCAGACTCCCAGAGTAGTCCTTCTAGACGAGCCATCTGAAGGTCTAGATGACTCCGCAAAGGAGACACTGAAGGGATGGATCAGGGCGCTATCTTCTCGGAACCATGGAATATTGGTGGCGACTCATGACAAAGACCTCTCTTCATGTGCAGATAGAATACTGACAATCGAGGACAGGTTTCTGAGTGAATCTACTGGAGAATCATCCGGCGAACCCTACCAATTGCCTGAACCAGTCCAATCAGGCGAGAAACGTGCAATCTCATCTCTAATTCGTTGGTCGATTAGGATGGAGCTCCGAAATCCCGTAGAAACAGTTGGGAGGGCAACTCCCGCAATCGTTGCTATCCTACTCTCTTATGCCTTGATGATGGATTACGACCTTCAGTCGCACGATAGCCGTCTCCTCGCCGCTCTGGCACTCGCTCCGGCTTTTATCGCATCGATCTCATCGCCCGCACTGTTATCCAGACTTTCGGAGTCTGATTGCGGTCGCTGGTGGGATGCTGTAGCCGGGCCGATGGCACGACCTGCATTCTCAATCTCTGGGGCATCCGTACTACTCCCCATCCCAGTAACATACATTTCCTGGCTGGTGCTTTCGGGTTCTGTGGACGGGCAAGTTTCCTCCGAGGTACTGACATGGTTGTGGATACCCGCCTTGGCCATGATGGACTTGGCGATTGCATCCACTGCCCTCCATCTCTTGGTTTCCGATCTTTCTAGGTCTTCAGCCGCCCCTGCCTCACTTCTACTGGTAGTAATGGTCTGGCCATTCCTAGAGTTAACAGACGCCCTTTCTTCAATCATCGATAATGGGATGACGTGGGGCCTCTCCATACACGAGCCATTGGTTACTTGCATCGTTGCTAGCCTCCTCTCTGCCCTGGTATGGCTCTCAGCCGTGTTGATTCCAGATTACTGACCAACAGCATTCATCACTATGTTGTTTTTCGCAGGTCTGTGAGTGATTACAGAGACTCAGCAGTCATCATTACCGTAGTGGGACTGTTATGTGCGACAATCACAGCATTCCTTGGATTCTTCCAAGCACCCTTGGTTGACCCTGACTCTTGGAACGCACCCGGGGCATATCGGATACTCTACTGGCACGTTCCATTCGCATGGTCCTCATTCCTGTCCTTCTGCCTACTCTTCCTTGGTGCCGTTTCATGGTATGTAAAGCGCTCCGAGAGGGGTTGGAGCATGGTTGTAATTGGCTCTGAACTCGGACTCCTCTTTGGTTTAGGGGTGGTGATTTCGGGTCCGATTTGGGGTTCTGTCGAATGGGGTGTCCCTTGGGATTGGGGGGATGTGAGGTTGAACACATACGCCCTTCTGACTTCAGTGGCATTGTTCCTTGTGATGTCAATAAGGAGTCAGCCCGATGGGGAAGAAACAAGGGACACACTAGCAGCCGTTGGTTTGTTCGGATTCATCTTGGTCCCAATTACCGCTGCTGCAACCACAATCTGGAGGAATCGGCATCCAGGAGTCATTCTGAGGGAGTCGGAGGAAACCGGGGTCGATCCGGAGATCCTCCAGGTCATGGGCTTCGGTGCAATTTCATTCATGATCCTGTTCATTGGCTTAGTCTTGCTAAACTGCTCAATCTACAACCTAAGGGTCGAGTTAGAGTCATTGAACAGGGAGATTGACGAGGAGGGGATGAATTGACTGGAGAAATCGCCGCTCTAGTTGCCTATGCATTGTTGTCGACCATTCTCGGGTACTATTCCTTCAGCAGGATTTCAATACTCATCAACCTCAAGAGTCAGATCACAGCGAAAACAGCTCAAGATGCTGATTAATGACCTCATATCCTCTCGGAAGCCTTCTAACGGGGCGGGCTGGGCGGAGCACTGGTAATCGTATGTCTGGAGGGGCCTTTTGCATCACATGCGGAGCAGACCCCCCATTATCCACAGACAGGCTATGCGAGTCCTGCCTCAGGAAAAGGACGACCCTCTCGAAGATGCCAGACACAATTCAACAGAGGCGCTGTGCAAAGTGTGAGTCATTCGAAATCAGGGGCGGTTGGTCCATTATGGACAGAGACGGAATAGCAGATCTTAGGATCAGGGAGAACCTAGTACTTGAGGAGAGGGCCAAGATGGTTGCAGTGGACTTCTCAGTTCAGGAAATCGACCAGAGAACAAACAGGTTGCATGTTGAGATCTCAGGAACCATTGATGGTTACGAATTCCATGACACCCATTCGCCCCTGCTGCAGACTAGCAACGCGGTCTGCACCCCTTGTACGAGGAAGGATGGGGACTACTTCGAGGCAACAGTCCAACTAAGGTCAGCAGGGAGAAAACTGAACGAAGAAGAACTATCCAATCTAAGATCGACCTTGGACGAGTTGCTCCAGTCGATGGAGCCAAATCCCATGTTCTTCGTCTCAAAGGAAGGCCCAGTTACAGGTGGATGGGATCTCCAATTGGGCTCCAAGAGCCTTGCAAGAACATGGGGGAGGAAACTAACTAGATCGTTCGGCGGATCCGTCAAGGAGAGCTCAACAGTTGTAGGAGTCAACGAGGGGGTCGAGGTTACGAGGCTAACTCTCAGCTACAGGAAGCCTGCTTACTCTATCGGAGACGTGGTCAGATTCAAGAAATCACTTTGGATAGTTGATAGTTGGCAGAAGGACGGCCCAATTCTAAGGAAGGTGGACCGATTTGAGAGGTCCGGGGCGACGTGGCGAGACATGGAGTCTTCCAGTGTGGTGTGCGCGCGTGCCGAACAGAGCACCGTTCAGGTCCTCAATCGCGACAGTTCTGCTGCTGAATTCATGGATCCTTCTGACTACAAGGTCTCAACAGTTGGACTCCCATACGATGATGATGGTGGGGCGGTTGAATTGCGCATCGGCTTCATAGATGGGGGATGGGTGGCACTGCCAGTCTCCGGCAAAGGAGGGGGAAAATGAGCGAGCCCGATTTCGAAGAATTGCTTTCCGAACTAGACCCTCGAGACATGGCAGGATTCACTAGGAAGTTCGTAGATGATCTCCAGACCTCTATGTCCACGGGCCTAGGTATGGTAGAAGACTCCGACTGGAACGGAGTCCTCTGCCTGGGAATGGGGGGTTCAGGGGCAGGTGGGCTTTTCTTGAAGGCCCTCTCAGATGATTCTGGAGGGTTGCCGTTCGTAGTCTGGACTGACTATGGCGTGCCTAGTTGGTGGGGTCCAGAGTGGCTTGTAATGGCGACCTCTTATTCAGGAAATACGGAGGAGACGCTGGATGGCGTCAGAGAGGTAATTTCAGCAGGGGGGACTGTTGTTGGAATATGCTCCGGTGGCGAATTAGAGGATATTCTCTTGGAATCTGACGATTCAGTGTGCCTTAATGTCCCTCCCGGACAAATGCCTCGTTCTGCATTTGGGCACATCTTCGGGACCCAATTGTCAGCATGCTGGGAACTCGGTATTCTTCCCAGGCCAAGGTCAGAAGAGGTATCCGCAATGCTTGGCAGACTTTCTCAAGCATCTGCAGAATCAGACTTGTCTACCAACTCGGGAATGGCTGCGACACTGTCACGTTCCTTAGTTGGAAGCGAAATTGGGATCGTCGCACCAACTTGCCTAGGGTCCGCAGCATACCGTTTCTCCTGCCAGCTGAATGAGAATTCAGCTATGTTCGCAGGTGCCACAGAAGTACCTGAGATGAATCACAACGAGATTGTGGCATGGACTCACAAGTCCACAACAAACCGTGCATTATTACTATTCTCATGCCAAGATTTGCATCCAAGAACAAGTGCAAGGATGGAGTGGCTGCTCGAAGAGATTGAATCCTCGCCCTCTTGGATCATTGAGTGCGAAGGAGAAAGCTTGCTGGAGAGGCTGCTGTATGCTGCTCACATTACAGATTGGGTGTCAATAGGGCTAGCAGTACTCACTGGTGAGGATCCATCTGAAATGCCTGCGATAGAGTCATTGAAGGCGCATCTGGCCTCAATTCAGTAGAGTGGGCCTAGAACTAGCCTAGGATCCGGATAGCACCTCAAAGCCTCCCTCCTGTCTTTGGGTGCCACCACTCCTGGGAGGTCATGTGTCTCAGGTTCCACCAAAGATAGCTGGAAGTGGAGATGGGGTTCCCAACCTCCATTTTCATGCTCCTCTCCAAACCAGGAGATAACCTCCCCAGCAACTATCTTCTGGCCTACAGTTTTGTTTTCTATAGATTCAGAGCTAAGATGTCCATATAATGCCCAAAGGTCGACTCCGTCTAAATGGTGCTTGGTGATCAGAACATTCCCATAGTCTCCTGGTTCAGGATTGTATCCGAAGTGGGATATCTCTCCATCCATGAATGCCATGCAAGGGGTCCCAACGGGTGCCCCAATGTCGATTCCCACATGGAGAAAGCGCTCACCATGGAAAATCTCAGTATTGTACATCCCTGGTCTGAGCTCGTCATATTTGCCAATGCTGAAGACGGTCTGCGGAGGGGCCCATTGTCCTGCAGAAAGATCCAGCACCGTGTATTCTTCGGGAAGTATTACGACTTCACTGAACCGGTGCCTCTCCCAGTGAATCATGATCTTCCGAAGCGGTCTCTGGCAATGACTCCTCCTCCTCCTCCGCCCTTTCTGCTAGACTCCTCAGGCCACTCTTTTCTCGTAGATCCTTCTTTGTCTTCGCACCTAAATCCTTCAGTATCTCAGTTTGCCTAATCACGTTCCCTGTTCCTGAGCTCAGCTGTTCCATTGCCCTTTCATAAGCGTCAGAAGCTTGTCCAAGTTCGTATCCCACGGCGCTGAAAGACTCCAAGAAAAGAACTACCTTGTCATGGAGCTTCCCAGCTCTCTCAACAATCTTTTGCTGGTTATTGGACTGATTTTCTCGTTTCCATAATTCCTGAATCAGCATCAGTGTTAGCATCAGTGTCGATCCACTGACAACCTTTACTCTCCTATTGGCAACTAGGTCTTGGAATAGCAATGGATCGCCCCTCATCGCATCGATGAAAGCACCCTCCAACGGAACTACCATGAGGACGAAATCTGGAGTGTTGTAGCCTTCCATTTCTTCATAGTTCTTCGATGCCAGCTTCTTGGAGTGTTCCCTAATCGATCTACAATGTGCCTTCATTGCCGAATCAGAAACTGACTCATCTTCAGCGTTAACATATTCTGTGTAGGCTGTTAGAGAAACCTTCGAATCAATCACTATTTGGCGATTTTCAGGAAGTTTCAGAATGAAGTCTGCCCGCTTCCCCCTTTCGCCGCCCTTGCCTCTGTCCCACTCTTGCTTGACATAGTCTCTATCTTTCACAAAGCCCATGCTCTGCAACAGATTCTCCACCACAACCTCGCCCCAGGCTCCTTGAGCCTGCGAGTCCCCTCTAAGTGCCAAGGCAAGCTCCCTGGTTTCATGGGCAAGGGTCGTCCCCAGGGAACTGACATTATCGACCTTCTCGCCGAGTTTGGCGGTCCTCTGAATGTCTTTTTCTTTGGCATCCTGAATCGCAGTAATATATTCGCCAATAGAATTTGTTAGATCATCTGTAGCCTTCTTGAATGACGACTCTTTCTGTTTGTCCGCGGCCTCAACAGCCAGAGAAAATGCCTCTCCAGCGGCCAGTTTGAATCCATCAAGCATCTGCTCTCGAACCTTCTCTTCTGATTTGCTACCTGCCTCTAGAAGTGCCCGGGCACGAATTAACTCCTCTTCTGCGATACTTGACTCTGCGGCGCTTTTTGTTCTGGCCAATGCCCATCCAAAAGAGGCACCAGCAAGAAGCCCAAGAACAACATAGGCCAGCCCCAGTACCTCCATATCAAGAGTAAATAATCGAGAGTATTTGAACTATGCATTGAAATCCCATCTTTGGATTAATTCAAACACCTCGGCGTAATGGAGAGTCATGCGTCTCCGCTCATTGGCTATCGAACTCTCCAAGTTGGAACGAATATCAGTGCCGAGTTTGGATTTGGAGCAATATCAGACTGAAGGGGAACTGGCTGCAAGATGGATGTTCGACATCAGGGCATTCAACGATTTCTCTGATGGATGCCGGGTGGTTGATCTGGGTTCTGGAAACGGAATATTAGGAATTGGCGCCATCCTGATGGGGGCAGAATCTGCGACACTTGTGGAGGTAGATGATGAATCTTGCAAAGTCTCCAGGAGGAATGTGGAGTCCCTAGGACTTAGTGAAAGGGTAAAGATCGTAAATTCCCAAATTGGTGAAAAAGGGGACGATTTCTATGCAGCGGATCTTGTTATCTCGAATCCACCATGGGGGACGCAAAGATCAGCAGCAGACAGGCCTTTTCTTGAAACAATACTTTCAATCGGAACAATCGCACATATTATGCACAGTGCCGAGGCAACTCACATTCAGAACTTCTTCAGCAATATCGGTTGGTCGTCGGAGAAATATGGAGAATGTGACTTTGCCCTTCCCGCAGCCTATGAACACCATGCAAGTAAGAGGGGTAGAACTAGGGCATCATTATGGAGAATCTCACCCCCATGAGGGGGCCCCTTTGGGTAGCCGTACCGTTCATAGGGGGTCTTCGGGTCGGCGAGCCGATGACAGCATCGGTCGGTGACCAAGTAACCCCTGGATATTCTGTTGAAGTTGGCCCAGGAGAAGAATTGGGCCACGGCCTCCATATGACGGATAGGGGGCCCGTGGCTGTACTTTCCGGCAATCTCGTGAGCAAATCTGGAGTTATTTCCGTAGACTCATCAGCACCCCCAATCAATACTCCCAAGATGGGTGATGTGATAATCGGGGAGGTGAACCGCCTCAACGAGAAGACCGCGGAACTTCGCGTTTTACACATTGAGACCAATGAGGGGGGGCACAGAGCCGTCCCTGCTCTGAAGCTATTCGCAGATGTTTTTGTCTCCGAAATAGTGGACCGATTCATTCCATCGGCTGGTGACACGATGAGGAAGCGTGACATCGTTCGTGCTAAGATAATCAATGTCGAACCGATGCTGAAGGCCACCACCAAGGGGGATTCTGAACTAGGTGTCCTCTATGCTGCTTGTCCGCCTTGTGGAGAGGATTTGCTTCCAAGCGAGACAACTCCAGACTTCAACGTCGAGTGCCCTCGGTGCGACTACAGGGGCTTCAGGGCCCTCTCGAACGGCTTCGGACACGGTTTCGAAATCCCCTCGGGTTCAGATATCCAGAGGTTAAACCGCCCCGGTGAGCGCTGGTCCAGCGAAGCAGAGTCCATGCTGGGTCATGACGGAGCAAGGCCATACTTGTCCCCAGTAGCCGATCATAGGAGGGGGTGGTCTCACGAGATCCCAGAATCAGCTAAGAGATCGCCATCTTCGAGAGGAAGAGGCGGTGGAAGGCCCCAGAGGGAAATGCATCCTGCAAAGTGCACCCTTTGTGGAACACAGACGAAGGTCCCATTCAAACCAACTCCCGGAAAACCACTCAGATGCCGTGATTGCATGGACAGGGTGGAATCTGGAAAGGCAAGTAAGGACGACCTAGCCAAGGAGAGGGAGGTCATGAAGAAAGCTAGGGGCAAGGCACAGAAGGAGTTCGGAGTAAAACTGTTCATCGGTGGCGTGTCTTACGATGCCACGGAAGATGAACTAAGGGAGGCCTTCTCCGTACATGGTAAACTGAATGACGTCCATATGGCAATGGATAAGGAAACCAAGAAGCCAAGAGGATTCGCATTTATCACATTCAAAGACAAGAATGAAGCCAAGGCAGCAATCAAGGCAATGAACAAGTCGGAATTCAAGGGAAGGCGAATTTCCGTCGAGGAATCATCCTCCGGAGGACGAGGGAACAGCAAGAGAAGACGAAGAAAGTAGGTCTCGAACAGAATCAGACGTAGAAGTCAGATGAAGCCTCTTGTTCCTCCATTGCAAGGTAGTCCTCAATAGAATCACCCCCTCCAATCTTCTCCATCAACTTGGCAGCCGTCTCCTTAGTGGTGTCAAGGTCTAGATCCAGCGGTACTTCGAAGGCCTGCTCAATCCACTTGGCCATCCTGTCCGCTGCGAGGACATCGGAGCTTGCCCCGACCGTCTCTGCGATGACGCCGAGTGAGGGCACCCCCAATGTTGTAGACAACGATAGCACCATGCCAGCAACTCCGATCATTCCGCCCTTTGGCTGGTCTCTACTTACGACAATGTCCTCCTTTTCGAGGTTCTTCCGGAAAACTTTGTCAGAGCAGACTGCGTAAATCGATCGGCATTCGGGTTCCGCAGCTAATCCTGCCAGGACAAGTAAACGACTCGCCTCAGAATCACTAGCCAATCCAAGAATCGCCTCCGCGACCTCGAACTGCCCGGGAGCAGTCATGGGCTGCATGACTCCCGTGATGATACAAACGTTCTCGCCATTAGGGAGAATAACCGCAATTATATCCAATCTAGGTGGTCCAATCAAACCCTCATCAGATAGTGTCGCATGAGGGGGGAAGTCCGGATGCAGAATCCATCCGATGGTTCTTGAGGGGTGCTTATCGATCAGTCCGTCGACCATAATCTTCCCCACGTTGCCCACTCCAGGCACTGCTTCTAGCACCATGGAGTGCATAGGGAGGCTGTCCCCCTCAAGCCAATGGACTCTTGTCCTATTCACGAATCATCACCCTTTCTGGGACTTGGGAGGGATTTGACCCATTTCTCGCTACCAGCATCCTGTCGTTTCCTACGCCTAGCCCCCTGGGGGTCTTCCGGGGAGAACTTCAGAGCCGTCGCTGACTCCATTTTCCCGCCACACTCTTTGCACTTCGCTCCAAGGCCAAACGTCTTGCATTTGGTGCAGCGTTGAAGCCTAGTTCTAGCCATGGACGAAGACGAGCCCCTCGATGAGGTTCATGAAGTATCTTCCCATATTGGTTCATTCAGAGCCTTTCAATGGCTATCGAGCCTTCTACGGAACCGATCTTCTTCGACGCTGCCTCTTGGGCTGCTTCCCACACCGCCTCTGCCGAGGGGTAATCTGGTGCCTTGATATCAACCCTGTAGTTGGGCGCGCCATCATAATGACAAGTAAGGGTGACCTCATCCTCTCCATCAGCGCAATCCTCTGCGGCCTTTAGAGCGCCACTAATCGCTTCTACTCCTTCGGGACCCCATACCTTGATCTCAAACAAACCCCTAATTTCCACGAATGGCGGAACAATATTCTCGATTGCCAGTTCTGTTACAACTGCGATCCAAGCCCCTTCGAATCCAGACTCCTCTAGAGCACTCTCAGTTATGGCGCATTCCTCTAGAGCCCCATAAAGGGAGCCAAACGCCTCCTTCATCTCCTCCGAGACTGCAGTCGTCTTGACTCCGTCCCAACCAATCCTCTCTGCGGCCACCCTCATTATCTGGGATGCTCGTTGCTCGTTCTTCCAGGACTGAAGTGCATCCCTCCTCCGCTCCTCAGAAACAGATTTTATTGAGAGGTTTACACTGTCCCTCTCTCTCTTTATCCCGATTACCTTGGCCACCACTCTCTGGCCCTCTCTAACATGGGCTCTGATGTTCCTTACCCATCCGGTAGCGATCTCTCCAATGAATACGAATCCCTCCCTCTCTGGATAGGAATCTAGGTTTAGATATGCCCCGTTCTCTTTAACGCTCTTCACGGAGCAAACGACCAACTCGCCTTCTTCAGGCCAGTCATTCGCTAAATCCGCCAAGATGCCGCCCCTCTAGTTCAGAACCTCAACAACGGTACATCCGATGAGGTTGGCAAGCCCGCCAGCTGGTTCTGCAAGGGTCGAACCGCAAATTGGACAGGACACTGCAGTCGAAGCCCTATCGAAGAGAGTGGCTTCGTTTCCGCAGTCTTTGCAACTCACTCTCAGGAATTTTCCGGCCAATAGTTCACCTCAGTTATCCACAAGTTCGAACTTTCTAGCTCTCTTGCCCTTTGGGGAATGGGCCTTCCCAGTCTCAGTACATCTGAATACCAGGTTTACTCTCTTTGTGGGCTTCTCTCCCGATGGTTTTGGCCTGGGAAATCCTCTGTACCCAGCCGTGACTCTCCTAAACCGCCTCTGACCCCACTTTAGTTCACTAGCCCTCCTCTTCTTGACTCTCTCAACGGTGTGCTCGGTGTGCTTTCCGGCAAAGGGGCTGTAACGCATAATTTTCCTCGGCATCTTGACCATTTTTGCGCCACCTCACTTCTTGTGCGCCGCGAGCCACCGATGACCCGTATATGAATCTAGTCGAGCGATTCGGCTAGATACCATGACCACACACAAGAAAAACACAAGAATCTAGTCATTGCCCGCCATTCATGTTTGGAGGCGAAGGGATAATCTGGCTGTCCTTCTTGATCATGGCAATAGGGAATAGCTTTCATCGAATGGGCCCTTCCTTTGAGAGGAGTCGATTCGGTTTTCCATTGATGCTCTTGGGCCTGACTTGCCTGATTCTGCTGCCTGATGAATTAACTGAAGGAGGAATCGAACTTCATGAGTCGATTCTACAATCAGTTTCCATTGCCTTCCCCTTTGTAATCGGTGCAATGATTATTCTTCGCAATTCTCCGACTTATGGCGAATCCAGTATGCCAGGACTTGTTTCTGGATGGCTATTGGTCACAGTTTCGTGGTCGGTCCTTTTCTATGTGAGAAACTCATTTTCTTTACTGGGGATTACTAGAGGAGCTCTGTCAATTCTGGGAGTTTTATCAAGCCTAATTGCAATCATCATTGGGTCGTCACTAATTGAGAGAACATCAGGATTGAGGAATGAGTCTGATCCACTCTCTAATGAGGAAGAGGTTCTTGTGAGAACGATTCTAGAAAGGCGATTGGGAGGCGATTAGTATGGGCGTAGGATTCTCCGAAGCTCTGCTGCTTGTTTCAGGTGGGGGTCTCCTTTTCTCCTCGTTCGCATTAATCCATTTTGCCTCGTGTTATAATCGACACAACCGCTCACTTGCTTTTTCTTCTACAATTGTCATCGGAATAGTCTCCTCCTATTCAGCCATCAATTCAACAAACTACAGTAAATCGGAATCCTTGGAAATAGCCATGACTTCGACAATAATAGGCTTGCTCGAACTATTGCCCATCTTTTTGGTAGTAACTACATTGGTATTGTTCAGGATAAGCCTCTTAACAAATCGGTCGGTGGACGCGTCGTCTTAGTAGGGTGAAACGCATGTCAAAGGGTACACCGAGTATGGGCAAGAGGCAGAAATCCACCCATATTCGATGCAGGAGATGTGGCCGTCATTCGTATCACAAGCAAAAGGGCCAATGCGCAAGTTGCGGGTATGGCGATACAGCCAGACTTAGGAAGTTCAGGTGGAATAAGCGTAATAGGTCCATGTCTCAGAAGAAGTGATGCATGCCGGAAACGCCTAAGGCTTGGTCGCACACCCGGGAATGATAGCCGATGTGCGGAATCATCGGAATAGTTGGCGCTCCCGGAACTCAAGTCGCTACTTCTGTCTATGACGGCCTTATCGTTTTACAGCATAGAGGTCAAGATGCAGCAGGAATAGTAACCAGCGATTCTGATAATATCTCTCACCGGAGAGCAAATGGCTTAGTCCGTGACGTCTTTCTTGAGCGCCACATGAAGAAATTAGTCGGTTCAATGGGGATTGGACACGTTAGATACCCAACTGCAGGGTCCAACTCTTCCGCAGAGGCCCAGCCATTCTACACCAATACCCCATTTGGAGTCAGTCTAGCCCACAATGGAAATTTGAACAATACCCCTGACATAATTTCTGGCCTCCTAGAATACGATCATCGTAGAATTAACACTAGTTCTGATTCAGAGGCACTGCTCAACCTTTTCGCCGCAGAAATCCAGAGATCAGTAGATGGCCGACCAGGTGGGATGGACGCTCTGGGTGAGGATGACATCTTCCGAGCAGTCGAGAGGACTCACTTGAGAGTAGAAGGAAGCTACAGTGTGGTATGCCTAATTACCGGCTGGGGGATGGTTGCATTCAGGGATCCTCATGGCATACGCCCACTATTTTTGGGGAAGAGAGCAGTGGGCAACTTCACGGAGAGGCTAGTATCTTCAGAAAGCGTCGTTTGCCAGTCAATCGGCTTCGAGATGGACAGGGACGTAGATCCGGGAGAAGCAGTAATCGTTAGGATGGATGGCCGGATAATTTCAAAGGCCTGTCATCCCAAAGTTGCTCACACACCATGCGTTTTCGAGCATGTTTACTTTGCTAGGCCAGACTCTGTAATTGATGGCATCTCAGTCCACAAGGCAAGGTTGAGAATGGGGGAATCTCTTGCAAAGAGAGTCGCCAACTCATTCCAGGAAAATGAAATCGAAGCAGTGATTCCAGTCCCAGATAGCGGAAGAATCGCTGCTCTAGGGCTTTCTAGCGCATTGGGCATCCCCTATCGGGAGGGTTTTGTGAAGAATCGTTACATAGGGAGGACTTTCATAATGCCGGGGCAGAAGATAAGAAAGGACTCGGTTAGGAAGAAACTGAATACAATAGATGAAGAGTTTGAAGGAAAGACAGTTCTGATTGTAGATGATAGCATAGTCAGAGGGAACACATCTAGGAGAATCGTCCAGATGGCGAGAGATGCCGGAGCATCAAGAGTGCTGTTCGCTTCATCATCCCCGCCAATCATACATCCGAATGTGTATGGCATCGATATGCCGGCTAGGGAGGAATATGTCGCTTATGGCAAGACAAATGAGGAGATCTGCAACTCTATAGGGGCCGATTGGCTGATCTATCAGGAACTAGAGGACCTTGTAGAGTCCTGCACGAGTGCAGGAGAAGACTCTCCAGCGGATTTCGATTGCTCTTGCTTCAATGGGATATATGTTACCGGAGGGGTTACCGAGGAGTACCTCAGCCGGATCGGACAAATTAGGGCCGACTCCGAGAAGGAGCAGGCATCAGTTTGACAGTAGTTCTGCAAGATGGTCTTTCAACACTGGCAGTGCATCTTCCCATGTAGACACGATCCCGTAATCCGCGACACCAAAGATTGGGGCTTCCGGGTCCTTGTTTATTGCTAGGATAAATTTGCTCGAACGCATCCCAGCGAGATGCTGGATTGCTCCACTAATCCCAACTGCGATGTATAGGTTAGGAGTTACAGTTTTCCCGGTTTGGCCGACTTGCATGCTATGCGGAATCTCATCCCAAGTATCCACTGCAGCTCTGCTCGCTCCAACTGCAGCCCCAAGTACGTCTGCGACTTCGTAAAGGTGGGAGAAGTTTGCTGGTTCGCCCATCCCCCTCCCTCCTGAAATGATAATTTCTGCCTCTGAGACATCGAGCCTTTCACTCGCCCTTGCCAGTGCTTGTTTGACTGCAACGGAAACCTCCTGGCTGACATCAATAGTAGTGGTTTCTGCATTACCGCCCTCTCCTGCAGATTCGAATGAATTAGCCCTTAGGCTGATTGCGCAGGGGGACGAAATAATAACTTCCTCAATCGCCTTCCCTGAGTATATCGTCCTTGTCACCGAAAAACCATCTGTTAGGCTAATCACATCTTGTACGACAGGGATGCCCTTTGATGCAGCTATTGACGAGATCAACTCTCTACCAATTGCGGATGACGAAGAGAGGATAAGATCCCCCTCGACCAAGGGTGACAGGGACTTTGACCAAGCCAAGCAATCGTAGGTCTCGAAGCAGTCGCCTTCTACTGAGATTACCTTTGTAACTCCAGAAATATGTGATGCCTCTGAGGATCCCACGCCTCCAGGGCAGAT
This sequence comes from uncultured Candidatus Poseidoniales archaeon, assembly GCA_964570065.1. Classification (GTDB taxonomy): domain Archaea; phylum Thermoplasmatota; class Poseidoniia; order Poseidoniales; family Thalassarchaeaceae; genus UBA36. The sequence goes on from CAZMVZ010000008.1 coordinate 25,512, forward strand.
GACCGTGATTTGCCCTCCTAGGGGGGATGCAGCTCCGACTAGTTGTGCCGTAACTGGGTGCAAGGCACCATTGCTAGATTCTGAAATTACTGTCGTTCTCACCTTTCCACCTCTAGATTACGTTCGCTTCTTCCCTCAGCTTGTTAACCACCTCGGGAACCGATTCTGAACCAACGAATTTCTGCCCCGGTTGCTTCTCTGGCGGTGAAGAATGAGACGTTATGCTGACCCTTGAATTACTTTCATCAACCCCCAAATCATCGGGTGTGAGGACATCTATGGGCTTCTTCTTGGCCATCATTATTCCTCTGACATTCGGCCTCCTCAGCTCAGAGTCTCCTTTGTCAAATGTGAAAATACAGGGCACCCCAACTTCCACCTCCTCCAAACCTGAAGGGCCTAGACGAGTAGCGGAGGCTACTCCCCCTTCCATTGACACTCCTGTGACTCCGCCTACGCAGGAGAATTCCAAAGAGCTAGCCAAACCAGGTCCCGTGGAACCGCTATTGGTGTCTGCTGCCTGCTTGCCACACATCACCACATCGCACCCAGACTCCTTTACAGCTGCAGATAGGAGAGATTGGACTTGGATGCTGTCCAATGAGGACCCAGTCAGGATATGGATCAACCGATCTGCTCCCACTGCTGCAGCCTCTGTGAGACATTTGGCGGCTCGTGCAGGGCCACATGTAATCGCCACAACATCTCCGTAGCCCGACTCCTTCAACTTGATAGCGTTCTCCAGGGCATACTCGTCATACGGGCTAATTGACCACTTTGTGATCGAGGACTCATCTACCCTGCCCCCACTAATGCCAATCTTGGCAGTAGTATCCGGGACCTGCTTAAGCAGAACTGCTACTCCCATAATGCTACCTAGTTCACGGGGTCGGAGGAGGCTCTTTCAATATTGGGACGACAGGCTCTTGCGGTTCAAGGCTCCCTTGTGAACGACTGAATGCCCGTGATATGCCTTCCCAGTATCAGATTGTGGATGTCATGTGTGCCCTCATACGTCTTGACCGACTCTAGATTGGCCATATGCCTCATCACTGGGTACTCATCGAGAATTCCATTCGCACCATGGATGTCCCTTGACATGCGGGCGATTTCAAGAGCCATGTCGACGTTATTCATCTTGGCTAGGGAAATCTGCTCTGGAATCCAACTACCATCGTCTTTCTTCTTCCCAATGTGATATGCCAGTAATTGACCTTTGGTAATCTCGCGTAGCATCCACGAGAGTTTATTCTGAACGAGTTGGAATGAAGCAATAGGATGCCCAAATTGTATTCTACTTAGGGCATATTCTCTCGCAGAGTTGAAGCATGACTGTGCAGCCCCAACAGCTCCCCATGAGATTCCATACCTGGCATTATTGAGGCAACTGAATGGACCCCTGAGGCCCTTTACGTCCGGTAACATCCTATCCTTCGGAATTTTGCAGTCTTGGAAAACCAATTCGCTGGTAACACTCGCTTTGAGTGAGTGCTTACCCTTCATTTCCGGGGCACTGAAACCTTCATCCCCCTTCTCAACAATGAAACCACGGATTTCCCCTTCGAGCTTGGCCCAGACAACAGCCAAATCTGCAATTGTTCCATTCGTGATCCACATCTTAGCTCCATTCAGAAGGAAGTAATCCCCCCTGTCTTCCGCACGAGTGATCATGTCTCCGGGATTGGAACCGTAGTCTGGCTCAGTAAGTCCGAAGCACCCGACCAAATCGCCTTTTGCCATCCCAGGCAAATACTTCTCCTTCTGTTCTTCGCTTCCGAAGTCCCAAATGGGGTACATAGCTAGAGAGCCTTGGACGCTGGCAAATGATCGAACACCACTATCTCCACGTTCCAACTCTTGACAAATTAGTCCGTATGCAATGTAAGAGAGGCCAGGACAACCATATCCCTTCAAAGGAGCCCCAAGGATGCCCATCTCTCCAATCTCAGCCCTCCACTCGTCTGGGAAAACCCCATCTCTGCACGCATCCTCAATATTCGGCAGAATTCTTTCTTCCACCCAGTCTCGTACCATGTCTCTAACCATTCGCTCTTCCTCGGTCAGCAAGGAATCGATGTCGTAGAAGTCTAACGCCTCGTATGCCATGTTCTCAGCCCTTCGTGAGCAAGTTTACACATGAATTTATGCTCGTCCTTTTTTCCTCGAAAGAAGCCTTTCTTCCCTGATCACACTTTTCCGCTCTTCTTCACTACCGATCTTTTTCGTAATCCATCTGCTAAGTCTTGGAGAAGAACTGGTAAGTAGCGAGACTATCATCAAAGTTGTCCCTCCAAGAATGATTATTCCAATCCAGATTTCAAGCATTGCCCCTCCTTCGCTTTGAGTAACCGTTGTGAATGATACGATGGTTCCACTATCGGTAATTATCCATCCATCAAAGGCCCCCGTACCCCATGTTGAAACAATCCTCTGTCCTGAGATTGAAGTGTCGAAATCCACCGCGTCAGTATTATCCAACCAGTGGAATGACTTACTTTCACCTAGGTCATGTTCGATTAATCCAAAGGGAGCCAGTGAAATCAGGGAATTCCCATCTGTTTGGATGTCGATTCCAGTCATAATTCCCTCGAATCCTTGCAATTGTACGATATCATTGTCATAAATCGTAGTTTTTGATGGATCTTCAATGTCCATCCTAATCCTAGCAATGGTCAAGTCGGAGGAGATGACAACACATTCCATTGTGATACTTGAGGGGCACGCGACATCAACCCAAGGATTACCATACCCTCCAATCCAGAATAATTCATGCTCTTGATTTATCACTCCAATTCCATCGACGCTTGAGGAAACGATACAGATGTTGTAACCCCGAAGGCAAGAAATTGCATTCACGTCGCTTTCACCCCTATTTTCGAGAGGTATCGCCTCCACTCCCCCTCCATCCAGGCTCCTGAATCTCCAAATCCAACCACCTTCACCACCAATATAGGCCCAACTACCATCCCCATTCCACGATATAGCCTTGAGTTCAGTGCTCCCGAAGGTCGAAGCACCACCTGCGTTCTCGATGGTGTTATTGGTAGAAATAAACCTCAATACAAGACCTTCCTCGCCAACTAGAAGTGCAGTATTGCCACTAGGGTGGAATGAAGCATCCATTAGAGTTTCACTCCCAATAAAATCAACTTTCGAATTGTTTCTTGGAGCCTCAGAATCCATTACGAATATCGCCGATTCGTCCCCATATGCTAGAATGGATTTTCCATCTGGAGTAACTGTCGCCCCCTCTATGCCAAGGTCACGCTCGTCAAGAATAACGACGCTTTCCATTGTGACCACCGACTGTGCCACTACCAGTGGTGACAAAAGTAGGACAACGATCCCCATTATTGCTGGCAAATATCCCTTGCCCATGTGTGTCGGAGACGCTGTTCCCGTTTAGCCCTTGTACTAGTTCGAGATGCCATCTGGGTCGGCAGTATTGAAGAGACCCTGTTCATTCGGAGGGGTATGGAGCGATTCGACGTTCGCAGGGGATTAATCAAGGAAGTAGGCGGAAGTGGCGGACTGGCTGCTCTTGCAAAGGAGTTCTTCGACGAAGTCGGAAGTCATTCGGACCACGCCTTCGAAGCTTCACATGGGGTGATGACATCCATCGAAGCCAGATATGAAAATGGAGCAATGATTGTCGATGTCACAAATGTTCCACCTAACTTCGAAGATTCCGAAGCGATGAAGTCCGCCATGGAAGATAGGAAGAGGTGGACGGCCTTCCTTGACAAGGCGACTGGTTACAATTCTAAGCAACGAGGGGATAAGGCGAAGGAGTGGGCGAAGAAGGCCTCAAAGGCAAAGTCCGCAATCTCTGCAGCAAAGCACTTCATGGATTTGTCAGAAAGTATTTCAGGGGAAAAGAAAGAACAGGCAGAATCCCTGATAGAAGAGATTGAGAATCTTCTCGATGCCAATGACAATACTAAGGCGGCGGGCAGGGCTCAGAAGCTCAACAAGCTGTTCAACTAGGTGACCAAATGTCCGAGGGAAAGCCTCCAGAAATAGACTCGGAATCCCGAGAACGTATTGAGAGGATGTTCTCTGGGTGCCAAGAGGTCGTTGGGATAAATCATGTAGAATCCGTACTTTCCGGAGGATCAAGTCACTCTGGCGACCGTGAATTGGTGGCTTATGTAGGCCTGGAGCCAAGTGGCAAGGCTCATCTCGGTTGGATGATACTTGCTGATACAATTAGAAACTTAATTGACGAGGGCGTTAATGTAATCATCTTGCTCGCCGACTGGCATGCATGGGTAAATGACAAGTTTGGAAGAGACATGGAGAAGATTTCCATGGCTTCTCAGTACATGTCTGAGATGTTTAGGGCAATTCTAGGAAACCCCACGGAAGGAAAGGGCCCAGGGGAGGTGCAATTCGTCCGGGCCTCTGAGGTTATGGATTCTGGAAAATACTGGGAGAGGGTGCTCAGATGCTCAAAGAACATGAGCCTCTCAAGGGTTCGCAGAACATTCAGCATAATGGGCCGCGACGAGGATTCATCAGACCATGATTTAGCAGCATTCTACTATCCTGCTCTACAGGCTGCAGATATCTTCGAGTTGGGAGTTGACATCGCATTAGGAGGAATGGATCAGAGAAAGGCGCACATGTACATGCGTGAGGTCGCTGAGAAAAACCACTGGATCAAGCCAACTTGCATCCATACTCCGATGTTATCTGGGCTAAAGGGGCCCGGAGGGAGGATGGATTCTTTCGACCACAAAATGTCCAAGTCCGATCCTGGAAATGCAATATTGCTGGATGATGACATTGAAACAATTAGGTCCAAGATGCGTAAGGCATTTCTAGAGGTCGGGAACCAACAATCTCCAGTTTTCGAGATTTCCAGACATGTTATTATTCCCAAAATAGGAAAGATCACCGTTTCTCCAGATCCCAAGTACGGCGAGGGTTCGGAGTGGGACGATGCTCAGTCCTTCATCGACGCAGTCTCAGATGGAACAATTCACCCATTGGATGCTAAGATGGCAATTGCCGATGGGCTCTCAGAAGTTTTATCGCCAATTTCAGATCATTTTTCCGGGCAAAAAGAACTTCTGGAATCGATTAACAATATCACCGGTGGAAACTAGTCTCAAGCCTAATGTGCGACTAGAGGGGCGATATTCCACAGGTATGATAATGTAGGCCAATCCGGAAAGGGAGGGATAAACGTGTCAGAAGTAGGAATCGATGACATCGCCTTGCACTTCCCAAGGCTCTACTTTGCCATGCAGGACTTCGCAGAATTCAGGGGGGCCGACTATGGGAAACTTAGCAGGGGATTGGGGCTGGAGGCAATGGCAATTCCAGATGTCCACGAGGATACTGCAACTATGGGGGCGAATGCTGTTTCTAGATTGATTGACAGAAATTCTCTCGACCCATCTTCAATTGGCCGAATTTATCTTGGAACTGAATCCGCCCTTGACGGTGCAAAACCCACTGCGACCTACATCATGGATATGCTGGAACAGCGATTTTCGCCAAAGTTCGGTGTAAACTGCTTCAGAAACTGCGATGTTGTTGATATGACATTCGCTTGCATTGGAGCGGTGGATGCGATGCATAATACCCTTGATTGGGTGGCTAGGGGGGGAGAGGATCGAAATCGAATAGGGATTGTCGTTTTCGCTGATAACGCAAAGTACGACCTTGGGTCTTCTGGGGAATACACCCAGGGAGCTGGAGGAGGGGCAATATTAATTCGCCACAACCCCAGATTATTGGTAATCCCAGATATTTGGGGAGTTTCCACGATGCCAGTCCATGATTTCTTCAAGCCCAGGAGGGAGATTGAAACAAGAACAGTGGTAGAGAATGTTCTAGAACTTGCAGAGGAATCTGGAGCCCGCATCACTTCAAACCTGGCTGAGAAGATTCTCAAAATGTTGCCTCGTTCCAAGAAGAAGAACGACATGATTTTTGAGAATGAGAAGATTATGATACACAAGGATACTCCAGTTTTCGATGGACAGTTTTCCAATCGATGCTACTCCGAGTCGGTAAAACAGGCTTTCATCGATTTCCGTCGGAAGGCAATAGATGAGGGGAGATACGAACCCGATTCTGATGAGATTCTGACCAACCAATGGAGTCGCATCATCGTCCACCTCCCATACGCATTCCAGGGTAAGAGGATGTTTCCTGACGTATTCCGTCATGACCGTCGAAATCTCCCGATGTGGTCTAAGATTGTAGAAGAGATAGGTCCGGAGCCGTTGCCATCGGACTATCCAGATACTCTCGATGGAATCGAGGAATTCGAGAAAGCAAACGACTCCTACCGTAGACTGATTTCAAAGACCGACGAGTTCCAAGTCTTCGTTCATGAGCGCATTGAGAAGACTCAAAGAGCTTCAAGCCTAATCGGTAACCAGTACACTGGCTCTATCTTCCTTGCGTTGATGTCTGCCATGGAATCAGACTACCTGGAGGATGTAGAAATTGAATCTAATAGGATCGGACTGTGCGGGTATGGGTCAGGTGCTAAGGCCAAGGTGTTCGAGGGAATTGTTCAGCCTGGATGGAGGGAGATTGCATCCCGCTTCCATCTTTTTGAACGCTTATCCACGCGACACGCCATCAATAAGACGGTGTACGAGGCATTGCATAAAGGCAAGAGGAAGCGTTCCGTTGTCAAACCAAGCACTGAATTCGCTTTGGTCAGCGTAGGCTTGGAAGGGGATTTAGAAGGGCAGAGAAGATACCAGTGGATTGAGTGACTCACTCTAATATTTCTGCAACCGACTCAAGAAAGAAATCAACTTCCTCGATTGAATTGTAGTGCAGAACTCCCACTCTAAGGACCCCTTCTGGCTCTAGCCCCAGGGCTTCCGTAAGCTCCAGAGCGTAGAAATTACCAGCCCATACAAAAATCCCTCTTTCTGCCAATCTTTCTCCAATTTCCTTTGCACTCATTGATGGATGTGTAAATGAAACAGTTGGAGCCCTCTCCGAGATCCTGCTTGGTTCGGTAATCCCCCAAACTTCAATCCCCTCAATCCTGCCTAGGCCTTCTAGCATTCGTAGGCAAAGGTCCTGTTCGTACTCCTCAATAGCCCTGAATGCCTCGATTAGGGCTTCTCTTCTACTTAGATCGGGATTGTCACTGACCTCTCTCCCGACCCATGCGATGTGTTCGATAGCGGCCTTTGTCCCCGCCATCCCCTCGTGGCTCTGAGTCCCAGTCATCCACCTGAATGGTAACTCCTCAGTCGCAACTCTCAACTTTGCCACAGGAAGGTCCTCCAAACGTTCCTTCTTCCCCCACAGTAGGCCTTGGTGTGGTCCGAAGAACTTGTATGGAGAACAGAGCAGGAAATCGCACCCCAAATCAGAGACGTCAATCAGTGCATGTGGTGCGAAATGGACAGCATCAACGACTACCTCAGCACCAACACCATGTGCAATTTCTATGATCTTCTTAACATCGTTAATCGTTCCCGAAAGATTGGAAGCAGCACCTACGGCTACCAAAACTGTTCGTTCCGTAATTGATTCATACGCTGATTCCATGTCTAAAGTGCAGTCTTCTGACTTAATCCCGATTTTTCTTAGGGTGGCTCCCGACCACTCTGCTGCTAGAGTCCATGGGCCAACGTTTCCGTCATGGTCTAGCCTGGTTACTACCACCTCGTCTCCAGGGCCCCAAGTTCTGCTAAGAGCACCAGCTAGTTGGAAGTTCAGACTCGTCATATTTTGCCCGAAGACAATCTCTGTTGGGTCATCACAACCTATGAAATCGGCACATGCCTGTAATACGTCCGAAATCAACTCATCAGTCTCCAATGATGTCGCAAAACTCATTCCAGTATTGGCATTGCTACTCAATAGGTAATCGTTCATTGCATCAGTAACCGAAGAGGGGACCTGACTGCCCCCGGGACCATCAAAGAAAACTGCCTCTCTTTCTCCAACAATTCTTCCTAGCGATGGGAAGCAACTTCTGATATTCTCTATTGGGAACACTTGACCAACCACTACTCCGGGGAAATGGATCTATTGATCACAATTCTCTGGACTTCTTGCGTCCCCTCGTATATTTGAGTAATCTTGGCATCTCTGAAGAACCTCTCTACTGGGAAGTCAGTTGTGTAACCATAACCACCTAGGACCTGGACCGCTCTTTCAGAAACCCACATCGCAGTGTCCCCAGCGAACAGCTTTGCCATACTGGCATCCTTTGTATGGCGAGGGGCCCCCTCTCCGTAATGTCTTTCTTTGGCCAATGCAGCTTTGTAAACCATCAGTCTAGCAGCAGTGGTTTTTGTGGCCATTTCTGCAAGATAATTTCCAATACTCTGGTGATGCGCGATTGGTTTGCCGAATGCAAATCTCTCATGCGCATAGTTCAGGGCTGCCTCGAAGGAACCCTGGGCGATTCCCAGAGCTTGAGCCGCGATTCCAATCCTTGAGTTATCCAAAGCATTCATCGCGATCGGAAAACCTTCTCCAGGCCCCTTGAGTACATTCTCAATCGGGACTCTGCAGTCTTCAAGTACCAATGAGCAAGTATCACTGGACCGGATTCCCAGTTTGTCTTCTTTTTTGCCAACCGAAAATCCTTCGAACGATTTCTCAACAATGAATGCAGTTGTTCCGCCATGTTTCTTCTTTCCATAGTCGGGATGGTCAATGTCCTTAGCGAAGAGTACGTAGATATCTGCACTAGATCCGTTCGTAACCCACATCTTCTCTCCATTCAATAAGTAGTGCATGCCATCTTCGCTGATTTTCGCTTTACAACCAAGTGCCGCTGCGTCTGTCCCTGCACCAGCCTCAGAAAGTGAGTAGGCGCCGATTTCTTTTCCGACCAATCTAGGCAGGTACTTCCTCTTCTGTTCTTCACTGCCATGCAAGGCAATGGTCATAGAACACAGTCCGACATGGACGCAGTACATCACTGAGAAAGAAGGATCAACTCTTGCCAACTCTTCAATGATGATAGCTTCAGAGACAGCATCTACCTCGCTACCTCCATAATCATCAGGAATGGTGACTCCTTGGAGGCCAGTATTTTCGCAGAATTCCAACCATTCTTCGATTGGTGCCCGCTGTTCCTTGTCCCTTTCGAGGCACGTCGGGGCCAGCTTCTCTTCTGCGAAAGCCCTAACCATCTCCCGAATCATGCTCTGCTCATCAGTCTCTTCAAAATCCATGTTCCCGGCATCCCCGATGAAGAAGATATTGTTAATCCCTCTGAAACAAGAATTTTCTCTTCAATCGAATAGTTCAAATTGGAAACTGTCCCGCGGGCGGACGATACTCAGATGAATAGCGGCGATTATTTCGAATTTAGCATAGCCCATGACAGAAAATATACACTGGATCACTTATGGATCCAGACGCTTGACGACGACGATGAAGAAATGACTGTAAAGATCGGAATCAGTGAATTCATTAGAGCCGAATATGGCGATATTGTTCGAGTAGTACTTTCCAAACCAGAGGACGATAGTGAATTCCAGATCGATGCAGGCGATGACGAATCACAAAACGACGACGATGCACCTCCTGCCCTACTCTCAAGAGGGGACGAATTGGACGTGGATGATTTGATGATTACTATCAGGAGCAGTGAAGATAGGGTTCTGATCAATGCACCATTCCCATGCAAGATCATTGAACTCAACGGTGATGTGGAGGATAATCCGGATCTGGTAAACGAGGAGGCTTACCAAGACGGATGGTGTATGATAGTGCAACCTCATGATTGGGATGAGGACCAGTATCTGGATCAATCAGAATACATCGATTACCTAAACGAAATTTGACTCAAGGCCAACTAAGAACAGGCCAATCCTCGAATTCCGACTCTTCCCATCCGATTTCGTCCACCATCGCGATTAGTGCCTCTCTGTTTTCTATATCTTCTTCCACTTGTATTCTGTGTAACCAGTCTTTCAACCTACCAAGCTTCCTCCCAGGCTCTACCCCAGTAATACTAGAAAGAAGGTTTCCATCTATCAATGGAGCGTTTCCGGCACGCAACTCGCCAGTACTTTGGTAGCAAGCCTGGAATTCCTCCGTTTCCACTCCAGCACCCGAAAGATAGTCCATGACCCTCTTCCTGCTCATATCAGGAACGGTGGCCATGAATCTCCTGGCGCTTCTGATAGAGATGTCTAGCTCCAAGTCTCTGAGCTCATGTAGAAGACATAGGGTCGAGGCTTCCTTTCTAGAGAGTCTCAAATCTTCAGCAAGCTTCTCCGATAATTCTGATCCGTCCGACGTTTCAGAACTGCACATTAGTGCCAGATTCACCATATGGTCCCGAGAATGACGAACCCCAAGGTTCACTGAGATTCGGGGGAGAATCTTGCCCAGAACCCCATGAGTGTGCATCATTTCGACTATCTCCTTAGAGTGATCCCCGGTAAGGATCCTACTCAGCTCGTCCCATACTCTCTCTTTCGAGACCCTTTCTAGCATTTCCAGATTTGAAGAAATCGCATTGCTCAGATCAAGATCTAGCTTCCTGAGGCCCCCCTCGCCTCTTTCTAGGAATCTGAATGCCCGAATAACTCGCAGACCGTCTTCACCAAGCCTCTTCTCGGCGTCCCCAACCGCCCTCAGTAATCCAGCCTCCAAGTCCACTGCGCCTCCATGGAAATCCAGCAATTCGCCCACAGGTTCCCTATTTCCGACCATTTTCTCACTGATCTCTATTGCCATTGCATTGATTGTGAAATCCCTCCTTTCCAGGTCATTCTCTATTTCTTCACCAAAGACAACGTTTTCTGGCCTTCTACCATCTGAATAACCTCCATCTTCCCTGAGGGTCGTTACTTCGCACTCGTAATCAGCATTTTCAGACTCGTCAATTCTAACTATGACAGTCCCGAACTTCTCACCTACCATGATTGATCGGGGGAAAATTGACTTCACCTCATCAGGCCTTAGATTAGTTGCAACGTCAATATCGGTAATTTGATCTAAAGAGAAGCCAGAAAGTACGTCTCTAACCCAACCCCCAACAATCCACGCATCGCCAATGTCCCTCAGTCTATCGAGCACAATCATGTCCTCCTCCCTAAGGAGGCTGAGGCTAATTTGCCTTCGCGCGCCCTCCATAATCTCGCTTCCAGAGGAGCAGATATATTGAACCACGGCCCTTCGGAGGTCTGTGCAGGTAGATTTAGTGCCAATGGAGATTCTCCGACCTCACGAGCTAACTCGCCCTAAGAAGGTCGATGAATTAGAGAAGATGACAAATCGATGGAACGCCTATGTCCTCCCCCTAGTTGTTGACAAGAATACGGGAGTGATATTGGATGGACATCACCGACACCAAGTCGCACTAAGGTTGGGCCTCCAGTGCCTCCCTTGCGTCCAAGTTGATTATCTGGGGGATGAAACTGTAGAACTCGATGTTTGGCCAAACTGTGGCAGGGAGTCCATAACAAAGGAAGAAGTTGTCCAAGCCGGATTACAGGGTGATCTATTCCATCCCAAGACCAGCCGTCACAGGCTCTCAGACCATCTTCCCCCCATCTCTGTGCCACTTTCCAGACTAATGCAGCCTGCGGCCTGACTTGAATGCAATCAACCGTTTAAGGAACTAAGTCTTCATGACCACCTATGAAATCGGGCATTTCTTCCTCTGATCCTGGGCTCGCTATCTCGATAGACAGGAACTCGCTGAAAATTGGCCATAGTGGCCCCAACCAGTCAATCTCGGACATTAGAAGGTCTACCACTGGGTGCTCCATAATTTCCTCCTCTGTAGATTCCTCATCGATGAACGGCAGATCAGTAGGCATTTCTCTAAGGGCTCTAATTAGGGTCCGGACTCTTTCGGATGTGTCTTCCTCTATTTCGACAAGTCCCCCAACGAGGTCAAAGGCATCCTCGATGTGATTTGCAAGTGAATTTGGATCCAAGGGTCCGGATTCCGACTCTCCCACATCCATCGGCCCAAAAACGACCCCTCCCAGATCGGTATCGAACCACATGTCTCCCTGCTTTTCCTTTTTCAAAAGCCTTTGATGGACTGGACCACCAAATGGTCCCAGAACAAAACCACCATCAACTACCATGTGCTCGATTGTTTCGGGTATTTCCCTCACTGAACCAGTTATCAGAATTCTTCCGAAATTTCTTGAATTCTCATCGCTGCTCTCCATGTCATGTGGCCTAAGTACCCTAATTATTCCAGAAGATTGGTGTACACTAAGTCTCTCTTCGGTGTATTCCCTGACCTCTTCGTGCGGTTCTATTATCGTCACCGAGCCATCTTTACCCACCATTCTGTCTATTATTGCTGCCAGATAACCGCCCTTTGAACCAATCAGCATGATGTCTTGGCCCTCAATAATCTCAAGGTTATGAAGAAGGGTTGCTATCATATGTGGCGCGGAAATCGTTCTCGTCGCTCCAAAGCCAGTGAACAGAAATGGTACCGGACTATCATCCCAGAAGGGATCCAGATCGAAATCAGTGAAGTCCGCCGGATCGACGTCTTCCATTGCAAATTTTGTCAAATCATCCAGAGGAACTCCTGCCGCCTCAAGCCTCTGGATTAATTCAGACATCGGCATGAATGTAACTCCCTCTAGTCAGTGATAACCACCATAGAGGATTTGAATGCATTGCCTCTCGGACCTCACAGGGTCCGTGGTCTAGGGGTTATGACGTCGCTCTTACAAAGCGAAGATCGCAGGTTCAATTCCTGCCGGACCCACCAAGAAAAACTATCATCGAATCGTGCCAAATACTGTCCCTTTCTTTACTGAAAAGGTCAATAGTGTGTGCTGAGACAGAATTCCGTGGTAGAAGAGGCTGCGGCCTTGGCTTCGAGACTGAAGCATCGCCTGACAAAGAAGGATTGGACAATTTCCACAGCCGAATCTTGTACCGGCGGGCTAATCTCATCATTGCTAACTGATATCTCAGGAGCCAGCTCATGGTTCAAACAAGGCTGGATAGTATACTCAAACGAATCAAAAATGAGGGAACTGGGCGTCGAAAAGTCCGCTTTCGACAACGATGGCTCGGGAGCAGTTTCCCACAAGGTCGCAGTTCAGATGGCCAGAGGTGCAAGATACAAGTCCGGTTCTAACGTCGCTATTGCGGTCACAGGGATCGCTGGCCCGGGCGGGGCAACTGGGGACAAGGAAGTCGGACGCGTTCATGTTGCAGTTATTGCGGAGGACTACTTCCTAGTTAGAAGGATGGACTTTGGAGAGAACGATCGTTTGGATAACAAGAGATCTTTCTCATCATTCGCTTTGAGGTTAGCTTTGGAAGCAATAGACAGGGTTGAGGAGGGGGCAAAAAGAGAAACCTCGCTCAGTAGCGACCCTGTGGGGATCAACAAGGACGAGGAGTCAGGAGGCAAGGCATCTTTGCAGGGTACTGAGGAATGGGAAGGTGGAATTTCATGGGGCTCGGAGAAGAAAACAGTCTCTCAGTCATTAAAGAAAATAGACCTAGCATCACTGATTGATTGGGATGAAAAATCTTGAAATCAAATTTTACTCATCGATACCATGAAGGGCGTCCACATACGACGTCCAGCGCATGCACTCGCCTAATTGGGAAGAGACATACAATCAACTCGTCGCAGCCGGGTTAATCGTTCAGTCCAGTGCAGTGGAGAAATTGGGGAACCTCCAGAGTGTGATGCCCCTAATTGAAGCCGCCAACTCATCCGGGGTCCGACTCTTGGACGCGGATACCGTTGATGATTTACTGGCAATTTCCCCCATAGAACCAGTATCACCAATCGAACCTAGCAACCGGAATTCTCAGACTACTCTTCCCAGGCCCGAGCAATCGTCTTCCCATGGGAGGGTATTGGCTCCAATTCGTACTCCTGAATCTTTTCCACCTCGACCTAGGGCTTCGTCTGGATTCAACACCTCCGACTTCCCAATGGATGCTTCAGAGGTAGAATCAGACGTGGAGATTCATTTCGATATCACCGGCAACTCTTCCACAGAAGGAAAGCTTTCCGACATTCAGTCTTGCTTCAGGAGCCGCCTTGCACAGATTAGGAGCATGATGATTTCTCATGGCGTACTCCCAAGACGCCCAATTAGCAATTCTGAGGCTTGGCAAAATAGAAAGAGGTTCAATACGAAAGACCTCGAATTCACAATTATCGGTCTTGCTAGCGATGTTAGATGGACACAGAATGGCTGGATGAAGTTTGTTCTGGAAGACGAGAGCACACAAATCACTTGCATGCTCAAACCCCCATCAGAAGCCTCCCCTTTACACCCATCTCTTGATGGTCTAATGAACGATGAAATCATTGGGGTCAGCGGTAGCTTCTCTTCGGGAGAAAGAGATCCTATAATGTGGGCCAATGACATCCACAAACCCCCCCTAGTTCAGCACTCAAAATCTCAGGCGGGCGAACATTCGGCGGTTTCTGCTGCATTCTTATCGGACGTTCATTTTGGTAGCAAGACTTTCCTAGGGCCTCAATGGGAGAAAATGATTCACTGGTTCAAGAACGATCCTTTGGCAAGGACCGTGAAATACTTCGTTCTGAGCGGGGATGGGGTTGATGGGGTGGGAATTTATCCGGGCCAGGAAAGGCACCTGGCGATAACAGACCTCTTCAACCAGTATGGGGAACTGGCAAGGATGCTGGAAGAAGTTCCCGATTGGGTTGACGTTGTGATGCTCCCTGGAAATCACGATGCAGTTCGCCCAGCAGAACCACAGCCAGCACTAGACCCTGAGATTCAGCAGGATTATTCCAACACAACATTTGTTGGAAACCCATGCGACTTCAGCCTACATGGGGTCAGGGTCTTGTCATACCACGGCAAGAGCATAGATGACTTCGTGGCCACGCTTCGATCGGTAACTTATTCCAAGCCGGAGATGGCAATGCGAGCCATGCTTGAGCGACGGCACCTAGCCCCATCTTGGGGCGGCAAGACTCCACTTTCCCCAGAACCAGAGGATCGCTTGGTGATCCCAGTTGTCCCTGATATTTTCGTTACCGGGCACGTCCATGGTCACTTCGTCGGCGACCACAAGGGGACATTGATGGTCCATAGCTCCACTTGGCAAGATCAGACAGACTTCCAGAGGATGTTGGGATTTCAGCCGAAGCCCTGCATTCTCACCGTAGTCAACCTGCATACATTCGCCACTGAATCGGTCAGCTTCATCTAGTCAGACAGTTCCTCGCCCGGGAAAATGAAGGGCCAAACCAACCTCAGATCCTTTTCCTCTACTATTGGCACGCCCGCCTCTTCGAATGCTAACTTCGCCCTCTTCCTTCTTGGATTAAAACCAACGAATTGAGACCCCTCAATCATCATTGAAAGGTCAGATCTGGAATCTCCTATGGAGATGATCTCGGAAGCATTGAATCCATTTATTCTTGCAAGCTTCTCCACCATCAACCCCTTGTTGTGGGACAAAACCCTCGTCGGAAGCCCCTTCACTAGCCACCCATCTTCATCCCATTCGAATCCATTTGCCACCCAGTCATCCACTTTCAGCATATTCGATATTGCACCAACGAACAAATCTACGCCAGAAGAAACGATTGCCACGAAAACCCCTCTAGTATGTAATTCCTCAACTACTGATCTCGCACCTTCAATTAGCCCCACTCCGCTATAGCATCTCATGATGTCATCCCTGTGAATTTCCGGACTAACCTCCTTCCAAAGTTGAATGTCATGTGCGACGAAATCTTCCTCGGAGATTTTTCTATCCAAGAACATCTCTAGTTTCTCCTGATGCTCTCCCCCATCATTCACACCGGTCCCAAAATGCTCGTGAATCATTTGCCACGATGATCCGTTATCGGACAACACCCCGTCGCAGTCGAAAACCACAGCCCTAATCATCTGAAACGCCCCAATTCAAGGAAGACGGCTATTAATTGGGCAGGTGCCTTGATTTGTCTGATTCCACAGGACTCTCCATGGAGGATCAAGGCGAGTCCAACCGAGCTATCAAGGTAAAGATGCTAATGTTCGGCCCACTGGCTGAGAAAATGGGGACTAGGGAGATTGAGGTATCACTCTTGGACGGAACTTCTCTGAATGACCTAGCAATGCAATTTGAACTAGTAGAAATGCTCTCATCGGGGCTAAGGGTAGCAGTTGACGGGCATCTCGAACCGGATCTCTCAAGATTGCTCCATGACACGGCCGAAGTGGCCTTCCTGCCCCCAGTTTCCGGTGGTTGACCGATATAGATGCCAAAGCATTTGAAGAAGGGCCTCACACAACGCTCTGATAGCATGGCACTGGGCTCAACAGAAATCGTCATCCTGGTGGTCTTCGGCATCTTCCTTTTCGGAGCCAATAAGATACCACAACTGGCAAGGGGCGTCGGTCGAGCCAAGGGCGAGTTTCATATGGGGATGAAAGAGGCTTCAGAGATGGCCGCTATTGAGGATATGGACAGAGGGGGGATGACAGACGAAGTCTCCTCGGAGCAAGAGTGACTACTTCTTCTTGACCGATCTCAATTCCGAACCGCATTCGACGCATCTTCCTATTTCCTCGCTTGCAGGTCTGGTTTTCTCCGAACCTACTACTACGGTTCCACAACCCCTGCACCGAATTTCCCAATTCCAGACTTCCGAGATTCCTTCGGATTCTATGGGGGACCACCTAATGCCAACTGAACTACAGAGGTTTTGTAGCCTGTAGTCATCGGTGTGCATGTGCCCATCCAACTCGATTGCGAGGGCGAGTAGGTGCAAATCGGTCTCTGAGAGGCCATCCAAATCCCCAGTATTTCTTGCGATAATGGTGGATTCTTGCACTGACTTGGGTGAAGGTGAACTCCAATTCACCCTTACTGCTTCTATTGACAACATTCTTTCGGGAGCAATTCGCTCTACTTCGGCCCTCTGGCTATTAACCACAAAACCCCCATCCAATGCACCTATCGGCCAGTTAATTAGTGCCGAAGTGTCGAGAATGTTGGGTCTAGACATGGAATAGCCCCCCAGAGGTGATTATAGTTCTGTTATCGGTTTTGCCCACGACGGAATGAAGTAATGGTTATGCCATCACCTTTCGACGAATCATCATGCTCGAGCAGATAACTGACTCTGTCGTTGATTGGGGGAGTGGGTTCGGACTTGCCGGACTTGCCGTTGTTTCTGCCACGGAGGCAGCACTCCAACCAGTCCCACCGGATCTTCTAGTCATCCCTATGTCACTGGATTCAAACAGTGATTTCGAGCTTCTGGCAATCTTCTTGGTCGCCACATTGTTTAGCGTCATAGGGTCATTGGGGGGCTATGCAATCGGACTTTACGCCGGAAGGCCGGCTGTTGAGAAACTTGCAAAGCCCTCACTCTCTAGGAAGCTCGATGAACTGATTGCGAGGTACGGGGATGCCGGTGTTTTCATCGCTGCCGTCTCCCCAATACCATACAAACTCCTGGCATGGATGGCGGGAGCCGGAAGAATGGATATCCGCACTTTCATTTCAGCTGGTATTTTTGGACGGGGCATCAGATTCGGTATGGAGGTGATGATTGTTGGGTACTGGGGGGAAGAATTCGTCCAGATGCTCGAAGAGCCCCTATTCTGGATTGTAGTTGGTGTGTTTTCAGTCGTGTTATTCGTACCATTGAACAATTGGTGGAATGATTTGGATCGACCAGTCGACGAGCATCCCCAATAGAACTGATTATGAGAAAGTAGCAACTCGGAAATATGCCGCTCCTGTGGTGTAGTTCGGTCCATCATTCCGGGTTTTCATCCCGGCGACCCGGGTTCAAATCCCGGCAGGAGCACCAATTTTGAAACAAACATCGCCTAACCGGCATTACACGCGACTTGAAATCACATCACCATCTGGCAGTAGTGGGTATTGCCATGTCGCTGGACGTAGAATCTATTCGTGCCGACTTCCCAATACTAAGCAGGAAACTTCCAAACGGGAAGCAATTGGTCTACTTCGATAACGCAGCAACATCTCAGAAGCCACAGTGCGTTATCGATGCAATGTCAGAATACTACAGCGAGTACAATTCTAATGCTCACAGGGCAAACCACACTCTGGCCGATGAGGCGACCACTGCCTTGGAAAGCGCTAGGAGGTCCATTTCGAATTACTTCGGGACCTCTTCCGATCAGATGGTTTACACCAGCGGCGCTACAGAGGCGATCAACCTTGTTTCGTATGCATGGGCTAGGGAGAACCTCTCTACCGACGATGTGATAGTTCTAACCGAGATGGAACATCACGCCGATATCGTTCCATGGCAGCAACTTTCGAAGGAGAAGGGCGTTGAGGTCCGGTATGTCCCAATAGACACCAATTCATTTACTCTTGACATGGACGCCTTCGAGATCGCCGTTGAAGGGGCATCATTGGTCTGCGTGGTCCACACTAGCAACGTTCTCGGGATTAGGAACCCAATTGAGAGAATCATCGAACTATCCCACTCCCAGGGGGCAAGGGTTCTGCTTGATTGTGCACAGGGAGCTCCCCACGAGAAGATCAGGTTCGATGATTCTGGAGTCGATTTTGTGGCAATTTCTGCTCACAAGATGGGAGGCCCAACTGGGATAGGCTGCCTCCTCGTAAAGAAAGATGCCATGAGCCAGATGGGCCCATTCATGACAGGCGGTTCGATGATCAAGACTGTCAGTACTGACGGTTCGACCTTCCAAGAGGGACATGCACTGTTCGAGACGGGGACTCCTAGGATAGCAGAGGCAATAGGTTGGGGCGCTGCAGTAGAATGGCTGGAAAGGTTCGACATGAAAGAAGTCCATTCTCACATCAACAAGATAGCCTCATGGACCGCTGAGAGAATTTCTAAGATTGAAGGAATCACAGTTTATGGGGATCCAAGCAGAAGCGATAGCAGCGGGGCGGTCTCCTTCCTTCATGACTCAATCCAGTCCCAGGACCTAGCCCTTCTCCTCGACGAAGGTGGTTTCGCAGTCAGGACGGGCCATCATTGCGCTCAACCCCTGATGGATGCGCTCGGGGTCCCTTCCACAAACAGGGCCTCCTTCTGGTTGTACAACACCATGGACGAGGCAGAGGCCTTCGTAAATCATCTGGACTATGTTGTAGGCAGATTTTCTGACAAGTGATGAGCACTTTCAAGTCTGATAGTCTCGACGCCATTTCATGACTGAGCACAGGGACTGGCCCGTGAAGCTCGACCCAATCGTAGAGGAGTTCTCGGCCTGCTTTGACTCAATGGAGAGGTATGAGCTTCTGTTCCAATATGCGAAAAAAAACCCCTCGCCATTGCCCCCAGAGGAATGGGACGAAGGCAACCAGGTTCACGGTTGCCAATCCCGCGCACATGTCTCCTGCTCCCTTGATGATGAGGGAAACTTCATCCTAAGGGGGGGTGCCGATGCCCAGATAGTACAGGGATTGATGGCAATCACATCCATCGCAGTAAATGGGATGCCTCCTTCCTATGTGTCAGAAATGTCACCAGTTTTCGCAGAGGAGATGGGCATCAGGTCATCCCTCACGCCCAGTAGGGCCAATGGATTCCTGAATATGTTCAAGAGGGTCAAGGACGAGGCTACCATACTTTCCGGAGGGCTATAGATTGACCAACGAATCCGCAGTAATGGCCTCGCTATCCAATGTGGAGGATCCCGAATTGAAACTAAAGGTGACCGATTTGGGACTTATTTACTCTGTAAGGATAGAATCTATGCATGTAGAGGTGGACATGACTCTGACAAGCCCTGGTTGTCCCGTTGCACCCGAGTTGATGGCTGCGGTACATAGGGCCGCACTAGCAACGGAGGGGATAGAAAGCGCTCATGTAAATCTGACATTCTCCCCGCCTTGGGACCCTCGCGTCCACGCCTCAGAGGACGCCAAGTTTGAGATGGGAATCTTTGACTAATCTGCCTGCCATTCCACTGCTCTCAATGTATTCCTCATCAGCATGGCTATGGTCATCGGGCCTACTCCGCCGGGGACGGGAGTCAACCATCCTGCGATATCCGACACCTCTGGCGAAACATCACCTGCTAGCCTACCTTCAACTCTTGAAATCCCGACGTCAACCACAAAGGCACCAGGCTTGACCCAATGCCCCTCAACCATGTGAGCGGATCCTACGGCCGCAACGAGTATGTCGGCCTCACTGCAAATCGACTCTATTTCGGCAGTCCTAGAATGTGCGATCGTAACCGTTGCATCGCTCCCCTTCTGCGCTAGCATCAACGCCATAGGCATGCCAACAATCCTGGATCGCCCAAGAACCACTGCTCTGGAACCCTCGATTTCCACACCACTGGCCTCTAGAATTCGGATTACCCCAGAGGGAGTGCATGGGAGCAAACCCCCCGACTCACCTTGAACTAGGCGTCCAAGGTTCACCGGGTGAAAACCGTCAACGTCCTTTTGAGGAAGTATTGAGGATGCTATGGCCAACTCGTCTACTCCATCCGGCGCAGGGCTCTGGACTAGGATTCCGTGGATGCTAGAATCAGAATTCAGTAGTTCAACAACTTCGACAATTTCCTCCAGAGTCGAGGTTGCGGGCATGTCCACCCTAGTGCTTAGTATCCCACAACGCTCACACGCCCTCTCCTTGTTTCTGACATATACGTGACTTGCTGGGTCATCCCCTGCTATTACAACTGCAAGCTGGGGTTCTACACCTCTTTCTTTCAGTGCAGACACTTCGATGGCCACTTCTCTCTGAATATCCAAGCTGAGGGATTTACCATCAACGATATGCGCGCCCACATCAGGTCGTAAGTCACTAGGCATTTGACGATTGGCTCAAATCGGAGTCCAGAAACCAAGAGCTCTAGCCACGCACCAGCCCGACCATCCCTCGAATACTGCAAAGGCCCCTCCTGCCACAAGTCCTGCAGGGATTAGCCACGCCATCCAAATCCCTATGTCAGCGAGGATTAGCATTCCGGATAAGACGAATCCTGCAATAATGCCGTAAATGCCATACTTCAGCCTATATGCCTTGCCTCTAGCATCGATATTGCACTCAAAGGCCATGAATCTCTCGGGTTCGACATTACTAAAAAAGGCGATTCTCATTATGCTATCACTGCTTTAGTAATGACAACATCAAGATAATCTGGAGCCCCAGGAGGGATTTGAACCCCCGGCCGTCTGATTACAAATCAGATGCTCTACCGAGCTGAGCTACTGAGGCGTGCTTCTGGCTACCCCACTCCCCACTTGAACCCTGCACATGTCTAATCCCCTCAATAGTGCTGATATCCAACCTCATCGTCCAAGACGCATGAGCGTACTTCCCGGAGTATCGAACCGCCGACTAAATGTCGTGATTTCCGCTTGGATCTGTATTGCACTGGGGGCCAGCCTTCTTCTCTACGATAATTCCATGTTCGCCATGTCAATATCCGCCCCATTGTCAATTGGGGGGATAATTTTGCTATTTCTCGGCCTTTCAATGGATTACGAAGACGGAAAAACAGAGTCCACGCATGAGTCTTGGACACCAAGCCCCTCATTCATGCCCGATGCTGGACGAGCAATGTTCAGAATAGATACCACTCTTGAAGAACCGATCAGAACTTCGATTTTGTGTGGAAGATGCGCAAATATCGATTGGGTCGAAGGAAAAAAGCCAAGCCAATTCACTTGTCCATCATGTGGCACGGGACTATGGAGGTCCGAGGAAGAATGAACCGAGGAAACACACGGTCTCGGCAACCGTCAAGTGTCGATTACTTCTGGAATGGCCGGAGAGGCAGGAATGAATCTGGGCAACAATGAGCGGAGAATGCTCAAGGGGATGTTATCCGAGCCAGAAGAGAAATGGTCCCTAGATCAACTCCTATCAGTTACGGGTTGGGATGACCAAGTCCACGTCGCTGGAGCAGGCAAGGGCCTGCAGGAGGCAGGAATGGTGGAGATCGAAGAATCGACTTCTAGTTTCGTCACCCTTGGCTCAGAGGGCAAAAAGGCAGCAGAGGACGGCCTTCTCGAATCAAGGCTCTGGGAATGGATAAGAAGCGAGAAAGAGGATCAGAGGACCATGGTTTCTCTAATGTCATCAGGATTCGACAGAAGTGAATCCGGACCAGGGATAGGGATACTGAAGGGATTGGGGGTAGACATAGTGTCCGGAAATATGGTTTTCTCCAATGAGGAGGAAATCTCGAAGGAAATCGATCGAAGGACAGATTTCATCAATTCGATATCCAACGCTCCGGTACAATACTCAACTCTAGACGAAGAGATGATTTCTCACTTCTCGTCCCGCAGCGGTCTGCTTGAATTCGAAGAGACCACCACACGAACTTGGAAGCTAACAAAGTCCGGCTCATCAGTAGACCAATCAGCACTGGTGGAGAATCAATTGATCGGGGAACTGACTCCTGAAATGCTCCAGACGGACTCTTGGTTAGGGGGGGAGTTCAAGCCCTTCGATGTCCAAGCACCAGCACCAACTCCAACGGGGGGGCGCCGTCATCCAATGCAGTCACTAATCGAACGGATTCGGTCGGTTTTCCTCGAGATGGGGTTCTCAGAGATAGATGGCGACTATGTGCAGTCGGCAGGTTGGAACATGGACTCCTTGTTCATCCCGCAATCACATCCAGCTAGGACAATGCAGGACACATTCTACCTCGACAAGCCTAGCAAAGTCGAGGTCGAAGATCCCTACTTGGACCTCTGGGCCAGGGTCCACGAGCACGGTCACGATACTGGGAGCAAGGGGTGGGGGGGGAAATTCGACAGAGACGAGTCACAGAGGGCCCTTCTAAGGACCCACACCACCGTGAACACCGTGAGGCACATCGCAGATAACCCAAGTAAGCCTTCGCGCGTCTTCGGCATCGGAAGGGTGTTCCGCCAGGAGACGATTGACAGGACCCACATGCCAGAGTTCCACCAGATCGAGGGGATCATACACGAGCCAGATGCAAACCTCCCCATGCTGATCTCAACTCTCAAGACATTCTATGCAAAGATGGGATACCCCGATGTTAGGGTCAGGCCAGCTTACTTCCCATACACCGAGCCGAGCGCCGAGGTCGACATCCTCTGGAAGGGGGAGTGGCTGGAGCTTGGTGGTTCGGGAATCTTCAGGCCGGAAGTAACCGAGCCACTTGGTACCGAGTGGCCCGTATGCGCTTGGGGCATGGGTCTCGAGAGGCTCGCGATGCTCATACTGGGGCTGGATGACATCCGTCAGCTCTACCAGCCAGATCTCGAGAGGCTGAGGAAGATGCCACTGCTCTGATTGTTGATGCAGCAAAAAACAACAGT